>JAXIYC010000012.1:0-20289 GCA_036304725.1 Collinsella sp. | reverse complement strand
CTGGACGAAGTCCGGGCCCGCGCCTTTAGACGCGAGCCCGGAGCCCGTGGGTTATACCCTAAGAGCAAACCACCCTTTTTAAGGGTGGTTCTGATTGCTCGATCCAGCAACGCAGGGTCTCGCCGGCTTGCAGGTGACGCAGATTCTCTGCGGCAATGTCGACCACATTGTTGAGCGTGGCTGCCAGGTGGAACCAGCCGGAGACGTGCGGCGTGATGAGCATGTTGGGCGCATCCCACAGGGGGCTTGTCTCAGGCAGCGGCTCGGGGTCGGTGACGTCGACCGCGGCGCCGGCGAGATGTCCCGACTCCAGGGCGGCAACCAAGTCGTCGGCGACCACAAGGTCGCCGCGGCCGCCGTTGGCAAAGAAGGCGCCCGGTTTCATCGCGGCGAAGAACTCGGCGTTCGCCAGGCCGCGGGTCTCGGGTGTGCTGGGCATAAAGGATGCGACGATGTCAGCCTCGGCCAGGCGCTCGGACAGGGCGTCCATGCCGTCCATGTCCTCAAACACAATGGGGTAGACGAGTGGATGGCGCTTGATGCCGCGGACGTGCGCGCCCATGTTGCGGCAGAGCGTGGCGAAGTGGCCGCCGATATCGCCCGCGCCCAGCACCAGCACATTGGCGTTTTTGAGCGAGGTGACCGGCCCCAAATCCTCCCAGCGATGCTCGCGCTGCAAGTTGTGATAGCCGGGCAGGCGCTTCATCATGGAAAGGACCATGGCAAACATGTGCTCGCTTACGGCCTGGCCGTAGGCGCCCACCGAGCAAGACAATTTGGCGTCGGCCGGCACGGTGCCGGCGGCCAAGTAATCGTCATAGCCAGCGGTCTGCAATTGCAACAGCTGGAGATGTTCGCATGCCGTGAGCATGTCAGGGTCGATGTTGCCCAAGATCACGTCAGCATCGGCGACCTGCTCGCGCGTGGCGGCGTCGGCGCTCGTGTAGATAAAGTCCTCGCCCGGAGCGCTCGACTCAAGAATTGCACGATGACGGTCGTTGACGGGCAGCAAAACCAGGATGTTCACAAGCAGTCCTCTCCGCTCGACCTACCAAAAGGGGCAGGTTTATTTTGGCAGGTTTTATCAGGCAAAACGCTATAAAAACGCCGGGCTTTGCGATGGTTAACATATCCATCGCGAAGCCCGGCGCATCCACGGCTACCAGCTCAGCAGCTCGTAGCCGTCCTCGGTCACCACGAGCTGTACCTCGCACTGGGCCGAATCGCTACCGTCCTTGGTGCGCACACACCAGCCGTCGCCCTTGCTGATCTTGATGTCGGGCGCTCCGGCATTGACCATGGGCTCGATGGTAAAGACCATGCCCGGAGCCATGATGGTGTCCACATCGGGCGCCTCGGTGGTAAAGCCCACAAACGGGTCCTCGTGGAACTCCTTACCGATGCCGTGTCCGCCGTACTCGCGCACCACGCTAAAGCCGGCGTCCTCGACCGTCTTTTGCACGGCCTCAGCCATCACGGAGAGCGGCAGCCACGGCTTGACGGCAGCCAGACCCGCCTCCACGCTGGCGCGGGTGACGTCGACCAGGCGCTGGCGCTCGGCAGAGACCTCGCCGATGCAGAACATGCGGCTCGAATCACTAAAGTAGCCGTCTAGGATCGTGGAGCAGTCCACGTTGATAATATCGCCCTCATGCAGCACGTCCGTATCGCAGGGGATACCGTGACAGACCACGTCGTTGATCGAGGTGCAAACGCTCTTGGGGTAGCCCTCATAGTTGAGGTCGGCCGGCGTGCCGCCGTGCTCGACGGTGTAGTCGTAGATCATCTGGTCGATCTGGTTGGTGGTCATGCCCGCGGCGATGTGTTCGCCTACGTAATCGAGCACGCCCACGTTGATGGCGGCCGAGCGCTTGATGCCCTCGATATCGGCGGGCGTCTTGTAGAGCGTGCGGGGCAGAACCTCCCAGCCCTCTTCCCACAAGCGCTCGAGGCGCTCATCAAAGGCGCTATGGCATTTCTTATATTTTTTGCCGCTGCCGCACCAGCAGGCGTCGTTGCGGCCGGGCACGGGTCCATTGTCAAACATGGCTAACTTCCTTTCATTCGCAGCTAGTATAGCCCACCCACGCGTCCATAAAAGTTGCGGTGATATAGTTCCGATTTAAGCGGTTTAACAGCACAAATAGGAACTATATCACCGCAACTGATGGGGCGGGATGGCGGGCACTAGCTGCTGCGTGGTTTTGCTAGTAGCTCACCTGGCAGGGAATACCGAGGGCGCGCACGCGCGCGGCAATGGCGTCGAGTACCTCGGGCACTGCTTTGGCAAGGCCGGCGATCGGTGTTTCGCGCGCCACCGTGTAGATGGTCGCCTCCTGCGGGCGAATGCGCTCAAGCGCCGCGAGCCAGGGGGCAACGTACTCCTCGCCGGTGTTGTCGATGGGCTTGCCCCGGTACTCACCGCTCAAAAACATCGTCTGGATAATAACGTGACCGTTAAAGCTTGCGAACGTCTCGATCTGGTGTTTGACGTCGTAGGGGCCAACGGGCTGGTCGAGCAGCTGGATAAACGCCGGGTCGACGGTATCGAGCTTAAGAATGTTGTCGTCGACCATCATGAGCGCGTCGTGCACCTCGGGGCGGTCGGCGCGCGTGCCGTTGGAGAGCACGGCGATCTTGGAGTTTGGGGCAAGCTCGTCGCGCAGCGCGACGGCGCCGACAATGGCCTGCGGAAACTCCGGTGCGGCGGTGGGCTCGCCGTTGCCTGCGAAGGTGATTACATCGGGGAGCTCGCCCTCGGCTGCCATCTCGCGCAGCTTTGCCTCGAGCGCGTCGAGTACCACGGCAGCTGTGTTGTACGGCTCATGGCAGGGGCGCTCGGCGTTGAGGCCGTTCTCGCAGTAGATGCAGTCGAACGTGCAGATTTTGCCGCTGGTCGGCATCATGTTGACGCCGAGCGAGAGACCAAGGCGACGGCTGCGAACGGGCCCAAAGATGGGGCTGGCATTCAAAAACGTAGACATAGGCATATGCTCCTCAAGACAATTGTGCCTAAGCATAGCATCGGCTCCAAAGCAAGGTGCGGGCTCTTGCTTTACAAGTTTCGTTTTTTCACGCCGCTTATTATGTCGTGCCATGAAAAGCCTCGGGTCGGGTACAGTTAATCTGTTAACAAGGCGTAAGGCAATGCGGGTCCATCCAACCGCACTGACGTGCAACTGGATGAGCATTGATGACGGGGGTACAACATGGATTTTACGGTCGAGAATGCGGGCACCACGATTGCCTGTCGCGAATATGCCGGCCCGGATGTGTCGCCTGATACTCCTGCCTTGGTGTGCGTGCACGGCGCTTGTGTCGACGGCACATTTTTCGACAGCATCGCTTGTGAGCTCAGTCGCAACTACCGCGTAATTGCCTACGACCGCCGCGGCTGTGGTGGCAGCAGCGATGCGGCAGACGGCAGCTATGATCTTGCCGCTCAGGCCGCCGACCTGCAAGCCGTGATCGAACACGTTGGCGCTCCGACAAATGTGCTTGCGCACAGCGCCGGTACGTTGGTGGCGTTGGAGCTTCTTCGTACCGAACCCCACCTCGTCGCCCGTGCGATTCTGCATGAGCCGGCTGTGTCGGCCGAAGGCGTCGGCATGGGCGCAGCTCCGGTTTTGCTCGATATGATTGCGGCTGGGAAGGTTTCAAGGGCGCTCCGGCTTTTCTTGGGAGCCCTCGGCGACTTGGACCCCGAGGCTCCTGGAACGACCGAGGCAGAAGCCAAGCATGCCCTGCGCAACGGCCGCAGTTTCATGGCAAACGAATACGGGATTACTATGACTTGCGTTCCCGATTGGGATAGCGTTCGCGCGTCAAAAACGGTGGCCGCCGTGCTCCTGGGCGAGCTCTCGATTGGCACGCCCCGCGAGGCTGGCACGCGAGCGGCTGCCAAATATCTCGATTGCCCCCTCGTAATGATTCCTGGGGCGCACAACGGCCTGCGCGATCGCCCGGCAGCGGCTGCCCGGGCTGTCTGTGGCATCCTGGGGCTCTAACACCCGCAATGGCCAAAGCAGGCTTCACCCGCAAACGTTTCGGCCGTGTTAACAAATGTGCTCAAAACCTCACGTCTGCGACTTCAATAGCGCCGCCTGTCAACTCATAAAAATGTAACAGCATTCACGTACTTACCTGCATCGACAAGGTGTTACCCTTGTAGCATTTGGAACCCACCGCTACCATGCGAAACTATCGAAAGGGCCCCATATGCTCAATAATCACGAGGTCAATCTAACCGACGAGGAGGCTGCCGCTGAGGTCGCCCGCGTCGCGAAGACCTACCCCGTGGTGCGTTTGCTGTCGGCCGATCAGATTAAGAGCGAGCCTAACTGCCTGCTCGCCGGCGATCGGTGTCCTTGTTTGCGCCAGTCGAGTCTTGAGGCTTTGGCAGACTCCGATGAGGTGTCGGAGCAACTGCTCAATGATGGTACCGAGTACCGCGCTCGCCTGCGCCCTCTGAAGGTCGAGGGCGAGCCTCACGTCCTGCTGATGGTGCGTCCGATCGATGAGCAAGAGGCCGCGGAAGAGGACCTTGTCTACACCGACGTGCTGACGAGCGTGCGCAATCGCCGATATTACGAGGAAAAGCTCCGTAGCGCCCGCATGAATGCCGGCATTGCGATGATCGACCTTGATGATTTTAGGGCCTTCAACGATACGTGTGGCCGTCATGCCGGCGACCTTGCGCTCGGTGCTGTGGCGACAGCCATGCGCAGCGGAATCCGTTCGACTGACGAGCTTGTGCGCTATGGCTGCGACAAGTTTGTGGTCGTCATGCCCAATATTCCCTCCGATGACTTCGCCCGTCGCTTGCATCAGGTATCCGAAGCCGTTCATTCCACGATTATTCCGGGCCATGAGTACGTGAGCTTGACGGCATGTGTTGGTGGCGTTCGCATTCATGGCGAGACGGTCGATGAGGGCGTTGGCCGCGCTGTCCAGTTATTGAGCCGCGCTAAGGCAAAAGCCGGTACGGTCGTGACCGATGCCGATTCCATCGAGGCCTTCCAAAGCGAAAAGCCTTTGGTGCTTGTTGTCGATGACTCCGAGATGAACCGAGCCATTCTCAGCGAGATGCTCAAGGACGAGTATTGCATCCTCGAGGCCGACCACGGTCGTGCGGCGCTCGACATGGTCGACCGCTATGGCGATGAGTTGTCGCTCGTGCTGCTGGGTATTGTCATGCCGGGCGTAAGCGGCTTTGAGGTGCTGGCCGATCTGTCGCGCCGATCGGTTAGTGACAATCTGCCTTTCATCATGATTTCGAGCGAAGATTCCGATGATATGGTTCTGCGCGCGTACGAGCTGGGCGCCTCGGACTATATCAACCGCCCGTTTGACTCCCGTGTCGTGCGCCGCCGTGTGAGCAACACCATCCGCCTATACGCCAAGCAGCGCCGCCTGACGAGCCTGCTGTCCCAGCAGTACAACGAGCGCGTCAAGAACAGTCGCATGCTCATCGACATCATGGCCGGCGTCATGGAGCTTCGCAACGGCGAGAGCGGCAGGCACGTTACGAATATCGAAAAGCTGACCGAGCTGCTGCTTGACTGTCTGGTCCAGCGTAGCGACACGATCTCCCTCGACAATGAGGAGCGCTCCACGATTGCCCTGGCTTCGGCGCTGCACGATATCGGCAAGATGTCGATTGACGATGCGATTCTCAACAAACCCGGACGCCTTACGTCCGAGGAGTTCGAGATTATGAAGACGCATACCACGATCGGCGCCGACATGTTGCTTGAGCTGGGTTGCCATCACGTCGGCAATGCGCTTATGGAATATGCGTACCAAATTGCGCGTTGGCACCACGAGCGCTGGGACGGCAAGGGCTATCCCGATGGCCTTAAGGGCGACGATATTCCCATTGCCGCGCAGGTGGTCTCGGTGGCCGACGTGTACGATGCTCTGACGAGCGTGCGTGTGTACAAGGACGCTATTCCGCACAAGGAGGCGATCCAGATGATCCTGGACGGTAAGTGCGGCACCTTTAACCCGCTGTTGCTCGACTGTCTGCTCGAGGTGCAAGACCGTATTGCCGAGACGTTGGCACGCCCCGCCGACGTTGTCGCGTTTCCCACGATTTAGTTTGACCTAAGGAGTTTTAATCCATGATTTCCATGCGTGAGGCGTATGAGAAGATCGGCGCTAATTATGATGACGCGTGCGCTCGGCTGATGGGCGAGGAAATGCTTGCCCGCTTTGCCCTCAAGTTTTTGGATGACGAGAGCATGGACAAGCTGGAGGCCGCCATGGCGGCAGGAGACGCCGAAGGTGCGTTTATGGCAGCGCACACACTCAAGGGCGTGAGCCAGAACCTGGGATTCGATAATCTGTACGAGCCGGCGGTCGTGGTGACCGAAGCACTGCGCGGCGCCGATGCCGTTGACGGCGCTCGCGAGGGAATGCATGCGTTGCAGCAGCAATATGCGGCAACGATGTCGGCTCTGCGCGAGGCGGCTGAATAAGAGCTTGCGAGCCTTGGGCTGCTTGCCGGCCACATATAGGTGAAAGGGCGCCCCGCCGGACCATGTGGCCGGCGGGGCGCCCTTATCTGTTTTGTGGTTCGCGTGCTAGCGGGCCTGCTTGACCTTGGCTGCCGCCTCGACAAACGACTTCCAGAGGTTAAAGTCGGTTTCGAGCGTCTGCCAGGTGTACTCGGGATGCCATTGCACGCCCAGGCAGAAGGGTTGGCCTTCGACTTCGATGCACTCGGGCACGCCATCGGTTGCCTTGGCGACCAAGCGCGTGCTTTTACCCAGACGATCGATGCAGCAGTGGTGTGCGGAGTTGGTCTGGATAAGCCTGTGCCCGCCAAGCGCGCGCTCCAGCAACGAGCCCGGCACGACCTCGACGGGATGCACGGGGTCGTTGAGCACGTGGGTATGGCGCCACTGCGTGCGGCCCTCGCGCGCGCCCAGGCTTGGCACGTCCATGCACAGGGTGCCGCCGGTGGCGACATTGAGCAACTGCGTGCCGCGGCAGGTGGTAAAGAGCGGCTTTTTGGCGCGGAGCACCTCGCCGACCAGCTTAAACTCAAAGCTATCGCGGATCTCGCAGCAGAGGGTGGGGTCGTAGGGTCGATCATCGCCCCAACGTTTGGGATTGACATCGGGGCCGCCGGGAATGGCGATGCCGTCGGCGATATCGACGTAATGACGGATGACCTCAATGTCCTCGGTGATGGACATCTGCAGCGGCAGGCCGCCGGCGGCAAGGATGGCATCGACAAAGACACTTGCGATTTCCTCGTTGGGGGAGAGCGTCTCGCTTAAAAACGGCTTTGCCTCTTCCCAGCGCGGTGCGACGAGGATGAGTGGGCGGTCGGCGGGGGCGACGTCGACGTGCGGGGTGTAGGACGATGAGGTGCGGGTTCCGATCATAGGTGTTGCTTTCGAATCTGAAGGTGACAGGGCGCATGAGAGACGTGGGACAACGCTTCCGATGGATTTGCCCCACGGGGTGGCTGGCTAGTGCCCCTTGATGGAGTTGAGGAAGTCCTGGGCGCGCTTGGTCTGGGGATGGTCGAAGAACTCGTCGGGTGTGCCGGTTTCCACGATCTGGCCGTCGGCCATAAACACGACGCGATCGGCAACGCGGCGTGCGAAGTTCATCTCGTGCGTGATGACGATCATCGTCATGCCCTGCTGGGCTAGACGGACCATGACCTCGAGCACCTCGTTGATCATCTCGGGGTCAAGGGCGCTCGTGGGCTCGTCAAAAAGCATGGCCTTGGGTTGCATGGCAAGCGAGCGGGCGATGGCTACGCGCTGCTGTTGGCCGCCCGAAAGCTGTGCGGGCACCTTATCGGCCTGCTCGGCCACGCCCACGCGGCCCAGCAGGTCCATGGCGCGCTCGCGGGCCTCGTCCTTGGAGACACCCAGTACGTCGACCGGTCCCAGCATGACGTTCTGCAGCACCGTCATATGTGCGAACAGGTTGAACTGCTGAAACACCATGCCCAGTTCGGCGCGCATGCGGGCAAGATCCTTGCCTTCTTGCGGCAGGGGCTCGCCCTCGATGAGGATCTCGCCCGAGTCGATGGTTTCCAGGCGGTTGATGGTGCGGCACATGGTTGACTTGCCCGAGCCCGAGGGTCCAATCACAACGACGACCTCGCCGCGGTCGACCGAGAGATTGATGTCGTTGAGGACGTGCAGATCGCCATAGTGCTTATCGACGTGTCTGAGCTCGATCAGCGGCTGATTGCCGGTGGAAGAGGTGCTCTGTGCCATGGTGCTCGGCTCCTTATGACTCGAAATGGTAAAGCGTTAGCGGATGATGGTCGCGCCGGTCTTGTGCGAAACGTAGACAGCGGCCTTGTTGATCGCGACGTTGATGAGGATGTAGATGACCGCGATAACCAGGTAGACCGACACGAGGGCGTCGTAGTTGGTAATGAGCACACGGGCATTTTGCATGAGGTCGGGGTAGCTCACCACATAGGCGACGGTGGTGTCTTTGACTACGACCACAAGCTGTGAAATCAAGGACGGGATGATAAACCGAATAGCCTGCGGCAACACGATTTTAAAGGTGATTTTGGCCTTGGAGAGACCGAGCGCCTGGGCTGCCTCGACCTGACCGCGCGGCACGGCATTGACGCCGGCGCGGAAGATCTCGGCAAGTACGCCAGCTGCGGCGAGCGCGACGGGAAGCGTGAGCATCCAAAACGACGGTAGCGCGATCTTGTACTGGGGCAGCACCAAAAAGAAGAAGTAGATGAACAGCAGACTCGGCACACCGCGGAAGAAATCGGTGAGCACGCGGCAGACCAGCTGTAGCGGCTTGATGCCGCTGGTGCGGCCGAGCATAAGGGCTAAGCCCAGCACCAGCGCGATGGCGCCAGCGGTGAGTGCGACTTTAACGGTGCCCTCAAAGCCGGCAAGCAAGAACTTCCAGGTAGTGAGGTGCGTAAAGAAATACCAATAGTGGACCGAAAGCTGACCGGTCACATAAAAGCGCTGCAGTACCAGGATGGCGAGCGCGGCGACAGCAACAAGCGAGATGGCGGTGCCGATGCGAATCTTGGCGCGCATCTTGGGGCCGGGAGCCTCGTAGAGCGCATCGCGCATGGTGAGCGCGGATGTGGAGTGCTTGCTCATCGGAGGATCCTCACCTTCTTATCGATGTAGTTGCCAATGTGGCTCACCACAAAGGCCGTGCCCAGGTAGCCGAGCGCCGAGATGAAGAACGCGGCGACGCCGCCGAGCGAGCGGGTATTGATGTAGCTCACCACGCCGGTGAGCTCCTGCGGCTTAAGCGGCACCTGGCTGCCGAGCGCGGTGGTGAGCATGACGGCGATAAAGAGGTTGGTCATGGGCAGCACGCTTGAGCGCAGTGCCTGCGGTATCACGATTTTGGCGAGGATACGGTTAAAGCTCATGCCCAGCGAGCGGGCGGCTTCCACCTGGCCGACGCCGACGGTGTTGATGCCGCTCATAAAGTTTTCGGAGCCAAAGGCCGAGCCCAAAAGGACCGTGGCGACGATAGCGCAGGTGCGGTAGGGCAGGACGACCTTGAGCGGCGGCAGCGCGTAGACGACGATGATAAGCAGCGCGATGCCGGGGATGTTACGGAAGACCTGGACATACAGGTCGCCAAAGACGCGCAGCGGCTTGAGCGGCGACACGCGCATCACGGTGACGGCGACGGCCAGCACCATGGCGATGGCAAACGACTCAAGCGTCATGCCCCAGGTTGCGAGCAGCGCGTCGATATAGTTCTGGCCATAGAGCGACCAGAGCTCGGAGAGACTCATGCGGACCTCCTGCCGATAAGGAAAGGGGCTCCCGTGTGTACGGAAGCCCCGACAACTCAGTGAGGAAACAGTTTACCGCAATAAAGCACATCGTGCGTTTCCGTATGGTTTCGTTGCGGCCGTTACCAGGCTCGCTGCCTAGGCGCCGATCTCGGGCAGCTCGGGAACATTGGTGTCGCCCGTACGGTCGCCGATGCAGATCTGCCACAGCTCGGTCCAGGTGCCATCGTCCTCAATCTTCTTAAGGAAGTCGTTGACAAAGGCGACACCGTCGGAATCGAGCGGCAGGCCGATGCCATAGGGCTCCTTGCTGCCGAAGGGCTTGCCGGCGATCTTGTACTTACCGGGCTCGCGGACCAGGGCGCTCTGCTGCATGTTGTTATCGATGACGTAGGCGTCAACGCGGCCCTGCTGGAGTGCCTGGCGGGCCTCCTCGTCGGTCTTGAACTCCTGTTGGCTGGCCTTGGGAGCGAACTCCTCCAGGATGGCGGGGCCGTTGGAGCCGGACTGGACGGCGACGTTCTTGTCGGCCAGGTCGTCGACGCTCTTGATGTCGTCGTTGTCGGCGAGCACCAGGATGGCCTGCTGGGTGTAGTAGTAGGGGCCGGCAAAGGAGACAAGCTTCTTGCGCTCGTCAGTGATGGTGTAGGTGGCAAAGACGGCGTCGACCTGGCCGTTTTGCAGGACGGACTCGCGCGTGTCCGAGGTCACCTGGGTGATCTCGACCTTGTTCTCGCCCAGAATGTAGTTGGACAGGAGCTGTGCGATACCGGCATCGAAGCCGCGGGTCTGACCGTCTTTCTCGTTGAGGAGGGAGAAGAGCGTAGAGGTCTGAACGCCGCCGATCTTAAAGACGCCGGCGTCCTTGACGGCCGTGGCCCAGGTGCTGGCGGCGATAGCATCGTCATCGGCCTTGGGGCCGTTGTCGACGAGCTTGTCGAATGCCTTGGCGTCGAGCGTGGTGGAAGCCTCGGTATCTTCGGAGCTCTTGGAGGAGCCAGCGGCGGAACCCTTGTCAGCCTCGGCGCTGGTGTCAGAGCAGCCGGCAAGACCAAGGCCGGCGACGGTTGCGAAGGTGGCGGCAACGAAGCCGCGGCGGTCGAGAACGACCTGCTGGGAGAGGTTCTTGCTCATAGGAGAACACCTTTCTCAATAAAATCCCTAGCGGTTGAGTAGAGTTATACCCCATCCCGCTCAAATGGGTCAACACGAAATAACTCAGAAACATACTTGTCTTATAGGTTATTCTACCTACCAAAAAGGGACAGGTCTATTTTGGTAGGTTTTATCTGGGAAACGTCGGTTATTGCTGCTGAGACGGCGTTTCGCGGACGGGGTGGTCGCTCGCGGCGGTCGCTATAATGGCGGCAGCGCGACGCATATATAAGTATGGAGATCGCGTATGAACGGCTATTCGTTTTTCGCGCCGCGAAAATAAAAACCTCCGCATGGGTGCTTCCCTTGCGGAGGTTTTTTACTCGTTGAGTAGCCTTACGGCCTCGGCGGCCATGTTCTCGACCGTCATGCCGTTCTGAGCGAGCAGCTCGTTGGGGTCGTAGCGGTCGGGGAAGCCCTTGGCGATGCCGAAGGTGCGCGTGCGCACGGGCGTGCAGGCCAAGTAGCACGCGACGCGTTCGCCCCAACCGCCGTCCAAGATGCCGTCCTCGAGGGTGACGACAACGCGATGCTCGGCGGCAAGGCTGTCGAGGAACTCGCGGTCAAGCTCGGTTGCAAAGCGAGGGTTGACGAGCGTGGCCTCGATACCGTATTCGGCTGCCAAGCGGTTTGCCACACGCTCGCCCAGCTCAAAGAAATCGCCGAGCGCGAGCACGGCCACGTCGCGGCCCTGGCGCACCACGTTGTAGCGCGCGACACCGTAATCGGCGTCCTCGGCAGGCGCCAAGTCGGGGCGGCTTACCAGGCCAATGCCGGGCACGCGAATCGCCACAGGATGCTCGCGGTGATCGAGCGACCAGCTCAGCATGGACAGATATTCCTCCATGCAGGCCGGCGCCAAGTAGTGCATGTTGGGAAGACCGCCCAGCATGGAAATATCAAAGAACGAGAGATGCGTCTCGGATGTGGTGCCAAAGATCGACGCGCCAAATACCAGGATGGTTGCGGGGGCGTCGTTGAGGCACAGGTCGTGCCACAGCTCGTCGTAGGCGCGCTGCAAAAACGTGCCGTACACACCAAAGACTGGCTTGGCGCCCGAGCGCGCAAGCGCGGTGGCAAAGGTCACGGCGTGCTCCTCGGCAATGCCCACGTCAACAAACTGCTTGCCTGCCGCGGCGCGAAGCTCGGGCGTAAAGCCCATGATGTAGGGCGTTGCGGCCGTGATGCCCACAACCTGCGGATCGCGCTCTATGGCAGCGCTCAGGGCCTCGCCCGTAATGTCGGCATAGGTGCGCGGCGCAGGCTCGCTCGGATGGCCCGGGCAGAGCTTGCGCCCAGTCGCCATGTCAAACGGACCCACGTGATGCCAGCGTTCGGGGTCGTTCTGGGCTGGCTCAAAGCCCTTGCCCTTGGCGGTGGAGACGTGCAGCACGATGGGATGATCGATATTGCGCAGTTCCTGCAACGCGTCGACGAGGGCCAACACGTCGTTACCGGCGTCCAGATAGCGGTAGTCGAGCCCCATCGCGCGGAAAACGTTGCGCTCACAGGTACCGTTGCTGGCTCGCAGCTCGGCCAGATTGCGATACAGGCCGCCATGGTTCTCGGCAATGGACTGGTCGTTATCGTTGACGATGATGATCAGGTTGCTATCGAGTTCGGCGGCATTGTTAAAGCCCTCAAACGCCAAGCCGCCCGAAAGCGAGCCGTCGCCAATAACGGTGATGACGTTGTACGTATCGCCCGCCAGGTCACGAGCGTGCGCCAGGCCGCAGCCCAGGCTCACCGACGTGGAGGTATGGCCCATGGCGAACAGGTCGTGCTCGGACTCGTCGGGATTGGCAAAGCCAGAGGCCTCGCCAAAGCGCTTCGGATCGATATAAGTGTACGCGCGCCCAGTCAGCGCCTTGTGGGCGTAGGTCTGGTGCGAAACGTCAAAGAGAATCTTGTCGATAGGGGAGTTAAACACGCGATGGAGCGCGACCGTAAGCTCAACGACGCCCAGGTTGGGGGCAACGTGCCCGCCGACGGCGGCGGAGCTTTCGAGGATGGCGTGGCGAATCTCGTCGCAGAGCTGCGGGAGCTCGGCACGATTAAGAGCCTTGACGTCCTCGGGCGTTGTCGTTTGCGTAAGCAGCATCGTTGTGGGTTACTCCATGCGAATCGAGCGCCGGCGCTCCCTCGGCCGACACAATTGCACAAGACAGTCTCGCACATTTTGGCGTTTGATATGTGACGGCGGCGCGGTAATTCGCCAACTGGTGGGGCAAAACGTTTTGTCCGATGCCATACTGATATATTCCATGATGTTTTTATCGATTGTGCACAGGCCGTGGCTTGTCGCCGTGAGTCGCTGGAAGGAGGCAGCATGTCCGATGCCGTTCGTGCCGAAAAAATCGCGCACGAGGTCGACTATGCCGCCCGCCAGCTGGCCCAGGCGGGCCGCTTGGACCTGACGCACGAGTTTATCCAGCATGGCGACGTGACGGTCTATGCACATGTGACTTCGGTAGCGCGGGCGAGCCTGTCCTTTGCCGAGCGCTTGGGCCGTGCCGGCATTTCGGTCGACCGTGCTTCGTTGTTGCGCGGGGCCCTGCTGCACGATTACTTTCTCTATGACTGGCACGATCCCGACCCAAGCCATCGGCTGCATGGCTTTCGCCACCCGTTTTTTGCCCTGGCACGTGCGGAGGAAGATTTTGAGCTGACGCCGCGCGAACGGAATATTATCGTGCGGCATATGTTTCCGCTGGTGCCAGTGCCGCCGACGTGTCGTGAGGCTTGGATTGTATGCCTGGCAGATAAATGGTGCGCTCTGCGCGAGACGGTCGCCGGTCGTCTGCGGCGCAAGGACGAGGCGGACGATGACGTGAGTGGCGAATCGAGCGAAAAGAGGAGAGGGTAGACGGTGGGGACCGCGATTGATATGGCGTTTGGCGGCGCGACGCTTGCCGCCTGCCCACTCTCGGCACTGGTGCTCTCGTTTGCCTTTTACGGGTTTTGCGGTTGGGCATGGGAGTCGACAGTATGCGCCATGCTCAATCACGGACGATTTGCCAACAGTGGCTTTTTGCTTGGGCCGTGCTGCCCCATCTATGGCGCGGGCGGCATTGCCTGCTGGCTGCTGTTGCGTGGGATTCCGGATGCCTCGAGCCAGTTTGTCGCTGCAGCGCTCGTATGCAGCGTGATTGAGTACAGCGTAGGCGTGCTGCTGGAAAAAACAACGGGGGCTCGCTTTTGGGACTATTCGCACCTGCCGTTTAACCTGCACGGACGCATCTGTCTGTACTGGGCATGCGCGTTTGGCTTGGGTGCGTTGTGCATTTGCCGTTTAGTGGAGCCGGCATTGTTGGGGCTGCTTGGCCATCTGCCGGTGCTGATTGTGCGGCTGTCCGCTTTTATCGTCGCGGTCGCGATGATGGTCGACGCGGCATGCTCGTTGGCGAGCTGGCGGCGTCTGTCCGATCAGCTGGAGCGCGTCCGGGCCGACCTTGCCGACCGCATCAACGAGTCGCTCGCCGATGCGTCCGACTCCATGCTCGAACGTATTCCCGATTCGGCGATCGACTCGGTGGCACAGACGCATATCCGCAGCCGTGCCGTTAACGCGTGGCTGGCGGAGCTGGGCGACGCGACGCTCGATGCCCTGCGCGAGAAGGCTTCGATGCCGACGTTTATCTCGGATGGTGCTCGCGGCCTGGCGCTCGCTGCCCGCCGCGTGGCCGATGCCGCGCCGAGCATGCCGCGTCCGTCGCTCAGCCGTCGCCTTGCCGGTAAGCGCATGAGCCGTCCGGTACCGAGCGTGTCACTCAGTCGTCGTGACCTGCGCTTTTTCAATGCCTTCCCGCGTCTGCGCATCAATCGCTACGAAGGTGTCATTCGAGCAACTAATCTCCGCGACCGAGCCCGCGAGCTGTTCCGCCACTAGCCGAGACGGGCGCGCTCACGGCTTCCTTGCTCGCGTATTTCCCGTTCGTTTCGCGTCCGTTGCCGCGCCGTTTCCAAGATTGCGGCGCCGTTTCCATTCGACAACGCCGCGTTTAACAACGCCGTATCTGGTCTACACCAGTTGCCCCTCGGCCGCATTATGGGCGCCGACAACGTTCATGCGACCAAGGGAGAGCGAATGTACGATACGGGATCGACAACGTTTATGCTCATCTGCACCATGCTCGTGTTTTTAATGACACCGGGTCTGGCGTTTTTCTATGGCGGCCTGTCCAGGCGCAAAAATGTCATCAACACCATGCTCATGTGCTTTGGCGCCATTGGTCTGGTTGGTGTGCTGTGGATTGTTGCCGGCTGGTCTCTGGCCTATGGCGGCGACGGTTCGAGTCCGTTTATTGGAGGCCTTGACCAGCTGCTGTGCCTGCCGGTGCTCAACCAGGTGCTGCAGGCGGCTGAGGGCAATGCTGCGGACGGTGTCGTCTACCCTCAGATCATCAACATCGCCTTCCAGATGGCATTTGCCATGATCACGGCTGCTATCGTCACGGGCAGCCTGGCCGGCCGCGTTAAGTTCGGTGCCACGACGGCCTTCCTGGGTATTTGGCTGCTCGTGGTCTATGCGCCGCTCGCTCACATGGTTTGGGGCGGCGAGGGCTCCTTTATTGGCGATATCATCGGCGCGCTCGACTTTGCCGGCGGCGACGTGGTGCACATCTCGTCTGGTCTTACGGGCCTGATTCTCTGCTTAATGCTCGGCCGTCGTCGCGGCTTTGGCATGGTGAGCTACCGTCCGCATAACGTGCCGTTTGTGGCGCTGGGAGCCGGCCTGCTTTGGTTTGGCTGGTTTGGCTTTAACGGCGGCAGCGAGTTCAAGGCCGACGCCGTGGCGGCACTTGCCATCCTCAATACCGTGACGGCCAGCGCGGCGGGCATGGTCTCGTGGCTTGCCGTCGAGCGCGTGCACACCGGTCGCCCCACGCTGGTGGGCGCCAGCACCGGTCTGGTTGCGGGCCTTGTGGTGGTCACGCCGGGCGCGGGCTTTGTCGAGCCGTGGGCGGCGCTGGTCATGGGCCTGATCGTATCTCCCGTCTGCTACCTGGCCATCAGCCATCTTAAGACCAAATTTGGCTACGACGATGCGCTCGACGCGTTTGGCTGCCACGGCATCGGCGGCATCCTGGGCGGCGTGCTCACGGGGCTGTTCTGCGTGCCGGAGCTCTCGTGGACCGGTAAGGGCGGCCTGTTCTACACGGGCGATGTCTCGCTGCTCATCTCGCAGATTTTGGGCATTGTGGTGACGGTCGCTATTGTACTGGTGCTCGACTTGGTGATCGCCGCGGTGGTCAAGGCGCTGTTCCACGGCAGCCTGCGCGTGGACGAGGCCGACGAGGCGCTGGGCCTGGATGCGAGTCAGCACGGCGAGAGCGCCTATCCCTCGTTCTCCGGACTCGATTAGCAGCACGGCTTTCCCAGGCACCCGACCTTGCCCCTCAAACCGTCGCTTGCGTACCGAAGTACGCGGCGCTCCTCTTTCGGGGCAATTTCGGGCACCTGGAAAACCCGTGCCATGTGAAGAACAATTCATTTCTTTTATTGAAGAGAGGAATTCACTATGAAGAAAATTACGGCTATCGTGCGCCAGGAGAAGCTTGAGGTTCTTAAAGACGCGCTGTTTGCTGCTGATGTTCGCGGTATGACTATCAACCAGGTGCAGGGCTGCGGCGCACAGCATGGCTGGAAGGAATACGTGCGCGGCAACGAACTGCTCGTCAATACCATCCCCAAGGTGCAGTTCACCCTCATCTGCGCTGATGAGCACGTTGACGGAATTGTCGACATCATCTGCAATGCCGCCCGCACCGGTGCCGTTGGAGACGGCAAGATTTGGGTCGAGCCGGTCGAAGAAGTCATCCGCATTCGCACCGGCGAACACGGCCCGGCCGCGGTGTAGAATCGACCGTCTGCCATCCGCAACGTTAAAATGCTGCAATGAGGCACAAGACTTGCGTTGCGGATGGGCGGATTATGGGTCGCAATAAATATCCCGAGGAGACGGTCGCGAAGATTCTCGACGCGGCACTGGAGCTATTCTGCGCACAGGGTTATGAGGGGACGAGTATTCAAGATATCGTTGACCGTCTCGACGGCATGACCAAGGGCGCTGTCTATCATCACTTCAAGAGCAAAGAAGAGATTTTCAACGCCGCGTTTGATCGGGCGATGACTCCGATTGTTGAGCACCGCCGCTCGATGCTTGGCGTCGGTAATATGACCGGAGCCCAAAAGCTCAAGCGACTGTACGCTCCCGAGTCCGTTGTTCCACAAATTGAGCTATGGGCACGTATGCGTCCTGCAGCAGATCCGGTAAAAAGCTCGCGCCTACTGGCGATGCAGTACCAGGGCTCATTTGACGAGTCGGCCGATGGCTGTCTCTTGCCAGTGATCGAGGAGGGCATCGCCGACGGCTCCATTGCGTGCGAATGCCCGCGCGAAGCGGCGGAGGCCGTATCGTTGTTGGCGAATCTTTGGCTGCTGCCATTGTTCCGTCCGCTCGAGCCCAAGGAGCGAATGCTCGCTCGCGCACAATGTTTGGCGCAGATGGCTGCCGCGGTGGGGCTCGATTTGGGTAATGAAGTGCTTCAGACAACGGCGCAGATTTGGGACGTATGGGACCGCGCCGGGTGGTAATATAGATACCAACGGTATGTAATTGATTTGTGAGGGTAGCCACGGCTGCCCTTTTCAAGTCATTAAATACATACTAGTGGTATGTATAGGGGGTGGGCTTATGGCTGGGCTGAGAGACGTCGGCGTCTCGTTGAAATCAAAAACAGTGCGGTCAATCAGGCTCGCGGAACTTCTGGTTGCGCAGCTGTGCACGTATTCGATGCTGTCGGCGCTGTGCTTTGCGTATCCACTTTACTTGTTCGATTGCAGTGGATCGTCAACGTTATATGGCGCCGTCGTGGCGACGGCGTTCATACCCGGCGTACTCGCAACTCCGGCTGGTGGGATCTTAGCGGATCGGGGAAGACACCGCGAGGTCCTCGTGTCCCTCGGCATTGCTCTGATGACTGCATCACTGCTGTCTATCCCCATGAAGCGCTCGTTGCCTCTTGCGGTCGTCGTAGTAGCGATACTTTGTGTTCAATATGGTGTTCAATCGCTGCTAAAGCCAATGCTCCAAATTGAGACGGTGCGTATGGCGGGTGAAGAGAAGGTTGAGCGGGCCACTGCATTGGTTTCGCAGATGACCATGGTGAGCAATATCTTGGGTCCTGTGGTCGGGACGGCAGTCTATGGGTGCTTTGGCATCGATGCTCTTTGCACAACCGCGTCGGTGGCGTTTGCGATTTCAGCTCTCTTGTTTGGGGTCGCACTCAAGCAAAACGCCTCATCTGAAACGATGAGAGACGGCGCGACTCGCACGACATGCCGAAACGATTTTCGGGAGTCGATTCGGTATCTGTTGCAAAATGCATCATTGGTCGCTGTGATTTTGCTTGCGGCAGTTTTGAACCTTGCGTTGGTTGGGCTAACGATTGGCGCTCCCATTATTGTTACAAAGCATCTCGGCATGCAATCGTCCTGCGTTGGGATAGTTGAGGTTGCTCTGGGCCTGGGTGGTCTTACCGGCAGTGGCTTGGTCGGCATTTGGCCGCATCGTTTTTCTTTCAATGGCATATGCCGATATGTTGCGATGATCTGTTTTGGAGTCGCGCCGATTATTGTTACGCTGCTGTTCGGCGTAGATGTATGCGTGTTCACCGTGTTTGCGGTTGGTTCGGCATGGGTCATGGTGTGGGCGAGCATTACGTCGGTTGAAATCATCGCGTTTGTTCAGCGGGTAGCGCCGACTGAGCTCTGCGGAAAAGTGCTTTCGGTCGTTTACATGGTCCTTTCCTGCGCAACACCTATCGGCCAATTGGCGTACGGGGTTGCATATGATCGATGGACACCGGCGATTGTATTCGCAGCTATGTTGGCGGTGCTGACGTTGACGACGGCGCTGTTTTATCGGCTGAAAAATCGCTTGCGGCGATTGCCTTAACGCGCTGGGGCACCGTTGCCCTGCGGAAGCGAATGTCCAGGCGCGTTGGAACACCCTTGTATGGGCATGCCTCTCTTTCGTCTAAAATATCGTGCAGACGAAAGAGAGGCATGCCCATGATCAAGATGTTTGCGAGTGACTTAGACGGAACGCTGCTGAACGCCCTGCACGAGGCAGATGGGACTATCCGCCGCGCCATTCGCGAGCTGACTGAGGCTGGCCTGCACGTGGTTCCCGCGACCGGACGCTCGACGCTGCCGATTGGCGAGCATGGCTTTACGGGGCTGGCGCTTGACGCCTGCTGCTCCAACGGATCCATCGTGCGCGACAGCCATGGCGAGGTGCTCAAGACCTGGACCATCGACCCACAGATCACCGAGGAGCTGCTCAAGGAGTTTCCGGATATTTGCTTCGACTGCTCCACGCCCGATGGCATGTTCTCGAGCGGTTCGTTCGAGATGCATCAGGCGGGCTTTAAAAAGGATAGCCCCATCAAGCGTATTGTGATGCGCGGCATGCGTGCACGTGGCGGGTATCACGAGGAGCAGTATTTCGACCAGTCGATTGGTGACATCCTGCGCCACGATGTGTGCAAAATCAACTGCCGCGTGACCTCGCCCGAGCTGGAGCGCGACCTTAAGGCGTATTTGGTCGAGCGCTCGGACCGTGTGGTCAACGCGCCGTTCGATCCGGTGATGTTCGAGATTACGGATGCGGCGTGCAACAAGGGCGAGAGCGTGGCCTGGCTGGCGGGCTACTACGGTATTGCCGAGGACGAGGTCGCGGTCTACGGCGACGGCGGCAACGACATTGCCATGCTCAAGCGTTTCCGCCACAGCTACGCGACCAAAAACGGCAGTGACGCGGCCAAGGCCGCCGCAAGCGCGACCATCGGCAGTTGCATGGTCCACGCCGTCCCCAAGCATATGCTCGCCACCATGCGCAAGCAAAACTCCCGCACCGTCATCGAATAATGTGGCAAAGGGATAGTCCCTTTGCCACAGGTGACGCTGGTCTCTTGAAATACGAACAAACATTCGCATATATAACTGCGCTTTGATAGAATCGGCATCGTTGACGGCAGTTCCATGTGCCGGGCAGCGCCCTCCATCTGATGGGAGGTGATGCCCATGACCGATCTGATTGATTTCGTGAGACTTCTGACCGCTTTGGTCTCGTTCTCCACGGCGCTCGTCGGGCTTTCCGAGGCACTCAAGCAACGTTCGAAGCAACGTAAGACGATATGAGAAAGCCATTTGGGTCGCCTCCCCCGCGGCGCAGCTTCTTTCCGCGGGCTCGGGATGCCACAATGGGCTTTGAGTATCGGCCCGTGCGGTAGCCCTTACCGCACCTGCGGGGAGGAGGCTTCCCATGCCCCATGTTACCTCCATCGGCCTGGACG
>JAXIYC010000011.1:0-146869 GCA_036304725.1 Collinsella sp. | reverse complement strand
GAGGTTCGCCATGCCCTTCTTGAAGTTGAGGACCAGGTCTTAGGCGTACATGCTGCCCCCATCATCGCGGTCTACGGGGTCAAAGATATGGCACCGTGGGGACACATGTATGTCAATCCTGGTCTAACAGAGCCTTATTTTTTGGGCCTCGAAGGGTGGATTTCGCGCTTTTGGTAAAGAAATGAGTGCGTGTTTTGCCGTGCGGCGGCATTGGCACAGAAAAAGGGCCCGGAAGGCGAAGCCTTCCGGGCCCTTTGCAATGCAAGTATGCTTGCAAGTGCGTTTTAGCGCACCTGAGCGACGTAAGCGACGTTGGTCGAGGAGACCTTGTCCTCGAGCTGGACGCTCATGCGGGGATCGCCGGCGGTAGCGACGGTCAGGTCGCCGGCCTCGACGTAGCCGAGCTCCTTAGCGGTCTCGATCGCCTTGACGATCGTGCCGTTGACGGTGCCCTGGGTAATCTCGGCCTGATGCGGGATAACGCCCCAGTACATGATCATCTGCTGGACGGCCCACTCGTGGCGGGAGAACGCGCAGATCGGCATGTTGGGACGGAAGTGCGAAATCAGGCGAGCGGTACGACCGGTGGTCGTCGGCACGGTGATGCACTTGGCGCCAACGGTGGTGGCCATGTTCACAGCGGACATACCCACAACGTTGTTAACAACGCGGGTGCCATGAGCGTCGGCCGGAACCTCGAGCGGAGCGTGGGCCGGGAGGTACTTCTCGGTCTCGAGAGCAATGCTGGCCTGCATCTTGACGGCCTCGACCGGGTACTTACCGGCAGCGGACTCGCCAGAGAGCATAACGGCGTCGGTGCCGTCGTAAATGGCGTTAGCAACGTCGGCAACCTCGGCGCGCGTCGGGCGCGGGTTCTGCTGCATGGAGTCGAGCATCTGCGTAGCGGTGATAACGGGCTTGTAGGCCGCGTTGCACTTGGCGATGATCTCCTTCTGGATGTGGGGAACGAGCTCGGGCTTGATCTCGATGCCCAGGTCGCCACGGGCGACCATGATGCCGTCGGAAGCCTCGAGGATCTCGTCGAAGTTCTCGACGCCCAGGGCGCACTCGATCTTCGGGAAGATCGTCACGTGCTCGCCACCGTTCTCGCGGCAAAGCTCGCGGATGCCGCGGACGGACTCGCCGTCACGGATGAAGGAAGCGGCGATGTAGTCGATGTTCTCGGTCAGGCCAAAGAGGATGTCCTGACGATCGCGCTCGGTGATGGCGGGCAGCGAGATGTTGACGTTGGGCATGTTGACGCCCTTGCGCTCGCCAATCAGGCCGTCGTTCTTGACGACGCAGGTCATGTCCTGGCCGTCGACGGACTCGACCTCGAGGGCAACCAGACCATCATCGATCAGGATAAGGGAGCCCTTCTCGACCTCGGAGGGTAGAGCCAGGTAGTCGAGGGAGATGTGCTCAGAGGTGCCGTGGAAATCCTCGGACGTGGGCTGAGCGGTGACGACGATCTTATCGCCGGTCTTGACGGCAACCTTCTTGCCGTCGACCAGAAGGCCGGTGCGGACCTCGGGGCCCTTGGTGTCGAGCAGGATGCCGACGGGCAGACCGAGCTCCTTGGAAATACGACGGACGCGCTCGATGCGACCGTGGTGCTCGTCGTAGGATCCGTGCGAGAAGTTAAAACGGGCGACGTTCATGCCCGCCTTAATCATCTCGCGGATGGTCTCGTCGCTATCGCAGGCGGGACCCATGGTGCATACAATCTTGGTGCGCTTGTACATTCAGACCTCCATCTGACATCGTCTTGCGCTGATAGATAAACCATAAGAAATAAAACTGAGATGATTATAACGAAATGGCGACCGAATACCCCAAAAAATCGACCGTATGCCGAATTAGAAGTTCATTTTTTGCGAAAAAACGGTATATGAAAAATCTTTACCAACCGTTCTGACCGCTGCTATCTGGGCGATATTTCAGTTTAACGATGTGCCGAAGAAAAAACGTTTTATCAATATTGAGCATCACACGGTCTGCATCGTTGCACTCGAGCCGTGTTTCCAATTGGAATGTTTTGGCTAGACGCGCTGCTTTGGGGTACCATAGCTCCACTATCAACTGCCGCTCAGCACGGCAGCCTTGATGAGCCCTTGCCCTTCTCCTGGGAATTATGATCGGGCATCAATCTGCTGAGTGGCCCGAATCCCAGGAGGGGACTCTATATGCAAAAGGAATACCTGTCCGCCGCGGCGGAGGTGCTCAGCGACCAGGGCGTCGATGAGAACCTCGGCCTGAGCAACGACGAGGCGTCGTCGCGCCTCGCCAAGACAGGCCCTAACAAGCTCGAGGAAGCCGAGAAGACTCCGTTGTGGAAGCGCTTCTTTGAGCAGATGGCCGACCCCATGGTCATCATGCTGATCGTTGCCGCCGTCATCAGCGCGCTCACGGGCATGGTCAAGGGCGAGGCGGACTTTGCCGATGTCGCCATCATCATGTTCGTCGTTATCGTCAACTCGGTGCTGGGCGTGGTCCAGGAGGCTAAAAGCGAGGAGGCCCTCGAGGCCCTGCAGGAGATGAGCGCGGCGCAGTCCAAGGTGCTGCGCGACGGCAAGCTCGTGCACCTGCCGAGCGCCGAGCTCGTGCCCGGCGATGTGATCATGCTCGAGGCGGGCGACTCCGTCCCGGCCGACTGCCGTGTGCTCGAGAGCGCCACGATGAAGATCGAGGAGGCCGCCCTTACCGGCGAGTCCGTGCCCGTCGAGAAGCATGCCAACGTCATTGAGCTCGCCGCCGGCACCGACGACGTGCCGCTCGGCGACCGCAAGAACATGTGCTACATGGGTTCCACCGTGGTATACGGCCGCGGTCGCGCCGTCGTGGTCGGCACCGGTATGAACACCGAGATGGGCAAGATCGCCGGCGCCCTGGCCGAGGCCAAGGAAGAGCTCACGCCGCTGCAGGTGAAGCTTGCCGAGCTCAGCCGCATCCTTACCATCATGGTTATCGTCATCTGCGTCGTCATCTTTGGCGTCGACATCATCCGTCACGGCGTGGGCAACGTCCTCACCGACCCGACAGCCTTGCTCGACACCTTTATGGTTGCCGTCTCGCTCGCCGTCGCTGCCATCCCCGAGGGCCTGGTCGCCGTCGTGACCATCGTGCTATCGCTTGGCGTGACCAAGATGGCCAAGCGCCAGGCAATCATCCGCAAGCTCTCTGCCGTCGAAACTCTCGGCTGCACGCAGACCATCTGCTCCGACAAGACCGGTACCCTTACCCAAAACAAGATGACCGTCGTCAAGCACGAGCTCGCTGCGCCTAAGGAGAAGTTCCTGGCCGGTATGGCGCTGTGTTCCGATGCCCAGTGGGACGATGACCTGGGCGAGGCCGTGGGCGAGCCGACTGAGTGCGCGCTCGTCAACGATGCCGGCAAGGCTGGTCTTACTGGCCTGACTGCCGAGCACCCGCGCGTGGGCGAGGCCCCGTTCGACTCGGGCCGCAAGATGATGTCCGTGGTCGTCGAGACCCTGGACGGCGAGTATGAGCAGTACACCAAGGGCGCGCCCGACGTGGTGATCGGCCTGTGCACCCATATCTACGAGGGCGATAAGGTCGTCCCCCTGACCGAGGAGCGTCGCGCCGAGCTCGTGGCCGCCAACAAGGCCATGGCCGACGAGGCCCTGCGCGTACTGGCGCTGGCAAGCCGCACCTACACCGAGGTCCCGAGCGACTGCAGCCCCGCCGCGCTCGAGCACGACCTGGTCTTCTGCGGCCTGTCCGGCATGATTGACCCGGTCCGCCCCGAGGTCGCCGACGCCATCCGCGAGGCCCACGATGCCGGTATCCGCACCGTCATGATCACGGGCGACCACATCGACACCGCCGTGGCCATCGCCAAGCAGCTGGGCATCGTCACCGATCGCAGCCATGCCATCACCGGTGCCGACCTCGATCGCATGAGCGACGAGGAACTCGACGCGCACATCGAGGACTACGGCGTGTACGCCCGCGTCCAGCCCGAGCACAAGACACGCATCGTCGAGGCCTGGAAGTCGCGCGACCAGATCGTGGCCATGACGGGCGACGGCGTCAACGACGCCCCGTCCATCAAGCGCGCCGACATCGGCGTGGGCATGGGCATTACTGGTACCGACGTCACCAAGAACGTCGCCGACATGGTGCTCGCCGACGACAATTTCGCTACCATCATCGGTGCCTGCGAAGAGGGCCGTCGCATCTACGACAACATCCGCAAGGTCATCCAGTTCCTGCTTTCGGCTAACCTTGCCGAGGTCTTCTCGGTGTTCATCGCCACGCTCATCGGCTTTACCATCTTCCAGCCGGTGCAGCTGCTGTGGGTGAACCTGGTCACCGACTGTTTCCCCGCGCTCGCGCTGGGCATGGAGGACGCCGAGGGCGACATCATGAAGCGCAAGCCGCGCAACGCCAAGGACGGCGTCTTTGCCGGACATATGGGTCTGGACTGCGTGGTCCAGGGCCTAATCATCACCGTGCTGGTGCTGGCGAGCTTCTTTGTGGGCGTGTACTTTGACATGGGCTACATCCACATCGCCGATATGATCGCCGGCAATGCCGACGAGGAAGGCGTGATGATGGCGTTCATCACGCTCAACATGGTCGAGATTTTCCACTGCTTCAATATGCGCAGCCGTCGTGCGTCGCTGTTCACCATGAAGAAGCAGAACAAGTGGCTGTGGGCTTCCGCCGCGCTGGCACTGGTGCTGACGGTGATCGTGACCGTGCAGCCGACGCTTGCCGAGATGTTCTTTGGCCCCGTGACGCTTGAGCTCAAGGGCGTTCTTGCCGCGCTGGGTCTGGCCTTCCTGATCATCCCGCTTATGGAGATCTACAAGGCGATCATGCGCGCGGTCGAGAAGGAGTAACGTACCTGTCCGGGCCCGACCGCCTGCGGGGTTTCCACGGGCACGTCCTCGCCGCTTTGCGGCTGCGGGATGTGCCCTTAGGAAACCCCTCCCGGCGGGCGGGCCCTGCGGTATCCTTGCTGGCTTTTCTCCCGTGCGGATGAAAAGGGCTGAGGGAAAGTTTGTGAGCTGGTCGGGCTTTGCCCGGCCAGCTCTTTTTGATTTAAAATACCTGCCCAGTTGTGATTTATGGTGCTGGGAGGCGTTTGTGGGCAAGGCTAAGGCTAAAGCGAAGAAGAAGACGACGGGGGCGCGGGCTAAGCGCGATCGTCGTCGGAAGCTTGCGACCGAGGCCCCCGCGTCTGCTGAGGAGCTGCTGGCAAGCGTGCCGGGACTTGACGCGCTGCAGGATGTTCCGGCGTTCGATGACCTGCCGGTCGATGAAGCTCAGCAGGCGGCATTTGGCGGCTTTTGCGCACATGCTGAGGAGCCCGAGCAGATGCAGCTTGGCGCCGTGGTGCGCTTAGATCGCGGGTTTCCGCTGGTGGCGACGGCCGACGATACCTTTCGTGCCGAGCATGCCGTGGGGTTTGCCAAGTCGCGCGGCGAGGACGAGGTGCTGCTGCCCGCCGTGGGCGACCGTGTGGCGGTGCGCCGCGCTCCCGGGCACGATATGGGCGTGATTGAGTGCGTGCTGCCGCGCCGTACGAGCTTTGAGCGTTGGCGCGGCCGTGCCCGTGGAGAGCGCCAGGTGCTCTGCTCCAACGTGGATAGCGTGCTAATCGTGCAGGCGCTCGGTGCCGGTGAGGTGCTGCTCGACCGCGTGGCGCGCTCGCTGGTGTTGGCGCTCGACTGCGATGCCGAGCCGGTGGTGGTGCTCACCAAAGCTGACCGCTGCGATGCCGAGGAGCTCGAGCGCGATCTGGACCGCGTGCGCCGCCTGGTGGGTCCGGACGTGCGCGTGATCGTGACGTCCTCTGCCGAGGGCCGCGGCCTAGACGAGGTCCGTGCCTGCGTGCCTGCCGGGAGCTGCGCCATGATTCTGGGCGAGTCGGGTGCCGGCAAGTCGACGCTGCTCAATGCACTGCTGGGCCACGATACGTTGGCGACCGGCGGTGTGCGCGAACGCGACGACCAGGGCCGTCACACTACCGTCGCGCGCGTGATGGTGACGCTGCCGGGCGACGCCGGTGTGATCGCCGATGCCCCGGGCCTGCGCAGCCTACCGCTCGTGGGTCACGAGCGGGGTCTGGCGCGCGCCTTCCCCGAGATTGTCGAGGCATCGCGCGCGTGCCGGTTTGGCGATTGCACACATACCCATGAGCCGGGTTGCGCCGTTCGCGAGGCCGAGGACGCCGGGCAGATCGACAGTCTGCGTCTGGAAACGTTCCAAAACTTGGCGTCATCCATGCGCGTGAGCGCTCAAATGCTCGATCCCGATGTTCATCTGTAATTGATTTTTCCTATGACAGCCGTCTCCCAACTGTTCGGGAGACGGCTTTTTTCCTGCGGAAAAGCCTCGAAACATGCAGTTTGTTGACGTGCTGACCAAAACCTTGCCACGAGCTTGACGGGCTGGTCAGCTTTTGGTCAGCGATTGGTTTGACATCGAAAACCAAGATCGCGATTGCGCCGCTTTGCACTCTGACCGCCCAGACAATGGTGGTACGGGCATTCGCCCGGCACTGCCATGAGAGGAGCGGCCGTGAACAAGAGCAAGCGCATCGCCATCAGTCTGGTCGCGGGCGTGCTCGCTGCTCTGCTCTGCATGGTTTACGGCTCGTCGATCCGCTCGCAAGCCGAACAGGTCCAGGCTGAGACCTTGGCCAAGTACGGTGGCGATCGCGTCGAGGTATGCGTCGCGGCGCGCGATATCGATGTGGGCGAGACCCTCGATGAGACCAATGTCATAACCCTGGAATGGCTGACAAGTCTGCTGCCGCGTGACGCGGCGACCGAGCTGCGCCAGGTGCGCGGCGACGTGACGACTTCGCGTATTCCCAAAAACGCCGTGATCTGCAATGTCTACACCAAGGCCGAGAGCCACAAGCTCGAGGTGCCTAAGGGCAAGGTCGCCGTTTCGGTGGCGGTCGATGCCGAGCACTCGGTCGGCGGTGCTACGGGCGTGGGCAGCTACGTGGATGTGTATGTGCAAAAAGACGGCGTAACCGATCGGCTGTGCGGCGCGTACGTGATCGATACCAGTGAGGATTCCGGTGCCACGCGCGAGGGCAAGATCGAATGGGTGACGCTGGCGGCTGACCCCGAAGACGTCAAGGAACTGCTGGGGGCATCGGGCAAGGGAACGGTCAGCTTGACGATTCCCGCCACGGCGCGCGGCAAAAAGAGCGGAGGCGACGAGTGATGAAGGCGATCTGGCTTGCGTGCTGCGCGTGCGGCGATTACGGGCTGTTGCAGCGGGAAGTCGAAGGCCGTGATGCGGGTGCACAGGTGCTTCGCGTGGGTGACCTGGACGGGCTGATTTCCATGGCGCGGGCGTTTCCGTCGCGCCGCGGGGCTGCCATCATCGCGGCGTCTCTGTTCGATACCGAAGATGTGCGCAAGACTGTTGCGCGCCTGACGGCCGAAGGCCGCGTGAGTCGCGTGGTCGTGTTGATAGAAGCACTCGATCCGTCGGATATCGAGGGGCTGTTTCGCGCAGGGGCGACCGAGGTCATCGCTGCGCACAGTATATGCGGCAACGGGCGCGCGGGCGAGGGAGCGGTTGATTCCGATCGGCGCATGACGATTGAGCCCGATGCTTTTGTTGATAGGGAACCCGGGGCGCCTCGCGCTACAAGAGGCCCGCGTGTTGATGATTATGGAAAAGCGGAAGCCGAGCATGGTCGGCGCCCCCGGAACCCCCTTGTATACGATGACGCTGGAGGGCCGGCACAGCATGCTGGCGACTCCCCGGCTGTAGATATGGGATACGTGCACGGCGTGAATCTGGCGGATGAACTCGACGAAGTTGAGGGCTTTGCCGGGTGCGGCGAGTTGTCGCTGATGCAGCATGAGCAGATTGCACAGAACGAGCCTGCCTTGCAGACCGAACAAGCTGCCATGCCGGCTTGGACGCAGCGTGTGGTTGCGGCGGGGGAGACGGGGACGCTGTCGCCGACGCCCGCCCCGCCGCCTCCGATGCCGCCGGCAGACGCTGCCGCTCCGCAGCATCGAGCTCCGGTCATCTGCGCCATTTCGGGTTCGGGCGGTTGCGGCAAGTCGACGATCGTTGCCACCATGGCACACACATCGTCGCTGTTGGGCTTGCGTGCCGCCGTGCTCGACCTGGACCTGATGTTTGGAAACCTTTACGACTTGTTAGGCGTCGATGCTCCGCGCGATATGGCGGCACTTATCGAGCCGGCGGCGGCGGGCGCGCTCACCGAGCCGGATATCGTAGCCACATCGATGCGCGTGGCGCCAGGCGTTACGCTCTGGGGTCCCGTTGCGGCGCCCGAGCAAGCCGAGCTCATGGCACGTCCGGTGGAGCTACTGCTTGATGTTTTGCGTCGCGAATCCGACGTGGTCTTTATCGATACCTCGGTCTTTTGGGGCGACGCCGTGGCGGCTGCGGTGGCGGCGAGCGACCGTTGCCTGATCGTTGGCGATGCTGCGGTGTCGTCCGCGACATCGGCGTCGCGCGTCATTGAACTGGCAAGTCGAGTAGGTGTGCCGCGCACGCGCATGAGCGCCGTGTTCAACCGGTTCGGTGCGCGCGGGGCAGACGAGGACGTCGCCATGCGCTTTGAGATTGCCTGTGCGTTGAGCTCCAAGATTCGTATCGCCGATGGCGGGCAGGATCTCGCCGCGCTCATGGCGTTTGGGCGCGCTGACGAGGCAGTGGGGCAGACGAGCGCTTTTGCGACCAGCGTGCGCGAGGCCGCGCGCGAGATGCTCGTGGAACTGGGGTGCGCCGTCGGCCCTTGGAGCGATATGGTCGCCGACCGTGCAACGCGTACCGAGCGCCCGCGTATCCGCCTTCCCTGGTCGCGCGAGGGTGATCAGCGATGAGCCTGCAAACGAGGATTAAGGCTGCCGGCGCTGCAGCGGAGGCAGCGCCTGTAGATGCGGGGCGTCGCCGCGCGGTGAAACGACGTACCAAGCGCGCCGTGATGGACCGCATGGGTTACGACGAAGTGGCGCGTATCAGCGCCTATATCGACCCGGCACTTGCCCGCTCGGAATTGCGTCCCGCGGTGGAGGCGGCACTCAATGTTGAAGAGCCGACCGACCTCGCGACGACCGAGCGCGAGACCATCATCGACGAGATTTTGGATGACGTGGTGGGCTTGGGGCCGTTGCAGCCGCTCATCGAGGACGACACCGTTACCGAGATCATGATCAACGGCTGCCGCTCGGCTTTCTTTGAACGCGGCGGCGTCTTGCACCCCATCGAGCATGCGTTTGAGGATGATGGGCAGATCCGTGTGCTTATCGACCGCATCATCTCGCCACTTGGCCGCCGTATCGACGAGCGCAGCCCCATCGTCAACGCCCGCCTCAAAACGGGCTATCGCGTCAACGCGGTGATTCCGCCTGTGGCGATTGACGGACCGATTCTCACCATCCGAAAGTTCTCGGACCGCATCTGCTCGCTGGACGAGCTTGTGGGGCTGGGGTCGCTGCCGCTTTGGTATGCGCAGCTGTTGTCGTGCGCGGTGTCGCTGCGACAGGACCTGGCGGTTGCGGGAGGCACGGGATCTGGTAAGACCACCCTGCTCAACGCGTTGTCATGTGAGATTTCCACCGGCGAGCGCATCGTGACAATCGAGGACTCTGCCGAGCTCAAGTTTGCGCATCATCCGCACGTGGTGCGCCTAGAGGCGCGCGAGGCTTCAATTGAGGGCGAGGGCGCGGTGACGATCCGCGACCTGGTGACCAATGCCCTGCGCATGCGCCCCGACCGCATCGTGGTGGGCGAGGTGCGCGGTGCCGAGTGCTGCGACATGTTACAGGCCATGAACACGGGCCATGACGGGTCGCTCACCACACTTCATGCGGGTTCAGAACAGGAGACCGTGGTGCGTCTGACGCTGCTTGCGCGTTATGGCATCGATCTGCCGAGCGAGCTCATCGAGGAGCAGATTGCCATGGCGCTCGACGGCATCGTGATGTCCGAGCGCCACGCCGATGGCAGGCGCTTCGTCTCCTCGTATTCGGGGGTGCGTCGCGCCGCGTCGGGCGGCGTAGAGCTCGAGCGCTATGTGACTTTCGATGCCGCCGAGCGCACCTGGACGCTTGACCGCGAGCCGCCGTTTATCGCAGAAGGCCTGCGGTCGGGGACGCTCACACAAGAGGAGGTGGACGAATGGAGGTCGCTGTGCCCCTCGTCGTAGGGGGTTTGGCAGGGTTTTCTGTTGCGACGGCGTGCGGGGCGGAACCTCGTGTGCCGCAGGTGCCGCCGGCGGAGCTGGCGCGTCAGGCGCTCGAGACGGTGGCAGAGAGGCTGCCGCGTGAGCTGGTGGAAAACGATCTGCTGAAAAAGATCGCCCGTTCGTGGACATCGCTGGCTCCGGCGCATCGCCTTGGCCTCGTGATCGAAGATGCTTCGGGGCGTTTGGCGTTTCTACTGCTATCGAGCGGTGTCTGCTGCGTTTTACTAACGATGGTGTCGTTATCGCCCCTCGGGTTTGCCTTGGGACTTGTTGCTCCGATTGCCGCTGGCGCCGCTCGGGATGGCTTTGAGAGCCGGCGCGAGCAACACGATGCAGAAGAGGCCATGCCCGAGGCGTTTACCGCACTTTCCATGTCGCTTGCCTCGGGACATTCGCTGGCCCAGGGCATGCGCTTTGTGGGCGCTCATGCGCAAGAACCGGTGCATACCGAGTTTTTGCGGGTGGCGGCGGCGATCGATTGCGGTATCTCGGCGACCGACGCGCTCGATGACTTGCTCGTGCGCATCGACGCTCCCGGCCTTTCGCTTGTGACCTTGGCGCTTAAGGTGTCTCAGCGCACCGGTGCTCCGCTTGCCGACTTACTGTCCGAGGCGTCGAGCATGGTGGGGGAGCGCATTGAGCTCAAGCGCCGCCTGGATGTCAAGACGTCGCAGGCTCGCATGTCTGCGCATATGGTCGCGGCGATGCCGGCGGGCATGTGCGCGGTGTTGGCGCTGCTTTCGGCAGATTTTCGTCGCGGTCTCGCGACGCCTGCCGGCGTGGGCGCTGTGGTGCTGGGTCTTGCCCTCAATGCCGTTGCCCTGGTGGTTATCCGACGCATTATGCGGGTGGAGCTATGAGCGCCCCGGTTGCAGTTGCGGCTTGCCTGTGCGCCCTGAGTGTATTTGTCGCGACGGGTTTGGATCGGGCGGATGCACGCAAGATCGCAGGGGCCTGCAAGCGCGAGGCGGTGCTGGTCGCTGCCGCGGGTCGCTCAGTGGTCGATGCCCTGACCGCGCGAGTGAAGGGCGCGGTTGGAGTGGGCGGCCCGGCGCGAGTGCCGCTCGGCGAAGTGTCCGAGATGATCGATGTTGTGCGCTTGGGTCTTTCGGCCGGTCTTTCGTTTGATGCGGCGCTTGAGATTTTCTGCGCCAACCGCCGGTCAGTGCTGGCTCTTCGCCTTGAGCGGGCCTGCATGGCGTGGCAGGTGGGCGTGGGCACGCGTGAGGACGAGTTGTTGGCCGCCGCGCGCGACCTGGACGTGCGAGCGCTCGAGACCTTTGCCATCACGGTGGGGCAGGCGCTCGCCCTGGGTGCCCCACTTGCCGAGACGCTGGCCGCTCAAAGTCGCGAGATCCGTGCGGCTCATCGCGCTGCGGTCGAGCGCGAGATCGAGCGTGCGCCCGTCAAGCTGCTGATTCCCACCGGCACGCTCATCTTGCCGGCGTTGCTTCTGTCCATATTGGGCCCGCTGCTGGGAGCAGGCGGGATGATGTAGGGAGGAATACATGAACACGATGGTCGAAGTTGCTGACAAGGCTTGGAACTGGGCTTTTTGCCGGGCGATCCGCGCTCGCCAGCATGCCAAGGAGCTGTTGCGGGAGGAGAGCGCGCAGGGTACCACCGAGTACGCCATTTTGGTGGGCGTGCTTGTGGTGATCGCGATTATTGCCATCGTTGCATTTAAAGGCAAGGTCCAAGATCTATGGAACGCTATCAGCGAGGGCATCAACAGCCTGTAGAGGGTGAGCGCCCCATCGGGGTGCTGCTGGTGTTTGCTTGCCTGACCGTGGCGATAGCGGCGGTGCTTTGGGGGCTTAACGCCGCGCAGCAGCAGCGTCCTGGGGCCGCCTTCGATTCGGGCTCAGATTCGGCGGTGGTGTCTCAAAAAGATGAGATGCGAGATGCGGACGATTCGGATGTCGCTGTCACGGCGCAAACCTTTCTGCGGACGCTCGACAAGCGGTCTGGCACTGCGACGGATTCGCCTGAGGACAACGCGATTGCGGTCCGGCTTGCATGGTCCGAGGACCGACCGATGACCGAGGCAGCGGCGGATATGTTACGCGCCTACCGCGAGGTGCCAACGGCCCAGCTCGCCCTGAGCGGCTATCTCGATATTAAGGGCAACGTATGGGGCGCCATCGTGCGCGATGGGCGCGGCTGGGTCGATATGGTGACGGTTGCCGCGGATGCTGGCGATGCTTCGTGTCGTCTGCGCGCGGTGCGCCTGGTCCCGCAAACAATAAGCTCAAAGGAGGGATCGTGAAATGCATGGCGTTCTGCGTGAAGAGGTTGCCCAAGCGACTGTGGAATACGCCATCGTCACGGTGGCGCTGCTATCGATCGTGCTGGCGATTGCGGGACTTTGGCGTGCTGGCACCGATGGACGCTTGGCGGCGCTGGTTGAGCGGGCGGCATCCCATGGCGTTGCCTCGATGTCGGTTATCGACGCCGCCGCGGGCGCTAAGGACATTGCGTTGTATTGATATCGCGCGCGAGGACCGGGCGCAGTCTACGGTCGAGGCTGCTTTTTTGCTGCCGACGTTTCTGACGCTCATCCTTCTCGCACTGCAACCGGTGTGCCTGCTTTATACGCGCGCGGTCATGGAGTCTGCCGCCGCCGAGACCGCGCGGCTCATGACCACGACGACGGCGGAGGACGACGATCTTAAGGAGTTTACCCGCCGCCGGCTTGCCGCAGTGCCCAACGTTTCGATCTTTCATGCCGGCGGGCCGTTGTCGTGGGATATCGAGCTTGGCCGGGCCGGTGCGGGTGGCGTCTCGTCCGTGTCCGTTTCCGGCGAGGTCAAGCCGTTGCCTGTGATCGGTGCGTTTGCGCAGGCTATGGGTGGTACCGCCGAGGGCGGCTACGTTGAGCTCAAGGTCGATGTCTCGTATCAATCGCGTCCCGAATGGCTGGAGGGAGATTATGATTCGTGGATTGCTGCATGGGATTAAGCGTTTCTGGTCTAGATGCGTTTTGACGCGCCGTCCGAGCTGCCATCGCAAACGAGGCGGCTTTATGGGCCGCGCCGGTATCGACCTGTTTATCGAAGACGGTGCCTACACCACGCTTTCTTCTGCCGTGGTCATCCTAGTGGTGCTCACGTTGTTGTTTTCGTCGACCGCGGCGATATGGGGCATGTCGCGTGCCGGGGATACCCAGGTGGCGGCCGATAGCGGCGCGCTGGCGGGTGTCAACGTAGTGTCGTCCTATCACACGGCTGCCACGGTGGTTGATGCGAGCATCTTGAGTCTGGGCCTGGCGGGGTTTGCCACGATCGGGACGGGCCTGGTCGCCATCCTCATCCCGGGTGCCGAACCAGTTGCCGGCAATATGGTCGACACCGGGATTGAGATCATTAAAACGCGCAACAAGTTTGCCAAAAGCGCATCGGAAGGCTTACAGAAAATCGAGACGGCTCTGCCGTATCTGATCGCTGCGCGTGCCACACAGGCGGTGTCGGCGCAGGATACCGATAGTGTGACCTATACCGGTACGGCGCTTGCTGTGCCCAGGACATCCGAGTCGGACTTCGCTGCGCTCAAAGGGTCAGAGATCTCGACCGATACCATTAAAGACACATCAGATGATTTAGAGCGTGCGGCCGAGGAGCTGCGGAAGGCTTCTGAGGACACGGCGAAGGCCAAAGAGCGCGCTTGGCTGGCGGATTGTGGTGGGTCGGACGAGAGTTCGATTGGCAAGTACTCGTGTATGTGGGAGCGTGCGAAAAGCCTAACGGATCTCTCTGGTGCTCAAAATCCACATTACGCTTCGAGCGTTACGTGGGAACCGCAAGTGGCGCTCGATCGTGCGAAGGCATATTACCGAGAGCGCCTGTCGAACGAGAAGCCACTTGGCGAGAGCCCAGAAAAACAGGCAGATTCCGCTGCGCGAAAGGCGTTCTTCGCTTATGCGAGTGAAGAAGTTGAACGAGCGTATATAGCTGAAGAGGACGGCAAGGTTTCCGCCTACATCCCCTTTCTTCCGCGAAATCCAGATGAGGCGCGGACGACCGAACTCTACACCGATGTACGTTGGCCAACAAGTGAACTAGATGAAGTGTCCTATCTGCATTACGGAACTGACTGTCCAAATTACAAAAGGGGAACGCCTGGTGGGTTGGCGTCTGTCGCGGTTTTTGACGGCCATGAAACGTGCAGCGAATGCCATTTTGGTGTTTCGTCTTTGGGTTACGTTGCGATTGCTACGACTTCCGTCGAAAGGGGCTTCGAGTACCACTTTGACGAGTTCAAAAAGGCGCTGGAGAAATACGTCGAATATCGCAATAAGGAACTCGAGCTCATGCGTCAGACCGAGGATGAGGCCGACCGTGCAGGCAATGCATTTGACCAGGCTATCAAGGAGCTTTCCGGCGAGCGCCCGCGTATCGCCCCACCTGGACGCAACGGCGTGGTCGCATTTGCAGTTTCGGGTGACATTACCAGCCCCGATCAACTTAACTCCTCGTTTAACACGGCAGTCAGGCTTGGCGATCGCGGTGCTATCTCTGCCGCGGTGCTGGCGCCCGATGAGGCGACGGCGCAAAACAACGTGCTTTCGCGATTTTTCTCGACATTGAAGGAACGCTCGGGCGGCGTTGCCGGCGTGCTCGACGGCGTCATGGATGTTTGGGGACGGCTGCTCGTGGGATACGGTGATATCCAAGGTTCGGCCGACGAACTTATGGACGAGATGATTAAAGACCTAGGAGGGGGCAGCGGTGCGTTGGGCTCCATTGCATCGTGGCTCGGCGATACCGTTTCGGCGTCCGTGGCGGCGCTGGGTTTGGAACCGTGCGACTTGCGCCTGCGAAAGCCGGTGCTGACCGATTCCGCCAATGTCATTAAGAGTCCGGGGTCTGACATTGCGGGTCTTTCTCAAGCGCAAGACAAACTGCGAAGTATTCCGTTGGGCGTGACTGATCCCAAGGCGCTTTGCGAGGCGTTGGAATATCAAGTCGAACGCACCATTAGCGGTACGGTGTTCACACTTGCGGAGATTCCTCTGCCCGGCGGCGGCTCCATCCCGCTCACCGTCGATGTCGCCACGCTGGTTGGCGCTCTGGGCGGTGGGTCGTAATGAGTATCCGCATGCGTCTGCGCGAGGAGCGCGCCCAAGCGACGGTGGAGATGGCAGTGGTTACGCCCGTTTTGCTGGTGCTGGCACTCATCGTGTACAACGTCATGATCTTTGCCAGCGCTGTCGCGCGCTTCGACCGCGTGGTGCCCGACATCGTGCTAGCGCATGCCGTGGCGTCGGAGGGGGAGGGCGACGAAAGCTCTGCCGATGCCTCGGCGACGGTTCAGACTCAAATTCTGAATGCCATGGAAGGCTATGACTTACAGATCGAAGTGTCGAGCGAGCAAGGCGCGAAGGCATCGGATGGTGGCCTGCTCTCCCTATCCGGTACGTTTAGGACCTACACCTGCACCATGCACTATGAGCCGTGGCCGACTTCTCTCAGCATCGCTGGCGTTTCGCTGGGGGCGCCGACAACGTTGTCGCACGAGCGTGCGGTGACGGTCGATCCATGGCGTCCGGGGGTGGTCATGTGACCGCGGTCTCGTCCTACATCGCCTACGCGCGGGCACTCAATAGGCTGGGTTGGACGCCGGCCGAGTTTGTGGTGGCGGAGTCGTTTGTCGTGCGCCTGCGCGGCATGCTGGGACGGCGTCCGGTTGCCGCCAACGGCCTGCCGCTCGTCATGGCGTTTCCACGCTGCTCTTCGGTCCATACGTGTTTTATGGCCTATCCCATCGACATCGCCTTCATCGATGCACGCGGCAATATCCTCGCGCGCTACGAAAACGTATGTCCCTGGTGTATGTGCTCCTGCCCCGGCGCCTGGGCGGTATTGGAACGCCCTTCAATCCTCGCTACACCTCCCGCCCTCCAACAAGTGCCGGCGTAAGAGATTGGCGACAGCAGACTTTCGTCATACGAAATTGGGTAAGATGGAGGAGAAGATGCATGGATGTTGAGATCCATCCCAACGCTAAAAAGCACCTGACGGAAAAGCAGTTGCTTAGCGCTTGGCTTGCGGTTACTGAGTGCATTCGTCGCGAGTCGAAGGACGAGCCGCCGAGATGGCTTGCGATTGGATGGCTCCCAGACGGACGAAGCGTGGAGCTTGTCGCGGTCGAGCTTGTCCGTGGGTGGCTTATCATTCATGCCTTGTCTCCAGTCCAGAAGAAATTTTGGCAGGAGATTGAACAGGCTCGGCAAAGGGGTCGATGATGGGCAAGACGTATACGGCCGCTAATGGTCAGGTTGTAACGGATGAAATGATTGACGCGTGGTGCGAGTCGTACGAGCGCGGAGAGTTTCCGGATGGCGAACACACCGTTGGTGGGATCGTGCATGGACGGCCCCCGCTCTCAGGTGAGGGGACGGCAACGCTGTCGGTCAAGATTCCTCTGGGAATGAAGGAGGCCATTCGTCGACGGGCGGCTGCCGAGGGGATGACGCCAAGTGAGTTTGCCCGTGCGGCTCTGAGCGAAAAACTTCTTGCTGCCGGCTGATGTCTCTGACGTGCCGATTTATAGAACCGAGGCTGTGCTCAAAAACTTTTTTAAAATTCTCGGTTGACCGGAACGCGTCCTTGGTTATACTAATCAAGCCTTGAAACAAGGCACACCTCAAATGGCTGGGTAGCTCAGTTGGTAGAGCAGAGGACTGAAAATCCTCGTGTCAGGGGTTCGATTCCCTTCCCCGCCACCTTGAATTGACTAGGACCTCTGCAAAGGGGTCCTTTTCTTTTATGAAGCTCCCACATGGAATCGAACCCCGTGAGGGCGCGGAGCTGAGTAAACGCGTAAGCGTTTGCCAGCGCAGCTCGCAAGGCGCGTAAGCGCCGCAGCGGTCCGTCCGCGCAGCGCGCGGACGCGATTCCCTTCCCCGCCACCTTGAATTGACTAGGACCTCTGCAAAGGGGTCCTTTTCTTTTATTGAGGGCTCTGCGGAAATTACGTCCCGGAATTTGGCTTCAGAGTGGGATGCGCTTTCCGGCGCTTACTTCCGACGTGCGTGCACATCTCGGGCCCGCCCAGATATTCCTCCCGCTTTTGCGCCACTTTACAGACCGTTCGGTCGTCTGTCCGCACGCGCGGGTATACTCAAAACGATACTTTTCCTGTGCAATACGATGCAGGCTCAGCCTGCACGATCCGAAGGGGGCAGTGATGGAGAGGATACTCGGCGTTAATCTCTCTGGCTGGTTTATTCCCGAGCCTTGGGTGACCCCGTCGCTATACGCGGCGACCGGTGCATCCAACGCGGCCGAGCTGCAGGAGGCCATGGGCACCGCCGCCTATAACGAGCGCATGCGCCGTCATTACGAGACGTTTGTGAGCGAGGACGATTTCCGCCGCATGGCGCAGATTGGCCTCAATGCCGTGCGTCTGCCGGTACCCTGGTATGCCTTTGGCTCGCAGGAGTCCGATGCGTCCTACATCTCGGTTGTCGACTACATCGACCGTGCAATTGAGTGGGCTGCCAAGTACGACATCCGCGTGCTGCTTGATCTAGCAACTGTGCCCGGTGGCCAGGGCGATTCCAACGATTCGCCCGCCACGCCGGAGGCTGTTGCCGAGTGGCATTCGTCCACCAACGGTCGTCATGTCGCACTCGACGTGCTCGAGCGCCTGGCCGATCGCTACGGCGAGGCCGAGAGCCTGCTGGGCATTGAGCTGCTGGATACGCCGCAGATGAGTGTCCGCAAGAGCCTCTTCACCATGACGGATGGCATTCCGGCCCACTACCTGCGCAACTTCTATCGCGATGCCTATGAGCTCGTCCGTTCGTATATGCCCGAGGATAAGATCGTCGTCTTTTCGTCTTCGGGACATCCCAGCGAGTGGAAGCATTTTATGCGCGGCGCTAAGTACAAGAACGTCTACATGGACCTTCACCTGTACCATTACCGCGACGAGTATGCGCTCGATATCACGAGCCCCCGCGGGCTGACGACGGCGATTTCGCGTAACAAGCGCGAGCTTAAAGAAGCGATTTCGACTGGGTTCCCCGTGCTGGTGGGCGAATGGTCGGGCGCGGCGATCTTTGCCAACTCGTCGGTTACGCCCGAGGGCCGCAATGCCTACGAGCGCGTGTTTATCGCCAACCAACTGGCTTCGTTTGCACCGGCTGCCGGTTGGTTCTTCCAAACGTGGAAGACCGAGAAGCGCATTGCAGCATGGGACGCCCGCGCGGCGCTCGGTACGCTCGAGCGTGGCATGATTGAATAGGTTGATATGACGCAAAACAGCGCCCATACGGGCAAACTCTATGTGGTCGGCACGCCCATCGGCAACCTGGGCGACCTGTCCCCGCGCGTTGGCGAGGCGTTTGCCGCCGCCGATGCCATCTGCTGCGAAGACACGCGTGTGACGTCAAAGCTGCTGATGCACCTGGGCATTTCCAAGCCGCTTGTCCGTTGCGACGAGAATGTGATCGCCAGCCGCGCCGCCGGCCTAGTCGACCGTCTGCTGGCGGGGGAGACCCTCGCCTTTGCCTCGGACGCCGGCATGCCGAGCGTGTCCGATCCCGGCCAGGCGCTGGTCGAGGCGGCACGTGAGGCCGATGTGCCCGTAGAAGTTATTCCCGGGCCCTCTGCTTGCGTCACGGCGCTCGTTTCGTCCGGCATTCCCTGCGAGCATTTTTTCTTCGAGGGCTTTTTGGGCCGAAAGCACGGCGACCGTGTGCGCCGTTTGCAGCGCCTTGCCGTGGTGCCCGGCGCGCTCATCTTCTACGAGTCTCCACATCGCATCGTGGCGACGCTCGAGGCCGTGGTGGAGGTCTTTCCCCAGCGTGAGGTTGCCGTCTGCCGCGAACTCACCAAGCTGCACGAGGAGGTCTTGCGCGGGCCCGCTGACCAGCTTGCCGAGGAGCTGCGTGCTCGCGGCGAGGTAAAGGGCGAGATTGCGCTGGTCATCGCGCCGCCGAGCGAGGATGAGGAGGCCGGCATCGCGCCGGTTGGCGCTGCGGTAGCGGATCCCGACGAGGCCCTGCGCGAGGATATCCGCACCGCGCTCGAGGAGGGGGAGCCCGCCTCTGCGGTGGCCAAGCGCCTGTCTCAGAAGTATTCGCGCCGCAAGCGCGATGTCTATGCCATGGTGCTCGATATGCAATAGATGGAGGATATCCAGCCCTTGCGCTAGAATCATCCCCTGTATGCAACGTTTTTCTGGAGGACAAACCCCATGGATCAAAGCAAGCCTTCGTTCTTTATCACGACACCCATCTACTACGTCAACGCCGATCCGCACCTGGGCACGGCTTATTCCACCATCATCGCCGACGTTCAGGCTCGCTATCGCCGCTCCGCCGGCTATAACGTCAAGTTCCTGACCGGCATGGACGAGCACGGCGAGAAGGTCGCCGAGGCCGCAGCCAAGCACAACATGACGCCGCAGGAGTGGACCGACAGCCAGGCTCCGCACTTCAAGGAGCTTTGGAGCAAGCTCGAGATCTCCAACGACGACTTCATCCGCACCACCGAGCCGCGCCAGCATCATGCCGTGCAGTACCTGTGGGAGCGCATGAAGGAGTCCGGCTACCTGTATAAGGGCAGCTACGACGGTTGGTATTGCGTGCCTGACGAGACCTACTTTACCGATACGCAGGTCCAGAAGGGCGACGAGGAGTACGGCAGCGTCGGCCAGCACCTGTGCCCCGACTGCCACCGTCCGCTTGAGCGCGTGCAGGAGGAGTCCTACTTCTTTAAGCTTTCCGCCTTCCAGGACAAGCTGCTTAAGCTCTATGACGAGCATCCCGACTTTGTCGAGCCTGCGTTCCGCATGAACGAGGTTCGCAGCTTTGTCGAGGGCGGCCTCAACGACCTTTCCGTGAGCCGTACGAGCTTTGACTGGGGCATTCAGGTCCCGTTTGACGAGGGTCACGTGACCTACGTGTGGTTCGATGCGTTGCTCAACTATATGACGGCCGTCGGTTACGGTGTCGACACCGACGAGGCGCGTGCCGAGCTGGCCTATCGCTGGCCCGCGCAGTTCCACATCGTGGGTAAGGACATCATCCGCTTCCACTGCGTCATTTGGCCCGCCATGCTCATGGCCATCGGCGAGGCCCTGCCCGAGCACGTCTTTGCCCACGGCTTCCTGACCGTGCGCAATGCCGAGACCGGCAAGGCCGAGAAGATGTCCAAGAGCCGCGGCAACGCCATCGCTCCGCAGGACGTTATCGACATGCTGGGCGTCGAGGGCTATCGCTACTATTTTATGACCGACGTGGTCCCCGGCACCGACGGTGCCATCAGCTTCGACCGCATGGAGCAGGTCTACAACGCCGACCTGGCCAACAGCTGGGGCAACCTCATCTCGCGTTCGCTCAACATGAGCGGCAAGTATTTTGACGGTTGCGCGCCCGCCAAGCCCGCATCGTTCGATGCGTTCGACAACCCGCTGGCAAAGATCGCCGATGGTCTGGTCGAGCGCTACATGGCCAAGATGGACGTGCTCGATTACGGTGGAGCCAAGGACGAGGTCATGGAGCTCATCCATGCCGCCAACCACTACATCGAGGACTCCGAGCCTTGGGCACTTGCCAAGGACGAGGCCAAGGCTGACGAACTGGCATTTGTGATCTACAACTTGCTCGAGGCCATCCGCATCGCCGCCCACCTGCTGATGCCGCTTATGCCCCAGACTTCTGTCGAGGCTCTGCGCCGTCTGTCCTGTGAGGGCGAGGCCACGAGCGACGACCTCAAAGGCATTTGCACTTGGGGCTTGCTTGCCGGCGGTCAGCCCGTCGAGAAGGGCGATCCGCTGTTCCCGCGTCTGGGCTAAGACGTCGCGCGAGTGCCATATCGGCAATTTGCTGTGTAACGGTAAGGGCATGGCCGCAACGGTCCATGCCCTTTTACTTTACGATGCAGCCACCATGTTAAGGAGGCAACCATGACAACTTCGCCTTTGGCAAACCCCACGGCAACTAGGGAGCTGCTAGAGGAGTTTGGCCTTGCGACCAAGCATCGCCTGGGCCAAAACTTCCTGATCGACAACCATGTGATCGAACGCATCTGTGAGCTCGCTGAGCTTGCGGGCGATGAGCGCGTGCTCGAGGTCGGCCCGGGCGTTGGCACGCTCACGCTTGCACTGCTGCAGGAGGCGGCGTGCGTCACGTCGATTGAGGCCGATCCTGAGCTCGAGCCGGTGCTCGATGCCCATGCCGTCGACTATGCCAACTTCCGTTTTATCATGGGCGACGCGCTCAAGGTGGGCCCGGAGCAGATTGAGCAGGCTGCTGGCGGCGAGCCCACGGTGTTTGTCGCGAACCTGCCCTATAACGTGGCAGCGACGATCATCTTGCAGTTTTTCCAGACGATGCCCGCGCTCAAGCGTGCCGTGGTCATGGTGCAAAAGGAAGTTGCCGATCGCATTGCCGCAGTTCCCGGTAACAAAACCTATGGCGGCTATACGGCCAAGCTGGGCCTGTATGCGCAGGTGATGGGTCGCTTTGAGGTGCCGCCGCGCTGCTTCATGCCGGCACCGCATGTGGACTCCGCCGTCGTGCGTATCGACCGTGTTGATGGCGCACTGCCCGAGGGGCTTGACCGCGACTTTGTGACTCGCGTGATTGACGCCGCATTTGCCCAGCGCCGCAAGACCATTCGCAACTCCATGAGCGCCAACGGCTTTGCCAAGGACGTGCTCGATGCTGCCTTTGAGACTTGTGGTATCGCGCCCACGTCGCGTGCCGAGACACTTGACGTTGCGGACTTTGTCCATCTGGCCCAGGAGCTATCCCATGACGCTTAATGCCGAACGCGTGATGTTTACCAAGAAAAAGAAAACGGTCGTCTGTCCGGAGCCGCTGGCACCACTTGCCGATACCCACGCGCATCTGCTCTCATTTTGGGACAAGGAAGTGCCCGAGACGCTCGTGCGCGCTAAAGCCGCGGGCGTCGACCTGTTGGTGACGGTCTTCGATCCCATTGCCGACAAACGAAGCGTGACGGACTATAGCGACTGGCTGACGCACGAGATTCTGCCGATGCGGGATATTCCACAGATCAAGTATCTTGCCGGCGTGCACCCCTATGGCGCACCGGACTATACCGACGGCATTCACGCGCAGGTTGTTGCTGCGCTCGACGATCCGTTGTGTGTTGGTATCGGCGAGATCGGTCTGGACTACCACATGGATTATGACGACGACATTGCGCCGGCGCCTCATGACGTGCAGATTGATTGCATGGCGCGTCAGCTCGAAGTTGCCGTGCGTCGCAACGTGCCGGTGGAGCTGCATTTGCGGCACGAGGACACCGACCAAGAGCGTACGTCGCACACGGACGCCTACAACGTGCTTCGCGAGGTAGGTGTGCCTCAGGCCGGTTGCGTGCTGCACTGCTTTGGCGAGGACCGCGCCACGATGGAGCGCTTTGTGGGCTTGGGCTGCTATATCGCCTATGGCGGCGCGGCCACCTTTAAGCGCAACGATGACGTGCGCGAGACATTCGCGGCAACCCCGCTCGACCGTATTTTGTTTGAGACGGACTGCCCGTACATGGCGCCGGAGCCGATCCGCGGTCTTGAGTGCGAGCCCGCAATGATTTCCATTACGGCAAACGCGCTGGTCAACGACCGCGTCGATCGTACCGGCGAGGACGCCGAAGCAATCGCTCGAGCCGCCTGGGAAAACGCCTGCAAACTTTTTCAAAAATAGTTCTTGCGTTCGCGGTGGCGCTCCGTTATTCTAATTCCTGCACGCGGGCGTGGCGGAATTGGCAGACGCGTACGGTTCAGGTCCGTATGGGGGCAACCCCATGAAGGTTCAAGTCCTTTCGCCCGCACCATTGAATGAAAGAGCTCCCAGCAATGGGAGCTTTTTTGTTATGGGCCCATCGCAGGGACTTGAACCTGTGAAGGAGCGAGCGTCAAGAAAACGCGGAGCGTTTTTAGCAAGCTGGCGAGTCCGCCGGCAGGCGGGCGAAGCCGGTGCGGATCCGCGAAGCGGATACGCGGACGTCCTTTCGCCCGCACCATTAAATGAAAGAGCTCCCAGCAATGGGAGCTCTTTTACGGGCCGTTTTTGGCAGATTTGACCTATCGATTTTGCGCGGTAGATGCCCCTGTGGTCAAAAAGTGGCAAATATGAGTACTGTCACGAAAATAGAGACATTTCACGAAGCCATTTTTGCTCATTTTACGCAACAGATGTACGCTAATTTGGCTCAACCTTGAGACAAAATGAAGTAATTTCGATAGACCTTGGGTTCAAAGAGGCGATTTTGACCCAAATACGCTGTTACTAAACTGGTAACAGTACTCATATTTGGCCTTTTTTGACCATGGGTCCTCTTGTTGGTGTCACGTGGCTGCTTCGTGCGGGTATCCTAATGCCAACGTGTGCCTATCAGAGGAGAGACCATGCTGTTTTCCGGTATCATCGCTGCCCTTACGAGCCTCTTGTTTCCCATCATCATTTTGTTGCTCCTGCTCCCCAACGCCTGTTATGTCGTTGAACAGCAGCACGCCGTAATCATCGAGCGCTTGGGTAAGTTTAACCGTATCGTCAACGCGGGCTTCCACGTGAAGGTGCCCGTGATCGACCGCAAGGCCGCCACGGTGAGCCTGCGCACCATGAAAAACGGTTTTGGTATCGACGTTAAGACCCAGGACAACGTGACCATCGGCCTTGAGGTCTCTGCTCAGTACCACGTGAGCTATGACATGGGCGCCGGCCCGGCAGATTCGGGCATCTACAAGAGCTACTATATGCTGCAGGAGCCCGTCGACCAGATGCGTGACTTCATCACCGACGCCCTGCGCTCTTCGATTCCCGTCTACACACTCGATGAGGTCTTTGCCAAGAAGGACGACATCGCCAAGGATGTCAACGCTACCGTTTCCGAGCAGATGGCCGCCTACGGCTTCACCCTCGTGTCGACGCTCATCACCAAGATTGCACTGCCGACCGAGGTCGAGAACTCCATGAACGACATCAACGCCGCCCAGCGCAAGCGCGCTGCGGCACAGGAGCTCGCTGAGGCCGACCGCATCAAGCGCGTCACCGAGGCGACCGCCGAGGCTGAGGCAATGGAAAAGGCGGGCGAAGGCATCGCCAACCAGCGCAAGGCCATCGCGCTGGGCATCAAGGATTCGCTCGAGATTATCCAGGAGACGGGCGTCGGTAACGACGAGGCCAACCAGCTGTTTATGTTTACGCAGTGGTCCGAGATGATGACGGAGTTCGCACGTACGGGCAAAAACTCGACGGTCGTGCTGCCGAGCGACTTTTCGCAGTCGGCCTCGATGTTCGAGCAGATGCTGGCCGCCGGCAAAGTTCAAAACGATTCGAAGGAGTAGGCGCGCGTGAAATACACCGTCGTTTGTGTTGGTAAGCTCAAGGAGCGCTTTTGGAAGGACGCGTGCGCTGAGTACACCAAGCGCCTGGGTGCCTATGCCAAGGTTGATATCCGCGAGGTGGCCGATATCGACCCGGCTAAGGCGGGCGGCGTGGATGCTGCGCGTGACAAGGAGGGGGCGGCGATTCTTGCTGCCTTGCCGTCTCGAGCGCATGTGATCTTGCTGGCCATTGAGGGCAAGGAGCGTTCGAGTGAGGAGCTCTCGGCGAGGCTCGACGATCTTATGCTGCGAGGCAGTAGCGACATTGCCTTTGTAATCGGCGGTTCGGACGGCGTGAGTGATGAGGTGCGCGCCCGCGCCGACGAGATGCTCAGCTTTGGACGCATTACCTTGCCGCATAACCTGGCGCGTGTGGTGCTGCTAGAGCAGATTTACCGTGCCTGCAAGATCAGTCGTGGCGAGCCGTATCACAAATAGGTCGGCAATACGAAACAATGGCGTGGGACAATACCTTTCGTTTTGAGGAATGTGTCTGAAAGGACTATGAGATATGAAGATTGGATTTGTCGGTTTTGGCAATATGGCGAGCGCTATGGCCGATGGCTGGATCGCTGCCGGTGTAGCTGCGAGCGACATGTGCGCCTGCGCGGGTCGCTACGACGCACTGGTTGAGCGCTGCGAGGCGCGCGGCATGGCCGCTTGCCACGATGCCGCCGAGGTTGTCTCCGCATCCGATATCGTGGTCGCTGCGGTCAAGCCGTACATGATCGAGAAGGTATTCGCCCCGCTCAAGGATGCTCTTGCCAAAAAGGTCGTTCTGTCGGTTGCCTGGACCTGGGACAGTGCCAAGTGGGAGCAGGTCCTGCCGGGCGTCGCGCATATCTCGACGGTGCCCAACACACCGGTTTCGGTGGGCGAGGGCGTCATCGCTTGCGAGAAGGCTTCCACGCTTAGTGATGAACAGAGCGCAGTGGTGCTTGATCTGCTTGGCAAGCTCGGTGCGGTGGTTGAGCTCGATACGAGCCTGCTGTTTGTGGGCGGCACGGTGGGTGGTTGCGCTCCGGCATTCGTCGCCATGGCGATCGAGGCCCTGAGCGATGCGGCGGTCAAGCACGGTATCCCGCGCGCCGATGCCTATCGCATTGTGAGCCAGATGGTGCTGGGTACGGCAAAGCTGCAGCTCGCAACCGGTCAGCATCCCGCAGCGATGAAGGATGCCGTGTGCTCGCCCGGCGGTGCCACCATCAAGGGCGTCGTCGCGCTCGAGGACGCCGGCATGCGCAGCGCCCTGGTCAAGGCAATCGACGCAACCCTCCAGTAAAACCTGCTATTTAGGGACAGGTTTATTTTGGCAGGTTTTTCCTGCTGTTTTGTCCTTTTAGCGAAAAGCGCCCCGCAACTGGTTCAATTCCAGTTGCGGGGCGCTTGCGTTTGCCCAGATAAAACCGACCAAAATAAACCTGTCCCTTTTTGGCGAGTTAGTCCCAGAAGCTGTTTTCTTCGTCCTCGGACTTGGGGCCGCGGTCGACATACATCTTATGGGTGCGCTTCTCCATTACAAAGGCAAGAATCGCAAACAGCAGGATGCCGCCGGCGAAAAGGATGGCAAAACCGGTGCGGGTGCCAAACAAAAAGGAAAAAACTGCGTCCATTGGGTGCCTTCTTGCGTAGTTGAGTTGGGTCGTAAACGCTCATAAGTATATACTTGCCCATACATGTACAAGGTTGCAACCTAAATGGAATGTATATCGCCGGAGGATCTAATGCTTGATATCAAGTTTGTTCGCGAGAACCCCGATGCCATCGATGTCGCCATGGCTAACCGCCAGACGTCTTGGGATCGCGAGAAGTTCTTTGAGCTCGACGACGAGCGTCGTGCCGTCATCACCGAGGTCGAGGAGCTCCAGGCTACGCGCAATGCCGAGTCCAAGAAGATCGGCGCCCTGATGAAGGAGGGCAAGAAGGACGAGGCCGAGGCCGCCAAGGAGGCCGTGCGCGCCGTCAACGAGAAGATTGACGGTCTGGCCGAGCGTCGTACCGCCCTCGAGCAGGAGCAGTACGACTTCATGGCTCACCTGCCCAACATTCCTTGCGATGCCACGCCGTACGGCAAGGACGAGGACGAGAACATTGAGCGCCGTCGTTGGGGCACCCCGCGCGAGTTCGACTTCGACTTTAAGCCGCACTGGGATCTGGGCACCGATCTGGACATCCTCGACTTCGAGCGCGGCAACAAGCTCTCCGGCAGCCGCTTCACCGTTCTCGGTGGTGCCGGCGCCCGCCTGGAGCGCGCCCTCATCAACTTCTTCCTCGATACGCACACCAGCCGTGGTTTTAAGGAGTGGTGGCCGCCCATCGTCGTCAAGCGTCAGACCATGTTCGGCACGGGTCAGCTGCCCAAGTTCGAGGACGACGCCTACCACGTCTCGGGCGACAACTTCCTGATCCCCACCGCCGAGGTCGTGCTCACCAACTTGCACGCCGGCGAGGTTCTGGACGCCGACACCCTGCCGCGCCGCTACACCGCCTTCACTCCTTGCTTCCGTGAGGAAGCCGGTTCCGCTGGTCGCGACACCCGCGGCATCATCCGCCAGCACGAGTTCGACAAGGTCGAGATGGTCAAGTTCGCCAAGCCGGAGGAGTCCGACGAGGAGCTCGAGAGCATGACCGCCGAGGCCGAGTACCTGCTGCAGCAGCTGGGCCTTCCGTATCGTGTGATTAGCCTGTGCACCGGCGATCTGGGCTTCTCTGCCCGTCAGACCTACGACGTCGAGGTTTGGCTGCCGAGCTACAACGCCTACAAGGAGATCAGCTCCTGCTCCAACTGCGGCGACTTCCAGGCTCGCCGCGCCAATATCAAGTATCGCGACCCCGAGAACTTCAAGGGTTCGCGCTACCTGCACACGCTCAACGGTTCCGGCCTGCCGGCCGGCCGCACCATGGCCGCCATTCTGGAGAACTACCAGAACGCCGACGGTACCATCACGATCCCCGAGGTTCTGCGTCCTTACATGGGCGGTCTCGAGAAGATCGAGCCGGTCGCGTAACTTGGCTGCATAGGGGATATGCAAGGGCGCTCCTTCGGGGGCGCCCTATTTCGTGCGCAGGTCCATACCATGCCGTACGGACAGCTCAATAGAAAACACACGAACAACTGTTCTGTATACAGCCATCTACCTGCTATGCTTTTGCTAAATAAGAGCGAGAGAAAGGGGACGCGATGGAGCTGTTTGATGATCGGGTGGTTTTGTTTGAGAGCGACGAGGGCGGGGAGTACCTGCTTGTAACGTCTGAGCCGTCTGGCATGGGTGGCCTGGTGGTTCGACAGACGAGCGAGGGACCGTTGACGCAATGGTGCTACGAGGAGTCGCCGCATGTGGTCGAGACCTTTGTGACGCACGAGGGGCTTGTGGCCCTGGAGCATTTCTATGGGGTCCGGACATCTAACCAGGTTGCGCGCATGCTGAGCATCTCGTTTGCCGATTATGACTGTGCCCAGCGGGTGAGATCGCTCCTGAGGGAACTTGATGCTAAGTTTGACGTGATCGAAAAGCCAATCGATCGTACGGGGAACGGCGGTATATGCGGAGCAGCATGACAAAACTGCGTTTCACAAAAAAGTTTGAGATTGAGCTTGACTCCAATAAGCTAAAGTGGTTTTATATGTCTTGCGCTGCGGCGTTACCTCAGCTGGATAGAGGGTCTGACTACGAATCAGAACGTCATAGGTTCGAATCCTATACGCCGCACCAATTGAACTTGAAGCCTCCGGCAACGGGGGCTTTTCTTTTATGCCGTCACCGCATGGATTCGAACCTCGGTCGAGGCGCGAGCGTCAAGAAAACGCGAAGCGTTTTTAGCGAGCGGGCGAGGACGCCGGCAGGCGGGCGAAGCCGGTGCGGATCCGCGAAGCGGATGCGCGGAATCCTATACGCCGCACCAATTGAACTTGAAGCCTCCGGCAACGGGGGCTTTTCTTTTATGCCGTCACCGCATGGATTCGAACCTCGGTCGAGGCGCGAGCATCTTAATCATCACTTCGTAAAATTTTTCCAAATTGTCGCTTGACCCATCGAGGGGTCACGTGCATAATAATCCGTGCGTTGCGGCGTTACCTCAGCTGGATAGAGGGTCTGACTACGAATCAGAACGTCATAGGTTCGAATCCTATACGCCGCACCAACTGAACTTTAGAGCCTCCGGTAACGGAGGCTTTTCTTATATCGCGATGCGTCGAAGATAGCATCAAGTGGTCAAAATGAGTAAAAATCAAATTTGATAACTTTTTTCGAAAATTGCTTGACCTTTATTCAGTCGATGTGCATAATAATCAACAAGTCGCGGCGTTACCTCAGCTGGATAGAGGGTCTGACTACGAATCAGAACGTCATAGGTTCGAATCCTATACGCCGCACCAATTGAAATTGAAAGCCTCCGGCGACGGGGGCTTTTCTTTTATGCCGCCACCGCATGGATTCGAACCTCGGTCGAGGCGCGGGCGTAAAGAAAACGCGGAGCGTTTTTAGCCCGCGGGCGAGCGCGCCGGCAGGCGGGCGAAGCCGGTGCGGATCCGCGCAGCGGATGCGCGGAATCCTATACGCCGCACCATTTGAGATTAAAGCTCCCGGCAACGGGGGCTTTTCTTTTACGTAAGCACTGCATGGATTCGAACCTCGGTCGAGGCGCGGGCGTGAAGCGGACGATTTCTTATCGACTCGTGTAAGATTCCGAGTAGGTATCGCGGCCTATCCGCGACCGCTCCTTCTCTAGACGACCGATCAGGGTGATATTTCGTGGCAGAGCGTCCGACATACAGGCTCAGGTTTCTCGATCCCAAGAAGCGCTTTCCGGCGATGCCCGAGCAGCCTGCGGGACGCTCATATGGCGTGGTCTGGAAACTCTTTGGCGAGGATCAGCTTGAATCTTGTTATGTCGTCGAATTCGTTGGCAAAAGTCATGTGTCGCTTTTGGGCTACGTAAGCGTTTCGGGTGAGGTGTACAAGGTGGACCGCCCCGTCAGCGAGGCTCCGCTGCCCAACGATCCCGACATGGAACTGGTCCTTGACGAGTCGGATTCCAGTATTGGTGAGATTATGGTAAGGGAAGCCAACGGTGCAATGCGCGCGTGTGCGCAAACTGCCGGCTCTCCCGAAGGCCCCATGCGCGAGCAGTCCGACCACGAGACATGGAATTCGACCCGCGCCCTTCCTTACGGCGAGTTCATGGCCTCGATGTTCTTGCGCTACGTGATATTTGCCAACTCCGAAAGCGCTATTGTGAACACGGCGGACGCCGGCGGACTCGACGAGGGTATGCAAAACGTTGTCGACAAGATCAAGCTCGTAAAGTTGCCCGAGCCGGTCGAGGTGTTTTTGGGCTTTAACACGGCACCGCTCCCCGATGCTATCGAGACGCTGCTCTACCGCGTTGACCATGCCGAGAATCCGAGCGGTATCGAGCGCTATGCCGCCGCCCTTATGAGCGAAATTGACTTGCCCCGCCTGCGCACCATCGCTGCCAAGTCCGAGATGAGCCTGGCTCGCATTGATCGCTCAAAGATTTTCTATCTCAATTTTGATCGTAGCCTGTTGGACCAGGACGAGATTGACATGCTGCTTGCCATCGAGTGCCGTCTCAACCGCCTCTCCGGCATCCTTGAGCGCATCGGGGCCGGATTGGTCCCTGCGGCATCCTCGCCGAGTCTTGAGGGCTGCGCGCTCTTTGATGCGTGGCATATCGCCAAGACGACCAACGATGTTCCCCGACTGCTCGATACGGCCTCGAGCGATAACCCGTGGGGCAAACCGGGTACGGTGGCTTGCCGGCCGGGCGGTGAGTGGGATGTGCGTACCCGCTTCGCGCGCATTGTCGAGGCGCTTAACGTGGTCACGCGGCTCGACTATACCTATCGGGCAAACGTTGCCGAGGGGATTATGCTCGTTCGGTTTGGACGCTCTGTCGTTGATGCCATGCCGCAACGTGAATACGACGCTCAAGATGACGCCTGGCGCGAGCTGGACGAGGACACGCGCGCGATCTGGGCCGCGGAGCACGATGCACGCGTGGCACTCACGCTTGCGGCAGCGTGTTTTGCCGCGGGCACCTGCATCACGCGCTGTTATGTGCAGATTGCTGCTCCCGACAGTGAGCAGGGTGAGCGCGTTGTCGCAACGTATTTCTTTGGGCGCGCGGCCTATCTGGCCGATTGCGTGCCTGTCGCCAAGGATCTTGAGAGCATGGACATGGACGATATGCCGTGCAAGCGTGTGCTTGAGGCGTATGAGTCAACCGCTCCGGAGACGATTGAGCCTGCGGAGGTTCATGCTCGTCCGCGTGATGACCATCGCACGCTGCCGCCGGCGCTGCGCGATCTGCTGCTTGCCGATACGGCTGACGAGTTGGAGGTCATGGAAGAGGACGACGACCCATACGTGGCCCGTGTTGTTGAATTGCGCGAGCAGGCAAAAGTCGACCGTACAGGTGCTTTTGAAGGCTTTTCCCGTCTTGTCGAGGAGTTGGAGGCTAAGTGCGCCGTCGCCGAGCTTTTGGCGACAGGTCCGGTTCAAACGCAGTTTTGCGATAACCAGCTGGTGCGCATGGTGCTACCGGTGTTGGAAGAAGACGACTCTGTGCGGATCCTTCGTGCGCCCGATGCGCTGTACTTTGCCCAGCACGAGATTTGCAGCTTTTACGCCGAGCAAGAGGACTTTGAACGAGCACTGCCCGAGGTGCGCCATCTTTACGATCTGGCGCGCTCGTCCATGCAATCGCACTTTGCGCTCATCAACGTGCTTGCGCGTCTGGAGCGCTTTGACGAGATTATCGAGGTGGCGCGCCACGGCCTACGTATTGCCAGCGATCGTTCTGCAATTGGCTACCTGTTCTACCGCTTGGCGTTTGCCTATTGGAATTGCGATCAGCTCGACCTGGCGCTGGCTTGTTACCGTCTAGTGCCGCGCGGTGAGGAATCGGGCAGCAGCGCGCTGGAAGAAATGCAGGGCCTCATGAACGAGATGGGCGTCAGCGAGCCGCCGACGTTCGAGGAAGCGGTCGAGACCATCCGCACGGCTGGACTTGAGCTGCCGCCAGTGTCCGCCGTGACGAATCAGCTGGCGGATGCCGCCGTGCAACTGGTCGACAACGGCTTCTTTTTCCTTGCACGCGGTTGCATCTTCCAAATGTGGCGCACCATGGGTAACGACGAGCTCGGCTCCCTCAACCGCTCGCTGGGGTAGGGGCGATATAGAGGGGCCGCACCGCGCTATTTGTATCGGCGCGGGCGGGAGGACCCGGCAGGATTGGTAAGGCATAAAGCCGCCGAGCCTGCTAAAACTGTTAAACTCTGCTAAAGTTGCTAAACTTTGTTAAAGTTGTTAAAACTAGCAGAGGAGGGCAGAATGATGAAAGCTGTTAACCCCTTTAAGCCAACGGCGGGCATGAATCCGCCTGAGCTTATCGGACGGGACACTGTTTTGGATGACTTTGCCGAGGCTCTTGAGAATGGTCCTGGTGCCCCCGATCGACTCATGCGCATCTCGGGCGTCCGAGGCACAGGTAAAACGGTGCTCCTTAATGCATTGGGTGACCTTGCACGCAAAAAAGGATTCGAGGTCGTTGACGTTGCCTCCAATGCTGGTTTTTGCAATAGAATCCTCGAGGCTCTGCAGCGAAACGTTCGTCTTGAATCAATCTCGATTTCCCCATCGATTTTAGGGGTCAGCCTTGGCTCCATGGAGATGTCGAAGTCGGCCTCTCATCTGGGCGAGGCGATGTACGATGCTGCGAAGCGCGGTGGTCTGCTCATTACGCTCGACGAGATCCAGGATGCCTCAACTGAGGAAATGCGCGAGCTAGGCAATGAGATGCAGCTCTTGATCCGCCAAGGAGCGAATGTCGCTTTCGCTTTCGCCGGGCTGCCGACATCGGTAGATGGCGTGGTGGTGGATGATACGTTGACGTTCCTTCAGCGAGCCAAACATGTTGAACTTACTCGGCTTTCCGATTTTGAAGTTGGCGGATCGTTTGAGGATACGATGAGACGAGCGGGCAAGGAGCTCGACAAAGGTGCCGCTGAGCTATTAACAAAAGCTTCGGCAGGCTATCCCTTTATGGTCCAGCTGGTCGGATATTACGCTTGGCAGGTTGCTGCGCGCAGTGGGGCGGAGAGCGTGAGCGAAGAGGCGGCTCGTAAGGGTATCCAGGCGGCTCTTGATAGCTTTAATGCTATGGTGATTGCCCCAGCGCTGCGCAGGGTGTCGGAACGGCAGTTTCAGTATCTCGCGGCGATGGCTCAATGCGAGGGCGTCGATATCGCCAACGGCGATATCGCCAAGAAGATGGGTTTGTCGGCGAACAAAGTTGGGTCATATCGCAAGCGTCTGATCGATGCGGGGTTGATTGAGCCCGCGGGCTATGGCTGTGTTTCGTTTGCAATTCCGTACATGCGCGATTATCTGTTGGAGACCGTTCGAGAGGACAAATAAAGAATGGGCTGTCCGCGCTGTCGCTGGGGCCGTTCTTGTATCTTTGTCTCAACCTGTAACATCTGGAGGGGATTACGGCCTGCAGATGTTACAGGTTGAGATGATTGACTGAGACGTTTACTGGTAAAAGAGAGGTAAAAGAGGAAACGCCTCAAAATTCCCCTTGCCCAACTTCGGCTGTTTGGTTACTATAGAACGGCTGTTACGGAGAGCTGACCGAGAGGCCGAAGGTGCTCGCCTGCTAAGCGAGTATGCCCCAAAAGGGCATCTGGGGTTCGAATCCCCAGCTCTCCGCCAGTATGACTTTGAAGAAGGGTCCCATTTGGGGCCCTTTTTTATTATCAAGAATGGCAGCTGGGGATTAGAGTCCGAAAGGGCGTGAACATTAGGCAAACACGGGGCGCTTGAAAACGGGGAGACCCAGGCGTGCTCGTGCACCCCGGTGTGGGGTTCCGAGGGGATGGAGTAGAAATATGGTAAAGGTCGGGCTGCGTAAGCCGAATCTAAAGACATCACTCAAGGCAAGAACGACCGGCAGAGCGAAGCGCGCGGTAAAGCGGGCGATAATCCCCGGCTATGGTAAGAAGGGCATGGGGTGGATCAAAAATCCGAAGAAGGCTGCTTACAATGCCGTATACAGCAGAACGACCGTCGGAGTTGGGGATGTCGCTCGCGCCGTTGCTAAATCAGGCGCTCGGAGCTCGGCGTCAAGGACGTCCTCAATTACTGTTTCATCGCATGAAATTACACCTTTGGCGAAGCCTGAACAGAAATCTCTCACTCGAGAGATTACGTCGGTTGACAGGGCAAACAAGGCGCTTTTGCTATGCTTCCTTCTTGGGTGGTCGGGCGCTCATAGGGCGTATGCACGGATGTGGGGTAGCTTCTTTCTATATCTCTTTACCTTTGGCCTTTTTGGATTTGGTTGGCTGTTTGATATTGTGACACTACTGATGAGACGCTCCGAGCTAAGGCGTCTCGGCGACAGTGATCAGACTCAACAGCAAGCGCCATGTTCCGTTGATTCTACATTCGATCGAAATGTCGCCGACTCCGGAAATTGGGAACAGCGTGGAGATGGGGAGGCTGCGGCTCGGCTAGAGCTTCAACGTAAAAACCGTGCCTATATGGAAGAAAACGGCATCGACGTGGAGATGTTTACCGAGGAAAAGGTCGCGGCGGACGCCTTGCGAACCATTGAGTCGGTATGCCCGTGCATGCTTAGGTTTGACCGAGGCATGAGCGAAGAGGAGCCAAGCATCAGCTTTTGCTCTCCAACAAAGACGGGGAAGATGCCCAAGAATGTCGTCGAGGCCCGCATTTACCATCAGGACGTGAAGCTATTGATGGATTCCCACGGCTTCGAATTGCCGGAGTATGGTGACAGCATCAATGTCATGATTAGTTATCTAGCTGATGGGCGCATAAATAAAGTCGATATCCATGGGTTCCATAATGGCCGCTCCGTTAGTGTTTCCATTCGCAGGCGGAGCGACGATCTTGTTATGACGAGTGCGGGCACCATCGGAGAAACGGGTGCCTGGCAATCGCTGTGTCCTGGGGCAGACCCCTCAGCTGGGGATCTTTTCAGGGCCTTGACCAAGGAGGTCGAAAGGATCTACTAGCATGCCCGGTGGACCCGTTTTCAAGGTCCGAAAAGACACAGCGAAGGTAAACGGCTAGCAATGTCGCTTTGGTGATTCTGACGCATCCCGTTTAAGAGGTATTCAAAAAGAGGCGCCCGTTGGACGCCTCTCCAATCTCAAATGTAATGTTCCCCCAGCCCTACATCTCAGGAGCCTTGGCGACGGTCTCGCTCTCTGCCGCAAGTGGGCGGTTGTCGATGCGGCGGCCCAAGCGATCGAGCTTCACGAGCAGCCATTCAATGGGATTCGGCCCTGCACCTTCCTCGTCGGCAACCAAATCCACGACGGCAATCTTGGTGCCGTCCTGCTTGAGCGTAACGCTGCCCACCTTGTCGCCCACATGCACCGTGCCCGAAAGATCGTCGTAGCTAACCTTTTCGGTCACCTCGCCGGCAAGGGAAAACACGGTCGCTTGCGCCGTGGGGTCGGCGAGCGTGGCGTCGATCGTCTTATCCGTCCAGTCGGTTTGACCGATGCGCGCCATAAGCGGGTTGCCGTTGGCGGTCTTTTCCTGCGTGTTGGCGATCGCGACCGTCACCTTATGACCGTAGTACCAATTGGCAAGGGTTGCGGTATCGGTAAAGCGCTGATCGGTGGTGGTGGAGTTCAAAATAACGGTGTAGATCTCGTCGCCGTCGCGGTTGTAGGCGCTCGTAAAGCAATAGCCCGCGTCGTCGGTGGTGCCGGTCTTGCCGCCGATGTTGCCATCTTGGCCCAGCAAATAGTTATGCGTGTCCATGGAATGCGAATGGTCGGTGCCGTCGGCGCCCATGACCTGGATCCAGGAATCCTCGCTCGCTACGACCTCGCGGATCGTGTCGTTTTTCATGGCCTCCTGCATCATCAGCGCTACGTCGTGCGCGGTTGAGTGCATATCGCCAGCCCACTCATCAAAGTCCAGACCGTGTGGGTTCTCAAAGACCGTGCCGGTGCAGCCGAGCTTCTTAGCGCGCTCGTTCATGGCCTTCACAAATGTGGCCTCGGCGTCTTTGGTCTTGGGGTCGATCTTCTTGCCCACATATTCGGCGAGCACGATGGCGGCGTCGTTGCCCGAGGGAATCATCAGACCGCGTAGTGCCTGCTCCACGGTAAGCTCGTCGCCTTCGAGCAAGCCGGCGGTCGAATTACCCACGGTGGCTGCGGCGTTGCTCACCGTGACCTTCTCGTCCATCTTGCAATTCTCGACGGTTAGGATTGCGGTCATGACCTTGGTGATCGAGGCAATCTTGACCTGCTCATCGGCGCCGCGGGCATAGTAGACGGTGCCGTCTTTGCCCATGACGAGGGCATTGGTCGCATCGATATCGGGCAGGTTTTCGGCCGTGATACCGCGCACATCGGCGGTTTTGCCGCAAACATTGTCGGTCGTGAGCACTTGGGCGCCGGCGACGGTGGGCACGCCGGCGGCAAGGGCGATAGCGCAGACAAAGCCGGCGGCAAGCTGGGCTGAGCGCTTTGCAAAAGAGGTGAGGGACTTCACAGATTTCGCTTTCGACGGGATGGTCTCTTCTGAAACTAGAGTATATCGTTTGCCGGCGTCGGCGATCATCGCGTGCGTGCGTGGCCCACATCCGCGCCCGAACGGGCGCAAGGGTGCTTAAGGCCGACTTAATCACCCACGCTTGTTGTGTGTGACGGGCGCCCCCTCGGGCATAATGGAGCGCGAGAGGAGCACGCATGAACGAGCGCATTTTGGTAGTTGATGACGAGAAGGCCATCGCCGACTTGGTTGGTATCTACCTTACAAAAGAGGGCTTTGATGTCCAGATTGCCTATAGCGGGGCCGATGCCGCCAAGGCAATCTTGGAGCAGGAGTTCGATCTGGCGCTGCTGGATGTCATGCTGCCCGATATCGATGGGTTTGAGCTGCTGCGTACAATCCGTTCCAGCCATACCTATCCCGTGATCATGCTGACGGCGCGCGATGCCCAGCAAGACAAGATCGAGGGCCTTTCGCTTGGCGCGGACGATTACGTGGTTAAGCCGTTCCGTCCGCTGGAGCTCATCGCGCGCGTGCACGCTCAGCTTCGCCGCTACACCAGCTACGGTAGCCGTGCACAGGCGGCCGAGTCGCCGACCATTCAGCTCGACGGCTTGGAGATCAACCGCGATGCTCGTTCCATAACGGTGGACGGTTCACCGGTGCGCCTCACACCCACCGAGTATTCAATCTTGCTGTATCTGGTCGAGCATCGCGGCAGCGTGGTGGCCGTGGAGGACCTGTTCCGCGCAGTGTGGAACGAGGACTTTATGCCCGGCTCCAACAATACGGTGATGGTACACATTCGCCACCTGCGCGAAAAGATCGGCGATGACGCACAAAAGCCGCGCTTTATCAAAAACGTCTGGGGCGTCGGCTACATCATCGAATAACGCTTTTCGCTTGTGAGGATCTTGATATGACAAAAGACGATAGGCAAGCGTTCGAGGTGCCCGATCGGCTCTTTGAATACGTGAGGTCGGTCGTCGACAACCGCGCGCTTGCAACGGTGCTGCTCTTTTTGCTGAGCCTGCTGCTGATTGGCATCGACAACATCGTCGGAATCTTGGCGGTGCTGCTTGTCGGCTTTTTGCTGATCGATCGATTTGAGATCGTGTGCCGCTGCGTGGTGATTGGCGGCGCCGCGTGGGCCATGACGTTGGCGATTGGCGCCATGGCGCTCGGCGGCATCGAAGGGCCGGTGCTGTTCGATGCCGGCTTTGTATTCAACATGCTTGGCTTTGTGCTGGCGCTTGCCGCGTGCGTGCTGTTCTTGTGTGGCCGCGCCCTGTACTACCAGGGCTACGAGCAGGGCGAGCAGCATGCCGATTGTGTGCTGGCCGCTCGTATTCAAGATCGCCTGATCGATCACCCCGACACCTGGGATAACATCGACGGCGATTTCTTGGAGGTCGAGGGCGCCCTTAACCGCGTGCGTGACCGTGAGCGCAAGGTGCAGCAAGCTCTGCGTGACGAGTCGCATCGCAAGGACGATTTGGTCACGTACTTGGCACATGACCTACGCACCCCGCTTGCCAGTGTGGTGGGCTATCTTTCGCTGCTGCAAGAGGCTCCCGAGCTGCCGGTTGAGCAACGTGCGCACTTTACGGGCGTGGCGCTCGACAAGGCGCACCGGCTCGATACGCTCATCGAAGAGTTCTTCGATATCACGCGCTTTGACTTCCACGATATCGTGCTCACGCGCGGCTATGTTGATCTGGGGTTGCTGCTGGCTCAGGTGACTGACGAGTTCTATCCCATCCTCAACGAGCAGCATAAGGAAGTCCAAGTTGATATTCGCGAGGACCTGACGGTGCTCGTGGATGGCGACAAAATGGCTCGCGTGTTCAACAACATCATGAAAAACGCTATTGCCTATAGCTATGAGGGCTCGACCATCACGATCGAGGCCAGACGCCGGGACGGCGGTGGCGTGCGCGTGCGCTTTATCAATCAGGGCGATCCCATCCCTGAGGCAAAGCTCAAGGTGATCTTTGAGAAGTTCTATCGCCTGGATGCGGCGCGTGCGACCAATCGCGGCGGCGCTGGACTGGGGCTTGCCATCGCCAAGGAGATCGTATGCGCGCACGGCGGTACCGTTGCATGTGAATCGACGCCCGAACACACGATATTCACCATCGAGCTGCCCGCCGCATAGCCAGTGTGCCCTTACAAACACTTGACAATGCGCTCACGTGCATATGAGCCGCGATTCCTACTATCGATACTGCTGAATTGATATCGATGTGGAGGTATGCGGTATGACGGCTGCTGCGGCTGTGGAGCCCACGGAGCTTGAAGAACTCATGAAAGCGCAGGCCGAGGCCGCGCGCGAGCGCGAGGTTGGGGATGCGACTCGCCCCACGGCAGAGGATCTTGCCGCCTCGCCGACGCGTATCGATGTCGAGGGCCTCGACCTGTTCTATGGCGACCACCATGCGCTCAAGGACGTGAATATCAAGATCCGCGACAAGCAGATCACCTCGTTCATCGGGCCTTCGGGCTGCGGAAAGTCCACGTTGCTGCGCTGCTTTAACCGCATGAACGACGGCATCAAGGATTGCCGCATCGAGGGCAAGATTGCGCTCGATGGTCAAGATATCCTGGGCGACTACGACATCTGCCGCCTTCGCCAGCGCGTGGGCATGGTGTTCCAGCGCCCCAACCCGTTTCCCATGAGCATCTACGACAACGTCGCGTATGGTCCGCGCGGTATGGGTGTGCGCGATCGCGCTGCGCTGGATGAGCTGGTCGAGGACTCCCTTCGTCGCGCTGCGCTATGGGATGAGGTCAAGGACAAGCTCAAAGAGTCGGGTCTGGGTCTTTCGGGCGGCCAGCAGCAGCGTCTGTGCATCGCCCGCGCACTTGCCGTGCAGCCCGACATTCTGCTGATGGACGAGCCGACCTCGGCACTCGACCCTGTGTCGACGCTGGTGGTGGAGCAGCTGGCCTGCGAGCTCAGGGAGACCTGCACGCTGGTGGTCGTTACGCACAACATGCAGCAGGCTGCGCGCATCTCCGACTCGGTCGCGTTCTTTTTGCTGGGCGAGCTGGTGGAGCATGCGCCCACTGCCCGGCTCTTCAAAAACCCGATCGATCCGCGCACGGCGGATTATTTGACGGGACGTTTTGGCTGATACCATCTAGTAAAGGTACCTTTAGGGTTAAGATGCGGTCATGCCGGCCGCAAAGGGGTTCAACATGATCTATTACGTCGAGGACGATGACAACATCAGGGATTTGACGGTCTATGCGCTGCGCAAGCAGGGAATCGAGGCCGAGGGCTTTTCGTGCGACGGCGAGTTTAAGGCCGCCGTGGCGCGACGGGTGCCCGATGCTGTGCTGCTCGATATCATGCTGCCCGATACCGATGGTTTGGCGATTATGCGCCGCCTCCGCGCCGACCGCCTGACGGCGACGGTGCCCATCATGATGCTTACCGCCAAGGACACCGAGCTCGACAAGGTGATGGCGCTCGATGGCGGTGCCGACGATTACCTGACTAAACCCTTCTCGCTCATGGAGCTTGCGAGCCGCTGCCGCGCACTGCTGCGTCGCGGCGGAATGGTCAAGCAGGCGAGCGATGTGCTCAGCGTGGGCGACATCGTGCTTTCGCCCAGCCATCGCGAGGTGACCGTTGCCGGCGAGCCGCTTAAGCTCACCCTGCGCGAGTTCGACCTGCTCGAGTACCTCATGCGCAAGCCCGGCGTGGTCTTTACCCGCGAGTCGTTGCTGCAGAGCGTGTGGGGCTGGGACTTCGACGGCGGTTCGCGCACTGTTGACGTGCACGTGCAGACGCTTCGCCAAAAACTGGGCGAGCATGCCAGCGCCATCGAGACCGTGCGCGGCGTGGGCTACCGCTTGGCCGAGCCTTCTGCCGGCGATGGTGCCGAAGGTGACGTCACCGCGGCCACCGCATCGGAGGAGTAACCCGTGGTCTTCGCCCCCCAGGGAAAACATACGCTGTCGCACCGCGTTTTTGTGACGATCTTTGTCTGCGCCATGGCGGTTATCGTGGCGTTTACGGTGCTGGGTGCGTTCTTTGTGCAAAACACCTTGGCGGATGCCACGAGTGCCAATCTGGCGCAGGAAACCGAGCTCATTGCTGCCGCCCTCGACGAGCAGCAGGAGCCCATCCCGTTCTTGCGTAGCCTTGATCGCGAGGACTTGCGCATCACGCTGATTAACAAGGATGGATCAGTTGCCTACGACAACGAGGCGTCGCCTTCCACACTGCCCAACCATGGCGATCGCCCCGAGGTCATCGAGGCCTTTGAGAATGGTTCGGGTTCCGCGGAGCGCGCAAGCTCTACGCTCGACGAGATTATGCTGTATCGCGCCGTCGCCCTTGATAACGGCCAGGTTGTCCGCTTGGCGCAGGCCCAGCCTGGCGTTGCAGCGATTTTGCTGTCGATGGTGGCGCCGATGCTGCTTATCGCAGCAGCGGGCGCGGTACTCTCGTTTTTTATGGCGCGCCGCGAGTCCCGTGCCATCATCGCGCCGTTGCAAGAGGTGGATTTGGACCACCCACGCCGTAGCTATGAGCACGCCTATGCCGAGATGGTCCCCATGCTTGAGCGTATCGAGTCGCAGCGCCAGGAGCTCAAGCGCCAAATGGCGGTGCTAGCGGACAACGACCGTATGCGCCGCGAGTTCACGGCGAATATCACTCATGAGCTCAAGACGCCACTTACGGCGATTTCGGGCTATGCCGAGCTCATCGCAAACGGCATGGTCGAGGGCGAGGACGACCTGCGCAACTTTGGCGGTCGCATCTATCGTGAGGCGGGCCGTTTGGCAGCGCTTGTCAACGACATCCTTACGCTGTCTAACTTGGACGAGGCCGAGCGTGCAACTGAGGGCGAGGCGGTGCCCATTGGGTCCACGGAGCCTATTGAGCTCTCGCGTGCCATCTACGCGGTTGAGCAGCGTCTTGAACAGGTCGCCCGTCAGGCGAATGTGACGATAAGTCATGAGACCAAGCCTGTGGTCATCGAGGGCGTGTCGCGCTTGATTGACGAGCTCATCTATAATCTGGCAAGCAACGCCATCCGCTACAATCGACCCGGCGGTACGGTTACGCTGCAGTGCGGCACCAACGACGAAGGCCATCCGTTCCTTGCGGTCGCCGACACGGGAATCGGTATCGCGCCTGAAGAACAGGGCAAGGTATTTGAGCGGTTCTATCGCGTGGACAAGAGTAGGTCCAAGGCGCGCGGCGGAACCGGTCTGGGGCTTGCCATTGTCAAGCATGCGGCCCTGTATCATCACGCCACGCTCGATCTGTCGAGCGAGTTGGGCGTGGGAACCACCATTACGGTGACGTTTCCCATACAGCAGGACGAGCCATTCGCATAGCGATACAACATAGGTATTGATGTAGACGCCGCATTTGACTTTCGGGTGCGGCGTTGTTGTGCAATTTTACGATTGCTTCCGACATTTTTACAGGAGAGCCTGTTTCTTATGTATAGAGTTTGGTCTCGGTAAAAAGATGCGATAACATACGGACAGTTTTGTCAATCCGAAATGGGGAAATGAAAGGCAAGCTGCATGACCCTTCTCGAACTGTTCCAGCTGCTGAAGAAGCACCTTCAGCTGGTCATCACCCTTCCGGTGGTCTGCGCGATCGCCATGGGCATCGTGTCCTTCGCCGCGATGGACAACACCTATACCGCGACGACGAGCATGTACATTCTCGCCAAGACCGACGATAGCGGCCAGATGAGCTACAACGATCTCTCGGCGAGCCAGATGCTTTCCAACGATATCGCCACGCTGCTGGATAGCGATAGCGTTAAGAGCGGCGCTGCCAATGAGTTGGGCCTTGCTGACCTGGATGACTACAAGGTGTCTGTTTCCTCCGAGACCACCACGCGTGTCATTACGCTTTCGGTTACCGGCACCGATGCCAAGGAGACGGCTGAGGTCGCAAAGGCCATAGCTAGCTCGGTGAGTACGGTCGCTCAGAACGTCGGCGCTGCCCAGAGCATCAACGTTATCGACGAGGCTAAGACCCCCGAAGCCCCCAGCGGCCCCAAGCGCACGCTGTATATTGCCGTCGCGTTCCTCGCCGGTATCTTTATCGCAGTTGCCTATGTCGTTTTGGCAGACATGCTCAATACCCGCATCCGCGGTGCCGAAGAGGCGGAAGAGCTCCTGGGCATTCCCGTTGTTGGCCGAATTCCGGCTATGAAAGGTGGTAAATAGGCATGGCTAAGGCAAAGAACACCGATAAGCTCGTTGTACAGAATGCCGCCAAGACCCTTCTGGCCAACATCCGCTTTGCGAGCGTGGACGACCCCATTCGCACCATTACCGTCACGTCCTCGATTCCCAACGAGGGCAAGTCTACGGTTTCCATTAACCTTGCTCAGGCAATCGCCACGAGCGGCAAGTCCGTGCTTCTGGTCGAGGCCGATATGCGCCGCAGGTCCCTTTCCGATATGCTCGGCGTTCGTTCGCGCGGCGGACTCTATGCGGTCCTTTCCGAGCAGATCTCCATTGACCAGGCAATTGTCGAGACGGGTCAGAAGAACTTCTACTTCCTCGATGCCGAGCCGCATATTCCCAATCCTGCCGACATCATCGTCTCTCACCGCTTTGCCAAGCTGGTAAAGGCGCTGTCCGCCAAGTTCCAGTACGTCATCTTTGATGCTCCCCCGGTCGGCACCTTCATCGATGCTGCCGAGATTGCCAGCCTGACCGACGGCACGCTGTTCGTGGTGCGTGAGGATTTCACCAAGCGCGAGGAGGCGCTCAACGCCATCGGTCAGCTTAAAAAGTCCGAGAAGGTCAAGCTCATCGGTACCGTTATGAACTACTGCGAGACCGAGACCAGCGAGTACTACTACTCCTACTACACCAAGGACGGTAAGAAGGTGAAGAAGGGCTCCGACGATCAGGGGACTTCCAAAAAGGGCATCTTCACCAACCGAGCAAACGTTTAGTTGATTAAGGCTGACCTATGCGTGACATTCATTGCCATATCTTGCCGGGTGTAGACGACGGCGCCGCCGATCTCGATGAGAGCTTGGCGATGCTCGAGGCTGCCAAGCGGGCTGGTGTAACCAGAATTGTTTGCACTCCTCACTGCCGTGATCCCTATTTTGATTACGACAAGATGTGGGATGCCTTTGAGCTGCTGCGCGATAACGCTGACGGTTTTCCGCTCCAGATGGGCTTCGAGGTCAACCATCGAAAGCTCGTTGAGCTTGGTATCGATGCCGCGGAGCACTTGCATTTCGATGGGACCAACGAGTTTCTGCTCGAGCTTTCGACGCATGCCGATGCGTATGCGTTTAGAGAGTACGAGAACACGATTTACGATTTGCAGTGCCGTGGCTACCAGGTGATCATCGCTCATCCTGAGCGCTATCGTGCGGTTCAAAAGGATGTAAGCGTGGCGGAGCGCCTGGTCGATATGGGCTGCAAGCTGCAGGCTTCGGCGGACTTTATTGCCGGCGGTCGCTTTGGTCGCGAGAAAAAGCCGGCACAGCGCCTGTTCGATCAGAACCTGTACAGCTTCATCGCGAGCGATGCCCATAACGTGGGTCATTACGATTGCCTGGCGAAGGCTCGCGCGAAGTTTAGCGTGCGCGGAGCTCATTTTCGCTAAAATCTGTCCCTAACGTTCGCATTGAATGAAAGGGCAGCCATGGATATCCAACTTAAGACGGGATGCTTTGATGACGCGGCGTTGGTGCGCCGCGTCATTTTTATGGACGAGCAGGGCTACGAGAATGAGTTCGACGCTATCGACGAGGATCCGAACTGCATTCATGTGACGCTCTATGTAGACGGCGAGCTTGACGGTTGCTCGCGCGTGTTTCCCGAAGAGCTTGAGCACGCGGCTGACGCAGAGGCTCCGGTGTCGCCGGCGTGCGACTTGGACGAAGGTGTCGCGGCGGGGGAGACCTACATTATGGGGCGCGTGGCCGTGCTGCCGAGCATGCGCCGTCGCGGTTTGGCGAGCAAGATTGTCGAGGCCAGTGATACGTGCGCGCGTGATGCCGGCGCCAAGCTCATTAAGCTGCATGCTCAGGAATACGTGCTGCCGCTCTATGCCAAGGCGGGCTACACGCAGATTGCCCCGGTGGACTACGAAGACGAGGGCCAGCCTCATGCCTGGATGGCCAAGCGCGTAGATGGCAGATAGGAACGTTCCTTTCCTGCCGGCAGTTGGGGACACTCCTTGGCAATTGGCGCATCAGAGCGCTCGGACATACAGTTTTTCGATTCCGTATGTATATATGCGCGTTAATGGGTTATAAAATCTAAGTCTGAACATAGCAGGTCTGCGATGCGGCTCGGGCGACCGAGCCGTTTTTGCGGACAGGGGTAGCGCGAAAGGACTGCACATGCGTCAATTTAAGACCGAGAGCAAAAAACTGCTCGACCTCATGATCAACTCCATCTACACCAATAAAGAAATCTTCCTGCGCGAGCTTATCTCTAACGCGAGCGACGCCGTCGACAAGCTCAACTTTAAGAGCCTGCAGGACCCGAGCGTCAAGATCGACCAGGGCGACCTGACCATTCGCGTCTCCTTTGATAAAGACGCCCGCACCATTACCATCTCGGATAACGGCATTGGCATGACCGCCGAGGAGCTGGAGCGCAATCTGGGCACCATCGCCCATTCCGGCTCCGAGGAGTTTAAGACCGAGAACGCTGAGCAGCAGGGCTCCGATGTCGACATCATCGGTCAGTTTGGCGTGGGCTTCTACTCGGCTTTTATGGTCGCCAGCCATGTGAAGGTCGTCAGCCGCGCCTACGGCGAGGATGTCGCCCATGTGTGGGAATCCGACGGTCTTGAGGGCTACACCATCGAGGACGGCGAGCGCGCCGAGCACGGTACCGATGTCATCCTGACGCTGCGCGAGAACGAGAAGCTCGATGCCGACGGCGAGGCCGAGACCTACGATCGCTTCCTGACCGAGTGGGGTCTCAAGAGCCTGATTCAGCAGTACAGTAACTATGTGCGTTACCCGATCCAGATGATGGTGTCCAAGAGCCGCCAGAAACCCAAGCCCGAGGACGCCGGCGACGATTACAAGCCCGAGTACGAGGACTACCAGGAGCTCGAGACCGTCAATTCCATGACACCGATCTGGAAGAAGCACAGCTCCGATGTCGAGCAGAAGGACTACGACGAGTTCTACAAGTCCACGTTCCACGACTTTGACGATCCTGCGCGCACCATCAGCTTCCACGCCGAGGGCACGCTCGAGTATGACGCCCTGCTGTTTGTGCCGGGACGCGCGCCGTTCGATCTGTACAGCAAGGACTACGAGAAGGGTCTGGCGCTCTACAGCTCCAACGTCCTGATCATGGAGAAGTGCGACGACCTGCTGCCCGACTACTACAACTTTGTCCGCGGCGTCGTGGATTCCGCCGACGTGTCGCTCAACATCTCGCGCGAGACGTTGCAGCAGAACCGTCAGCTCAAGGCCATCGCCAAGCGTGTGGAAAAGAAGATTACCGCCGACCTTGAGGATATGCGTGACAACGACCGCGAGGCCTACGAGAAGTTCTTTGAGAACTTTGGCCGCGGTCTTAAGTACGGCATCTACTCGAGCTATGGCATGAAGGCCGATGAGCTCGCCGATCTGTTGCTGTTCTGGTCTGCCAAGGAACAGAAGATGATTACCCTGGCCGAGTATGCCAAGGGCATGCCCGAGGATCAGAAGGCCATCTACTACGCCGCCGGCGACTCGCGTGAGCGCTTGGCCAAGATGCCCGTGGTAAAGGGCGTGCTCGACCGCGGCTATGACGTGCTGCTGCTGACGCAGGACGTGGATGAGTTCACCTTCCAGGCTATGCGTGAGTACGTTGCCGCCGATATGCCCAAGATCTACGAGGACGATGCCGCCCGCGAGGCTGCCGAAAAGGCCGTGGCCGATGGTGCCGAGCCCGAGGTTGAGGATCGTCACCTGGAGCTCAAGAACGTCGCAACCGGTGATCTTGACCTGGCGACCGAGGACGAGAAAAAGGAGGCCGAGGACGCCACCAAGGAGAACGAGGACCTCTTTAACGCCATGAAGGAGGCACTCGGCGACAAGGTCGAGAAGGTTGCCGTCTCCGCGCGCCTGACCGATGCCCCCGCTTGCATCACCACCGAGGGCCCGCTTTCGCTTGAGATGGAGAAGGTGCTCCAGAAGGGACCCGAGGGCGCGCCCGACGGTATGCCCAAGAGCCAGCGCGTGCTCGAGCTCAACGCCAAGCACCCGGTCTTTGCCAAGCTCGTCGCTGCTCAGAAGGCGGGCGACACTGACAAGATCAAGCAGTACTCAGGCTTGCTCTACGATCAGGCCCTGCTGGTCGAGGGCATCCTCCCCGAGGACCCCGTGGCCTTCGCGGCGGCTGTTTGCAACTTGATGTAGTTAGGTAGTTACGCGGTTTTACCAAACCGCGTAACGGCTCGACGCTGCAAACGCCCCTAAGCGGCAATCTGACGTTCAATCGTCGGTCGCGTACCGAAGTACGCTTCCCTCCTCTTTCACGTCACCTTGCTCGCTTAGGGGCGTTTTCGCTGACTTATGCTCAACCAGCGACGCTTTCGTGGTCCTAAGTAGTCATTGGGGACGTTTTTGTTTGACTAGTCGTTTAAGAACGTCCCCGATGCTATTTGAATTGCTAATTTGTGCGGGTTGTGGTTTTGTGACCTGCTGAAATTAAAGATACTGTACAACTGTACGTTAATTCGTCTTCGTAGTATATTGCTACCCGCAAAACTCAATACCATTGTGCTCTGAGACGCTAAAGCGCTTACGTACAATGGTTATCGATAGTACGATTCGATTTAACGACAGGATGGATGGTCCAAGCGTGAGTCTCGGCAGCAAACTATCCAATGCAAAGGTGTCCTTTGCGATATTTAAGCGCGACATTAAGCGACTGCTTGTGAACCCCGTCGCCCTGGTGGTTACCCTAGGCGTGTGCGTTATTCCCTCGCTGTATGCCTGGTATAACATCGTGGCAAACTGGGATCCGTATGGAAACACCCAAGGCATCAAGATTGCTATCGCCAACAACGATCGAGGCACCCAAAACGACTTGGTGGGTGAGCTCAACGCTGGCGACAAAGTGGTCGACCAGCTCAAGGAGAATCATCAGTTGGGCTGGACGTTCGTCGACTCGACGGCCGATGCCAAGGAGGGCGTCGAGAGCGGCGAGTACTATGCCGCTATCGTGATTCCCAAGAACTTCTCGGATAACCTGGTTTCGATGCTCGACGGCAACTACCATCAGCCCAAGCTCACGTACTACGTCAATGAGAAGAAGAGCGCCATTGCGCCCAAGGTTACCGATACCGGTGCAAACACCATCGAGGAGCAGATCAACTCGGAATTTGTCTCTACGGTAGGCAAGACTGTTGCCGGTATCGCCAAGGATGCCGGTGTCGATTTAAAGGACAAGGCAACCCAGACTCAGGACTCGCTGGCAAGTTCGGTGTCCGAGGCGTCCGACACCTTGGGCGAGGTGCGCGATTCGATTGGCGATATGAATGCCGCCATCGATAAGACGAGTGGCGCTATCGCCTCGGCTGATGCGGCACTTGCCGGCTTGCAAGGCCAGGCACCGTCGCTGACGCAGGCGATCTCCCAGGGCAACGACCTGCTGAGCGAAGCTCGAACCACGGCGGGCAACTCCATCACCTCGCTCTCCAAGGCGCTCTCGGAAGGCAGCCTTGCGCTCACCAAGACGTCGGCCTCTGCGAACGCTGCCATCGGCAAGCTGACGGGCGCGGTTACATCTACGACCACCCGTATCGACAACTCGCTCGAGTCTCTTCAAGCGACGATCGACCACAATAAGGCCGTTATCGGGCACTTGGAGATTCTCGCCAATGACACGTCGACAGGTTCCGAGGAAATTGACGCGCGCATTGTATCGACCATCGATTTGCTTCGAGAGCAGAATGAAAAGCTTCAGAGCATCAAGGACGGTCTGTCCGCGCAGTCGTGCGCCATGGCGAATGACGCAGCGGCTGTTTCGGGTGCCAGTGACGCTATCAATAACGCAATTCATACCGGTGCGACCAACCTTGGCCAAGCCCAGACGGACTTGGGCCAAAACGCGCTGCCGAAGGCCTCGAGCGCGCTCGACTCTTTTGCTGCCGTTTCGGGCGACCTGACCGGTATCGTCTCGGGTATGACACCTACACTTGCAAATGCGCGCGGCACGTTGGCGCAGCTTAGCGCTACGCTCGGCCAGGCCAAGACCACGCTGTCCCAGACCGATTCCTCGCTTGCCAAGGTCCAGGACAAGCTTGCAACCGCCGCCAATGACATCGCGGCGCTGCAGACCTCCGAGTCCATGGGCGAGCTGGCCGATCTGATGGGCGTCGACGTCGATGATGTTGCAGACTTCATGGCATCTCCGGTCGAGCTGACCTCAAAGTCAATTTACCCGGTCAAGAGCTTTGGTTCGGGCATTGCCCCGTTCTATACCAATCTGGCGCTGTGGGTGGGCGGCTACGTGCTTATCGCCATCTACAAGCTCGAGGTCGACCGCGAAGGCATCGGCAGCTTTACCGCGCGCCAAGGCTACTTTGGCCGCTGGTTGCTCATGGTGATCCTGGGCGCGTTGCAGGCCATCATCGTTACGGTAGGCGATCTGGTGATTGGCGTGCAGTGCGTCAGCCCGCTGCTGTTCGTGCTGGGCGGCATCGCCATTTCGTTCACCTACGTCAATATCATCTATGCGCTGTCCACCACGTTTAAGCATATCGGCAAGGCTATCGGCGTCATTCTCGTCATCGTGCAGATCCCGGGTTCGTCGGGCATGTACCCCATCGAGATGATGCCCGGCTTCTTCCAGTGGCTGCACCCGCTGCTGCCCTTTACCTACGGCATCAATCTGCTGCGCGAGACGGTCGGCGGCATGTATTCGTTCAACTACCTGTTTAACCTGTGCATTCTGGGCGTGTTCTTGATCGTGGCGCTCTTTATCGGCCTGCAGCTGCGTCCGCTGCTGCTCAACCTTAACCTGCTCTTTGATAAACAGCTCTCCACGACCGGTATGATGATTTGCGAGTCCAACGACCTGCCGCGCCAGCGCTACTCGCTGCGCACGGCCATGCGCGTCATGCTCGATTCCGATTCGTACCGTCGCGAACTGCTCGATCATGCGGTCGCCTTTGAACATCGCTACCCGTACTACATCAAGGGCGGTTTTGCCGCCGTGGTGGGCGTTCAGGTCCTGCTCTTTGTCCTGTCGACGGTTCTCGATATCGACAATAACGGCAAGATCATCCTGCTTGTCATTTGGATCATCTCGGTTATTGCCATCTGCGGCTGGCTTATCAATATCGAATATATCCGAGCGAGCCTCAATACCCAGATGCGCATCTCGGCGCTTTCGGATGAGGACCTGCGTCGCGAGATGCGCGAACACACGGCCGCCATTCCTGCCGCCCGCCACATGTTTGGCCTCAACGCCAGCGAGCGTGGTGCCAAGGGCGGCGATCAGTCCACGGGCCGCTTGCCGCATATCGGCTCGCACCATAAATCTCAGGGCAGCGACAGCACAGCCACAAATGATGGAGATACCACCGCGCTTGGCAAGCACTCCAAAGGAGGTGAGGCATAAATGAAGAACATCCTGCATCTGTTTAAGCGCGATGTCCAAAACGTGTCTCGCTCCGTGATCGGCTTGGTTGTCGTGATGGGCCTCGTTATCGTACCGTGTCTGTACGCGTGGTTTAACATCGCCGGCAGCTGGGATCCGTACGGCAACACCGGCAATCTTAAGATCGCCGTGGTCAACACCGATGAGGGTTACGAGAGCGATTTGATCCCCGTCGAGGTTAACGTGGGCGAAAACGTGACCGCCACCCTACGCGGCAACGAGAGCTTCGATTGGGTTGTGCTCAACAATCGCGAAAAGGCTATCGAGGGCGTTAAGTCGGGCGCGTACTATGCTGCCGTCGTTATCCCCAAAACGTTTAGCGCTGACATGATGACGCTTTTCTCGACCGACGTGAAGCATGCCGATATCGAGTTCTACGAGAATCAGAAGGCCAACGCCATTGCGCAGATCGTGACCGAGAAGGGTTCGAGCGCCGTCCAGAGCCAGGTTAACAAAACTTTTACCGAGACCATTACGACGATCGGTCTTAAGACGGTGTCCAGCCTGCTCGATTACATGAGCACCGACCAGGTGGGTAACTTTATCGCCAACCTGTCCTCGACGCTCGGCGATTCGATTGAGGACCTGCGAGACGTTCGGGCAAATGCTTCGTCGCTGGCGGTCATTTTGAGCTCCACGTCCGATTCGCTGACGTCGGCGAGCGGCATGCTCAAGCAGACCGGTGCCGTCGATGAGTCGACAAAGCAGCTCATGGAACATGCCAAAAGCGGCATCGATGATTCCAAAGAAGCGCTTAAGGCGGCAAACGATGCCATCGATGCCGCAATCGATGGAAGTGCGGGTTCGTTCGACAATGTGTCTGCCGAGCTCGCGAAGGCGTTCGACACCGCAAACCAGCATGTCGACCTTACGGTGTCCCAACTCAACGATGCCGCTGCGGCCCTCAATGCGCGCGCCAAGGATATCGATGCGATGGCCGATCAGCTCCGCAGCCTTGCCGACCAGGTGAGCGATGAGAATTTGAAGGACGGCCTCAAGTCCGCCGCGACGTCGCTGGGCAGAATCGCCGTTGAGTACCGCAACAATGCCAAGGATCTGGCGGCTACCGCGAAGTCTCTCTCCGATAGCATGGCCGAGGTCAACAACTTGCGTGCCGAGGTCGATCAGGCCATCGCTGATGCCAAGGCCGGCATCGCGGGTGCCAAATCCGATTACGATTCCACGTTCTCGGTTAAGGCCAAGGAGCTCAAGAAGACGGTTTCGGGCATTCTGGACTCGCTTGATGGCATCTCGGGCGACCTGGATAGCGCCGTAGGCGGCCTGACCGACGCATCCGGCTCGTTGGCGAAGGGCCTCTCCAAGGCCGCCAAGCTGGTCAACAAGGCTTCCGATCAGCTAGGTGAAGCGTCCGATAAGATCAGTGCGTTTAAGGATGAGCTCGATGGCGCCCTGATGTCGGACGACCTTGCCACGATCAAGACGATGATTGGCAACGATCCCGAGGGTTTGGCCGTGTCGCTTTCCGGTCCCGTCGCGCTCGATCGCAAACCGGTCTATCCGATCCGCAACTACGGCTCGGCCATGGCGCCGTTCTACACGATTCTGTCGCTCTGGGTCGGCTCGATCGTGCTGGCGGCCATGATGAAGGTGTCGGTTGACGATGAGCTTATCAACGAGCTCATCCCCGTACGCCTACACGAGATCTACCTGGGTCGTTACTTGTTCTTTGGCGGTTTGGCTCTGCTGCAGGCAACGCTCGTGTGCGCGGGCGACATCCTGTTCTTTGGCATCCAGTGCGACAACCCGCTGCAGTTTGTGCTGGCGGGCTGGGTCGCGAGTCTCGTGTTCTCCAATATCGTCTACACGCTTACGGTGTCGTTTGGTGATATCGGCAAGGCGCTCGCCGTTGTGCTGCTGGTCATGCAGGTCGGCGGTTCGGGCGGTACGTTCCCCATCGAGATGACCGGCCCTGTGTTCCAGGCGATCTATCCGTTCCTGCCGTTTACCCATGGCATTAACGCCATGCATGCCGCCATGGCTGGCGCCTACCATATGGAGTACTGGGTTGAGCTGGGCATTCTGGCGAGCTATCTGATTCCGTCGCTGGCCCTGGGCGTCGTCTTCCGCCGTCCGGTCATCAAAGCCAACGACTGGATCATCGAAAAGCTGGAATCGACAAAGCTAATTTAGTGCGGCAACGTTAACGCTGATGTAGCACTAATGCCAGCGAGCGAGCCGCATTTGCGCCAAGGTGACGTGAAATGAAAGGGCGCTGACCTTCTGGTCGCGCCCTTGAAATTGAACGTCAGATTGGCGTGAATGCGGCTCGCGTAGCGTCGGCCGGTCCGCCGTTCGGTAGAACGGCGGAACAAAACGCTTTAGTGGGCTGGATTGCGTGGGTTGCTTGGTTGTTGCTACAGTAGCGGGGCGTGCCGGGGGTCCGGTGCGCCTCGTTTTTATTTGACCATGAGGCGGCACGCAGCCATACGCGTGCGGACACCACGCCCAGTTTGAGTGTGAGGATGTTCCATGGCCCAATACGCTGCCAACGAAATCGAAAACATGCCCGATAGCCCTGTCGCACGGGAGGACCTGGGCGCCGGCGGCACCTCCCGCGGCGCCGGCGCGCGTTCCCCGTTCTTCTGGAAGGTCTTGCTGCTATCGGTGGCGGTCATCTGGGGCTATTCCTTTACCACCATGAAAGATGCGCTCGACACCATTCCGGTGTTCGAACTGCTCTATATTCGTTTTCTTCCGGCTTCGCTGGTTATGTTCGCCATCTTCCACAAGCGCATCATCGCGCACCTCAACGCCCGCAACCTGATCGTCGGACTTGGCATGGGCACACTTATGTGGGCCGCCTACGCCCTGCAGACGGTCGGTCTGGCTCAGACCACGGCGGGCAAGAACGCGTTTTTGACGGGTACGTACTGCATCCTCGTGCCCTTTGCGAGCTATTTCCTGAGCGGCGAAAAGCTCACACGTTACAACTTGGGTGCCGCATTGCTCTGTCTGGCGGGCATTGGCCTGGTGGCGCTCGATAGCGTCGAGTTCAACATCGGTGATGCCATTACGCTGGGCGGCGCGGTCTTCTTTGCCATCCAGATGTCGGTGACCGCCAAGTACGGCCGCAAGATGGACATCAACGTCATCACGTTTTGGATGTTTGTGGGCAATGGTGTCTTGAGCCTTATCTCGTCGCTGCTATTCGAGACCCAAGCGCCGCTGTCCGTTTGGACGCCGAGCTTTATCAGTGTGATGGCGTTTCTCTCGGTGGGCTGCACATGTGTGGCTCTGCTCATCCAAAACGTCGGCCTGGCGCATGTCCCGGCCTCGACGGGCTCGCTGCTCCTTTCGATGGAGTCGCCTTCGGGTGTGCTGTTCTCGGTGCTGCTGATGGGGGAGGCGCTCACCTCGCGCCTGCTCGCCGGCTTCGCGCTCATCTTTCTTTCGATTATCTTGAGCGAGACGCATTTCGATTTTTTGCGTCGAAAACCGCGCCCGCAATTGTAAACAATTTGTTGCGCCGCCTCCCGGGGCGGCATTTTTTATGCGTCGCCCTTAAAGTAGTACCTTGCACTTTACGCTATCAAAGTGCTTGCTGCAAAAACGTTACTGGAGGGCATCTATGGCACCAGCACTGTCCGATCTTCAACCGCAACCAGCGCCCAAGGCCACCGCGGCGGCGCAAGCCGCCATTGGCGACAGTCTGGTCAAAGAGGCTCAAACTTTTGCCGATGAGCTTGCCGCATGGCGTCACGATCTGCATCGGACGCCCGAACTTGGTAACGACCTCCCGCAGACCTCTGCGTATATCCAAGCGCGCCTGGCCGAGATGGACATCCCGTTTGCCACGCTCGTCGATGGTTCCTGTGTTGTGGGCCTTGTCGGTGCCGGTGCCACCGCGGCCCAGGGCAATGGCGTCTGCACGGACGAACAGGCCGGTACGGTCGTTATGCTTCGTGGCGACATGGACGCCCTGCCCGTTGCCGAGGAATCCGGCGAGCCCTTTGCATCCACCAACGGCTGCATGCACGCTTGCGGTCACGATATGCACGCGACGGCGCTGCTTGGTGCGGCTCGTATGCTCAAAGCGCGCGAGGCAGAGCTTGTTGATGCCAACGCTACGGTTAAGTTGCTGTTCCAGCCGGGCGAGGAGACCTTTGAGGGAGCACGCGCTGCCATCGCCGACGGTTTGCTCGAGAACCCGCGCCCTCAGGCGGCCTTTGCCATGCATGTCAACAGCCAGTCGCCGCTTGGCCTGGTGCTCTACGGCAGTCCGGCGCTTTCGGGCGTGTACGGTTTCCGCATCACGCTCCAGGGCAAGGGCGGCCATGGCTCGAGCCCCGAGATCTGCATCGACCCCATCGCGGCCGGCGTCCATGTGCACCTGGCGCTCCAGGAGCTTATCGCCCGCGAGGTGCCGGCGGCCAAGGAAGTCGCACTTACCGTTGGTAAGTTTGCTGGCGGCTTGGCGGCCAACGTCATCCCCGACACCTGCGTGCTCGAGGGAACGCTACGCGGCTTCGATGTTGAGCTCATGGAGCACCTCAAGACCCGCATCGCGGAGGTCGTTAACGGCGTTGCCACAACATATCGTACGCCGGCGACCATCGAGACGCTTTCGGATGTTCCGCCGCTTGTACTCGACAGCGATATGACTCAGGCGTCGCTTGGTTATGTGGGCGCAGTGCTGCCCAAGGCGGCTTTCTTGCCGCTTTTCCATGCCATGGCGAGTGAGGACTTCGCGCTTATCTCGAGCGAGATTCCGAGTGCGTACTTTACCGTGGGCGCGGCCGTAACCGACACGGACGAACACTTTGCCCAGCACCATCCCAAGGCACGTTTTAACGATGCCGAGCTGCCGCTCGGTGCTGCGGCTTATACCGCCGTCGCTTTGGGCTATATCGCCGACCACCGGTAGCACCCAACCTTGCCTTTCAAGCCTGCGGGCATGGCCATAAGGCCTATGCCCTTGTCTTTCAAGGCAATCTTGGGCACTACCGGCGCCCGGCGCAGGCTATTCGTTTGTTAAATAAGGAGCAGTATGCCCCAGCAGCGTAAGTTCTTCCCCGGCTGGCTCGTGGTGGCCTCCGGCTTCGTGATCATGGCCACGTGCTACACGATTTTCGTCAACTGCATGAGCCTGTTCCAGCCGCTGATCGTCAGCGACCTGGGCATTTCCCTTGCGCAGTACAACATCTCCAACGCTATCTCCACCGTGGTGAGCGTCGTGGGTTCGCTCGTTATCGGCCATGTTGCCGATAAGGTGAGTGGCCGCGTATTGGGCTCGCTCACCGTTATCGCCACCTCGGCGGTGCTCGCGGGCATGAGCTTTGTGGGTGAGCTTTGGCAGGTCTATGTGCTCTTTGCCGTCTCGGGCTCCTTTGCGAGCGCCTGGATCGTGTGCCTGGTGTGTTCTGTTGTCATGCTCGTATTCCTGCTGGCCTCGGAGCCCATCGCCGCCAAGCTGCGCGCAAGCGTGGCGGGGGAGTAGGCGTCCGTCGCTCTTTTCCGTTCGCCCCGTTCTGTCCGTGGCCGCCTTGGAAGCCGAATGGATGCTCGTGCCATCATTCGGTTTCCAAGGCGGCCACGGGCCTACGAAATGATCCGTTTTCCTCCGTCCCCAACAGATCACGTGATCCGAAGGGGACGGAGGAAAGCGGATCGCAAACAGCGGCGGTGCGTCAGGCCGAACGAGTCCCCATACCCTCGTTCGGCCTGACGCACCGCCGCGGTTTGTGTTTGTGCCGTATAATGACCGTTACCTATGACGCGATACAAAAGAAAGGTGTTTGCCCATGCAGGCACAGAAGGCGGAGGGAACCCGCGACCTTATCGGCGCCGAGATGCGCGCCTGGCAAAAGATGCAGCAGATTGCGGCCGGCGTGTTCGAGCCGTTTGGTTTTAAACCCATCGAGACGCCCGCGATCGAGCAGGTGGACGTGTTTGTCCACGGTATCGGCCAGTCGACCGACGTCGTGCGCAAGGAAATGTTCCGCGTGTTCAGCGGTGCCAACCTGGAGCGCGTCTTTACCGAGGGCACCGACACCAAACTCAAGCCCAAGCAGCGCCTGGCGCTTCGCCCCGAGGGCACGGCCGGCGTGGTGCGCGCTGTCGTCGAGAACAATCTGGTGCCCCAGGGCTCCACGCCGTTTAAGGCGTACTACGCCGAGGCCATGTTCCGCGGCGAGCGTCCCCAGAAGGGCCGCCTGCGCCAGTTCCACCAGGTGGGCATCGAGTGGCTCGGCGCTCCCGATCCGGCGGCAGACGCCGAGTGCATCATCATGCTCATGGAGTTTTACAAGCGCCTGGGCTTCGATCTTTCCAAGCTTCGTCTGCTCATTAACTCGATGGGCGACGCTCAGTGCCGTCCGGCTTACCGCGAGCAAGTCAAGCAGTTTATCCTCGATCACGCAGACGAGATGTGCGATGAGTGCCGCGAGCGCGCCGAGCTCAACCCGCTGCGTGCCTTTGACTGCAAGAACGACCACTGCCGCGAGATCATGGCCGAGGCTCCGCTGATGGGTGACAACCTGTGCGATGAGTGCCGCGAGCACTACGAGCAAGTCAAGCGCTATCTGGACGCCGCCGGTATCGAGTATGTCGAGGATCCCACCTTGGTGCGCGGCCTGGACTACTACACCCGTACTGTCTTTGAGGTCGAGGCCCCTGGCGCCGGCGTCGGCTCCATCGGCGGCGGCGGCCGCTACGATGGCCTCGTCGAGCTCGAGGGCGGCAAGCCCACGGCAGGCGTCGGCTTCGCCGTCGGTTTTGAGCGCGCCCTGCTGGCCCTGCAGGCCTTTGGCAGCGACCTGGGTGCCGAGGAGGTCCCGTGCGTCTACGTCGCCAATGCCGGCAAGGAGCTGCGTCAGAACGTCTTTACCATTACGCAGCAGCTTCGCGCCGCAGGGATTGTGACCGAGGCCGACTATCAGGGCCGTTCGCTCAAGGCCCAGTTTAAGCAGGCCGATAAGGTAGGCGCCAAGCTCATCCTGGTCCTGGGCGGCGACGAGCTTGCCGCCGGCAAGGTCAAGGTGCGCGACATGCAGAGCCATGACGAGGTTCTCGTCGATCTGGCCAACGTCGTCGAGGCGGTTCGCGAGCGTCTGTAGCGCATGATTTTTGAGCTGCGGACCCGCTAACATGTCCCGCTCGCGACGAGCTATTGTTACGGGGGTGTTTCGCATTTATGCGGAATGCCCTCGCTTGCATATGCTGCCCACCGAGAAATACGACCATTTGGGGCAAAAACCCTTGCAATGCAGAAAATACTTTTGTGTGGTAAAGCGCAATCAGTGTCGAAAGTATTTCTCAAGCGCCTATAATGAATACCGCATGTTACGTGCATAGAAGGAGGAATGGGAGGAAACGTGGCTGAGAACCTAAGCAACCAGTCTGTACCCGAAGCCGCGGCGCGCGTCGCTGCCGTGGTCAACCGCCTCGTTAACCGAATCGGCTCGAATGCCGAGTCCAGGGAGCGTCTCGCCGAGATCGAGATCCCCGAGGAGCTGCGCGATAATCTGGCGCTGTTCCTGCGCCTGGAACGTCGTGTGCTTAGCGAGTATGATCCCGAGATCGCGGACCTGTTCGACAAGATTTTGACAGCCGAGATTGTGGTCAATGCTGGCAACCCCGGTAGCCGCGCTGCCGACGAGTCCGTTGACGAACAGGGCGTGCCCACTGCCGACGAGCCCACCGCCGTGGCGTTTCGCGAAGTCGTCGATTTGATTGACAGCCTGCCGCTTGATAAGCAGCAGGTCATCGTTCGCGCCTTTACGAGCTTCTTCCACTTGGCAAACCTGTCGGAGGAGAACTACCGTGTGGCGCAGCTGCGCGAGCGCGAGGCCGGCGCATCGACCGATACCGAGGTCGATCCCGCCAACGAACTCACCGTCGCCTATCACCAGTTGGTAAACGAGATGGGCGTCGAGGGTGCCAATGAGCTGCTCGGCAAGCTCGAGTTCCACCCTGTCTTTACCGCACATCCCACCGAGGCCCGTCGTAAGGCCGTCGAGGGCAAGATTCGCCGTATCTCCAACCTGCTGGAGGAGCGTCCGCGTTTGGGCGGCTCCGACCTGGTGGAGAACGAGCGCCATATGCTGCAGGAGATCGACGCCCTGGTGCGTACGAGCCCCATCGCGCTCAAGAAGCCCACGCCGGTCGAGGAAGCCGATACCATCATCGACATCTTCGATAACACGCTGTTCGACGTTATCCCCGTCATCTACCGTCGTTTTGACGACTGGGTGCTGGGCGACAAGGCCGGTACCGTGCCGCCGCTGTGCCCGGCGTTCTTCCATCCCGGCAGCTGGATCGGCTCCGACCGCGACGGCAACCCCAACGTCACCGCCAAGGTGAGCCGCGAAGTCGCCGCCAAGTACTTCACTCACATGGTGCTCAAGCTCGAGGACAAGTGCCGCCGCATCGGCCACAACCTCACGCTCGAGGCCACCTACAGCAAGCCTTCTGCCGAGCTCATTAACCTGTGGAACCATCAGGTCGAGATGAGCCCTCGTTACACGGCCCGCGCCGAGCTGATCTCCGAGCACGAGCCGCATCGCGCCGTCATGCTCGTCATGGCCGACCGCCTGAACGCCACCGTGCGCCGCATCACCGACACCATGTACCACAGCGCCGACGAGTTCCTGGATGACCTGCGCGTCGTCCAGCGTTCGCTTGCTGCCTGCGGTGCCGTCCGTGCCGCCTACGGTCCGGTCCAAACCATCATCTGGCAGGTCGAGTCCTTCGGCTTCCATATGGTCGAGATGGAGTTCCGTCAGCACTCCGTGGTGCACGCCCGCGCCCTCAAGGATATCCACGAGAACGGTATCCATGGTGACCTGCAGCCCATGACGCGCGAGGTCATCGACACCTTCCGTGCCATCGGTTCCATCCAAAAGCGCTACGGCAAGAAGATGGCGCACCGCTACATCATCTCGTTCACCAAGAGCGCTCAGCATGTGGCCGACGTCTTTGAGCTTGCCCACCTGTCCTTTGCACACGAGGAGGATGTCCCTGAGCTCGACGTGATTCCGCTGTTCGAGCAGCTCGAGGACCTCGAGGGTTGCGTCGACGTGCTCGACCAGATGCTTACGCTGCCCGTGGTACAAAAGCGCCTTGCCCAGACCAACCGCCGCATGGAGGTCATGCTGGGCTATTCCGACTCCTCCAAGGATGCCGGTCCTACCACGGCTATGCTCGCGCTGCACTCTGCGCAGGAGCGCATTGCCAAGTGGGCCGAGAAGAACGATATCGACCTGGTGCTCATGCACGGTCGCGGCGGTGCCGTGGGCCGTGGCGGCGGCCCGGCCAACAAGGCCGTGCTGGCGCAGCCTAAGGGTTCGGTCAACTGCTTCTTTAAGCTCACCGAGCAGGGCGAGGTTATCTTTGCCCGTTACGGCAACCGCACGCTGGCTCAGCGCCATGTTGAGTCCGTTGCCGCCGCAACGCTTTTGCAGTCGGCCCCGAGTGTCGAGAAGACCAACACCGAGACCACGCAGAAATTCTGGGATATGGCCGAGAAGCTCAACGCCGCAAGCCACGAGCGCTATCTGGACCTGCTGAACACCGAGGACTTTACACCGTGGTTCTCGACCGTGACGCCGCTGACCGAGGTCGGTCTGCTGCCGATCGGCTCGCGTCCCGCCAAGCGTGGCTTGGGTGCCAAGTCGCTCGACGACCTGCGTACCATTCCGTGGATCTTCAGCTGGAGCCAGGCGCGCATCAATCTGGCCGCCTGGTACGGCCTGGGTACCGCCTGCGAGCAGTTTGGCGATCTGGACCAGCTTAAGGCTGCCTACCAGGAGTGGCCGTTCTTCCGCACCTTTATCGACAACATCGAGATGTCGATCGCCAAGACTGACCAGCGCATCGCCAAGATGTATCTGCACCTGGGCGATCGCCAGGATCTGTCCGAGAAGGTCTTCACCGAGATGCAGCTCACGCGTAAGTGGGTCCTTGCCATCGTCGGTGACGAGTGGCCGCTGCAGCGTCGTCGTGTGCTCGGCTGCGCCGTTCGTGTGCGTAACCCCTACGTCGACGCCCTGTCCATCGCCCAGGTCCGTGCCCTTCGCGAGGTGCGTATGAACCAGGACGAGATGGCCGAGGAGAAGAAGGCCGAGTACATGAGCCTGATTCTTTCGACTGTGACCGGCGTCTCGGCAGGACTGCAGAACACGGGGTAATCGATAGCCCTGTGGCTCTCACCGGGACCCGATGGGTTTCCCTCTGAATGCGTCCTCGCACTTGAAGCCCCCTTATCCTGTTCCTTCGGAGCTGCGGATAAGGGGGCTTCGTGCTGCGGAGTGCATTCAGAGGGAAACCCATCGGATCCCTTCGTCCTCGGTCTTCTGGGATTAAAGCTGAAGGGAATAAGGCGCGCTTCGCGCATAGCGTGGAGTGCGGCGAGCCTTTTTGCGTCCTGCGGAATGCGCTGGGAAGTTACCCCATGCGGCCAGCTGCGGGGTCTTTGTTGCGTTCGTACAAGCAACCCAACATATATATCTGAATTTGGATGGGAGGGGCTTGTTGCTGGTAGGGGCGTTGGGCTGCTGTCGACACTTTGGGATGGATTGTGCTTTGGGTTCGGGTCTTTGAGATGAGGGCGGAACTTTGGGATAAGGGGTTTACTTAGTTGAAGAGGGGCTTTATGGCTGATAAGTAGTCTTTGGCTACGTCGGCTTTGTCTGCTTGGAAGTTGTGCCAGGCCCACCATTGGACGGTGGCTACGAAGCTTGAGGCTATGTGGTGTAGTAAGAAACTGCGGTCCATGGTGCCAGCGGGGCCTGTGGAGTCGGCGGGGACGGTTTCGGCTGCTCGTGACATGATGGTCTTGCGTAAGCAGTCGGCGAAGACGCGGGAGCCGGCGCCGGCTACGAGGGCTCGAACGCCCTGGCGGCGCTCCCAGAGGTTGTTGAGGATATGCTCGACCTGCACGAGTGGGTCGTCGAGCGGTGTGCCATCGTCGTCGAGGGCGTGGGTACAGATGTCGCTCACGAGCTCGGACAGTAGGTCGTCTTTGCTCTTAAAGAGGCCGTAGAATGTCGCGCGGCCTACGTGAGCGCGCGCGATGATGTCGCCGACGGTAATCTTGCCGTAGTCCACTTCGCGTAGCAGCTCGGAGAACGCCGCAACGATGGCAGCGCGGCTTTTTTCTTTGCGGGCATCCATGGCTATGCATCCACGTGAACGAGCAGACAACGGAGCGTGCCGGAGCAACCCTCGTAGGGGCGCTTACCGGCGCCGTAGCCGACGGCCTCGATGCGGTAGCGGGCCGGTAGGTGCTCGGACGTGCGCAGTGCGGCGACGATGGCGGCGCCCGTGGGCGTCACGAGCTCGCCGGCGACCGGTGCGGGCGTGAGGGCGATATTGCCTGCCTGGCACAGGTTGACGACAGCGGGGACGGGAATGGGCATGAGGCCGTGGGCGCAGCGAATGGTGCCGTGGCCCTCGGAAAGCGACTCGACCACGATGTCCTCAATACCCAGGTCGTCGAGGCAGATGGCGACAGAGCAGACGTCGACGATGGAGTCGACGGCGCCCACCTCGTGAAACAGGACGGTGTCGGGCGTTTTGCCGTGAGCCTTGGCCTCGGCAGTAGCGAGTACGGAAAAAATGGCAAGGGCACGACGCTTGGCGCCATCGCTTAGCTGTGAGCCGTCGATGATGGCGGTGACGTCCGCCAAAGAACGGTGGTGATGGTGATGGGCGTGATGGTGGTCCTCGTGGCCATGGCCATGGGCCTCATGGTCATGCTCGTGGCAGTGCTCGTGTTCGTGCTCGCTATGGTCATGATGGTGGTGCTCGTGCTCGTGCTCGTGCGTGTGCTCGGCAGCTGCTTCGTTGCCGTAGAGCCAGGCCATATCGTGGTCGTGGTTCTCGAGCTCCTCTGCAAGCTGGACGTCAAAATCACAGGCGTCGATGCCATGCTTGTTTGCACGCGTGACGGCGATCGTAAAGCCGTCGACCGGCAGCGTAGCGAGCTGTTCGCGCAGGTGCTCCTCGCTGGCGCCCAGGTCGAGCAGGGCCGCGACAGTCATGTCGCCGCTGATGCCCGAGGTGCCGTCGATGATAAGCGTGTGCTGATGATTGGACATGGAATGCTCCTTAGCGGGCGCGGGGTGTGCCGGCGCTCAGATGATTGATAAGACTTGCCTGGTAGGCGGCACCAAAGCCGTTGTCGATATTGACGACCGATACGCCGCTGGCACAGGAGTTGAGCATGGCGAGCAGTGCGGCTACACCACCAAAACTTGCGCCGTAGCCCACGCTGGTGGGAACGGCGATGACCGGACAGCTCACCAGGCCGCCGACAACGCTCGCCAACGCGCCCTCCATGCCGGCGATGGCGATGACCACCTGCGCCTGTGCAAGTTCCTCGGCATGCGCGAGCAGGCGGTGCAGGCCGGCAACACCCACGTCGTAGAGGCGGTCGACCTCGTTGCCATAGAACTCGGCCGTCAGTGCCGCCTCTTCGGCGACGGGCAGGTCGCTTGTGCCGGCGCAGGCGACGACGATGCGTCCGTTGCCGGTAGGGGAGGGCTTGCCGCCCACGAGGGCGAGCTGTGCGTCCGGGACATATCCCAGGTCGATGCCGTTGTCGAGGAGCTCCGAGGTACGGGCCGCTTTTTCGCTGTCCAGGCGCGTGACCAGGATGCGCTCCTGGCCGGCATCGCGCAGCGCCTCGATAATGGCGCCAATCTGCTCGGCGGTTTTACCGGCACCGTAGACAACCTCGCCGGCTCCCTGGCGTACCCCGCGTGAAAGATCGAGCTGCGCAAAACCCAGATCGGCGGTTGGCGCCGTCTGGATGCGCGTGAGGGCATTGGCCGGCATAATGCTTCCGTCTGCCACGTCACTTAGCAATTGCTCAAGATATCGTTTGTCCATATAAGTTCCCTTCGACGCAGAAAAGTTTAGCACGCGAAGGGTTGTTTCCGAACATTAGAGCATAATTGTTCGGAAATCTGACATGTCAGATTAGATGAAGTTGTGAGGCAAACTGACTAGTCACGCAGGATGATGTCCATGGCGAGCATCAGGTTGCGCTCGTCGATGGCAAACGGGGCGGCTTCGCGCGTCTTGGGCTTGGCACAAAACGCGATGCCCGTGCCCGCGGCCTGAATCATGGGGATGTCGTTGGCGCCGTCGCCGATCGCGACGGTATGGGCCATATCGACACCGCACTCAACTGCCCAATCCAGCAGCTGGATGAGCTTGGACTCCTTGGTCACGATGTCTGCCGCCAGCTTACCGGTGAGTTTGCCGTCCACGACCTCCAGGCGGTTAGCCAGGCAAAAGTCGATACCCGCGGCGGCCACGATCTTATCGGCGACCTCGTGGAAGCCGCCGCTTACCACGCCGACCTTCCAGCCCTTGCTGTGCGCCGAGCGCACAAGCTCCAGCGCGCCGGGGGTAAACGTCACGCGCTCAAAGGTGCGCTCGAACACGCTCTCATCCAAGCCGGCAAGCAGCCCCACGCGCTCCTCGAGCGCTTGCTTAAAGTCTAGCTCGCCGCGCATGGCGCGCTCGGTGATCTGTGCCACCTGCTCGCCCACGCCGGCCTCTTCGCCCAACAGGTCGATGACCTCCTGGTTGATGAGCGTGGAGTCGATATCCATAACGATGAGGCGTGCAGTCATGGCGAGCCTTTCCGAGTGCGGTTGTATTGGGGCACATTGTCGCACGCCGCGCGCCTGGGCGACGGCCAGGCTGCGTCAAATGTTTCGTCTCCGTCAAGTCTTTGGGCAAGAGCTACTTTTTCGCGGCACATCGACGCGGGTGCGATAAGATAGAACGCCATGTCCGGCTGCGCGGTTTACGCAGGCTGGGCAAATCTGTACGACGCCGCCCGGAACGACACGGGGCGGCACAGATCCATAAAGGAGGATCACTGGTATGAGCCAGACCCGTCCCATCGATGAGCATTCTATGCACACCCGTACCTGCGGCGAGCTTCGCTTCGAGAACGTGGGCGAAGAGGTCACCCTCACCGGTTGGGTGAGCCGTCGCCGCGACCACGGCGGCCTTATCTTTTGCGACCTTCGCGACCGCGAGGGCATCACGCAGCTCACCTTCGACCCCGAGCACTCCGACGGCGACGCCTTTAAGATCGCCGAGACCATGCGTCCCGAGTGGCCCATCAAGATTCACGGCGTCGTGCGCGCCCGTGGCGAGGAGACCACCAACACCAAGCTCGCGACCGGCGAGATCGAGGTCCTGACCGACCACGCCGAGGTGCTCAACACGTCCGTCACCCCGCCGTTCCAGATCGAGGACGGCATCGAGACCAGCGAGGACACTCGCCTGCGCTATCGCTATCTGGACCTCCGCCGTCCCGAGATGATGGCCAACCTCAAGCTGCGCTCCGACTTCACCTTTGCCATTCGCGAGGCGCTGCACAACCGTGAGTTCATGGAAGTCGAGACGCCCTCCCTGTTTAAGTCCACGCCCGAGGGCGCCCGCGACTTCATCGTTCCCAGCCGTATTCAGCCGGGTAACTTCTACGCCCTGCCGCAGTCCCCGCAGCTCCTGAAGCAGCTGCTCATGGTCGGTGGCGTCGAGCGCTACTACCAGGTTGCCAAGTGCTTCCGCGACGAGGACCTGCGTGCCGACCGTCAGCCCGAGTTCACCCAGGTCGACATCGAGATGTCCTTCGTGGACCAGAACGATGTCATGAGCGCACTCGAAGAAGTCCTGTCCGATGCCTTCGGCCGCATGGGTGTCGAGATGCCCACGCCGCTGCGTCGCATGAACTACTGGGAGGCCATGGACACCTATGGCTCCGACAAGCCCGATACCCGCTATGGCATGCACCTGGTCGACCTGACCGACATCTTTGCCAACTCCAAGTTCAAGGTCTTTGCGACTGCCGCAAACGAGGAGGGTTCTGTCGTCAAGGCCATTAACGCCAAGGGCGCCGGTGCCTGGGCACGTGCCAAGATCGATAAGCTCGCCGGCGTGGCCTCCACGTTTGGCGCCAAGGGTCTGGCCTGGATCGCCTTCCGCGAGGACGGCTCCATCAACAGCCCCATTGTCAAGTTCTTCTCGGACGAGGAGATGGCGGCTCTGCGCGAGCGCATGGACGTCGAGCCCGGTGACCTCGTGATGTTCGCCGCCGGCCCGCGCCTGCTCTCTGACGAGATCCTGGGCGGCATGCGTTCCCACATGGCCAACGCGCTCGAGATCAAGCGCGAGGGTCACGACTTCCTGTGGGTCGTCAACTTCCCGCTGTTCCACTGGGATGAGGACCGCAAGGCCTATGCCGCCGAGCACCAGCCCTTCACCCTGCCGACCGAGACCGACATCGCCAAGATCGAGGCCGATCCGCTGGCAGCCGGTTCGTGCACCTACGACTTTGTCATGGACGGCTTTGAGGCCGGCGGCGGCGGTATGCGTATCCACAACGCCGAGATGCAGATGTCCATGCTCAAGCTCTTGGGCTTTACCGAGGAGCGTGCCGAGTCTCAGTTCGGCTTCCTCATGGAGGCCCTCAAGTTTGGTGCGCCCCCGATGGGCGGTTTCGCTCTGGGCCTGGACCGCGTGTGCATGCTGCTCACCGGTTCCGACTCCATCCGCGACGTCATGGCGTTCCCCAAGACGGCCAGCGGCTCCGACCTTATGTCGGGCGCTCCGAGTGCCGTTAGCGGCGCCCAGCTCAAGGACGTCAGTCTGCGCCTGATGTAGGGAAGCGGCTACATATTGCCTGTAACGAGGGAAGGACGCGTGCCTTCCCTCGTTTTTTATGCGCGGGCGTTGCGAGGGCATAGGTTGACTGGGCGTCGCGGAAACTGCGTCCCAGAATTTGCGTCCAAAACGGGTCGCAGTTTCCCAAACAGGGTCCTTTTGGAAACTGCGACCCAGAATCCAGCCAAATAACGGGTTGCACTTTCCGATTGAGCCTTCTGGTGGAAACTGTGTCCCATCGTAGACGCTCGAAGCGGGATGCGGTTTCCGTCCCGCCCTCAACAAGCATCTAACGCTACAATAACTACCACGTGGCTGGGTTTGCCGGCCGAATGTGCGATGTCGTGGGAGGGGACATGGTCGAGTTTACAAAGACTATTAAAGATCCGTTGGGATTACATGCCCGCCCGGTTGCGCTGCTCTATGACATCATTGCCAAGCATCGTAGTGACGTGTCGGTTTCGATTGGCAATCGTCATGTCGATGGCCGCGACGTTATAGGGCTCATGGCACTCTGTGGCGAATGTGGCGAGGACATCGTGTTCCGCGTTTCGGGCGTGGATGAGGCCTCCTGTGTCACATCGATCAGAAATCTCTCGCTCTAAGCATGATAGGGCGCGGTAAAGGATGGTCCTTTGCCGCGCCTTTTTGTTTCGTATAGGAAACTTTTTCGAAATCTGAATGGGGACCCTTTCCAAAAAGTTAACCACGTGCTAGTTTACTATAGCGAACATAGACGTGGTTAACTTTTTACGCGTCGATGTTGAGGACGAACTGACGTTAGGAGCAACTCATGTCTTGCGGACCGCAGATGCCGGCCATGCCGCTTTCGATGGTAAAAGCGGGCGAAACCGTGCGCGTGTCTCGTGTAAAGGGCAATGAGGACATGAAACACCACCTCAAGGACCTCGGCTTTGTCGAGGGCAACGAAATCCACGTGGTGAGCTCGAGTGGTGCCAATATCATCGTCACGGTGCTGGGCGCACGCTTTGGCATCGATTCCAAGGTTGCCATGCACATCATGACCGTCGGTTAGTCAGCAGCATTTCATAAAAACCGAAAGGGGGACAAGTAAATGAAGACGTTGGGTGACGTTAAGGTGGGCGAGAGCTCCACCATCGTCAAGCTTCACGGTGAAGGTGCGCTTCGCCGCCACCTTATGGACCTGGGGCTCATCAAGGGCACTTCGTTCAAGGTCGTGAAGGTTGCACCGCTCGGTGATCCGGTCGAGATCAACGTGCGCGGCTACGAGCTTTCCATCCGCAAGGAGGAGGCCGCCGTCGTCGAGGTTCAGTAAGGACTCGCGGCGCATATTTCTGCAGATAAAGTTAGGTTTTTCTAACTTAATGCAGCATCTTTGAAGCACATTATCCAGCCTGCGCGGAGAAAGCAGCGCAGGCACACAAGGAAGAAGGATTGAATGGCGGATTCTCAGATCCATGTCGCGCTGGCGGGTAACCCCAACTGCGGCAAGACCACGCTTTTCAACCTGATCACCGGCGCCAACGGCTACGTTGGCAACTGGCCCGGCGTCACGGTTGAGAAAAAGGAAGCCAAGCTCCTAAGCGACAAGAACGTTACCATCACGGACCTCCCTGGCATCTACTCGCTTTCCCCCTACAGCCCCGAGGAGCAATGCTCGCGCGATTACCTCATGAGCGGCGAGCCCGATGTTGTCGTCCAAGTTGTCGATGCCACCAACCTCGAGCGCAACCTGTACCTGGCGCTTCAGGTCATCGAGACCGGCCTGCCCGTGGTCGTTGCCCTCAACATGGCCGACTTGGTCGAGAAGAACGGCGACAAGATCGACACCGACAAGCTTTCCAAGAAGCTCGGCTGCCCGGTTATGATGATCTCCGCTCTTAAGAACAAGGGCATCACGGAGCTCTTCGAGCAGGTTAAGAAGTCCGCTGCTTCCAAGGGCCAGGTGCCGGAGCACAAGTTCGACTCCTCCATCGAGGACGTTCTGGACCACATCGAGAACAACCTGCCGGCAAGCGTCCCCGCCAACAAGCGCCGCTACTATGCCGTCAAGCTGTTCGAGCGCGATGCGGACGCCTGCAAGCTCATCAACCTCACCAAGGAGAAGGCCGCTCGCGTCGAAGAGCTGGTCGCTCAGTGCGAGCAGGACTGCGACGATGACGCCGAGTCCATCATCACCGGCGAGCGCTACGGCGTCATTGCCCACATCATCGACGAGTGCCTCACCAAGGCTCCTGCCAAGATGAGCACCTCCGAGAAGATCGACCGTGTGGTTACCAACCGTATCCTGGGCCTGCCGATCTTTGTGGTCATCATGTTCTGCGTGTACTACATCGCCGTTTCCACCTTGGGTGGCACGGTGACGGACTTCACCAACGACCAGCTCTTCGGCACCGACGGCTGGTACGTGCTCGGTCAGGGCCGCGACGCTTACGACGCGGCTGTCGAGGCCGCGGGTGACGACGCCGACTCGGTCGACCCGGCACAGTACGGCCCCTATGTCCCGGGTATCACCACCATGGTGCACGACGCCCTCGTGGCGGGTGGCACCGAGGACGGTGGTCTGGTCGATTCTCTGGTCTGCGACGGTATCGTCGGCGGCCTGGGTGCCATCTTCGGCTTTGTGCCGCAGATGTTCCTGCTGTTCGTCATGCTGTCCTTCCTGGAGGACTGCGGCTATATGGCCCGCGTCGCCTTCATCATGGACCGCGTGTTCCGCCGCTTTGGCCTGTCCGGTAAGTCCTTTATCCCCATGCTCGTGTCTTCGGGCTGCGGCGTTCCCGGCGTCATGGCCACCAAGACCATCGAGAACGAGAAGGACCGCCGCATGACGGTCATGACCACCACGTTTATTCCCTGTGGCGCCAAGCTGCCGATCATCGCCCTGCTCATGGGTTCCATCATCGGCGATTCTTCCACCACCGCCGCGTGGATCAGTCCGCTCTTCTACTTCCTGGGCGTCTTTGCCGTCATCGCCTCGGGCCTCATGCTCAAAAAGACCAAGCTCTTCGCCGGTCGCCCGACGCCGTTTGTTATGGAGCTTCCTGCCTACCACTTCCCGGCGATCCGTTCTTGGGCGCTGCACGTGTGGGAGCGCTGCTGGGCCTTTATCAAGAAGGCCGGCACGGTCATCTTCGCGTCTACTGTCGTGGTTTGGTTCCTGTCCAACTTTGGTAGCTACAACGGTTCCTTTGGCTACCTGCCCGCGATGGACGGCATCTCCGAGGAGTTCATGGACTACTCCGTGCTTGCCATGCTCGGCAACCTGGTCTCCTGGATCTTCGCCCCGCTTGGCTTTAGCACCTGGCAGGCAACAGCGCTGTCCGTCTCGGGCCTTGTCGCCAAGGAGAACGTCGTCGCCACCGCCGGCTCGCTGCTGTCCGTGGCTGATGCCGCCGAGACCGACCCGAGCCTGTGGACCGCGTTTGCCGGCATGTTCCCCACCATGGGCGCTTGCGTCGCCTTTGGCGCGTTCAACCTGCTGTGCGCTCCGTGCTTTGCTGCTATGGGTGCCATCCGCAACCAGATGGATTCCGGCAAGTGGTTCGCGATTGCCATCGGCTACGAGTGCGCCTTCGCTTGGGTGATCGGCCTGTTCATCAACCAGTTCTACAACCTACTTGTCCTTGGCCAGTTTGGTATTTGGACGGTTGTAGCCATCGTTCTGCTGGTTGCGATGCTCTTCCAGATCTTCCGTCCCATGCCCAAACATGCATGGACCGACGAGGATGAGACCAACACTGCTTCCGCCGCAGTTTCCGCTTAAGTCCGAATAAGGATTAACCCTTTTCCACGAGCCCGGGTGTCCCAGCGACACTCGGGCTTTTTGGTGGGAGAGATGTGGCGTTTCCGCAGATAAAACCGACCAAAACAAACCTATCCCTTTTTGGTAGGTGGAGAATGGGGTAAAGTAAGTGGTGGTTAACTAGAGGAGGCTTGCTATGGCACCTATCGATATTGTTGTACTGGCTGTTATCGGCGTTGCGTTTGTCGCCGTGTGCGTGCGCATCTACCGCAAGGGCACCTGCGCTGACTGCGCTCAGGGTGGCGTTTGCACCGGGCATTGCTCCAACAAAAAGACGTGCGCCGCACTTAAGGGCGTGGACAAAATCGCCGAAGACTTGGGCCGCGGTATTCATTAGCCGACCGGCGTTTGGGTATGTTTGACTGCGGATGCGGCAGTTGCTGATACGATAAGTACGTTAGCAACTGCCGCCCAGCGGCTCAAACGAAAGGAACCCTGTATGGAGTCCTCCGCCTATCCGATGCTCTTTAGCCCGATCAAGGTCGGTACGACCGAGGTTAAGAACCGCGTCTTTATGCCGCCGGTATCTACCAACCTGGCCGATCACGGATATGTGACCGACGACTTGGTCGATCATTACCGTGCCCGTGCCAAGGGCGGCGTGGGCCTCATCATCACCGAGGTCGTGACGGTCGAGCCCACCTATACCTATCTGCCGGGCGACATGTGCTGCTACGACGACACGTTCATCCCCGGCTGGGAAAAGCTCGCCGCGGCCGTCCACGAGTATGGCTGCAAGATCATGCCGCAGCTCTTCCACCCCGCCTACATGGCCTTTAACATTCCGGGCACGCCGCGCCTGATCGCTCCGTCCTTCGTGGGACCGTCCTATGCCCGCGAGGCACCGCGCCCCATCACGGTCGACGAGATTCACGAGCTCACGCATCAGTTTGGCGACGCTGCCGTGCGTATGCAGAAGGCTGGCGTCGATGGCGTCGAGGTCCATGCGGCGCACGCCCACGGTATGCTCGGCGGCTTTTTGACTCCGCTCTACAACAAGCGCACCGACGAGTACGGCGGCTCGCTCGACGCCCGCATGCGCTTCTTGCTCGAGGTCATCGCCGAGATTCGCGAGCGCTGCGGCAAGGACTTTATCATCGACGTCCGCATCTCGGGCGATGAGTACACCGATGGCGGCCTGACCCTCAACGACATGATCTACGTCTCGCGTCGTCTGGAGAAGGCCGGCGTCGACATGATTCACGTGTCGGGCGGTACCACCATCAAGCGCGGCTCCGCGATTCCCGCCGCCGGTACCCAGCAGGCCTCGCATGCCGCCTGCTCGCGCGAGATCAAAAAGCACGTCAACATTCCCGTCGCCACCGTCGGACGTATTAACGAGGCCTGGATCGCCGAGGAGCTGATCGAGGACGGCGCTGCCGACATCTGCATGATGGGCCGCGCCAATCTGTGCGATGCCGAGCTCTGCAACAAAGCCGCTGCCGGCAACGCTGACGACATCCGTCCCTGCATCGGTTGCCTGCGCTGCCTGAACGGCATTATGTTCGGCAAGCGCATCTCCTGCACCGTCAACCCGGACGTGGAGCGCGACGAGGCCGGCTACGAGCCTGCCGCCGAGGCCAAGAACGTGCTCGTTGTGGGCGCTGGTCCTGCGGGCATGGAGGCAGCCTACATTGCCGCCAAGCGCGGCCACAACGTGGTGCTCGTGGATAAGCAGGACGAGCCGGGCGGCGAGATGCGTATCGCAGCCGTTCCGCCGGCAAAGCAGGAACTCACCCGCGTGATCAAGTATCAGTATCGTCGCCTGGCCGAGGCCGGCGTGAAGTGCGTATTTGGCACCGAGCTTACTGCCGAGGACATTCAGCGTGACTACGCCGGCTACGAGGTCGTCCTAGCTTATGGCGCCGAGCCCATCGCTCCGGCCTTCATGCAGGGCTTTAAGCAGGTCATGACGGCTGACGACCTGCTGGGTGGCAAGGCTTTCCCGGGCAAGAAGATCGTTATCGTGGGCGGCGGCACCGTTGGCTGCGAGACGGCCGATTACTTGGCCCCGTTGGTCAATGACCTCTCGCCGGCCAATCGCGATGTCACCGTTATCGAGATGACCAAGACGCTCGCCGCCAACGAGGGCGGCGCCGGTCGCGCGGTGCTCATCACGCGCATGCTCTCCAAGGGCGTTCACGTGCTGACCGAGGCCAAGGTGACCGAGATCACCGAGGACACCATCAGCTACGAGAAGGACGGCGAGGTCCGCACCATCACCGGTGCCGATACGCTGGTGCTTGCCATGGGCTATCGTCCCAATACCAAGCTGGCCGACGACCTTGCCGCTGCTGGCGTTGCTGCCCATGTACTGGGCGATGCCCAGAAGTGCGGCAACATCCGCGATGCCATCGGCGACGGCTACAAGATTGCCTGCGAGCTCTAGTCAACCCCTTGGTGCGTGGGGGACAGGTTGGTTTGCACCAAGTTGATGCATGTAAACCCGATTCCATTGCGCCAGTCGATAGCAAAACACGGCGGCCGTCCCGTTTTGGGACGGCCGCCGCTTGCGTTTTATCAAAGAAAGATCATTGTCGAGCCTTAAATGCCTTTTGTCTGTGCGACTTCCGCAATCATGTTGCGGTTGTACACCAGATGCAAATACATCGCCTCGTGCGCTACGGTGGGGTTGCGCGCGGCGATGGCGTCGGCCACGCCACGGTGAGTGCGGATGGTCTCCTCGACGAGGTTGCCGCCATCCCAGGGCGGCTTCATGGAGTAGCGCCCGTACGCATCGAATTGCTCCTCTCATAGATGTGCGGCACAAAGAGCCCCGAGTTCATGCGAGCTCGGAGCTCGTTTCGTTTGGATTGCAGATGTATTGACAGGCGAAAACAGTCTGCGTCCGATATTGAGCCATACGAAAGCGAAATTATGCGTCTTAATTCCGTACGCAAATCAAGACGAAAACCGTTTACGTCTTGGATAAATCAGTACGCAAACGGTCTTCGTCTTATAATACGGTCATGAATAGTACGAAACGAAGAGGTTGTGCATATGGTTGTTAGAGAGAGCCCTACAGTCGAATACAAGGAAAGCGTTACGCCGACGTTTCTTAAAACGGTGAGTGCCTATGCAAACTACGGGACGGGCAAGATTGAGTTTGGCGTTGATGACGAGGGCGTGGTTGTCGGCCTTGCGGATCCGGTCGCAGAGTGTCTTCGCATCGAGAACATGATTAATGACAGCTTGGACCCCGCTCCCCGTTACACGCTCGAGCCCGATGAGAAACACGGGACCGTAATCCTTACGGTTTATGAGGGCCAGGACAAACCCTATCGAAGCAAGGGAAAGGCCTACAGGCGAAACGATTCGGCAACAGTGGAGGTCGACCGGTTTGAGTATGGCAGGCTGACGCTCGAAGGCAGCAACGTAACGTTCGACGCGCTCGCGTCGGCTCGCCAGGACTTGAGTTTTCACACGCTCGAGCATAAGTGTGTTGAACATCTCGGCATTTCTGAACTAACGTCGGATATTATGCGCACGCTTCGCTTGCTCGGCAAGGACGGCTATACCAACGCTGCGGCGATTTTGGCGGATAAGAATGATTTTCCGGGCATCGATTGCGTCCGTTTTGGTGATACCGAGGATGTGATCTTGGATCGCGAAGCGGCGACAAATGTATCCGCAATTGAGCAGGTGGACAGGGCGGTAGCTATGTTTGCACGCTACTACCGTTATGAGCGTATCGAAGGGATGGAGCGCGTCCAAACCGATCGAATTCCTCTCGAGGCGTTTCGCGAAGCTGTCGCAAATGCTTTGGTGCATCGGACGTGGGACGTTCGAGCGAACGTTCAAATTGCCCTCTACGATGATCGCGTCGTTGTGACCTCTCCTGGATCGCTGCCCGCCGGTTTGACGACGGAGCAATACCTGTATGGGCAGATATCCGTGCTCAGAAACCCCATCGTTGCAGAGGCCTTCTTAAAGCTGGATTACATCGAGAAATTTGGTACGGGAATCGCGCGCATTAGACGTGCCTATCGCGATTCGATCAATCAACCAATTTTTGATGTTCGCGGCGGCATGGTGGCCGTCACATTGCCCGTTACCGATGCCCTTGAAGGGTCCGAGGAAGAGGTCCAGGTTCTCAAAGCCTTGTCGGGCGGTCGAATTATGTCGCGAAGCGAGATTGAAAAACAGACGGGGCTGAGCCGCATGCGGACGTTGGCGGCACTCGAATCTCTGCTTGAACGGAATGCAATCGTAAGGCAGGGAACCGGGCGGGCCACGAAATACGAGCGCTCATAGTCAAAAAGAGCCATGGTACAAGACGGACCCTAAGCCAGCGTTGGCTTAGGGTCCGTTATATCCCGGATGGTAACGGGCCGATTATTGTCAAGTTATAGCAAAGTATAGCGACGTTCAGCAAAGTATAGTGAGATATAGCAAGCCGTATAGCGCGCCTTGATTATCAACCGTCCGTATTTCACAGCAACTTATAACAGGCTCGAGGTACCAATTTGGGGTGCAGTAGTGCTGCGCCACGAAAAGGGCCTATCTACTACGTTTAAGCCGCAGGGGTCAACCATAGTCGGCTTTTTCGAAAATCGACAAGCTGTCTACCTGCGGTTTTGTTTTCACGGTTTTCGGTATGGCCGAGGCTATCCGTGTTAACGTAGTAGATGGGCCACTTTTGTGACAGGGGGGCCGATCTGCGGGCCAGGGTAGCTAAAAGAGCCCCGTCCCAAAAAGACTGATTGGGAGCCGGGGCGTGTCGATGCGATAGTATTACGTGGTGAAATTCGACAAACCGTGAGCTTCATCCGAGGGCTTTATGGAACAACACCAGCATAATCAGAGCCTGCAAGACCAGGCATACAACGCATTGCGCTCCAAGATCATCTATGCCGAGCTCAAGCCCGGCACGCGCCTTTCGGCGATTGGTCTGGAAAAGGAGACGGGAATCGGGCGCACGCCCATTCGCGAGTCCTTTGTGCGCCTGCGTGAGCAGGAGCTGGTGGAAACCCGTCCCAAAAGCGGCACCTATGTCTCAAAAATCAGCATGGAGCGCGCCGAGAACGCCTGTTTCTTGCGCGAGAAACTCGAGAGAAGCGTGCTTATTAAATGCTGTTCGGCCGCCTCGCCTGAGCAAAAGCATCGGCTCGAGCAGATTCTTGCCGAGTCTGAGTCACTCGACCATGGCGAAACGCGTCGCTTTTTCGATCTGGACAACCTGTTTCATGAGACGTGTTTTGAGATTGCCGGTCGTCACATGTTGTGGGATTGGATGAAGAGCGTCAACACGCATTTTGAGCGATACAACTGGTTGCGTATGGTGTCGCAGGATCTGGATTGGGAGCCGATTCGTCGGCAGCATCGCCGGATTCTCGAGGCCATTAAGAGGGGCGATACCGATGCGGCGAGTTATCTGGCAGAGACGCACTTGCACCTGATGCCCGAGGAGCAGGGCCCGGTTATCGCCTTACATCCCGACTATTTTGAGCTGCCTAAAGACTCGAATAACTAGCCCATCATCGCATCTGCTCGAGACGCAAAAACGACGCTGCTCACCTACAGCGTTTTGCAACCGAGATTTTTAAAAAAATGCCTAAAATGGCTCAGACCGCCGACAAATGGGAAACGGGGTGCGCTATGGCGCAGATGAGAATCAAGGACATTGCCGCCGAGGCGGGTGTGAGCCCGGCCACGGTCTCGCGCTATCTCAACAACCGCCCTGGGCAGATGACCGAGGAAACCCGTGCTCGCATCGCGGCGGTTATCGAGCGCACCGGCTATCGCCCGCGTGCCGCCGCGCGCAATCTGCGCAACTCACGCACCAACCTCATCGGCGTGATTTTGGCCGACATCGCCAACCCGTTCTCGAGCGCCATGCTCGAAGGACTTTCCGCCAGTGCCGCCGCGCGCGGCTGCTCGCTCATGACGGCCATTAGCGGCAACGACCCCGCCAAGGAGACAGAGTCGCTCACCAGGCTTATCGATGCCGGCGTGGACGGCCTGGTCGTCAACACCTGCGGAGGCAATGACGAGGCGATCGCCGCGGCCGCGGGGCGCCTACCCGTTGTACTGCTCGACCGCGATGTTGCCGACGGTGGCATCGATCTGGTGACATCGAACAACCGTGAGCTGGTCGCCGGCTTGGTAGACGAGCTCGCCGCTGCGGGCTGTGAGCGCCTGTGCCTGCTCACCGAGGCAAGCGACGACAGCCCCGTGCGTCGCGAGCGTGCCGAGGCCTTTGCCGACGAGCTTTCGCGACGCGGCCTTGCGGGCGAGGTCGTCACCCTGGCCGATGGTGGCGCCTCGGGCGTCGGCCGCTTGGACGAGACCATCCGCGGCTATGCAGGCAAAAAGCTCGGCCTCATTGCCGTCAACGGTCTGGTCTTCCTGCGTCTGACCGAGGCGCTGGCGCAGCTTGGTCCCTCGCTGCCGGCGGGGCTCAAGATCGCGACGTTTGACGACTACCCCTGGAACCATGTGCTCTTTGGCGGCGTGACCACGGCCGCACAGGACACCCTCACCATTGCCGAGCGCGTGGTCGAGCGCCTGTCCGAGCGCATCGACGTCGTCACCACCACGGTAGGCGAGGCCGCAAGGCTCGCACCCAAGCGCATCGAGATTCCCGGCCACATCGAGTCCCGAGCCTCCACTTCGCGCTAAACTGTGTGATATTATATGGACAATGTCATACAGGAGGTATCCATGGCTGCGTCCGTATTGAGCGTGCGAGTAGACTCGTCAATTAAAGATTCGTTTGCCGAGCTGTGCGAAGAGCTCGGCATGACTTCGTCTGTTGCGGTCAATATGTTTATGAGACAGATGCTGCGCGAGCGTTCGCTGCCGTTTGTTCCTTCACTCGGTAAAAGCTCTGCGAGCGAAAGCGTCTCGGCGGGCATTTTAGATACTGCCCAGATTGAGTCCGCAGTCCGCGAGGCAGCCAGCTCGATTCCTGCTATCAAAAGCGTGATTCTTTTTGGTTCGTATGCTCGTGGCGAGGCACATGCCGATAGTGATATTGACTTGCGTCTCGAAGTCGATCGTGAGCAGGGCTTTGGTCTTTTCGCGTTGTCGGCGTTTGGTGAGGCGGTGCGCAAAGAAACCGGGAGGCAGGTTGACCTCGTCTCGAGTGATTATCTTGATGACGATCTTGCCGCGGTAATCGAGCGTGAAGGAGTGATCCTTTATGATCGCGCGTAAGTCAGACAGCCTTCGCGCGCAAGAGGTCTTGGAGGCTATCTTCGAAACGAACGAGCGCATCAAGGCTTTTGATATCACCGAGGACCAGTTTCTGCATGCGAATGATGTGCGGACGAGGGCGTTGGCGGACTCCCTTTTGATGTGTGCGCTTAGGGTGACGGAAGAAGCGGGCAAGCTGTCGGAGCGCTCGCAGCGTCTTCATCCCGAAATTGAGTGGCGTGGAATTATCGGCATGAGAAATTATCTTGCGCATGATTACGGCAATGTCGACCGCTTGGTTGTTTGGGATGCAGTGACGATGGAGTTTCCCGCACTGGAACGAGCCTGTAGGCAAATTGTCTCCGAATCCGAGCGTTAGTTACTTGCCATCGTCACCCGCCCTCTCACGTTTTTTGAACGCCTGACACGCTTTAACCCTGCGGAAACATTTTTCTGCGATAGTATCTGCGATATAGAACAGTCGAAACCCGCCCGAAAGAAAGGGGAGCGACATGAACCAGCAGAACATCGATTACGTACTCCGCTCTGTAGAGCAGCGTGACATCCGCTTTGTGCGTCTGTGGTTTGTCGACATTCTCGGTCGCCTCAAGAACTTTGCCATTAGCCCCGAGGACCTCGAGGTCGCTTTTGAGGAGGGCATTGGCTTTGACGGCTCGGCCATTGAGGGCTTTGCCACGCCCGAGGAAGCCGATATGCTCGCGTTCCCCGATGCCTCGACCTTCCAGATTCTGCCGTGGCGCCCGAGCCATAACGGTGTCGCCCGCGTGTTCTGCGACGTGTGCACTCCCGATCGCAAGCCTTTCGCCGGCGATCCGCGCGATGCCCTGCGCCGTATGTTCCACAAGGCCGAGAAGGCCGGCTACCTGCTCAACGTGGGCGCCGAGCTGGAGTATTACTACTTCCCCGACGAGCGCACGCCTGAGCCGCTCGACAACGTTGGCTACTTTGACCTTTCGGTGAGCGACGCCGCGCGCGACCTGCGCCGCAACACAGTCCTCACGCTCGAGAAGATGTCCGTGCCCGTGGAGTATACCTTCCACGCCGCCGGCCGCTCGCAGCACGGCATGAGCCTGCGCCACGCCGAGGCCCTGAGCATGTCCGACGCCATCACCACGGCCAAGCTCATCATTAAGCAGCAGGCCTACGAGAGCGGCTGCCACGCCTCCTTTATGCCCAAGCCGCTGGCGGGCGAGGACGGCAGCGCCATGTTCCTGCACCAGTCGCTGTTCGACCACGACGGCAACAACGTCTTTTGGGGCGAGGACGACGATAAGTACCATCTCTCCGACGTCGCCAAGCACTACATGGCCGGCATCCTGGCGCACGCGCGCGAGATCAGCGCCATCACCAACCCCACCGTCAACTCGTACAAGCGCATCACCACCGGTGGCGACTCCGTGCCGCAGTACGCCACGTGGGGCCTGCGCAACCGCGCGAGCATGGTCCGCATCCCGGTCTACAAGCCCGGCAAGCAGCTGTCCACGCGCATTGAGCTCCGTAGCCCCGACCCCATGGCCAATCCGTATCTGGTCAACGCCGTCACGCTGGCGGCTGGTCTCGATGGTATCGAGCGCAAGCTGGAGCTCCCGCCCGAGGCCACGGCCGAGACGCTCAAACTCACCGACCGTCAGATGCTCGAGGCCGGCTACACGCCGCTGCCGCGTTCGCTCAAAGAGGCGCTCGACGTCTTTGAGGACTCGCAGTTTATGAAGGATGCCCTCGGCGAGCACATCCACAGCTTCTTCCTCAAAAAGAAGCGCAACGAGTGGCATAAGTTTGAGTCCACGATCACCGAGTGGGAGATCAAGCATTATCTGGCGAACTCCTAATCGCGCTGGCTTGTTCCAGTACGATTGAGCTCATTTCCTTGGAGGCCGATATGTCCGAAAAGAGTGCCCTGTTCATGGCGCGCACGACGCGCTTCCACGAGTTTGCCCGCAGCTTGACGACTACCCTGGGTGTCGAGGTGAGCCTGGCAACCCCCGATTCGCCAACTGCGGCGCACGACTTTGACCTGCTGATTCTCGATTCCGATGGCATCCGCAGCGACCGCATCGATCAGATTGCCAAGTGGCTTGACGATCGTGGCGGCGTCCCCATGCTGGTGATCGTCGACGATGAGGCCCTTGGCACCCTACGCCTGCCGAATCACGCGCATGCCGACTTTGTGTGCCCCACGGCGACGCCCAACGAGCTCAAGGCTCGTGCGCAGCGCCTGATGGGCGAGGAGGAGACCGTCACCGCCGACGATGTACTCAACATCGATAACCTCGAGATTAACCTGGCCACCTACCAGGTGACGCTCGATGATGAGCCCATCGACCTGACGCTGATGGAGTACTCGCTGCTGAGCTTTTTGGCGACGCACCCCAACCGCGCCTACAGCCGCGAGGTGCTGCTGCACCGCGTGTGGGGCTTAGAGTACTGCGGCGGCACGCGCACCGTCGACGTGCACATTCGACGCATCCGCTCCAAGGTGGGTCCGCAGATCGCGGCGCACATCACCACCGTCCGCGGCGTGGGCTATCTGTTTAAGGACTAGCTTTCCACCACAAAGGGGACAGGCACTTTTGTGGTGGTTTTGATGCAGGTACGGATTCCTTTCGGGTCTGCGGCAGAACTTAAGCCTTCCTAAAAGATTGCGTTTTCATACACGTGCGCCCGCATATTGGGGTACAACTCAACGTGAACAATGATGGCCCGCCACATGTTTGGCGGGCCTTTGGTTATTTGACGAAAGGATCGCAGCTATGAGCGAGTACGATTCCCAGCGTCCCCAGGATGCGGGCAACGCCGGCGAGACCCAGCAGCAGCCGCGTGTGCAGGTGGAGTCGACGCCTGCCGGCAGTAACATTCCCTACGTGCAGGCCTACGACACGCAGACCGGCAAGCCGCTGGGTGGCCAGCAGGTCGTGAACAAGCACACGGTGGTCAAGACCAAGACCAAAAAGCTGCCGATCTTTATTACGGCGCTTGCCGGCTGTGCCTGCGGAGCCCTGCTGGTCATTGCGCTCATTATGAGCGGCACGCTCGATATCGGTGGCGGCAAGAATGCCGTGACGGCGGGTGCTTCGGGTTCGTCGACGCAAAAGATCACCATTGACTCCGAGGACACCACGCTGGCCGAGGCCGTTTCTGCTAAGGCCCTGCCCTCCGTCGTTTCCATTACCGCCACTTCGAGCGGCAGTCAGAATGGCTCGCTTTCGCAGTCTGCTGATGAGTCGGATAGCTCGGGCAGCGTCGGTTCGGGCGTCGTGCTCGATACCGAGGGCCACATCCTCACCAACAACCACGTGGTCGACGGCTACGACCAGTACGTGGTCACCATGGACGACGGCACCACCTACGAGGCCGAGTTCGTGGGCAACGATGCTTCGAGCGACTTAGCCGTCATCAAGCTCAAGGATGCTGACGCCTCCAAGCTCACGCCGATTGAGATCGGTGATTCCTCCAAGCTCAACGTGGGCGAGTGGGTCATGGCGATCGGCTCGCCGTTCGGCAACGAGCAGTCTGTCTCCACGGGAATCGTGTCGGCGTTGTATCGCTCCACGGCCATGAGCTCTACCAGCGGCAACACCATTTATGCAAACATGATTCAGACCGATGCTGCCATCAACCCGGGCAACTCCGGCGGCGCGCTCGTCAACGATAATGGCGAGCTCGTGGGTATCAATTCGCTCATCGAGAGCTACTCGGGCTCCAGCTCGGGCGTTGGCTTTGCTATTCCCGTTAACTACGCCAAGAACATTGCCGACCAGATCATCGGCGGCAAGACGCCGGTGCATCCGTACCTGGGCGCCACGCTTTCGAGCGTCAACGCGCTCAACGCCCGTACCAACAAGCTGAGCACCGATAGCGGCGCGTATGTGGCAAGCGTTGTCGAGGATGGTCCTGCTGCCAAGGCCGGCATTCAGGAGGGCGACGTTATCACCAAGCTGGGCGACGACGAGATCACGAGTGCTGACGGTCTGATCATTGCGCTGCGCAGCCACGAGGTGGGCGAGAAGGTCGAGATCACGCTCGTGCGCGGCAAGGACGAGAAGAAGGTCACTGTCGAGCTGGGCTCCGACGAGGAGCTGCAGAACCAGCAGCAGGACGACAGCTCGACTGACACCGGCAACGGCGGCATCACCGACGAGCAGCTGCGCCAGTACCTGGAGGAGCTGCTGGGCCAGCAGGGCCAGGGTCAGGGCTACGGCCAGGGTTACTAACGAGTCGCTCCACACATACCGAAGCCAGAGGGGCTGTCCTGCCATGCGCAGGATGGCCCCTCTTTTCGTACTGATCCATTGGGGACGGAGGAAAACGGATCATTTTGAGCTGGCGAGGTGGTTAACCCCGGTCCGGCCGCTGCCGATTCGGTGCGGTTCGAAAGGGCTGTTCGGCGCCGTTGCGACCGGTGGTACTCTTGTATCCGTTTGAAATCGAGCGAAGGAGTGCCGCTATGGAGCAATCGAGCCTGTTTGGTGACGGCGTGGACATCGATACCGAAACGCCCGCGAGCACGGATACCGCCGTACCGGCCGATGCCCGTGCCCAGGCGGCAGCGCGTGCGGCCGAGCTGCGCCACGAGCTCGATTACCACGCCTATCGCTACTACATGCTCGATGCGCCCGAGATCACGGACGCCGCCTTTGACAAGATGCTCGTTGAGCTGCAGGAAATTGAGGCCACCTACCCCGACCTGGTGACGCCCGACAGCTATACCCAGCGCGTGGGCGGGTACGTGAGCGAGCAGTTTACGCCGGTCACGCACATGGCACGCATGTATTCCATGGACGATGCCATGGATCTGGACGAGCTCGACGCGTGGCTCCAGCGCACCGAGGATGCGCTCGGTGCCGGTAGCGTCACCTATACCTGCGAGCTTAAGATCGACGGTCTGGGCGTGGCGCTTACCTACCAAAACGGCACCTTTGTGCGCGCTGCCACGCGCGGCGACGGCACCACGGGCGAGGACGTGTCGCTTAACGTGCGTACCATCAAGGATGTGCCCATGCACCTGTCCGAGCCGGCGCTCGCCCACATGGGTGCCGACCGCGAACGTACCATCGAAGTACGCGGCGAGGTCTACATGCCTAAGGGCAGCTTTGTGCGCCTGAACGACGAGGCCGATGCCGAGGGACGCGACCCCTTCGCCAACCCGCGCAACGCCGCCGCCGGCAGCCTGCGCCAAAAGGATCCCAAGGTCACGGCGCGCCGCGACCTGGCTACCTTTATCTACGCCATCGCCGATACCGACCCGCTGCACGTCCACAGCCAGCGTGAGTTCCTCGATTGGCTGCGCAGCGCCGGCTTTAGCGTCAACCCCAACGTGGCCCGTTGTGCCACGCCCACCGAGGTCCACGAGTTCTGTGCCCAGGCGCTCGAGCACCGCGGTGACCTGGACTACGACATCGACGGCGTGGTCGTAAAGGTCGATAGCTTCCAGCAGCAGCTCGACCTGGGCTTTACCGCCCGCGCGCCGCGCTGGGCCATTGCCTTTAAGTTTCCGCCCGAGGAAAAGCAGACCGTCCTGCGCGAAATTCGCATCCAGGTGGGCCGCACCGGTGTGCTCACGCCGGTCGCCGAGTTCGATCCGGTGACGGTTGCCGGCTCCACCATCGCGCGCGCCACGCTGCATAACATCGACGAGATCCGTCGCAAAAACGTGCGCGAGGGCGATACCATCATCGTGCACAAGGCGGGCGACGTGATCCCGGAGGTCGTAGGCCCGGTGCTCGATAAGCGTCCGGCCGATTCGGTCGACTGGCACATGCCCGAGGTCTGCCCCGTGTGCGGCAGCCCCGTGGTCCACGAGGACGGTGAGGTTGCCTACCGCTGCGTCTCCATCGACTGCCCCGCGCAGCTCAAGGAGCGCCTGCTCCACTGGGTGAGCCGCGGCTGCATGGACGTCGACGGCCTGGGCGACGAGATCGTCGACAAGATGATCGCCGCCGGACTGATCCATGATGTCGCGGACTTCTACCAGCTCACGGTCGACGACATCGCCGGACTGGACACGGGGCGCACCTATGCCAGCTCCAACAGCAAAAAGGGCGTCAAGAAGGGCGACCCCATTCCGGTGGGCCTCAAGACGGCTGAGAAAATCATCGCCGAGCTCAACAAGTCCAAGAGCCAGCCGCTCGGTCGTGTGCTGTTTGCCCTGGGTATCCGCCACGTGGGCAAGAGCGTGGGCGAGGTCATCGCCGAGCGATTCCTGTCGATTGACAAGCTTATCTTGGCGAGCGAAGAGGATATTGCCGAGTGCGAGGGCATCGGTCCCAAGATTGCGGCGAGCGTCAAGCAGTTCCTGGCCGTGCCCGAGAACCTTGCCGTGCTGGAGCGCCTGCGCCAGGCGGGCCTGTCGCTCGAGGTCGACTTGGGCGCCGCGCACGCGCAAGCCGCAGCCGACGCTGGCGTGGCGGGCGAGCTCGCCGACGCACAGCCACTCGCGGGTCTGACCTTCGTGCTCACCGGCACGCTCGTCAACCGCACGCGCGACGAGGCGGGCGCGGCACTCAAGGTGCTTGGCGCCAAGGTTTCGGGCAGCGTGTCAAAGAAGACGAGCTATCTGGTCGCCGGCCCCAAAGCGGGCTCAAAGCTCACCAAGGCCGAGCAGCTGGGTGTGCCCGTGTTGGATGAGGCGGCACTTGAACAGATTTTGGCGACGGGTAGGGTCCCGGAGGCATAATGATTTGTTGAGGAACTGCGCAGAGGCTCAGTTCCTCAACATCTCCTTATAGTGTTTGCCTGTTCAATTTCGATATCGTTTCCCTCGTATGATCCAGATGCGTCTACCGACTCAAAGCGTGAGTAGGAAACTCTTGTCCCAACTTTGATTTGGGAAAGCTTGTCTTTGATTCGGCCAGATGAGGGGAATGTAATCCGGGTTTGCTTTCCAGCGTCGGTGTAGCGGGGACTGTTGTCTGTTTGGATTACGAGTTCCGTTCCCTCAATAGAATGAACGCTGCCGGCTCCAAAGACAAGGTAATCATCTCCTCCGCTATAGCGGGCTCTATCTGTGCATGAAGAAACGGATGCAAACATAGCGAAAATCACCAATATCGTAACCAGGGCAAAGGCCGTGGTGCCATAGCATTTTGATGGTGCCATCCGGTCTACCAAAAGACTGTTCCGTTCAATTTGACCATATTGGGCGTTGCATAGTTAATCGCTCGGGGATAAGTGTTCCATCCGTCGAATACTTCGAGCCACTGCAGTTCGATGCCAGAGCTTCCATTATGCCCAGTAAAATAGCCAGTTACCGTGACTGTATGACCTGATAGCTCGACGGATCCTTCACTGTTTCGGCTGTTGATCCACATATGATACAAGCCGATATTCCCTTGATCGATAGTTGCTCTGTACTGAGCGAATTGAGGCTGATAACCGAAAAATTGAGTATTAAGTGCTCTACCCTTTTGAGCGGCAAGACTTTTAAACGGAACAATTCCATCTGGGATGATCGTGCTTCCGTACTCGACGCCCTGATCATTGGTCTTATACGTTGTTGTGCCAGTGACGTTCCATATTTCTTTATAATAATCGGGATTAAATTGATTAGCGTTTGAACTGGTGAGACCGTAATGCATTGATACAGCGTACAAGGCAGAAACGACGCATGCATACTTATTAGTGCGGGCTTCAACTAATGATTCCGAGACTCCTCGGAACGGTATTCCGTTTAAATCGTCTATTTGGAAATGCAACATCAAGTCATCTTCATTGATAATGACTGCATCCCATGAAGTTGGGTTATTGCTTTGAGGTGCTATACCCTTTTCGGTGACAATTGGGACAGACCGTATATTGTTATAGTTGGTTACACAGTCTCTAGTTCCTGGCACCAAAGTTCCATATTCAATATCGTTGTACGAAATTAGTACGGTTGGGTTTGTGGCCTGTTGGCCGGAATAAGTTGAAATGGCGTTTGATAGAGAAGCTGAAATCGGGAGAATGGTATCGCCGAGGGTTATCTCCTTCAGAAGCCCAGGATATGATGCGTCAAGTATTAAATAACCGTAAGGGCTTCCTTCCCTTGTGACACTGATTTCATAGCCACAGATAAGGCCGATTTGTTGGCATACGGGAACGATTTGCTCGATCTCTAAGTTCGCGGATCCGTCGACGATGGGCAACAGGGAAAGCGCGTAGTCTTGTGCTAGGTCTGATGTAAAAGCGACGGATGAGTTTGAGTCGGCAGCGAATACTCTTGTTGGGCGTGACGCGGATAAGCCGATGATCGAGGCTAGGCCGAGAAGAAACGAGCGACGTGATTGAACTCTGGGCATAATGTCTCCTGCCTATGGGGGGCAATATGCTGTCATTTTATTTGCTACATAATACAATCTAATTCGGATTAAGGTAAATGGATGGAATTGCTCGATAAATGGTAGTGATTAGCGGACCGGTATCGCGATCCTCGTCACATACGCCCCCGGGTCGTCGCTGATGATGTCGTCGATCAGGGCGATCTCGCGCGAGGGACCGGCGGGTGTCAGGTTGCGCTCGCGCATATAGCTGAGCAGCTGCTCATAGCGTGGGGTTGCTTGCCCGTGCGTGCCGCGAAAGCTAATGGTCAGGCAGCGCGCGGCGGGTCGCGTCTCGAGGTCGCCCACGTAATCATCGGTGTCATCGAGCAGCAAAAAGACCTCGTCGTAGCCATCAAAGTCGCCGGCGGCGAGGCGCTCGGCGCTAATCCCAACGCCCAAGTTGCCCAGAAAGACAAAGGTCTCGTGCTGGCCCTTCTGCAGCTGACGAATCTGCCACTCCAGCGCATAGGCGTCGGTAGGCTTGACGCGTTCGCGCAATACGGCGCAGCGAAGCTCGGGCGCATCGATTGCGCAAATGGTATCGAGCTCGGTGTTCAGGGCATTGTGAAGCAGGGCAAGCCGGTTGTCGATCTTGCGCGACACGCGCTCCAGCTCGCGGCGCTTGCGCTCGATGAGCTCCTGCTGCTGAGCCAGCTGCCGCTGCATAAGGTTCACGTCGCGCGTGGTCACAAACTCACGGATTAGCGCGAGCGGCAAGTCGAGAACACGCAGGTGGCTGATGGTGTTGAGAGTGGAGAGCTGCCGCGATCCGTAGTAGCGGTACCCACTCGCCGGATCGATGTGTGCCGGGTCCAGCAAGCCCATCTGCTCGTAATGGCGCAACGTGCCCACGCTTAGGTTAAACAAGCGCGCCACCTCGCCAATGCGGAGCAGACCCTCGGTATGTTCAGTTGGCGAGTCGGTCATGGCGCCGCTCCTTTCAATGGACGGGGAAGGGGCGCCGAGGTCGTACGACGCAAACGATCCTCTACGCTGCCAACTTGTCAAAAGCCCCACGCCGGTTGAGCACGGTAAACGCGACAACACAGATGACTGCCGACAAAATCGAGCCGCATGGCGAAGCGATGCCCATGGGAAACAGCGTGTCGGAATAGGCGTTCGACAGCAGCCACGCGCCCGGCACGCGAATGAGTGCCACGGCCAGCACGTTGTGCGCAAAGCCGATGTAGCTCTTGCCGTATGCAGCGAAAAAGCCACTAAAGCAAATGTGGATGCCGGCAAAAATCGCGTCGAAAATGTAACTGCGCATATAGCCGGTACCGGCCGCGACGACCGCGGAGTCCTTGGCAAAAAAGCCGATAAACGCCGGTGCCACCAGCCACATCAGCACCGTGATCAGGCAGCCATACACCACCGAGATCGTCATGGCGTCTTTGAGCACCTGACGCGCGCGATCGCCCTTGCCCGCGCCGGCGTTTTGCGCCGTGAGCGCGCTGACGGTGGCACCCATGGAACTCGGCCCAATGAACAAAAAGCTGATCATCTTTTCGACCAGGCCCACGGCGGCGGCGTCGACGAGCCCTCGGTGGTTGGCGATGACGGTGATAAACATAAACGCCACCTGGATGCAGCCGTCCTGCACGGCCACAGGCACGCCGATCTTAAGAATGCTGCCGAGCACCTCGGGCTGGGGGCGCAGGTCGCTACGCTTAACGTGGATGTTCGTGCGATGGCTCTTAAGCCACACGAGCGCGAGGGCAACGCTGGCCGTCTGCGCGGTCACCGTGCCGAGCGCCGCGCCCACGGGGCCGAGCCCCATGTGGCCGATAAACAGAAAATCGAGCGCGATGTTGATGATGCATGCCACGCCGATCACGTACATAGGCGAGCGCGAATCGCCCAGCCCGCGAAAGATGGCCGAAAGAATGTTGTACGCGGCGATAAACGGAATGCCCATAAAGCAGATACGCAGGTAGGCGGCGGTTCCTTCGACCGCCTCGGCCGGCGTGCCAATGAGCGCCACGATTCGCGGGCACAGTGCGAGCAGGACAGCGGCCAGCACCACCGAGACGCCCATAAAGAGCGTAATGGTGTTGCCGATGGCGGTCTCGGCGCGGTCGAAGCGGCGCGAACCCACGGCGTGGCCGACGATGACCGTCGTTCCCATGGCTAGACCCACGAGCGTCACGGTAATGATATAGAGCGTCTGCGCACCATTGCCCACGGCGGTGATGCCGGCGGCGCCGCTAAACTGCCCCATCATGTACAGGTCGGCCATGCCGTAGAGCATCTGCAAAAAGTACGAGAGCATATAAGGCAGGGCAAAGACCGCGATGGTCTTGAGGACATTGCCGCGTGTGAGGTCGTGTTCCATGGGCGGGGCTTTCTGGCTGGGTTCGTTTACGTACCAGTGTAGTGAAAACCCTACAACGATTGTAGAGTCAAGGTTTGTGATGACGCCGGAGCGAAAAAGTCTCGCGCACCATTATTCCGAGTGAATATGGACACACATCACGAGAACTCGCCGCCGGCGCTAACCTTGCAGAAAACGATTTCGGAATACTTGACACCATTATTCGGCGCGCAATAATACGTGCGTTTGCGAACAACGTTTGATGGGGGTTGAACCTGCGTGCGCAATCTCAAAATACTGTTTTCCTATCTAGGGACATACCGTCGCGATGCCATCCTCGGCGTGTTCTTTGTGTCGGTCGAGACGGTGCTCGAGCTGTTTATCCCGGTCATCATGGCCAACATCATCGATGTGGGCGTGCCTGCGGGTGATATCAACTACATGCTGCTGCAGGGCGCGTACATGTTGGTGTGCGCTGCGCTTTCGCTGGTACTGGGCTTGGGTTATGCCCGCACGTCCGCCCGCGTTGCCTCGGGCCTAGGCGCTAACCTGCGCGAGGCCGAGTACAAAAAGATTCAAACGCTCGCCTTTGGCAACCTGGACAACTACGACGCCAGCTCGCTCGTCACCCGCATGACCACGGACATCACCGTTATCCAAAATGCTGTGGGCAACGGCTTTCGCCCTATGGTGCGCGGCCCGGTGACGCTTATCGTCGGCCTTATCTACGCGCTGATGCTGTCGCGCCCGCTCGCCACCGTCTTTGCGATCATCTTGCCCGTGCTGGCAATCGTGCTGGGCGTCATCACCTATCGCGTGAGCCCGCTCTACCGCCAACTCCAGACCTCGATGGACCACCTCAACGGCGTGGTACAGGAAGACCTCACCGCCGTGCGTGCCGTCAAGGCGTATGTGCGTGCCGAGCACGAGGAGGCCAAGTTCGACACCGTCAATACCGAGCTCGCGCGCACTGCGACAAAGACCTTTGGCACCGCCGTGCTCAACCTGCCGGTGTTTCAGCTGTCGATGTACGTGGCTGCGCTCTCCATCCTGTGGATTGGCGGCCGCATGATTCTCGCCGGCAAGCTGGGCGTGGGCTCGCTCACGGGCTTTATGAGCTACGTGCTGCTGATCATGAATTCGCTCATGATGATTTCCAACGTGTTTTTGCTGCTCACGCGCGCTCTTACGAGTGTGGGCCGTATCGCCGAGGTGCTCGATGAGGAGCCCTTTATCGCCAACCCCGCGGGAGACCTCGCGATTGCGGCGCCAGCGGACGGCAGTATCGAGTTTCGCGACGTTTCCTTTAAATACCGCGCGGATGCAGCCGAGGATGTGCTCGAGCATATCGACCTTCGCATCGAGAGCGGCTCGACGGTGGGCATCCTCGGCGGCACGGGCTCGGGCAAGAGCTCGCTTGTGCAGCTGATTGCGCGCCTGTACGACGACACCGAAGGCGCCGTGCTTGTGGGCGGACGCGACGTGCGCGACTACGACCTCGCGACTCTACGCGACGCTGTGGGCATTGTGCTGCAAAAGAATGTGCTGTTTACGGGTACCGTGCGCGAGAACCTGCAGTGGGGCAATCCGCAGGCGTCGGACGATGAACTCCTCGCGGCTTGCCGCGCGGCGTGCGTGGACGAGTTCCTTGATCGCATCGGCGGGCTGGACGGCGAGTTGGGCCAAGGCGGCGCCGGTGTCTCGGGTGGCCAGAAGCAACGCCTGTGCATCGCGCGCACGCTGCTCAAGCATCCGCGCGTGCTCATTTTTGATGACTCCACCAGCGCGGTCGATATGGCGACCGACGCTAAGATTCGCGAGCACATCGCCCGGATTTCCGATACGACCGTGCTCATCATCGCCCAGCGCATCGCGAGCGTCATGGATGCCGATCGCATTGTGGTATTGGACGACGGTCGTGTCCACGGCGTGGGCACGCACGAGGAACTGCTAGCGGGCGACAACATATACCAGGAGATTTATGCCTCGCAGATGGAGTTTGCGAGGAACGCGGACGCCGGCGACGGCAGCGACGATGGTTGCGCGAATGATCCGTTTTCCTCCGTCGCATGCGGATCGCCCTTGGAAGGGGGTGAGCGTCATGCCTAAGACCGCAGCCCAAGCACGCCCGGCCGACCTCAAGCGCACTGTGCGCCGCTTGCTCTCCTACATGGGGCATGCCAAGTTCTCGTTGCTCGCGGTGGGCGTGCTCGCCTCCGTTGCCGCCATCGCGAGCCTCGCCGGCACCTACATGGTGCGCCCCATCGTTAACGGTTTGGCCACGGGCGGGGAGGAACTGCTCGCCAAGCAGGTCATCCTGACGGCGATCATCTACGCCGCGGGCGTGCTCTCGGCCCTGGGCTACTCGCAGATCATGGTGCGCGCGGCCCAACACGTGGTGTCCGATATTCGCCGCGACCTGTTCGCGCACATCCAGACGCTGCCGCTCAGTTATTTTGACAGCACGCGCTCGGGCGACATCATGAGTTTTTTCACCAACGACGTCGACACCGTCTCCGAGGCGCTTAACAACAGCTTTGCCAACGTGATTCAGGCCGCCATTCAGGTTGTGGGCACCACGGCTATGCTCATCATCCTTAACTGGCAGCTCACGATTATCACACTCGTGTGCGATGCGGCCATTGTGCTGTATGCGCGCTACTCGGGCGCGCGCTCTAAGCGTTTCTTTGCTGCCCAGCAGGCATCGCTTGGCGACCTGGACGGATATATCGAAGAGATGGTCTCGGGTCAAAAGGTCATCAAGGTCTTTAACCGTGAGGCGGCGAATGTCGCCGGCTTTGCCTGCCGCAACGACGAGCTTCGCCGCACCGGCACCGCCGCCGTGAGCTATGCCAACTCCATGGTGCCCATGACTGTCGTGATTGGCTACGTCAACTATGCCATCGTCGCCGTGGCGGGCGGCATGCTCTGCATCAAGGGACTCGCCGACGTAGGTGCGCTCGCGAGCTACCTGGTCTTTGTGCGCCAGGCCGCCATGCCCATCAACCAGTTTACGCAGCTCGGCAACTTCTTGCTCAACGCGTTGGCCGGTGCCGAGCGCCTGTTTGCCGCCATGGACCTTGAGCCCGAGGTGGACGAGGGCTGCGTGGAGCTGATGCAGACGGGCGACGCCGCGTGGGCGTGGAAGATTCCCGAGGGCCAGGGCGTGGGCGTCTACGGGCATTTGCATGATGTGGCAGCCGTTGATGAGTCGGGCCGCGCGGTGGCCGCGGACGGCACCGAGCTCACGTGCGGCTTGGTCCCGCTTGCCGGCGACGTGCGCTTCCATGCCGTGGACTTTTCCTACGTGCCGGGCGCCCGCGTGCTCACGGACCTCAACCTGTTTGCCAAGCCGGGGCAAAAGATTGCGTTTGTGGGCTCCACGGGCGCCGGCAAGACGACCATTACCAACCTCATCAACCGCTTCTATGAGGTCGATGACGGCGAGATCACGTACGACGGCATCGACGTCAAGCACATTGCCAAGGCCAGCCTGCGCGGGTCGCTCGGCATTGTGCTGCAGGACACGCACCTGTTTAGCGGCACCATTGCGCAGAACATCCGCTTTGGCAAGCTCGACGCGACCGACGAGGAGGTACGCGCCGCTGCCGAGGCCGCCTGCGCCGACTCGTTTATCCGCCGCCTGCCGCGGGGCTACGACACACCGGTCACGGCCGACGGCGCCAACCTGTCGCAGGGTCAGCGTCAGCTGCTCGCCATCGCGCGCGTGGCCGTCGCCGATCCGCCGGTGCTCATCCTGGACGAGGCCACGAGCTCCATTGACACGCGTACCGAAAAGCTCATCGAGCGCGGTATGGACCGCATCATGCGCGGACGCACCACGTTTATGATTGCGCACCGCCTGTCCACCGTCCGCGACGCCGACGCCATCATGGTCCTCGAACACGGCCGCATCATCGAACGCGGCACTCACGAGGAACTCCTCGCGTTGCACGGCGAGTACTGGCAGCTGGCACATGGCTTGAAAGAGCTGGATTAACCCGTTCGAGCACGATGCTTTGATCCCTCCGCGTCCCTCACCCCGCCTCAAACCGTCCCAACATTCGACGTTTTTTGCCAATATCGGGAAAAGCATCGAATGTTGGGACGGTTTTTCTGTCATCCGACCAGGCGGAATCACTAACTTGCATGCGAAGGTGTGCGAATCCGCGAGCAGGGGAATAAGGTTGGTTATCCGACTCCGTTGGAGGGCTCATGGACCTGCCGATCGTCCTGTCCCATAAGACTGCCTGGCTGTACCACAACGTGGCGCGCCCGTCCGAGCCGCTCTCGCGAGCAAGCAGCCTATACGATGAGGACTCGCTTGCTAACGAGGCGGAGCCGACCGCGAGCCTGCCCAAATTGGGACTAGATGCCAAGGGGCTGAGAATATCTGCGGCGGTCGAGATTGTTACCGACTATCTGGCCTCACTTGGCATCCCACATGAGGAGCTCGACCGTATTGACACGCTGGTTAGCTTCGATTTCGAGCGCTCTCGGCCGGCGGGTCTCCGACGCCATGTGTTTGGGGCGCCCATTCCTTCGGACCATCTTATCGAGGTAGCAGAAGGCCTTCTGGTGGTTGATAAGGCCATGTGCTTCGTACAGGCGGGTTCGTGGATGAGCGAGCCCGAGCAGCTGGAATATGGGTATGAAATCTGCGCCCGATACCATTTGAATCATCTGGCGACAGACGATTATATCGAGATGGGGCAGAGGTACACCGTTGCCGACCTGATCGCTTATTGCGATGAAAATCGATCTCGTCAGGGGGCTACACGTGCGGCTGCCGTGCTCAGACGTGTGCACGATGGCGCGCGGTCGCCCATGGAGACGGCCGCCGCAATCATGGTCGTCGCGAAGCGTTCCCAGGGCGGGCTCGGGTACACCAGGGTCGAGCTCAACCATCGGGTCGATGTTCCCAACGAGTTCAAATATCTCGCTAAGGCTGGGTATTTCGAGATCGATGTATATGCACCTGCGAGCGGCACGGGGATTGAATACAACGGCTCGGACCATCTTGATAAGCAGCGCAGTGCGTCGGACGCGGAGCGTATGACCGTGCTGAGCGCACTGGGCTTTAGGATGATCGTCCTCACTGGGACTCAGTTTGCCCATCAGCTGCAATTGCACCGGGCGATGAATGCCATTGCGCTCGCTATGGGTCTCAAATGCGACCGAAGCGAGGCGTTTCAGAAACGGCAGAATGACCTGCGGGAATTCGTGATTCGGCACTGGAACGGCGGCCTCTAGGGGCGTCTGGCTCGTCTTCCGAGCCCTGCGAACACCTAAACCGCCCCAACATTCGACGTTTTTTGCCAATATCAGGAAAAGCATCGAATGTTGGGACGGTTTGAATGCCGAGGATGGGCTCGGGAAGCCCTTCTTGCTCGAATGGCATGCCCTGTCGTACGCGTGTCGGCTTGATTCTCGCGTGGGGTATTATGTTTTCCGAAGAATAAAACGCCGCGTGAGGGGAGGGCTGCGTGGACGGGCACGTGCAACATGACGGCTTTGGCCGCGATATCAACTACCTGCGCATTGCCGTTACCGACAAGTGCAATTTCCGCTGCATCTATTGCATGCCGGCCGATGGCGTGGCGCCCCGCGCGCACGACGAGCTGCTCAGCGCTGAGGAAATCGCCCGCTTTGTGCGCTTGGTGGCGGGGGAGGGCATTCGCCGCGTGCGCCTGACGGGTGGCGAGCCGCTGGTCAGCCGCCGTATCATCCCGCTCATTCGCGACATCCGTGCGATCCCGCAGATCGAGGACATCTCGCTCACCACCAACGGCGCCCTGCTGCCCAAGCTGGCACCGCAGCTCAAAGATGCCGGGCTTAACCGCGTCAACATTTCGCTCGACACACTCGACCCTACGCTCTTTGGAAAGATCACGCGCCTGGGTCGGCTCGAGCAGACCATGGCTGGCATCGACGCGGCACTGGCTTGGGGCTTTGAGCCCGTTAAGGTCAACTGCGTTGTGGTGCGCCGGCTCGATCAGGATGTGGCGGCCCTCGCGCGGCTGACCGTCGACCGCCCCATCCACCTGCGCTTTATCGAATACATGCCTATCGGCGATGAACACACGAGCTCGCATTGCGCTGTGGACCCACATGCGCCCGCGCTCAATCCCGAGTTGTGGGACGCGAGCGATACCGTGCCGAGTGACGAGCTGCGGGCGCGCATCAATGCCGGGGCCGCCACGGTGGGGCTGGGCGAGCTCGAGCCGCTCGACATCAACGACGCTCCTGCCGGCGCGGGCCCTGCGCGCTATTGGCACTTTCCGGGCGCGGCGGGAACGGTTGGCTTTATTAGCGCCATGTCCAACCATTTTTGTGCGAATTGCAACCGCCTGCGCCTGACGGCCGATGGCAACGTGCGTCCGTGCCTGTTCAGCGATGCCGAGTATTCGGTGCGTGAGGCGTTGCGCCGTGGTGATGATATGCAGGTACTTTCGATTTGGCGCGATGCCGTGGCCCACAAACCGCAGGAACACGCGATAATTGAGGGCACGCAACGATTTATGTCCCAAATCGGAGGATGATCATATGGCCAAGAGCAGGTACGCCGACGCCACCAAGGCCGCTCGTAGGGCCGCGATGTCTGCCCACAAAGCCACGGCCGCGGCGAATGCTGGCAACGCCGACGCGTCCGCGCAGCCGACTGCCAGCGCTGTCGCCGAGCCCGCCCGTGACGCCCGTCGCGACGAGCTGACGCACGTGGACGCCAAGGGCGAGGTACGCATGGTCGACGTGTCCGACAAGGCCGAGACCCATCGCATCGCCATCGCCGAGGGCACCATCCTCATGCATCCCGAGACGCAGACCATGGTGCTGCAAGGCCGCGCCAAAAAGGGCGACGTGCTCGCTTGCGCGCGCGTGGCGGGCATCATGGCCATCAAACGCACGAGCGACATCATTCCCATGTGCCATCCGTTGCTCATTACCAAGAGCAAGTGCGACATTGCGCCCATCGCTGCGGCGGGGACGCCGGCCGAGGACGTGCCCGAGGGCTGGGCACCGGCGCGTGCGGACGGGCAGGTTGGCTTTCACGTGCTGGTCACGGCCGGCGTGACGGGCAAGACGGGTATTGAGATGGAGGCCCTGACCGGCGCGAGTGCCGCGTGTCTGACCATCTACGACATGTGCAAGGCGGTCGATCGCGGCATGGAGATCGTCGACGTGCGCCTGTTGCACAAGGAGGGCGGCCGCTCGGGCGTGTGGGATCGCGCGGAGCGTCAAGCTGCTGCTGCCGAGGCCGCCGCTGCCGATGGCGTCGCGCCCGCGAGCGCGCCCGCAGCTCCAACACCGGCCGTTCCCGCGATCGCGTTTATCGGCTACCAGAACTCGGGCAAGACCACGCTTGTCGAGAAGGTCATCGCCGAGCTCACTCGTCGTGGCCTTCGCGTGGGTTCGCTCAAACACCACGGGCACCACGGCTTCGATATCGACGTGCCCGCTAAGGATACGTGGCGTCATCACCAGGCCGGATCCAAGCACGTGGGCCTCATTTGCGCCACGCGCTGGGCGGAGTACGCCGACACGCGCGAGGAGGACGAGATGCCCGCGCGCGAGCTGCTGTCGCGCTACAACGACGTCGACGTGGTGATCATCGAGGGCTATAAGACCGAGGGCTTCGACAACATCGTGGTCGCGCGCTCCGGTGTCGATCGCTTGCGTGGCAAGAGCTCGCTCGACTTGGTTGGCGGCCATACGCTGGCGCTTGCCTGCAACGAGGCCCTGGCACGTCAGGCCTTCGACGCCGGCCTTGCGACCCGAGCCATCAACATCAACGACGCCCGAGCCATCTGCGATTTGATTCAAGACTATCTCGCCTAAAACCTGCCAAAAAGGGACAGGTTTATTTTGGCAGGTTTTATCTGGGCAAACGTCACTTCCACCACAAAGGGGATAGGCACCTTTGTGGTGGTTTTGGCTCGGAGCTGCTTTAAGGTGCCATAATCGCATAGGAAAACACTTTCCAGGGAGGTTCCATGTCAAAGCTGTGCTTTATGCGCCACGGTCAGACGCTTTTTAATCTGCTTCGCCGTAAGCAGGGCTGGTGTGATTCGCCGCTTACCGAATTGGGAATCGAGCAGGCCAAGGCCGTGGGCACGACGCTGCGCGAACGCGGCCTTACGTTCGACCATGCCTACAGTTCAACATCCGAGCGCGCGTGCGACACGCTCGAGCTGGCATTTCCCGGTCAGCCTTACGAGCGCGTCAAAGGCCTTAAGGAATGGAACTTTGGCAAGTTTGAGGGTGCGAGCGAGGATTTGAATCCGCGCCTGCCCTACGGTGATTTTTATAAGCAGTATGACGGTGAGGGCGAGGTTGAGTTTCGCGAGCGCATGATGGCGACCATCACCGAGCTCATGCAGCGTCCCGGGCACGAGAGCGTGCTGTGCGTGGGCCATGGCGCCGCAGTGGCTCAGGTCATGCGCACCGTGGGCGTGGATCCGCTCAAAATGAAGAACCGTATCGGCAACTGCTGTGTGCTCGAGCTCGATTTTGACCCTACTACCAGCACGTTTGCCTTTGCAGACCTCTACAACCCCTACGGCATCCCACGCGAGTAGTCGCTAAAACCACCACAAAGGGGCCAGTCTCCTTTGTGGTGGTTTTGCCGTTCGCGGGTGTTTTTCTACCGTTCGGCGGACTTTCACGTAGACTGGGGTTACGCGGCGTGCAAGTTTCGTGCACAATCACACCCGTGCTTACAAGTTTGTTACTCCTCGGGAGGCATCACTTGCGCATAATAGAAGACGAGGAATAGCGCCCCGTCGTCTAGCGCCGATGTCCGAGGAGTTTTTTCATGCTCATTTTAAAGAAGATCAACAATAACGTTGCTCTCGCCGCCAGCGATGACGGCCGAGAGGTTGTTGTCTTTGGCAAGGGCATCGGTTTCCACGACATGCCCTACGAGCTTTCCGACGAGTCGCTCATCCAGCGCAAATTCTATAACGTCCCCGAGAGCCTGCAGGACATGGTCGGCACCCTTCCCGATGACGTGCTGCTCGCGGCAAGCGATATCGCCTGCTTCGCGGCGCAGCAGCTCGGCTGCAAGCTGTCCGGCGGCCTTCCCTTTATCCTGGCAGATCACCTGCAGTTTGCCGTCCAGCGCGACGACGACCAGCTCAACGCGCCCAACCCGCTCGAGCACGAGGTGGCCTTCATCTACCCGCGCGAGCTCCAGATTGGCCAGGCGGCACTTGCCATCGTGCAAAAACACACCGGGGCTGTGCTCGGCCAAAACGAGGCTACGAGCATCGCGCTCCACATCGTCAACGCCGAGGTCGACGGCATGGGCCGTGCCAAGGACATGGACTTTATCATGAAGAGCACCCGCGTGCTCGACGAGGTGACTCATTCCGTGGAAAAGCAGCTCGGCTGCTCGCTCGACACGGCGTCGTATAGCTACATTCGCTTTCTTGCGCACCTGCGCTTTTTGGTCCGTCGCCTTGTTAAAGGCAACTGCACGCAGACCGAGAACTCCTCGCTGTTCATGCAGGCCGCCCGCGACTTTCCCGAGGCCTACCAGTGCGCCTACGCCATCAACCGCGTCTTCGAGAAAGAGTTCAACCAGAGCTGTTCGGACGAGGAGCTCCTGTATCTGATGATGCATATCAACCGTCTGCGATCGAGCTCGCAGCCCGAGTAACACGCGCCGCCAGCCCGGCGGCAATCGCAACAATTCTTTTTGGTTTCTAGCTGCGGGCAAGGTACCGGCTCGCGGTAGGGGATATTTTTGTCGAAATTTGGAAAAGAGAGGACAGATCATGGCAGGTAAATACGACGATCTTGCTGCCCAGATCGTAGAGCTGGTTGGCGGTAAGTCCAACGTCAAATGCGTCGCACACTGCATTACCCGCGTTCGTTTTAAGCTCAAGGACGAGTCGAAGGCCAATGACGAGGCAATCTCCGAGCTACCCAACGTCATCAAGGTCATGCACGCCAACGGCCAGTACCAGGTTGTTGTGGGCAACATCGTCGAGGACGTCTACGACGCCGTTCTCAAGGCCGGCGGTTTTAGCGACGGCGGCGCCGTCGACGCCGATGACGACGATGCCGCTCCCAAGGGCGTTACCGATGTGATCATCGACCTCATCTCGGGCATCTTCGCCCCCATGCTCGGCACCTTCGCCGCTGCCGGTATCATGAAGGGCCTGCTGGCGCTCGCTACCTTCCTGGTCCCGAGCTTTGCTAACGACGGCGCCTACACGCTGCTCTACACCGTCGCCGATGGCATGTTCTACTTCCTGCCCGTGGTGCTTGGCTTTACCGCGGCCAAGAAGTTCAAGATGAGCGAGTTCAACGGCATGGCCATCGCCTTTGCTTTGGTGTACCCCACCATGGTTGCCTTGACCTCGGGTGAGGTTGTCGGCTCCGTCGAGCTCGGCTTTGCCGGTACCTTCTCTTGGTACACCACGTTCCTGGGCCTGCCGCTCATCATGCCCGCCTCGGGTTACACCAGCTCCGTTATCCCCATCCTGCTCATGATTTGGTTCGGCTCTACCCTCGAGCACTGGGTTAAGAAGTGGATGCCCGCTTCTATGAAGATGTTCTTCACCCCGCTGATCGTCGTCACCGTCACCGTCACCCTTGGCTACCTGGTCATTGGCCCCATCGCCACGCTCATCACCAACCTGCTCGGTGAGCTCTTCGCGCTGCTGTTTGGCCTGCCCATGATCGGTTCCATCTTGGGTTGCACCCTCGTCGGTGCCTTCTGGATGTGCCTGGTCATCTTTGGCTTCCACTGGTCCCTCGTGCCCATCGCGCTGGTCAACCTGTCCACTCTGGGCTACGACTACGTTCTGGGCTCCGTTATCGCCCACTCTTTCTCGCTGGGCGCCGTGCTCTTTGCCATGTATCTCAAGAACAAGGACGAGAAGTTCCGCGGCATCGCACTGCCGGCCATGATCTCCGCCTTCTTCTTTGGCGTCACCGAGCCCGCTTTATACGGTGTTGCCCTGCCCGATAAGAAGGCCTTCATCAACGCCAGCATCGGTTCTGCCGTGGGCGGCCTCATCATCGGCATCTCCGGCGCCGTGGTGTACATGTCCGGCGGTCTGGGCGTCTTCAACTGGCTGTCCTTCATCGATCCCTCCGGTGTTAACGGCATCAACCACATGATCTGGGCTATCGTTGCCTCGCTCGTGGGTGCCGCCGTGGGCTTCGCAATCGAGTTTGTCACCTACAAGCCCGAGGCTGCCAAGTAGCCCAAACGACAAAGACTCGGTACCAGGCCGGCGGGGACAAGCGCCCTGCCGGCTTTTAAAACCTGCCAATAAGGAACAGGTTTATTTTGGTCGGTTTTATCTGGGCAAACGTCGTCTCCGTCAGCTCCGTCCGCATATCTTAAGCCGGCATAGTTTCGATGGGTCGGTCCGTGCGCGTCCCGCAACATGCCTCGCCACGAAACCGGCCTATCTACTACGTTTAGGTGGCAGGGACTAACCACACGGCGGTTTTCCGAAAACCGTCAAGCCTTCTACCTGCGGTTTTATTATTGACAATTGCGGTGTGGTCGGTGATTTGCGGTAAAACGTAGTAGATAGGCCGGTTTCGTGGCAGCGGTTCCTGCGCGGACCCCGAGCAGGACGCAAATTGGTCCTGCGGACGCCGTTTCGGCGCCCGTGCAACATCCCAACACGTACGAAAGGAGCCAACATGGCTTTTCCCGATGGATTTCTGTGGGGCGGCGCCACTGCCGCCAATCAGTGCGAAGGCGGATACAACGAGGACGGCAAGGGCCTCGGTGTCCCCGACATCATGACTGGCGGTACGGTCTCCGAGCCGCGCCACATTACCGACGGCATTCTGCCCCAGTACCACTATCCCAGCCACGAGGCCGTGGATATGTACCATCATTATCTCGACGACATCAAGCTCTTTGGCGAGATGGGCTTTAAGTGCTACCGCATGTCCATCAACTGGAGCCGCATCTTCCCCAACGGCGACGAGGCCGAGCCCAACCAGGCCGGCATCGAGTTCTACCGCCGCGTGTTCCAGGCCTGTCAGGAGCAGGGCATCGAGCCCATGGTCACCCTTAGCCACTACGAGCTGCCCTATGGCCTGTCCAAAAACTACGGCGGCTGGAAGAATCCCAAGCTCATCGATTTCTACCTCAACTACGCCCGCACCGTCATGACCGAATACAAGGGCCTGGTGCGCTACTGGCTCACCTTTAACGAGATCAATTGCCTGCTCATGGGCGGCTTTGGCGGCGTGATGGGCGGCGGCATGGTGCCCGAGGCGACTGACACGCCCATGGCCTTTGGCGACTGCGACTGGGACGATCCGCAGGCGCGCTTCGATGCCCTGCACCACCAGTTCCTGGCGAGCGCCAAGTGCGTCACCATGGGCCATCAGATCGATCCCCAGAACAAGATCGGCTGCATGATCGCCGGCAACGCCTGCTATCCGCACACGTGCAACCCGGCCGACGTCCTGGCCGCCCAAAAGCAGCAGCGCGAGATGAACTTCTACTGTGGCGACGTGCAGGTGCGCGGTGCGTATCCCTCGTGGGCGCCCAGCGTGTGGCGCCGCGAAGGCGTGCACGTGGAGGTCTCGCCCGAGGACGCCGCCACGCTGGCCGCCGGCAAGGTCGACTTCTACAGCTTTAGCTACTACATGAGCGCCACGGCCACGGCTGACCCGGTGCTGTTGGAGCAGGGCAACATCTTTGGTGGTGCCGGCAATGAGTACCTCAAGAAGAGCGATTGGGGTTGGGCGATCGACCCCGAGGGCCTGCGCTACTACCTGGAGGAGGTCTACGACCGCTACCAGGTGCCGCTGATGATCGTCGAGAACGGCCTAGGCGCGGTGGACGAGGTCGAGGCGGACGGTTCGATTCACGACAGCTACCGCATCGATTACCTGCGCGAGCATATCAAGCAGATGGAGATTGCCATCGAGGACGGCGTGGACCTGATGGGCTACACCATGTGGGGCTGCATCGATTTGGTGAGCGCCTCGACCGGCGAAATGAAGAAGCGCTACGGCTTCATTTACGTCGACAAGGACAACGACGGCAACGGCACGCTTGCCCGCAGCCGCAAGGACAGCTTCTTCTGGTACAAGAAGGTCATCGAGTCCAACGGCGCCGACCTGGCCTAGCCAAGTCTCAACCAGCGTAAACGCCGCAACCACCACAAAGGGGGCAGTGCACCTTTGTGGTGGTTTTTGCTTTGGTAGATGTGTGGGGCATGCCTTACAATCTACCAAGTAGTTCATGCTGGGCGGAAAGACGGAAGGGGCTCGATGCGACCCTAGTCAGGCATACGGATAGATTGAGCCAATGGACAGCGGATGAATGGACGCTGCCCGCTATTCGTATGCGATAAGGAGCACCCATGCCCACATCTGTATTCCCAAAAGTCCGCTCGTCGCTGTCCGCGCAGGCCAAGCGCCTGGTGGCAATGCGCTTTCTCATCTACACCGGCTTTCAGACCAGCTACTTTATCGGCGTCATCGGGACGCTCACCTATGCGGACGGCGCTTCGGTCGTCGCGACATCGCTGGCCGTCCTGTTTATGAATGTATTCGTGATCATGGGATCCTTTGCGGGTGGCGCGGCGCTCGACGCCTGGGGTCCGCGCCGCCATTTCTTGCTGAGCATCATCGGCGCTCTCGCAACTGGCGCGGCGATCCTCGTTTTTGGCAGCGCGACCGGAACAGTCCTTGCCGGCGCGGTGCTCCTGGGCTTTGTGATGGGATTCGCCCAGCCCATCGCCACGTCCTATCCGGCGTATCTCACCGACGACCCCGTTGAGCTCAAAGACATCAACTCCGCCATCGCCATGCTCTCAAACGTGAGTATCATCGTTGGCCCCACGCTGGGCGGCTTTGTCGCGGCGGCTGCGTCGTCGCGCGCGGTGTTCGTGCTCATGATGATCTTTACCGTACTGGCGCTCGTCGCCGGTTGGGGCTTTAGGCCGCAGACCAGCCATGTCGCCGGAGATGCGGATGCCGATTCGGCAGAGGAAGGGGAGCGTGCGGGACAAAGCTCCAACTCCAGCACGTCCGCCCGCGTCACCTTCGCGACCAGCATCAAGACGGTCTTTACCAACAGCGTCCTCGCGCTACTTTTCTGCATCATTTTTCTTTCGAACTTTGGCTACGGGGCCTTCGATCCGCTCGAGTCGTTTTTCTATCGCGATGTCCTACGCGTCGGCGTTGAGTGGATGGGCTGGCTCTCGTCGGCCTCGGGCGTGGGCGCGGTGCTGGGCGCCGTGGTCGCGCTCCGCTTGCCGCCGCACCTGGTCAGCCTCAAAACGCTGCTCATTGCACTCATATCCGTGGGCCTGGGAAGTTTGCTCTATGTGGGAACACCGTACGTGGGTGTAGCCCTCGTCGGCCAGATTGTACTGGGCATAGCTTGGGGCATCGTCAACCCGCTCCACAACACCATCGTGCAAACGACGGCCCCGCTCGAGCAGCTCGGTCGCGTCAACTCGGTCATGGGCTTTGGCAACATGTTCGCCGGCGTGGCCCCTCTGGCGGTTGCACCGTGGCTGGCGGCAACATTTGGCGTACAACGGACACTCGTGGGGGCAGGCATGGTCGTGACGGCGGTTCCCGCGGCGCTGCTGCTGTTTGGACGCCGGCATTTTGATCGTGCCGCAAAGCAGTAAAAACCATCACAACATTCGATGAAAATCGCGATTGTGCCGAAAAACATCGAATGTTGTGATGGTTTGCGCCCCAGGCCAGGCCACCCTTCGGGTCTGGTCACCACAAAGGGGCCAGGCACCTTTGTGGTGGTTTTTGCTTTGACGGGCCGCGCCCGCGCCTTGGTATACCATGTTCGCCGTTCACGAATACACCCCACACCGCCGCACAACCCAGAAAGGCCCCCCATGGACACCACCTTCAGCCACATCAAAGCCGTGTTCTGCGATATCGACGGCACGCTGCTCACGAGCGAGCACACGGTGTCCCCGCGCACTGCGGCGGCGATCCGCGCTCTGCGCGAGCGTGGCGTGCTCTTTGGCCTGTGCACCGGGCGCGACACCCACGCGACCGAGGCCATGTATGAGCTTTGGGGCATCGACGGTCTGGTAGACGTGATGGTGGGCTGTGGCGGCGCCGAGGTCATCGACCGCGCGCACGGCATCAACGAGCTGAGCTACCCGCTGCCGGGCGAGACCATCGCGCGCATCTGCAAACACATGGCGGACCTTCCGGCAACGCCCGTTTGCCCCCGAGACGGCGTGTTCTACGTTCCCGAGACCAACGCGTGCGTGGAGCACCTGTCGCAGGTCGACGGTGTGCCCTATATGGTGGTCGATTTTGCCGAGTTCTTGCGCGAACCGCAGCCCAAGGTGATGTTTACCATGGCGCCCGAGGTGATGCCGCAGGTCATCGAGCGAGCATCGACGTTCGTCGACGACACCGTTAAGGCAGCCGCCCTGCAAACCACGCAGCGCCTCTACGAGTTCATGGACCCGCGCGTGTCCAAGACGCGCGGCCTTGTGCGCGTGGCGGAGCTCAATGACATGGAGCTCCAGAACATCTGCGTGTTTGGCGATGCCGATAACGACACCTGCATGGTGGCCGACGCCGGCGTGGGCGTGGCCATGGCAAACGGCAGCGATGCCACCCGCTCCGCCGCCGATTTTGTAACCGCGAGCAACGACAAAGACGGCATCGCGATCTTTATCGAGGAGCATCTGCTGTAGCGCCGGGGGAGAGCCGCCACAAAGGGGCAGGCACCTTTGTGGGCGGCCTCAGGCGATTTGGGCGAATTGATGCCTAAAATCTGCGCGAAAATTCAAATATTGTTGTCTGAACATTACGCTTCTAACTACCGATAGGTAAAGATATTCCCATCAATTTAGTAGTCTATTCCTCCCGGTTAATGACCTGCCGTTCACGGTCGATTTTCGACCGTTCACAGGACGCTTGCTCTTGAGCAAAATGTTGTGCAAATAAATCTAATGCCATTTAAAAATAATAGGCAACTAAATTACCAGCAGAAACAAAAAACAGATAGCGAATAAAAGAAAGCAAATCTGAGTAAATGTCAAGAGAATTGAGAACTGGCTACAAAAATGTCGGTTTTGTTGCTCGGATGTTTAAACAATAGTTACAATAGTATTACTACGCGAGCGCAATCACAGGTTGCGCAGATACGTTTGATAGTGAAAGAGCAAGATCGCGGTCTCTTGGGGAGGAGACATCGATGAAAGCGAATTCAGAAAAAACTAAGCAGAGTAAAAAAGCGACGCGCCGTGTACTGGCAGGCGTTTTGTGCGGAGCCTCCGTGTTGAGCCTGGTACTGTCGCTCGTCATGCCCCCGATTTCGCAGGCCATTGCAAACGATGCCCAGACAGCTCCTACCGAGGAAACTGTGATGGGGGGGGGTTCCTCAAGTGAGTCTACTGATGTAGACAACACCAACAACGGGGATACCGAAAACCAGAATAGTGACGCTATTGAGGGTGGCGAAGCCGACCCTTCAAATGGTGTTGAGCAGGGTCAGCCTGAGGGTAAGCTGCAGGCCGAAGATGGCGAGTTGTCGGATGGCAATGCCGTAATGCTGACTGCGGAAGGCGGGCAGACTGAAACGGCATCCACTGAGATACAAACCGCTGACGAGTTGAAAAACCTGGCGAATGCAAGTGGTGCGGCTAGCTTCAAGCTTATAAATGATATTGAGACCAGCGGGACGATTCAGCTCAATAATAGCGTCAGTAATATTACACTGGACCTAAACGGCTGCAAGATTAAGCACAAGAGTCCAGATCAGCCTCTGTTCAATATCACCGGCGGCGCGACGCTGACCGTCAAGGACAGCCAGCAAGCTGCCGCGACAGAGATCTCGGCTAATCAAGAAAACAAATGGAGCAATCTCGCTTCAATGGAATACGGCGATTCTAACATCCCGACCAAGCTTACCTATTTCGTAACCGAATCGGTCGCAAGCGGAACCGGTACAAACGAAACTCTTAAAGCGTATGAGGCTGGTATCAAGGGTGCCATTGTGGCTTGCGGCGGCAATGCCAACCTAAAGCTCATTAATCTCTACGCAACTAACGACAAGGGCGGTACGTTCAACCTCGAGAGTGGCGTGATTACGCAACAGCAACAGAGCAGTGCTACGCAACAGCAGCAGAGCAGTGTCAGCAGTTTGGTTTATGCCGAAAACGGCTCTTCCGTCAACATGCGTGGCGGCTATATATGCGGCGCTTCTGGCTCGGGCGCGGGCGGCGGAATCGAAGTGCGCTATAACTCAAGCCTTAGCATCTCCAATGGCGTAATTGCTGGCAATAGTGCTCCGAGTGGCGGCGGTGTGTATGCTGAAGGCTCCACGGTTAAGGTGACCGGCGGCACAATCTCCGGCAATAGCACGCTAGAGAACACTTCCGGATTCGGCGGTGGCGTCATGGTCGTGGGCGGTAGTATTGCTGTTTCTGGTGGTTTCATCACCAACAATAAATATGCCAACTTCTGCAACCAGGATGGATACGGTGACCATGGCGGTGCTGGGCTTGCTGCCAAGAACGGCACCCATGTCACCATTTCCGGTGGCCAGATTACTGGCAACTACTCCCAAGAAGCCGGCGGCGGCGTTTACGTTACCGATGTCGAACGGAATGACCAAACGTCTCGCTCAGGAATGGCGTGGCTGAATATCACGGGAGGAATTATTGCCTCTAACGTGAGCTACCGATCTGAAGGTGCCGGCGTCCGAGTGGGCCAGATGGTTGACGCGATGATTAACGGCACTGAAAACAATAAAGTCTATATCACTAACAATCACTGCATGTCTCGCTTTGACTGGGGTGGCGGCGGCATCTTTGTTCAGGGAAACTCAAATCAAGGCAAGGAATATACTGCTGGTAGGCTATTCATATATAACTCGTACATTAGCGCCAATGAAGCTGGCGGCTACGGCGGTGGCGTTGCAGTCTGCCCCACGGGCAAGACGTTGGTAACGAACACTGAGGGCACGGCAATCTTTGGCAATTCGTCTGCCGGCGCTGAGTATGATGGCGAAGATCGTTTTAAAAGCGATTATCAATATGCTTACAACTCAAAGAACAATACCGGCAATGAAGCTAAACCCCATCTTTCAGGTGGTGGTAGTGGTAAGAATGAAGATAAAGATGCATACAAATCGGAGGTGTTTCGCAAGAACGGTCATGCCGATTTCTTCCTTGCGGCAGCGGCTGGCCATACGGATCCGATTGCGGCAGTAATCGGCAAGATGCTCGGCGGCGGAGATGCCCAGTATTCGGGAAGTAAAGAACGCAGTGATAACAAAGGACTCAGTGATAACAAAGAACTCTATGAGGCTATCAAAATCCCTGCCAATGGCGGCGTGAAGATTTATCGGAGCGTCGGTCTGTCTTCGGCTGTCCAAGTTGGAAGCGATGAAGCGAAAAATGCGCGGGAAGCTGCCAGAACTTTCATCACGGGCAACTATTCCTGGGACCATGGCGGCGGTATCATGTCGAATGGCGACTTGTACCTAGGCGTGCCTGCGGATACGTATGTCTATCCGAGCCTTAAGCTGAAGGCGACCAAGGCGCTGATAAATAAGCAGACCGGAAATGGCGAGCTGCTCACCAAAGACCAGTTCTCCTTCGCGGTCTATCGCAAGGATTCGGCTACTGCGACGAGGCCCTCTTGGAATGACAAGGGATTCAACGATGGTGGCTGCACCTTGGTCGGAACTGCCAAGAATGATGCGAACGGTAACATAAAGTTCGATCTTGGTGAGCAATTCTTGGCGAGCGGTACGGCTGGCAACATTACATACTACTTGGTCGAAGAGACTGGCGGAGACTCTGGCATTGAGTACGACCGCACTGTGTACGAGCTCAATGTGCAACTCAAGGACAAAAAAAATTTGCTCATGAAAGTGCCGACTAAGGAAGATTCAAGTCGGGAAACTGAGCTTTATGTTCACAACTATACGATTACAAAGGTGAGTGTGACCAAATGCAACGGAGATCAAAAAAACTCGCTGGGTGAAGTGCAGCCGGGTGGAGACGGCTACTATTCAATTGGTTGCTCCGATGAATCTAAGACCTTCACCAACACGTACATTCCGTGCACCTCTACCGGCTCTTGGACTCCTAAGGCGACTAAGGTCGTTAAGGGTGGCGAGATGAAGGAGTTTACGCTTCAACTTGCAACTAACAAGGAGTTCACGGAGAACGTTCAGGATAAGTCGACCCAGGCCGCTGGTGATAAGTCCCAGACCCTGAGCTTCGACGAGATCGAGTACAAACTTGATCAGCTCAACAAGCTCGCGTCTGACTCCACTGGCCGCGGTGCAAACAAGGCCTTCACCTATTACGTTCGCGAACAGCAGCCGAGCGCACTGTTTACGAACTACAAGTACGACCAGTCAATCTATCAGATTACGGTCACGGCAACTGACGACTCTAACGGCAAGATCAACATCTCTGCGACCTACAAGCAGATTCAGAATCGTGATGGTAAGACGGTGACCGACGGCGCTGAGCACACATTCAGCGAAACCGACACCCCCACCTTCACCAACACCTACTCCACCTCTTTGCCCCTTTCTGGTATGTCGGGCGTCACTCTGACGTACCTTGCCGGCGCGGCGGTGCTTTGCGCTGCTGCGGCCTGGATGCACATTCGTCGCAAGGCGAATGCGAAGGGAGGTGAGCGTCGTGAATAAGAAAGTTTGCTCCTTCCCGATCTTGTTTGCGCTGCTTGCCCTCCTGATTGGCACCTGCGCGGTTGTGTTCCCCGCATCCGCGCAGGCCGCGCCGACCTCGATCGGTTCCATCACGGTGAGCGGCACCGTGGCGCTCAGCTACGACGCCTATCAGATCTTTAGCGCCAACGTCGTCGACGGCGACAGCGACGCCAAGATCGCCACCGATCTCGCTTGGGCGAGCGACGACGCGCGCGACGCCGCGCTGCCTGTGCTGCACAGCGCCGGCATGCCCAATTCCCAGACCACCGCGCAGGAAGCTGCCGAGTGGCTCAACACCGATTCTCACCTTACGAGCGCGCTGAGCGCACAGCTCGCTCGTTCCCTCCAGAGCTCTGGCACCGTGTCCGTGGCCCTCAACGCGGGCACGGCGGCCGAGCTGCCCTGCGGCTACTGGCTCATCGTCGCCGACGACGACGCCATCGCCCAGGGCGAGGCCGGCACCGCGCCGATCATGGCCCTGGTGGGCGGCAGCGCCGTCACCGTCAAGCCCAAGGCGGCGACCCCCAAGGTCGCCAAGCACGTGCTGGAGGACAGCACCGCCGCCTGGCAGAAGGCCGCCGACGCCACGGTCGGCGACGACCTGTACTGGCACCTCTCGGCCACGGTTCCGGCTGGGCTCACCGCCTACGACACCTATACGGTACAGTTCGTCGACACCATGGGCGCGGGGCTCGATCCCTCCAAGGTGGCCGCGAGCATGCGCGTGTACGTGGCGGCGGGCGCGGACGGCGGTTTCGACGCCGTTTCGACCGGTAAGGACGGCCGCGCCGGCACCGAGCCCGCGAAGGGCTGGACCGATATCACGGCCCAGTGCGCCACCAAGGTAGCGGTCGACGGCAAGACCTTCACCGTGCGCACCGGCGACCTCATCGCCGCGCTCGGCGGGGCCGACGCCTTCACCGCGGGCGCCCGCGTGGTCGCCGTGTACAATGCGCCGCTCAACAGCGCGTGCAGCCACGGCATCGCGAAGGGCAACCCCAACGAGGTCTACCTGCGCTACCCGCGCTCTCCCTTTGCCGATCAGTCCGGCGACGCCGGCTTCACCCGCACGCCGAGCGATGACGCGTGCGCCTACACCTGGGATCTCGCGCTCACCAAGCGCGGCAGCGACGGCGACAAGCCGCTTGCCGGGGCGGTTCTGAGCATCGCCGACGACCGCGGTCGCACGCTGTCGGACGACGGCACGTGGGATGCGGAGGGCAAGGCCACCGTCACCACGGGCGAGGACGGCCGCGTGACCGTCTCGGGCGTGGACTCGGGCAAGCTGGAGGTTCGCGAGCTCAAGGCGCCCAAGGGCTACACCGCCTTTGAGGGCGCGCGCTCCGTGACGGTCAAGGCCGAGGGCCTGGACGTCGACCAGGTGGCCGCCGCCAAGCCCAAACTCACCATCACGGCCGAGTCGCCCCTGCGCGCCGACAGCGCGGACGGGTCGACGGGCAGCCTGGAGGCGTCGCTCATCAACACGCCCACCGGCACACCCCCCAGCATTACCACCGGAGGCTTTATGCCCTCGACTGGCGATATGGCAATGTACGCCGCGGCCGCCGCAGCGGTCGCCGGAGCCGCGCTCCTCGTGGTCGCGCTCCTGGTCAAGCGGGGAGGTGGCAGCCATAAAGAGTAGCTGGCAGCCCCACAGAGAGCGGGGCGAGACGTAGCGAAGTAGATGCTAAGACACAGACAGATGATGACCGATCAAATGAGAACCAACCGGAAAACGGAGGAAAAGAAGATGAGCATGAGCAAGAACATCGCACGCCTGGCAGTAACCGCCGGCCTCACAGCAGCGTTGAGCTTCGGCGGCGTCATGGCCCCGGTCACGATGGCGTTTGCTGATGATGTGGCTACTACGACCAATAGCATCAAGATCAACAAGAACAATGAGAATGGCGATGTGACGTACAAGGCCTACCAGATTTTCAAGGCCGATGTTGTGGATGGAACCGACGGGTCGAGCAAGGTCGTTTCGAACATCGATTGGGCGAGCCCTAAGGCGAAGGATGCGGTTCTGAACTATCTTTCAAAGGTACCCAACTCTGGTATCACCCTTAGCTCCTCAGCACAAGCTGCTGCTAAGTATCTGACCGATCATGCAGATGGCACCGGCGAGACGACCCCCATTGAAAACGACAATCTGTTCAACGGGTTGGCAAAGGAGGTCGTGAAGAGCGTAGGCCAGACGGGTTCTTCCTTTACCACCGACGATGTCTTTAAGCCCCAGGACGGGAACGGAAATGCCCTGCAAGGCTATTATCTCTTTGTGACTGACGAGAGCACCTTGAGCACCGATCAGGAAGTGAAGAAGAATGCTGGTACTTCGCCGATCTTCGCTGTTGTCGGCGACGCTCTCGTGACCGTTACCGAGAAGACCAGCATTCCCACAGTTGTGAAGAAAGTCAAAAACGACGACGGCAGCAATTGGGCCGACAAGGCCGACTCGCAGATGGGCCAGAAAGTTGAATATAAGCTGACTGGCACCGTTGCCAGCAATATCGCAACGTTCGATACTTACCATTATGAGTTCAGCGATAAGCTTTCTGACGGTCTGACGGCAGATGCTAGCAGCGTCATCGTTAAAATCGGTGATACGATCCTTTCACCCAACACGACTCCTGGCGCCAAGACCGGTTACGATGTTTCGATTGATGCAACTAACACGTTGACTGTAAAGTTTGCCGACCTCAAGACCGCTGCGGAACAGGCTAACGCGGCGCTCGACGGTAGCTCCAATGTCGTTGTCACTTACACCGCTATGCTTGATCCCACGAAGGCTACGAACGTTACTGTCGGCGGCACAGGTAACGACAACGCCGTAAAACTCATTTATTCCAACAATCCCATGGGCGAAGGAACGGGTGAGTCTGTGCCCGATACCGTCCGCGACTACACCTACGCGCTTAAGCTTATCAAGCAGGATGCTGATTCTGATACTACTAAGATTGACAATGTAGAGTTCACCATCCAAGCAACCGATCCTGACGATGTTGGCTCCAAGGATATGTATGTCGGCAGCGAAGGCACTCTTGTCAATGAGGCCTATAAGTTCAAAACGGCGAATGGCGGCAAGATTAATGTCAAGGGTCTCGATGCTGGTACCTACACGGTGCACGAGGTCGAGGGCAGCAACCCTGGCTACAATACGCTGGACGACTTTACCTTCACTATCAAGCCTGAGGGGCTTAATAAAGACGAGGGTATGGCGCTCGACGAAAAAACAGCTGTAAATACGCTGAAGGTTACTGTGCAGAAACCTGACTCCGCTACCATGGTTACCCCGTCAGTCGACGGCGGCACCGTCACCCTTACCGTCAAGAACAAGAAGGGCTCCAACCTCCCGCTCACCGGTCTCAACGGCGTGACCTTCACCTGGATCGCTGGTGGCGCGGTGCTGTGCATCGGCGTGGCGCACCTCATCCGCAGCCGTAAGCAGGCTGAGGAGTCCGAGCAGGAGTAACGCTCACTCACCCATCCCTTTGGCAGGTGGGATGTGATGGCCATGAGACTTGCGGACACTTTTCTCGTCCATCGACGTTCTTGCTTTGCCATTCTCTTTTCGGGGCAGACTCCGCACTGGAGTTTGCCCCGTTCTTTTGGGATAACGCAGCCAGCCTCCATCGTCCGATGCGAGCACGTTCGTCATCGCGTTTCTTGACTCGTATGAGGTTCGGTTTAAGGTCCGTAGGCGCACGCGCGGTGCGGACGGTAGAAGGCATTTGCGCCGCAACAAGCGCAAATAAGAATGCCCGGGGTTAGAGGCCCGGGCATTTAACAAAAGCTGAAAACTAGGCCGCCCGCGCTCTCATACACTTACGCGGGGTGCGTCGTTTTCTATAGACATTGTATCCCGAATCGCCCCGCCAATCCGGGCAATTTTGAAAACGCAAATATGCCGGACAATGCGGCTGGGCTCCGCTGTCCGAAGGGTCAAGCGTATGATTATCGAACAAATGTTTGTCAAAATCGCGTATACCAGCTGTAAGTGCGAGCACTCGCGGTAAAATGGCTTTGCGACGCATTCCGTGCGCGGGCGGCCGACGACTCGATCGGAGGTCCCCAAATGCTGAAATTCCTTAACGTGCTCGCCGCCCTTGCGGCGGTGGGCTCGTTCGTCATCGCGTTTTTTGACTCGTATGAGGTTCGGTTTAAGGTCCGTAGGCGCACGCGCGGTGCGGACGGTTCTCGGCGTTTGCGCCGCAAGCGCAAATAAAAACGGCCGGGGTTGCAGCCCGGCCGTTTAACACGTTAGAAAACTAGGCTGCCCGCGCTCCTTAACACTTACGCGGGATGCGTCGTTTTCTATAAACATTGTATCCCGAATCGCTCAGTTGATTCGAGATATTTTGAAAACTCAAATGCGGGTTCATACCTGATAGAAATTTCGTTATTTCCGAAAATTATGTATAATTCCAATATTAACTGGAACTAAGCGAAAAGATGGAAATGAACGAAGCGCTTACCTACTTACAAGAAGCACTAGGCCTCTCCGCCAAGGCTAAAACTTGGCCTGGATCCGCACACTTGCCACTGCATCTACGGTCGATTGAGGTCCGCGCCGTTGACGCAAATGGTTTTTCTTTTTTGCTTGCAAGTTTGCCTGCTGGCGTAGGACTTCCCGAGGCTAAGAGAGTCTATAGCCAGTTAGCCTTGCGTGCGGAGGCTCCTGTCGTCGTTTCGTTTCCTGATGCCGATGCGCGCCAACGCAAGGCATTGGTCGCACAAGGAATCCCCTTTGTTTGCTCTGGTAGACAGGCCTTTCTTCCATTTATGGGCGCGGCCTGCACGGAGAGGGGCGGCACTAGATTTCATAATCGCGCGACCAAGATGTCACCCAACGCGCAGGCTGCCGCAATCTGGGGGGCAGGGCAGGAGTCATATCATTCCGATGACCTTTGTCGTGCGCTTGGGATTTCGGCAAGCCGCGCGAGTGAGGCCATAACCGAGCTTGTAGACAGGGGGCTCGCAAAGCGCGAACGGCGCGAACGACGTGTCATTGTGTTTCCCGTGGCCGTGGATCTTCTGCTCAGTGAGCACATGGCAGAGCTCTTCTCGCCTGTCTCGAAGGTCTTTTTTGCAAGGAGGGCACCACAGATCGACTGTCTCGCTGACGCTGGGGAGACAGCGCTCGCTGCGCGTTCGATGCTCGCGGCTCCGGGCATGGATCAAAAGGCGGTCTTAAGAAGCGTATGGCGTGAACTGCGTGGCCTTGAAGTCGCAGATGGGGAATTGTCGGATAACGAAACGGCGATGATCCAAGTGTGGCGCTATGCGCCCGTGTTTGCCGACTCCTCCCGTATCGACGACATTTCACTTGCGCTATCTTTGGCGGCAATCGACGATGAACGAATTCAGCTCGAAGTCGATCGCATGTTTGGAAAGGAATATCCATGGCAGGAAGCGCTGTAGAAGGTCTCTAAGAATTCCGACCGTAGGCGGTGCTTCGGTCCTGGCTGCGTTGTCCGGGATAGGGGCTCGCGAATCGGCTATTATTTGTTTAGACAACCTGAGCTTTAGAGGAGTGACAGGCGATGGTGCAGGGCGCCAAACATATGAAGAGCAATAACGCCGCGGCTAACGGTGGCTCAAGCCCTCAGCCCAAACCTCAACTAAAGCCCAAGCGCCGTCGCAAGCGACTGCCGCGCTGGGCCGACCGGCTCATCACCATCGTCATCATCCTTATTGGCGTGGGCCTTATGACCTGGCCGTGGATTTTGGACCGGCTCGAGGCCTCGGGCGTGTTCAACCAGATCAGCACCGTGTCCAGCACCGTGGACGCGCTGTCTGCCGAGGAGCGCGAGCGCATCCTGCTCCAGGCGCGCTCCTTTAACGAGCAGCTGGCGGGCGAGGCCACCGAGCTTCCCGCCGACCAGATCGAGCCCTACGCTCAGCAGCTTATCTTTGACCGCGACCCCATGATGAGCTGGGTCGAGATTCCCTCCATCGACGTGAGCATGCCCATCTACCACGGCACGAGCGAGGAAGTCCTAATGGCGGGCGTCGGTCACCTGGAGGGCACGAGCCTGCCGGTGGGAGGCGCCTCGACGCATTGCGTGCTCACCGCGCACTCGGGCATGCGCAACCTGAGCATGTTCGACGACATCCACTCGCTGGAGCCCGGCGACCTGGTGCTGTTGCACACCATGAACAAGACGCTCGCCTACAAGATGGTCGACTCCGAGGTCGTGCTGCCCGAGGAGATGGAGTCGCTGACCATCGAGCCCGGCGCCGATAAGGTGACGCTCGTCACCTGCACGCCTTATGGCGTGAACGACCATCGCCTGCTGGTGCATTGCGTGCGCACCAAGTACAGCAAGAAGGACGTCGACAAGCAAAAGTCGCTGGCCGGCCGCCACTGGGGCAAGCGCGAGTTTGCCGTGCTCATCGTGGTTGTAGCCATTCTGTTGTTGCTGCTGGACATCGTGGTCCACGCGGTCCGTAAACGCCGCAAGGCCAAGGCCTCGGCATAGCCATCGTTCAGAACCACCACAACGGGGACAGGTACCTTTGTGGTGGTCGGGGCTTCCAAACCATCACAACATTCGATGAAAATCGCGATTTTGACGAAAAGCGTCGAATGTTGTGATGGTTTTCGTTGCGGGCGGGATGGTTTTCGTTGCAGACGGCGCGGTTTTCGTTGCGGGCGGGACGGTTTTCGCTATGGACGGTGCGGTTTCGCTGCAGAACCGCCAGCCCGCCGCCTGCCAGCCCGCCGCCCTCGTTACGTTTTCGCTGCATTTAGGTAAAGCGCCTGCTCCAAGCGGCGTTGCCTTGTATACTAGAGCGGTTTATCTGTTATGCGGAAGGGAGCGCCTATGGCACTCAGCGAGAAAGACGTGCGCGGCATCGCCGAGTACGCAAAGATCGCACTGACCGATGACGAGCTCACTCAGATGACGTCCTACATGAACGACGCCGTCCAGATGCTCGAGCCCGTCTTGCAATATGACTTGCCCGACGTGGAGCCCACGTTCCATCCCATCGGAAGCCTGTCCAACGTGATGGGCGATGACCTGCGCGAGCCCGAGCGCGATCTGCCGCTCGACGTCGCGCTCGAAAACGCCGGCAGCGCGCGCGACCGCTACTTCCGCGTGCCGTCCATTTTGGGAGAGGGGGAGAGCGAGTAATGGCGCAGAGCTTCGATTCCCTTACCGCCGCCCAGATAGCCGCGGGCGTTGCCGCCGGCGACTTTACCGCTACCGAGGTGGCCCAGGCCTCCCTTGCCGCCATCGAGGCGCGCGAGGGCGGGGTCCAGGCATTCCTGCAGTTGGCGCCCGAGCTTGCGCTCGAGGCCGCCGCGCGCGTGGATGCCGACCGTGCCGCAAGCAAGCCGCTGCCCCCGCTCGCGGGCGTGCCGCTGGCCATCAAGGACAACATGAACCTCGTGGGCACGCGCACCACCTGCGCTTCCCGCATGCTCGAGAACTACCAGAGCGTCTACACCGCCACCTGCGTCCAGCGCATGCTCGACGCCGGCTGCCTGCCCATGGGCAAGGCCAACATGGACGAGTTTGCCTTTGGCAGCTCCACCGAGAGCTCTGCCTTCCACCGCACCAACAACCCTTGGGATACCGAGCGCGTGCCCGGCGGCTCCTCGGGCGGCTCCGCTGCCGCCGTCGCCGCGGGTGAGGTCGCGCTCTCGCTGGGCTCGGACACCGGCGGCTCCATTCGCCAGCCGGCGTCGCTGTGCGGCGTGGTGGGCTTTAAGCCCACGTATGGTGCCGTGAGCCGTTATGGCGTGGTTGCCTTTGGCTCGTCGCTCGACCAGGTGGGACCCTTTGGCCGCACGGTCGAGGATGTCGCGCTGGCCATGAACGCGCTTACCGGTGCGGGCCACGATCCCTACGACTGCACCAGCCAGGATTGCGCTGTCGACTTTACCGAGCATCTCAACGACAGCATCGAGGGCAAGCGCGTGGGCATCATTCCTGCGTTTATGGAGGCCGAGGGCCTGACGCCCGAGGTCAAGGCCGCTGTTCAGCGCGCCGCCCAGGAGCTGCAGAACCAGGGTGCCGAGCTGGTCGAGGTCGACCTGCCGCACCTGGACGCCGCCATCGCCGCCTACTACGTCATCGGCCCGGCCGAGGCGTTCTCCAACCTGGCCCGCTTTGACGGCATCCGCTACGGCTATCAGGAGGAGGGCTGCGCCAACCTGTCCGACCAGAGCTCGCTTTCGCGCGCCCACGGCTTTGGCGCCGAGGCCAAGCGCCGTCAGATGCTCGGCGCCTACCTGCTGAGCTCGGGCGTGTACGACAAGTACTACTACGCTGCGCAAAAGGCCCGCACGCTCATCACGCAGGACTACGACGCCGCGTATGCCAAGGTGGACACCATCCTCATGCCCGCCTCGCCGCGCACGGCTTTTAAGTTTGGCGAGATCAGCGACCCCACGCAGATGTACCTTTCGGACCTGTACACCATCTCGCTCAACATTTGTGGCAACGGCGGTATCTCGGTGCCGCTGGGCCTGGGCGAGGACAGCAAGCTGCCCGTTTCCGCCCAGCTGGTGGGACCTGCCTTTAAGGATCGTCAGCTGCTCACGTTTGCCCGCGCCCTGGAGCGCGGCTTTGCCGATGCCGCCACGGGTGCGCCCGCGCTTTCCGTCGCGCCCGATTTTGCCGGGAAGGGAGGCGAGCTGTAATGAAGGAGCTTTCCGAGGTCCTGCAGGATTGGGAGGCCGTGATCGGCCTGGAGATCCATACCGAGCTCACCGCGCTCGATACCAAGATGTTCTGCAACTGCAAACTCAGCCACGATGACGAGCCCAACGCCAACGTGTGCCCGGTGTGCCTGGGACTGCCCGGCGCCCTGCCGGTGCCCAACAAGCGCGCCATCGAGAGCATCGTCAAGGCCGGTCTCGCCACTAACTGCGAGATCCAGCGCCACTCGATGTTCTACCGCAAGCACTACTTCTATCCCGATATGGCCAAGAACTTCCAGACCACGCAGGGTCCGGTTGCCTTTGCCATGTACGGTCACCTGGATCTGGACGTGACCGGTCGCGGTGCCGCCGAGCGCCCCGACTGCGCGTTTGGTGAGGCCGAGGCCCAGAGCCTGGCGAGCGCCTCGGCCAACGCCGAGGGCCTGTCCACATCCATGACGTCGACCATGCGCGAGGGCAATCAGCGTGCCGGCCACCTGGCCAGCTACGACGCGTCCAACCTGCAGATGCCCGAGCGTCGCGAGGACGGTTCCTACACGGTGCCCATCCGCATCCTGCGCATCCATATGGAGGAGGACGCCGCCAAGATGGTGCACGTGGGTGGCGCCGAGGGCCGCATTACCGCCGCGGCCGAGTCGCTCGTCGACTACAACCGCTGCGGTACGCCGCTGATCGAGCTCGTCACCGAGCCCGATCTGCGCACGCCCGAGGAGGCTCGCCTGTTTATGGAGAAGCTCCGTCGCATCTTTGTGACGCTGGGCATTTCGGACTGCTCCATGGAGAAGGGTTCCATGCGCTGCGACGGCAACGTGTCGCTGCGTCGCCGCGGCGAGACCAAGCTGGGCACCAAAACCGAGCTCAAGAACCTCAACTCGTTTAAGAGCCTGCACGATGGCCTTGCCTACGAGATCTGCCGTCAGGCCGAGGTGCTCGAGGAGGGCGGCATCATCTACCAGGAGACCCGCCACTGGGAGCCCAGCCGCAAGCGCACCGTTGTCATGCGTGTGAAGGAGACGGCCGACGACTATCGTCTGTTCCCTGATCCCGACCTGGCGCCGTTCGATCTGGATGACGAGTTCATCGACCGCTGCCGTGGCGAGATCCCCGAGCTGCCCGATGCCAAGCGCGTCCGTTTTGAGGCTGACTTTGGCATTAAGGCGGCGGACGCCGAGCAGATTGCCGGCGACCCGGAGTTTGCCGAGTTCTTTGAGGCCGCCGCTGCCGGCATGGCTGGCAAGGAGGCCCAGACGGTCGCAAACCTGCTGGTCAACGAGATGATCGCCCACCTTAAGGGCGCGGGTGTGTCGCTCGCCGAGTCCGGCGTTGCCCCGGCTCAGGTGGCAGCGCTGGCCAAGCTGCTGGCGACCGATGCCATCAGCTCCAACCAGGCGCACGAGGTCTTTGAGGCCATGGCCCAGACCGGCGACGACCCCAACAAGATCGTCGACGAGCGTGGTATGCGTCAGGTGAGCGATGCCGGCGCGCTGCAGCCGATTGTGGACGAGGTGCTGGCAAACTGTGCCGATCAGGCGCAGCAGTATCGTGACGGCAACCAGAAGGTCATCGGCTTTTTGGTGGGTCAGTGCATGAAGGCGAGCCGCGGCAAGGGCAACCCTAAGCTCTTCAACGAGTTGCTGAGAACGTCGCTCTCGTAAACGGGAACCGAGGGGCCGGGCGCAGGGCCTTGCCCCTCAATTTCGAACAGTCCTGACTCACGACGGAGGCGCCACTGGCGCCTCCGCCTTTTCAATGTGATGAAAGTGTGGCGAAATGAGCTTAAAACTTCTGTAAATGTGATAAATGTCACGTTTTACCTAGGGTAAAATGTGGGAAATATCACGTTTACGGAAGTTTCTTTGCGGGAGGTTCGGTCATGCAGCGAGATATCATTGCCAAGCTTAACGCTTGGAAAGCGTCGGAATATCGTAAGCCGCTTATCCTTAAGGGGGCGCGCCAGGTTGGAAAGACGTGGGCGCTTAAGGAGTTCGGTCGAACCTCGTACCGCAATTTTGTGTATCTGACGCTCGAGGAACCGTCACCTGGGGTACAGAGCGAGTACGCTCAGTTTTTCGAAGGTACGCGCGATCCTCGGCGGATCATCTCAAACCTTTCCCTGGCATTTGGACAGCCTATCGATCCCGGCGAGACGCTGCTTATTATTGATGAGATCCAGGATTGTCCTTCTGCAGTCGGCGCCCTTAAATACTTCTGTGACGAGGCCCCCGAGTATCACGTCGCATGCGCAGGGTCTTTGTTGGGCGTTCGCTTGTCCCGTGAGACCAGCGCTTTTCCGGTGGGAAAGGTCGAGTTCATGGAGATGCACCCTATGAGCTTTTCCGAGTTTCTGAAAGCCGAGGGCGCTGCAAACTACGACGAATACCTTGGCGGCCTGGATCAGATCGAGACAGTGCCCGATTTCTTCCATGTCCGTCTCGTCGAGCATCTTCGTCGTTATTTTGCATGCGGCGGCATGCCAGAGGCTCTTGGCCGGTGGGCGGAGACGGGCGATATCGTTCAGGTCGATAAGGTGTTGTCTGATCTCTTGGATTCCTACGAGCGCGATTTTGCCAAGCATGGTGGCCGTGCGCAGTTCGCCAAGCTTTCGCAAATATGGAACTCGATTCCAGCTCAGTTGGCGCGCGAGAACAAAAAGTTCGTTTGGGGTGCGGTGCGCGAGGGGGCTCGTGCTCGAGAATACGAGGATGCTCTGGAATGGCTTGCCGATGCTGGGCTCATCACGGCGGTTCGCCTTAATGCTGCCGGTGGTGTGCCGCTCTCTGCGTACGATGACCTCAAGGCATTTAAGGTCTACTGTCTTGATGTCGGCTTGCTGCGCCGCATGGCAAGGCTGGATGCGTCCGCTTTTGCCATCTCGGATGCGCTATTTTCGGAGTTCAAAGGTTCGTTCGCCGAGAACTATGTGCTTCAGGCATTACTTTCACAGTTAGATGCTGCTCCGCGTTATTGGACAAACGAGAAGCCGAAGCACGAAGTCGATTTTTTGATTCAAGTCGGAAACGAAATCGTTCCCGTCGAGGTCAAATCGGGAGAGGTCGTTCATTCCAAGAGCCTTAAGTACTATGCCGACAAGCATGCGGAGACGACTCCATTGAGGGTCCGCTACTCACTTAAGAACCTAAAGCTCGACGACGGGGTGCTCAACATTCCGTTGTATTTGGCTGATCGATCTGTCCCTCTTATCAAAAAGGCGCTTGATTGTGCGCATCTTGACGTTTAGATCCTGGGTGAGCTGACGGGCGGCGGCTAATTAATCGCTCCGTTACGGCCGGGGAGCTTGGGCCTTAGCGATACTTGCTTCGCCAAGCCGTGGGTGTCATGCCGGTGTATTGTTTGAAGGCTTGGGCGAAGGCGGCTTGCTGAGGGTAGCCTAGGCGCTCTGCCACCTGCGCTATTGTGAGCGCGCTATCGGCCAAAAGGTCCTGTGCTCGCTCCATACGGCGTCTGCGAATGTAGGCGCCCAGGGACTCGCCAGTTTGGGCCTTAAAGGTGGCGCATAGTTTGGAGCGGCTTGTGTAGAGCCTCTCGGCCACCTCGTTGATACCCATACGTCTGCCTTTGTCGAGCGCGCGCTCAATCATTGCCGTTGCTTCTTCGGCAATGGTTATGCTGACGCGTGTGTCTGCCGCCTGCCGCGCCTGCTTGTGGGCCGCGCGCGAACAGGCGAGCTCCGCGACCATGGTCTCCACGATGCCCTGCATATAGACGTGTCCGCCTACGGTGCGGGCGCGGTCCTCGTTAATCCGGCGCAGCGTGTGGCAGATGGCAGACGTCGCTTCCTCGTGCCACGGCTCGGCAAACGCCTCAAAGATTCCCGCGAACTCGGTGGGATAGCGGTGCTCCAGTTCGTCAAAATATCCAGGCAAAAAGAGCACCGAGCGCGAGTGATAAAGCTCCCCCGCAAACAGCGGGCTTAATTCCTCGCCACAGCTATCTTGGATAAAGCTGCAAACGGCATTGTTTGGCCACGGACCACTCAATGGTTTGAGGTTCGCGGGCGTTATGCCAGCCTCGGGCATGCATGTAAGTGTGGGCGCGCTGACCTCGCTCACGCAGGCGTATGGCTCGGGTGTGTATTCGGCCAGGTACATATCGTGCGTCGGGGTAATGAAATGCTCCATGACGATGCAGGCAGGGGAGAGAGGCATGATCCATGCGCGGCCGTGCGCCCGATCGTTTGCCACCTCGCCGGTAAAGACGGCGCCCTTGCCGGTAAGCTCCAGGCCAAACTGCTCAAATTGCGGTGCGTAGAGCTCGGTTATGTCGGTCGCTGCCCGCCGTATTTGCAAAAGCGTCCCTTTCCTTTGCAGAAACGTCCACGCCTGGCTTGATTGTGAGCCATGGCTAACACATCAATGATAAGTTGATTACGGTTAACTCTCAAGCCGTTAGAAAGGAATCTCATGGCAAAGGGATCAAAAAGGGAAGGTGGAGGCATCGGCGAGTTGCTCGCGTATGCCGGTGACCGCAAATTCCTAACGTATTTGGGCATGGCGCTCTCGGCGCTCTCGCAGCTGCTGAGCTTTGGCCCGTACGTGTGCATCTGGCTTGTCGCGCGCGATCTGATCGCTGTGGCGCCTAACTGGAGCGAAGCCTGCAACATCGCGACGTATGGCTGGTGGGCCGTGGGGTTTGCGCTGGCAAGCATCGTAGCTTATTTCGTGGGGCTCATGTGCACGCATCTGTCCGCGTTTCGCTGCGCGTCCAATATCCGTAAGGCTACGAGCGAGCACCTGCTTAAGTTGCCGCTCGGCTACTTCGACACGCATGCCACCGGCGAGCTGCGCCGCATTGTAGACGGGTGTGCCGCCTCCACCGAGACTTTGCTCGCACACATGCTGCCCGATATCGCAGGCGCCGTCGCCATGGTCGTGGGCTTGCTCGTGCTGCTTTTCGCCCTCGATTGGCGCTTGGGCGCGGCATGCCTCATCTCGGTGGCCATTTCGTTTGGCGCCATGGCCACCATGATGAGCGGCAAAGGCGCCGAGTTCATGAAGGCCTACATGGGAGCGCTGGTCAAGATGAACAAGACCGGCACCGAATACGTACGAGGCATCCCCGTGGTCAAGGTGTTTCAGCAGACGGTCTACTCCTTTAAGGCCTTCCACGATGCGATCGCCGAATACGCCGACATGGCGCAAAACTATGCGGGCACGTTCTGCCGAGGTCCGCAGGTGCTCAACCTTACCGCGCTCAATGGCCTTGTGACATTCCTGCTGCCCGTGGCGTTGCTGTTGGCGCCGGGCGAGGCGGACTTCGCGCATTTTATGGCCAACTTCACGTTTTACGCGATATTTTCGGCCGTGGTGCCGACGGCCATGACCAAGCTCATGTTTGTGGGCGAGGCCTCTCAGATGAGTGCCGATTCGCTGGCTCGTATTCGAAGCGTCATGGATTCCAAGCAGCTCTCCGTGTCCGCCCAACCCAAGCACCCTGCCGGTGGCGACGTGCGATTTGAGGACGTGAGTTTTACCTACGAGGGTGCCGAAACACCTGCCGTTAGCCATGTGAGTTTCAGCGTTTCCGCGGGTAGCACTCTCGCCCTGGTGGGTCCCTCGGGTGGCGGCAAGTCAACCTGCGCAAGCCTGATCCCGCGTTTTTGGGACGTTTCCTCGGGTCGAGTGCTCGTAGGCGGTGTGGACGTTCGCGATATGGATCCGCACGAGCTTATGGGCCAGGTCGCCTTCGTGTTCCTGACCAACCAGCTGTTCCGGCAAACACTTGCCGATAACGTGCGCGCCTCCAAGCCTACGGCCACTGACGACGAAGTGCGTGCGGCCCTCTCCGCAGCTCAGTGCGACGACATTGTGGCCAAGCTCCCACAGGGCATCAATACCATGCTCGGTGCCGGCGGAGCATATCTTTCGGGCGGCGAGGTCCAGCGCGTGGCACTCGCCCGCGCGATCCTTAAAGACGCGCCTATCGTGGTGCTCGATGAGGCCACGGCGTTTGCCGATCCCGAGAACGAGGCACTCATCCAGCGCGCCTTTAGCAAGCTGGCGGCTGGTCGCACAGTCATTATGATTGCGCACCGACTCTCGACTGTAGTGGGCGCAGACCAAATCGTGGTGCTCAACCAGGGCAGCGTGCAGGAGTCGGGTACCCATGCCGAGTTGCTGTCCCAAGAGGGTCTGTATGCCAGGATGTGGGCCGAATACGAACAGGCCGCGAGCTGGAAGATTACTGCTACGACCGCGGATACCGCCGTCGCGAAGGGAGGCGAGGCCTAAATGTTCGCCTCATTCCAAAAGAAGTATTTCCTATCCGATAAAGGCATCGCCGGCGTAAAACGCGGCATCTTCTGGACCACGCTCACCAATCTCATTACCATGGCCGGCATGGGCTTTTTATTCCTGGTTATGGCCGGCTTTGTCGAGCATCTCGCCAGCGGGGCTGACCTGCCGGATGCCCTGCCGATCGTGGGCGGCCTCCTGGTCTTTTTCGTGTTGCTCTTTGCCTCTAACTGGCAGCAGTATTACTACACCTACTGCATCTTTTACGAGGAGTGCGGCAAGCAGCGTATGGAGATCGCCGAGCGCTTGCGCAAACTGCCGCTGTCGTTTTTTGGTCGTCGTGATCTGGCCGATTTAACCGAGACTATCATGGGTGACGTCCAGGCCATGGAGCACGCCTACAGCCACGTGCTGGGAGAGCTTTGGGGTGCCATCATCGCAAGCGCCATTGTCTTCGTGGCGTCGCTGTTCTTTTGCTGGCAGCTGGCGATCGCGGCGTTTTGGAGCGTTCCCGTGGCCTTTGCCGTGCTGTATCTAACACGCGGCCCCATGACTCCGGTGTTCGATCGCGTGCGCGCCGAGAAGGTCAAGGTTACCGAGGCAATTCAAGAGACGCTCGACTGCGTTCGCGAGATCCGCGCCACCAACCAGGAGGCCCATTATCTTGAGGGGCTCAACGTTGTGATCGATGCCGAGGAGCGCGAGACCACCAAGGGCGAGCTCTCTAACGGGCTTTTGGTCAACTCCGCCTTTGCCATCCTGCGTCTGGGCATTGCCACCACGCTGGTCACGGGCGCCGCGATGGTCGCCTCCGGGCAGGTCGACTTTTTGGTGATGTTTGCCTTCCTGCTTATGGTGAGCCGTGTCTATGCGCCCTTTGACCAGGCGTTAATGTTAATGTCCGAGCTGTTTGTCGCCGAGTCGTCTGCCAAGCGCATGCGTTCCATCATGGAAGAGCCTGTGGCGCGGGGCAGCGAGAAATTCGAGCCCGCGGGCCACGATGTGGTGTTCGATCACGTGGCATTTGGCTATGGTGCGGGCGAGGACGGCCGCGCCGGCGAGAAAGTTCTTACCGATGTGAGCTTTACCGCCAAGGAAGGCGAGGTCACGGCACTAGTCGGTCCTTCGGGCTCTGGCAAGTCTACGGTGAGCCGCCTGGCCGCGCGCTTTTGGGATGCCACCGCGGGCAAGGTTACCGTGGGTGGCGTGGATGTTGCGAGCGTTGATCCCGAGGTACTGCTGCGTGATTACGCCATTGTGTTCCAAGACGTGCTGCTCTTTGACGACACGGTGATGGGAAACATCCGCCTCGGTCGTCGTGATGCCACCGACGAGGAAGTGCTTGCGGCCGCGCGTGCCGCCAACTGCGACGAGTTCGTGAATCGCATGCCGCAGGGATACGACACCATGATCGGCGAGAACGGCTCGAAACTCTCCGGCGGCGAGCGTCAGCGCATCTCCATCGCCCGCGCGCTGCTCAAAGATGCGCCCATCGTCCTGTTGGACGAGGCGACGGCGAGCTTGGACGTCGAGAACGAGACCGTGGTTCAGCAGGCGCTCTCCCGTCTGCTCGCAGGTAAGACGGTTATCGTGATTGCGCATCGCATGCGTACGGTGGAAAATGCCGACAAGATCGTGGTCCTGAAGGACGGCGTGGTCGCCGAGCAGGGCACTCCGGCGCAGCTCAAGGCGGCAGGTGGAGAATTTGCCCGCATGGTTGCGCTCCAAAAGGAAGCGGCTGCCTGGCAGCTGTAGGACTGTGGCAAAGGGACTGTCCCTAATGTGACAAAGGGACAATCCCTTTGTCATATTGAGTTCATCCCCATAGTTTCCAAAAAGTTAGCCATTGTTGACCAAATAGTTATACTAAACTATTTTCAAAAGCGTGCTCGAGCAAACTAATGAACTCGGGTGCTAAGGCACCATGCCGCGCTTGTGCGGCAAAAGGGAGAAGCAACATGAAGAAGTCGACGTTTAACACCCTGCTTGTCGGTGGCGGTTTTCTGCTCGGTACGGCCGGCATCAAGCTGCTCACCAGCGCTCCGGTAAAGAACGCCTGCGTGCAGGGCATCGCGTGCGGCATGCGCATCAAGAACGGCTACCAGGACATGGTCGAGCAGGCCAAGGCCAATGTCGACGACATGGTTGCCGAGGCTGCCTACATCACCCAGAGCGAGGCCGCTGCTGACGAGGCAGCCGAGTAACGCTCCCAGGCACAAACTATGAGATTCTCGGTTATTAGCGAGATCCCCGGCAGGACCCGCCTCCAGTTGGCGGGTCCTGTGCCAGAGGGCGATCTCGATGCGCTTCTTAAGCTCAGCGGCGACATCGACGGCGTGCACAAGGTGCGCGTCTACGGCCGTATTGGCCAGATGGCGCTCGAATATGACGAGCAACGTCGTGCGGGCGTGCTCGATGCCTTGGGCGCGCTCGATGCTCAAGCTATCGCCGATGCCAAGTCGGGCTACGTGATGCAACTCGAGCCGCGCAAGCACAAGCTCGTCATGGATCTTGCCACACTTATCGGCGCCCACTACGCGCGCCGTTGGTTCTTGCCGACGCCTCTGCGTGCGGTGTTTGTCGTGGCCGGTTACATGGCATTTTTGCGCGCTGCCCTTCATGAGCTGGCACAGCCGCGCCTGACCGTTCCTGTGCTCGACGCTTCGGCCATCGGCATTTCGTTCGTCAAGCGTGATGTCGACACCGCGGGCCAGACAATGTTCTTGCTCAACGTGGGCGAGCTGCTCGAGGACTACACTCGCGCCATGAGCGAAAACGAGCTCATCAACTCGCTGCTCGATGTGCCCGACAAGGCGCAAAAGGTTGTCGGCGACACCGAGGTAAGCGTTGCCGCGACCGAGCTCGAGCCCGGCGATTTGGTCGCCGTGCGCACTGGCATGTCCATTTGCATCGACGGTGTTGTCGAGCAGGGGAGCGCTATGGTCAACCAGGCGACCCTGACCGGCGAGCCGCTGGCCGTCGAGCGCAGCGTGGGCGACGATGTGTTCGCCGGTACCGTCGTGGAAGACGGCAGCATCTTGGTGCGCGTGCGCGCCAACACGGCGCAGACCAAGCTCCGCTCGATCGTCTCGCTCGTGCAGACGGCCGATTCGCTCAAGTCCGAGGGCCAGTCGCACATGGAAGACCTCGCCAACAAGATCGTCCCGTGGAACTTCCTGCTCGCGGGCCTGGTTGCGCTTACCACCCGCAGCCTCATCAAGACCTCGGCGGCACTGATGGTCGACTACTCGTGCGCACTCAAGCTCACGGGTTCCGTCGCCGTCATGACTGCCATGAGCGATGCTGCCAAGATGGGTGTTATGGTCAAGGGCGCCAAGTACTTTGAGTCGTTTGCCAAGGCCGACACCATTGTGTTTGATAAGACCGGCACGCTTACCGAGGCGCAGCCGCGTCTTGCCTGCGTGCTCACCACCGATGGTTGGAGCGAGGACGAGATCCTGCGCCTTTCCGCTTGCTTGGAGGAGCATTTTCCGCATCCGGTGGCGCGTGCCGTGGTCAACGCCGCCCGCGAGCGCGGGCTCGAGCACCGCGAGCGCCATGCCGCCGTCGAGTACATCGTGGCGCACGGCATCGCTTCGTCCATTGAAGGGCGTCGCGCCATCATCGGTTCCGCGCACTTTGTATTTGAGGATGAGAGCGCGCAGCTCGAGTCCGACATTAAGGAGCAAATCGAGTCCCAGATGCAGGGGCTGTCGCCGCTGTACCTGGCGGTCGATGGCACCGTTGTGGGCGTGCTCGGTATCGAGGACCCGCTTAAGCCCGGGGTTCGCGAGGCTATCGCCGACTTGCACGCGTTGGGCGTTAAGCACGTGGTCATGCTCACGGGCGACTCGGAGCGCACGGCCGAGCGCATTGCTCGCGAGGCGGGTGTCGACGAGTTTAAGGCCGAGCTGCTGCCCGAGGACAAGTACGCGTATGTTGAGCGCATTAAGGGCGAGGGGCGCCACGTTGCCATGGTGGGCGACGGCGTCAACGATTCGCCGGCACTCGGTTTGGCCGACGTGGGGCTGGCAATGGGCGGTGGAAGCGACATCGCCAAGGAGGTCGCCGATATCATCCTGACCGATACAGATCTCGCCGCGATCGTGCGCCTGCGCCGCATGAGTCAGGGGCTTATCGACCGTCTGACGAGTTCGTATTCCAAGGTGATGCTCACCAACTCGGCGCTGTTGGCATTGGGTATTACCGGCATGATTACTCCGCAGGCGTCGTCGCTGCTGCACAACGGCTCAACGATCGCCTACAGCCTGGGCAACGCAAAGGCTTACCTGCGCTAGCGGACGTGTTCGCCCACGTTATCTGGCCTGCGCCCAGACGGCATCGGTGTCGTCCGGACGCAGGCCTTTTGCATTTGACCATTTGCTAGCTTCTCTATATAGTGTTGCTAGCGGTGCTAGCATTTGAAGGGAGCGGGATCAACGTGGGTGCTGTTAGCGGCATGGCGCAGGTGAACGTTCGCGTGGATCGCCAGGTCAAGGACCATGCGGAGGAAGCGTTGCGGCTTTCGGACAGATCACTGCCCGAGCTCATCAAAAAGGTCGTGGCCAAGGTCGCGCAGGGCGGCGGGCAGTGCGAGGAAGTGCTTGCGGCCGTCGACGACCGGCAACAGACCGTCGCGCACGATACTCCGTTCGCCGCGTCGTGGGCAGCGGCAGACCGGCTTTATGCAGATTTGGGCATCGCTGCGTCGCCCGTATCCGACGATCGCGATTGGGACACAATCTATTCCGAAGCCATGGACGGGCGCTATCGCCAAAAGGGGATGATCCTGTGAGCGGAGCCCCTCTCAAGATCATGGTGGACGCCAACGTATGGGTTGATTCGTTTTGTGTTGACCATGCCGAGTCGCTTGCCGCGCGTGCGTTTATTGGGCAGGCGACGGAGGCGGGGGCATCGCTGTTCTTTCCGGTGCATATCGCTAAGGACGTACTGTACGTTGTCCAACACGAGCTGAAGCGTGGCGTTCTTGCCAGCGGGGGAGCGCTCGACGAGGCTTCTGCCCGCGCGATTGGCGATGCGGCGCTGGCGTTTGTTCGGAATATGACCGAAAACGCTACGGCCGTGGGTGCAGATGCGTCGGACCTTTGGCTGGCCGACAAATACTTAGCGCTCCATCGCGATTACGAGGACAACTTGGTGCTCGCCGCGTGCAAGCGCGCGCAGGTCGATTACTTGGTGACCAACGATCGTAAGCTGCTCGAACATGCCGATCTTGCAGCAAAGACCCCGCGTCAAATGATGCCGATTCTTGCTTTGGCCGAACGCGCCCGCGCGGCTATCGGTTGACGCAAACTGTTTGCGGGCCTCTTGGACGACGATGCGCCAAGGGGCCCGCGTCTGCTATTTACAAAAGCTCGGCCTTAATGGTGGGACTTTCTGCGAGCTGCTCGGCTGCCTTTTCTTCGGAGCTGTCGAGTGCTGCCAGACTGCGGTAGACCCACTCGTTGACCTGGGTGTTCTTGACGCCTGCGGTCTGCATAAGGGCGCCTACCTCGCGGATTGCTGCGAGCAGATCGGCTTTGGGGCCCGCGAGCTCGACCTCGATGTCGTGGTAGGCGGACACGCCTCGGTTCTCACTCACGTGGTCGATAAAGCCCTTGACGGTCTCAAGCTGCTGGGCGAGAGCTGCATCATCGTCAGCGTCCAGCGCGACGAGTGCGTTCGATACCGTGAGGGCGGGATGTCCGCAGGGGACAAAGCCCTCGATGACATCCATAGCTTCGGTAATGGTTGAGCCCAGGCCTGCGAGGGCATTGACGAGTTGCTGCTTGGTATCCATAACGGTCCTTTCGACGGGTCAATTTTGCTTGGCGAAAATATACGTGACGCGATCGGTAACAAAAGTGCGAAGTGCGGCGCACATTGGGGTCTTCACAGCTCGTGCATAGAACAGCTGTCCGCTTTCAGAACGTGGTAAGATAACACTCCACAAGCGGGGCTCGGCCCCGCATGTTCCTTGAAAAGTCGACGGTTATCGGGTGTTTGCAGACCCGATACCATCCAGACTTTCCCAACATTCGGGGGCGACTGGTTTCGACACGATAGCTCTGAGAGAGGAAGCAAGCCGAGGTCTCCTCGCCTCGTTAAACAGGGGTACCGTCAAATTGAATTGACAACAACTCTTCTTTTGAGCCTATGGCTCTCGCTGCTTAATTTATAGCGGCGCGTCAACCCGGTGATTTCCCCGACACCGGCGCGACGTCATTTTAGGGGAATGCTCCTGCGCACGTAATCGGTATGGCGCAGGCTAAGACCGAACCGGTTAGGACGCCGCGAGCGTGTCGCTGCGCGCAAAGCGTCCGAGACTAAACCAGCGACTGAGCTTGGAGATGCCAATCAGGGGGCTTTCGTGGACCGGAGTTCGATTCTCCGCGCCTCCACCATAAGTAACAGGCAGGTAGATATTCGTATCTACCTGCCTTTTTATTTCTAGTCCGTACCGCGGAGAATCGAACTCTATGCAGGGCGCGAGCGTTAAGCAAACGCGGAGCGTTTGTAGCGAGCGGGCGAGGACGCCGGCAGGCGGCCGAAGCCGGTGCAGATTTGCGAAGCAAATACGCGGATTCTCCGCGCAAAGCCCCAGCCCAAAACAGATGCGATGCCGATGGGGTTTCAGCCGGTCATGCCCCACATCGACGTCATCCCCAAACCGCGGAGAATCGAACTCTGCTCCAAAACCCATGCGCCCTCCATCCCAAAACTGGGTAGAAGAAAGCCAAAACGCAATCGCAGGAGGTCAATATGACTGCAGAAGATAAGGCAAAGAACGCCGGCAAGGTCGCGCTCGTATTGGAGGGCGGTAGTTTTCGCGGGCAGTTTACCGCAGGCGTGCTTGACGTTCTCATGGAGGCCGGCGTCGAGATTCCGGCGGTATATGGCGTATCGGCCGGCGCCCTCAACGGCGTGAACTACAAGTCGCACCAGATCGGCCGTGCCAACCGCATCAACCTGGCTTTCTGCAACGACAACCGTTTCATGGGCGCCGCATCGTTTGCGTCTACGGGCTCCATCGTGGGTTACGACTTTATCTTCAACGATGTCCAGGACCGCCTGGATCCCTTTGACAACGAGGTATTCGACGCGAGCCCCATCGAGATGTACGCCGTCGCGACGGACATGCTCTTTGGAACCGCTGCATACCTGCCGGTCAAAAGCGCCGTGCTCGACCTCGATGCCGTGCGCGCCTCGACGTCGCTGCCGCTGGTGACGCCGCCGGTCGAGATCGACGGGCACAAATACGTCGACGGCGGCGTAGCCGATTCGGTCCCCATCGAGCACGTGCTGGAGGAGGCGGGCTTCGATCGCGCGGTTGTCATTGTCACGCAGGACCGTTCGTACGAGAAAAAACCCTACGAGTTTATGCCTGCCGCACGCGCCCGCTATGCCGACTATCCCTACCTGCTCGAGGCTATCGAGACGCGCCACGACCGCTATAACATCCAGCGCATGCACCTGTGGAAGTATGAGCGCGAGGGACGCGCGCTGGTCGTTGCTCCACAAAAGCCGGTCGAGGTCGGTCACGTCGAGCACAATCCGGCAAAGCTTCTCGACCTGTATATTCAGGGTCGTCAGGAGGCAAAGCGTCTGCTGAGTGATATCGAGGCATTTGTCGAGCGCTAGCGTCGCGACATCATGACCGATGGACGACATGTGCAGAAACTCTGGTCGGAGCCAAAATACCTGTTGACTCGGGCGACGAGCGGGGTAATATGGACGGGTTACTTGCAGAGCCCCGTGAATCTCTGTAACAACACGTACTGTACATGGAGGAGTCTAAGTGATTTCGAAATCGACTCACTACGCCAAGCAGGGCGAGGTCCAGCGCAACTGGGTTCTCGTCGACGCCGATGGTGCTGTCCTGGGCCGTCTTGCCACCCAGATCGCAATGATCCTGCGCGGTAAGAACAAGCCCCAGTTCACGCCCAACAGCGACTGCGGCGACTTCGTTGTCGTCATCAACGCCGATAAGGTCCAGCTTACCGGTAACAAGGCCGACACGAAGACCTATTATCGCCACAGCGGCTACAACGGCGGCCTCAAGGCTGAGAGCTTCCGCCAGGCTATGGAGAAGCACCCGGAGAAGGTCATCGAGCGCGCCGTTCGTGGCATGCTGCCCAAGACCACCCTCGGCCGTGCCCAGATGACCAAGCTTAAGGTCTACGCTGGTGCCGAGCATCCGCACGCTGCCCAGAACCCCACGAAGATTGAGCTGGAGGCTTAAAGATGGCTGAGAACACCGTTGTCTACCAGGGTACCGGCCGTCGTAAGAACGCCGTCGCCCGCGTCCGTCTCGTCCCCGGCACCGGCAAGGTGACCATCAACAAGCGTGACGCCGAGCAGTATTTCGGCCGTCATCAGCTCGTTGAGAACGCCCTTGCTCCCTTCAAGGTGACCGACACCGCCGGTCAGTTCGACGTTATCGCTCTGTGCGATGGCGGCGGCATCTCCGGTCAGTCCGGCGCTCTGCGCCTGGGCATCGCTCGCGCTCTTCTGAACGCTGGCGACTACCGTGCTGACCTCAAGAAGGCCGGTTTCCTTACGCGCGATGCTCGCGTGGTCGAGCGCAAGAAGTACGGCCTCAAGAAGGCTCGCCGCGCTCCCCAGTTCTCCAAGCGCTAAGGTTTTATCTCCTTACGAGATACAATGTACAAGCGGGGCCTGCCGATTGCTCGGCGGGTCCCGCTTTTCTTTTCGACTAGGGTGGGCGACTGCGTTTTGCCCACTTGGGAAGGAGCGATCCTATGCCCCAGAACATCTTCGGTACCGATGGCGTCCGTGGCGTCGCCAACGCTGACCTCTCGTGCGACCTCGCGTTTCGCCTGGGCCGAGCGGCGACCAAGTTCCTTGGTCCGGACATTTGCATCGGCCGTGACACGCGTCTTTCGGGCACCATGCTCGAGAGTGCTCTGACCGCCGGCATTATGGCCGAGGGCGGCCGCCCGCACTGCTGCGGCGTTATCCCTACGCCGGCCGTGGCGCTGCTCACCGTCCAAAACGAGCTCGACGGCGGCATCGTCATCTCTGCTTCGCACAATCCACCGGAGTTCAACGGTATCAAGTTCTTTAGCCGCAAGGGTATGAAGCTTCCCGATGCTGTCGAGGAAGAGATCAGCGCCTGGGTCATGTCCGAGGAAGCCATGGCTGCCGACACGCTGCCGACTGGCGCCGGCGTGGGCCACATCATCAAGATGAAGGACGCCCGCAAGGCATACGTCGACCACGCCATCGATACGCTTGATGGCCTGAGGCTCGACGGCCTGGTCGTTGCCGTCGACTGCGGTCACGGTGCTTCCTGCCAGACTACGCCCGCCGCGCTGCAGCGCCTGGGTGCCACGGTGCATGCTATCAACACCGATTACTGCGGCACCGACATTAACGTTGAGTGCGGCTCTACGCACCTCGAGCCCCTGCGCGAGCTCGTGCTGCGCACCCATGCTGACATCGGTCTGGCCCACGACGGCGACGCCGACCGCGTACTGTTCGTGGACAGCGAGGGCAATGAGATCGACGGTGACTACATCCTGGCTATCTGCGGTTCTGACCTCGCCGCTCGCGGCAAGCTCGCTAACTCCGAGATCGTTTCGACCGTCATGTGCAACCTGGGCTTCTCCATCGCTATGAAGGAGCAGGGCTTCGAGATGGTCCAGACCGCCGTGGGCGACCGCTACGTTCTGGAGCGCATGCTCGCGGACGGCGCCGTCATCGGCGGCGAACAGTCCGGCCACATCATCTTCCTGGAGCACAACACCACCGGCGACGGCCTGGTGACGGCTCTGCAGCTGCTGGCCGTGCTCAAGCGCACCGGTCGTACCCTCACCGATCTTTCCGGCATCATGAAGAAGTACCCGCAGGTGCTCGTCAACGTGCATTCCGACAACAAGGCCGGCCTGGACGATTGCCAGCCCATCTGGGATGCCGTCGCTGCTGCCGAGAAGGAGCTTGACGGCCGCGGCCGCATTCTGGTGCGCCCGAGCGGTACCGAGCCGCTGGTCCGTGTGATGGCCGAGGCCGAGACGCACGAGCTGGCCCAGCGCGTTGTTGACGACATCGTCGAGGTTGTCAAGCGCGAACTTCCCTAATGGTCAAAAACCGTTGCCAAGTGGTAAACTGTTAAGGTTATTTTGATTGATTGGTATGTCCGAGGGGGAGCATGTTCACTAAAGTCCTAAGGTCTTTTGGTATGCGTGGTCGAGTCCTTACGCTGGATGCTCCCATCTCGGGCGACGTCATTCCGCTTTCCGAGGTAAACGATCAGACGTTTGCCACCGGCCTTTTGGGCCAGGGCGTGGCGATTCAGCCCACCGGAACGCGTGTGATTGCACCGGCAGACGCCAAGGTCGAGGCCATTTTTCCTACGGGACACGCCGTTGCGCTTAACACGGTCGATGGCTTGGACGTGCTTATTCACGTTGGTTTGGACACTGTTCAGCTCGAGGGCAAGCACTTTACCGTACATGCGCAAGTGGGTGACATCGTCCATAAGGGCGATGTACTCATCGAGTTCGATCGCGAGGCAATTGCTGCCGAGGGCTACGATGTGACGGTTCCCATCTTGGTGTGCAACTCCGTTGAGTTCTCGAGCATTAAGGGCTCCGTTGGAGAGCACGTCGAGGAGATGGACCAGCTTATCGTCGCTCGCGAGCGCTAGTTGGTGCTTTTGGCCTTTAGCCTACAATTCAAACACGTTTACGGAGGGCGCCCTTGAAAGAGGACGCCCTCCGTGGCAAGATGGGAAACGTCCGAGGCTAAACAGCTTTGGGTCACCGTGGACGGGCAGGGGCCTCGACGCGGCTAGACACGAGACACATACATTACGCGACCTCGCCCTGGTGGCCGCACACGTTGGTTGCGGCCGACGCGGGCCGCGGGCAAGTGCTTGTAAGGGGAGCCTTGCCTCTCTTGTACGAGAAAGGACGCGTAATGAAAATCATTAAAGCTAAAGACTACGAGGATATGAGCCGCAAGGCCGCCAATATCATCTCGGCCCAGGTTATCCTCAAGCCCGATTGCGTGCTGGGTCTTGCCACCGGCTCCACCCCGATTGGCGCCTACAAGCAGCTCGCCGCTTGGTACGAGAAGGGCGACGTCGACTTCGCCGAGGTCAGCACCTATAACCTGGACGAGTATCGTGGTCTTTCGCACGACGATCCCCAGAGCTATCACTACTTTATGCGCGAGAACTTCTTCGATCACATCAATATCGATCTGAACAACACGCACGTGCCCGATGGCTCCAACCCCGATGCCGCTGCTGCCTGCTCAGAGTACGACAAGATCGTCGCTGCCGCCGGTTACCCCGATCTGCAGCTGCTCGGCATTGGTAATAACGGTCATATTGGCTTCAACGAGCCCGATGACCACTTCTCCAAGGGTACGCACTGCGTCGACCTGACCGAGAGCACCATTCAGGCCAACAGCCGCCTGTTCGACAGCATCGATGATGTGCCCCGTCAGGCTTACACCATGGGCACCCAGACCATCATGTATGCCCGCATGATCCTGGTTGTCGCCAACGGCGAGGCCAAGGCTCAGGCCGTGCATGACATGTGCTATGGTCCGGTTACGCCCGAGTGCCCGGCTTCGATCCTGCAGCTGCACACCAACTGCGTTGTCGTTGCCGATGAGGCCGCCCTTTCGCTCTGCGAGTAGCGCGAATCCTGCAGCTCGACATAGCCTTGCCTAAGGCCTCCGCTTTGCGGGGGCCTTTTTGCTATCCCTTTTTACCCACTTGACCAAAATCTTGCCGCAAGCTTGACGAATGCCGGATGCTTAACAGCTTGATTCATTCTATACCAGATTCTATGCAAAAATGCCACTAGAAGGTCGTAGACGGTAGCGGGTGCTAGGCGAGTTGAATGACATAACTGAACCTTGTTCATCTGCGTTACACTGCCGCTTAGATGGGACAAGCTGACAAGCTCATTTACCTGCTTAAAGACCGATTAGTCGGGGGATTAATAACAATCGGCCCTCGCTGTACAAAAACTTGCCGCTTGCGTACCAAAAGACAACCTAAAACACAAGGTCGCTCTATTCATAGCGCGGCTTGTATGGTCTTGCGGCTACAGTGTCCATACGGTCGAGTTGAGGAGCGGGCATGGTAAACGATTTGAGCGGTATAGACGACCTCGAGCTGATGCCGCTGGGCGGAGGCTATATGGTGCGACGCGAACGCTTGATGAATGAGCTTATCGCCAAGGGCCGAAAGGCCGGCATCGTGGTTCTTTATGCGCCCGACGGGTTTGGGAAGACCTCGGTGCTGCTGCAGTACACCCATGAGGTTAAATGCGACCCGACGCGAGGCCCCGTGCGGATTATCGAGGCCGATCGCGCCACTGGGCGCGAGGTGTTTATGCAGCTCGAGGTGGTTACCGAAGAACTCAAAGACAAACCGCACTCCCTTATCGCGATTGATAATGTGCCAAACCTCGATCAGCACGACACCGAAGACCTCATCGACGGGATTCGCGGCCTGCGCGCTATGGGGGTAGGGGTCTTTATCTCCTGCCGTCCTTCAAATCGTCAGCTGATTCATGGGCTGGGCGATTCGGTTAAGATCAATGCGCAGATGCTCAAGGTGCATGCCTATGAGTATTCGGCGTGGGCATCGGCGTTTTCGATCAGCACATCGCTCGACTTTTATCAGCTCACGCAGGGCGTGCCCGAGCTCGTTTCGGCATTGCAGACGGGTCTGTATGGCCAAGGCGACGTAGCCGGCCTGCTCGAAAACGAGATTGTCAACGTATATGGCGCGGCACTTGCCGATCTAGCTTCGCTCGACAATAATGCGCTGTTTTGCGTGGCATGTCTCATGGTTTTGATGGGCGAGGGCAATATCGCAGAACTCGAGGCTTGCGGGGTGAGGCTGTCGATGGTCGACCAGTCCTATTTTGTACGCGACTACCCGATCTTTGGCTTGGATCCCGCCGAGCGGAGTTTTACGTGTCTGGGCACGGAGGATAACGGACGCTTGCGCTTGCGTAAGTTGGTGGCCGAGGTTCGCCCCGAACTTGTTCCGAGGGCGGCCCGGATTTTGCTTAAGGCGGGCCGATGCGATGCGGCGATGGGCCTGGCGGACGCCTTTTTGGACCGTGAAGCGGTCCTTGAACTTGCTGGGCAGTATGGGGTCGATCTGGCTCTGACGGGGCACGGGGCCGATATCTGCCGAGCGGCGCTGGGCACGATCGATGCCGACGATCCGGCTCCAGAGCCAACGCCTGCCGAAGCGCTTGGCGTATATCTGGCAGCGGTCAGCGTGTCCAATACAAAGCTCGCTCGCTATATGGCATCGGTCATCGAGCGCGGGGGCGAACGGGCGGCCTGCGAAATAGACCCTGTTTCATGGAGGGTGGCCCAGACACTGACGGCTGTCTGCTATGGGGACAACGGGCTTGGGCTCCCTACGAACCTGGCCGTGCCAGAAATCGAGACATCCCATACCGCACTCGATATGTTGTCTGCGCATATCGAGGTCAAGCGCTGTCTGACCGAGCGGGGAGATGACGGCGGCGTTCTACAGCAGCTCAAAACGAGCAAGGTCTACGATTGCGAGCTCGACATCGCGGGGATTGTTATACGGGCCGATAGCATGCTGGTGGAGCTCTTTGACGGGTCGTTTGCGGGAACCGACGAGCGCGACGACGAGATGACGGTGGTGCGGGAGGCGCTCGATGTACGCGGGCTTAAGGCGATGGCTATCTGGGTGCGTATGGTGTTGGCGGCACGGCGGCTCCTTTCCGGCTTGCCGGTAACCGACGATGCGGCGTTCAACGAGCTCGATCGTTTTGCCGTGCGCATGCGCGACAACCAGATTCAGCTGTTTGGCCTGTTGCTAGAAGGCTGGCAGTCGCTGGCAGAGGGACGGCCGGTTAATGCAAAGTTCCGTGCGGTCCAAGTGCTCAAACTTGCCGAGGAGTCGATTGCGTACATGCGCGATAACGCATTGCTGCTGGAGCGCGCGGCATATCTGCGTAACACCTCGATGGTTTCGGTGCGCGAGGAAGCGGAGTTGCTCGATATAAGCCAGACGCAGGTTGGTGGCGCAGAAGCCTGGATGGTGGCGCTGCATTTGGCCTGTGCGGGCCGAGACAGCGATCTTGCGGCCTGGATGTCCATGAATCGTGCGGGGATTCTAGAGCCATCGTATCGGCTCTTTGCGCGCCTTGCCATGCATTGTCTGGGCGAGCCGGCGGCCAGGATACGCAAGAAGCTTCCCGTGCGCGAGCTGTCGCGGTACTCGCTGCGCGACGATTTGGAAGGGGAGGGCGAGCGCCTGTTCCAGGCCGGCGAGGTTAAAGCCGTTGATACCATCGACCATATCGAGATTCGCATGTTCGGTGCGTTTCGCGCCGAGCGCGACGGGTTTCCCATCACGGACAAAATGTGGCGCCGCAAGAAGGCGGCGACGCTTGCCGAGCGGCTTGCGCTGGGCATGGATGCGCTCGTCGATCGTGAGACGCTGGCCATGGAGCTGTGGCCCCATGCCGAGTTCAATAGCGCCCGCAACAACCTGTACTCGACGATATCGCGCTTGCGGTCGGCTTTGGGGCCGACGCCGGATGGCAAGTCATGCGTGCTCATCCAAAATGAATGCATTGGGCTCAACGGCGACTACGTCAAGACCGATGTACGGCTGTTTGACCAGATAAGCCGCGAGGTTTTGGGAAATCGCACGGGTGCGCGCGGGCCCCATTTAGTTGAGCTGTGCCTTAAGATTGAGCAGCTTTATGCCGGACCGCTGTATGTTCCCAATGGCTGTAATCCCACCTACTTTTTGCGCATGCGGCGCATTATGCAGTCAAAGTACATCGATTGCATGATTAAGGGAGCAAATGCCGCTCTAGAAGAAAACGATCTGCAGTCGGCGATTTGGCTGGCGGAGTCGGGGCTTCGACAGGAAACGGCGCGTGAGGATATGGTGCGCTGCGCCATGCGCGTCTACAGTGCGGCGGGGCGGCGGCGCGATATCGTCGAGCTGTACAGCGGGCATATGCACCACCTGAGGGAGCAGGTCAATGGCGTGCCCGAGCCCGAGACGCGGCGTCTATACGAGCGCTTGGTGGAGGGGCGGCTCAATCGCGTGCTGGTCGAGCGATAAAAAACGGGCGCCCGAAGTACTTGGGCACCCGTAAGCTTGCTATATGTTGGCTCGCCGGATCATTGGCTCTTAGACGAGCTTGATCTTCTCGATGTCCTTGCGCGAGGACTCGCGATATAGCGAGAACTTGCGGCCGATGACCTGGACGACCTCGGCGTGGCAGCGCTCAGCGAGCTCTTCGGCGGCCTCGCGGGCGGAAAGGCTGGAGCCATCGAGCACGGAGCACTTAACGAGCTCGTGCTTCTCCAGGTAGGCGACCGTCTGCTCGACGGTGCCCTCGTTGACGTCGGACTTGCCGATGATGATGGCGGGGTTGAGGTGATGGGCCATGCTGCGAAGCTGCTTGACCTGGGCTCCTGTCAGTGCCATGGGTTCTCGCTTTCTATGTATGGGGCGCCCCGCGACGGGGCCTTAATCTATGTGAGCTGTCCCACGATAGCGCAGGAACAGTGCGGTGTGGGGCGCGTTTGCCCAGTTCAAAAAGAATGCGGATGCCGAGTGAGTGGGCGGTGCGGGCTGTGAACAGGCTATGAGCGGGGTGCAGAGACCGGCTCCCATGCAATAAACGCCCAACGGACCTTGCGGACGTGGTCGAGCATGTAGCGTCCCTGCGGCACACCCTTGGAGCCCGGCTCACCAGCATGGGGGTTCTCAATCATGTGCTGGGCGATGTAGTCGCGCAGGCGGTCGATCTTATCCTCGTTGCCATGCTCGAGCATACGGGAAAAATCTGCTACGCCTGCCTCAAGGCTATCGAAGGTGTCGCGACGAGGCGATTCAAAATACGTGACCTGCGGCAGCGCACCCATCTGAATAAGGATGTTAAAGGCATACACAAAGCCATTGCTGCAGGTAACCGAGGCACCGATGGCGTTCATCAAGTGCAGGTCATAGCGCGGGCTGGAGTTGGCGACCATCGTGACAGCACAACGCCGACGAGCCGTACGATCAAGCTTGGCAAGCGCGCCTTTTAGATTGGTCGTCGTAACTGACCGACTGGCAAAGGCAACATCCACCGCTTTCGCGACGGGTCCAACCAAATCCCAATCATTATCCCAAGCAAGCTCAAGCGGCGTTATGCGCCCCTCGAACCCGTAGTACTCAATGCCGGCATCAAGCGTGCCCAACATAGCGGGGGAGAAATCAGCGGCAATCACGGGATGCCCGTCTTGCGCAAGCGGAATAGCAATCGACCCAGCCCCACACCCCATATCAAGCACCGACTCACCAGGCTTCAACGCCAACAGCTTTATAAAATCCCGAGCATAAGGGGCAGTCTCCAACGGCCGAAAATGCCGAGCCCGCTTATCCCATTCAAAAGAATCATCAGCCCGTCGCCGACCAGCTTGCAGGCGCATCCATTCGCCATTCCAATCCGCAGCAAGCAGCTCAGAACGATTCTCCCTATCAACCACGGGCCAACCTCCTAGCAACAAAAAAGCGACTCCTCCCAAAAGAAGAGCCGCAACCAGCATATATCAGAAAGAACCGTTCCAACGCCAAACCGCCCTCACAACCAAGGCGGGCAGGAGCGAAGCGACTGCCATACGGGATAGAACCCAACTGAGGTCCCGTTGTGCGGGAGCCCCGGGGAGGGCAAATATATAAGGTCGATCGCGAGTTCCGCACGAGCCGGAGAGCACGTAATGTGCTCTCCGTGCGAGTCAGGACTGTCCGAGCAGGCGACCTTATATATTTGCCCTCCCCGGGGCTCCTCGCCAGTCCCCCTCAGCTAGTTCTTCAGCGAGTTCAGCGGTGCCGGGAAGCGTCCACCACGGTGGGCAAGCACGGTGCCGGCGTTGGGGTTCACCGGCATGATGGGCGCACGGCCGAACAGGCCGCCGTACTCGACGCAATCGCCCACGCCCTTGCCGATGGCGGGGATCACGCGGACGGCCGTGGTCTTGTTGTTGATGACGCCGATGGCCATCTCGTCGGCGATGATGCCGGCGATGGTCTCGACCGGAGTGTCGCCGGGGATGGCAATCATGTCCAGGCCAACGGAGCACACACAGGTCATGGCCTCGAGCTTCTCGAGCGAAAGCGCGCCGGCCTCGACGGCGGCGATCATGCCGGCGTCCTCGGACACGGGGATAAAGGCGCCCGAGAGGCCGCCCACGCTGGAGCTGGCCATGACGCCGCCCTTCTTGACGGCATCGTTGAGCATGGCGAGCGCGCAGGTCGTGCCCGGGCCACCGCAGGTGCCAACACCGATGATCTCGAGGATGCGTGCGACGGAGTCGCCGATGGCGGGCGTGGGAGCCAGCGACAGGTCGACAATGCCCTTCTCGACACCCAGGCGATGGGCGGCCTCGCGGCTCATGAGCTCGCCGGCACGGGTGATCTTAAAGGCGGTCTGCTTAATCTTCTCGGCGACTTCCATCATCGATGCGGAATCGGGCAGCGTCTCCAGGGCTGCGGCCATAACGCCGGGGCCCGAGACGCCTACGTTGATGACGGCGTCGGCCTCGCCACCGCCGTGGACGGCGCCCGCCATAAACGGGGAGTCCTCGACCATATTGGCAAAGCAGACAAATTTGGAAGCGCCGACGGAGTCCTGGTCGGCCGTGAGTTTAGCGGCATCGATGATGGTCTGGGCGGCCATAAGCACGGCGTCCATGTTGATACCGGCGCGCAGGCTGGCGACGTTGACGCTGGAGCAGACGCGGCTCGTGGTGGCGAGCGCCTGGGGGATGGACTGGATGACGCGACGGTCGGCGTCGCCGATGCCCTTCTGGACGAGCGCGGAGAAGCCGCCCAGGTAGTCGATGCCGAGCGTCTCGGCCGCGCGGTCGAGGGCATGCGCGATGGGGGTGAGGTCCTCATCCTTGCAGCACGCGGCAATCTGCGCCACCGGGGTGACGGAAACGCGCTTGTTGACGATGGGGATACCGTACTCGCGCTCGAGGTTCTCGGCGGTCTCGACCAGATGCTCAGCCGTGTGCGTCACGTGGTCGTAGATCTTCGTGCACATGCGGTCGAGGTTCTCGTCGCCGCAACCCATGAGCGAAACACCCATGGTGATGGTCCTGATGTCGAGGTTCTGCTCCTCAACCATGCCGCGGGTTTCCGCGATTTCTGCGGGCGTGATCGCCATCCTTGCGCTCCTATCTGCCAAAACGAGCATAGTCTTATCTATTTTAACGTGCCGCACGTGCCAAGTGGCGCATGCGGCACGTTTTGGTGCTCGGTTGTTTCCGTTGTGTTACTGCCCAAAGACCTCTTCGGCGATACGAGCGCTTTCGGCGGCGTCCTTGGCGTAGTAGTCCGCGCCGATCTGCTTGGCGTATTCGGGGGTGAGCACGGCGCCGCCTACGATGATCTTGACGCCCGGCACCTCGGCATGAAGCAACTTGATGGTCTCCTCCATGGCGACGACCGTGGTAGTCATAAGCGCCGAGAGGCCGACGAGTTTGATATCGCGCTCCTTGACGGTCTTGAGCACCTCTTGCGGGTCGACGTCGCGGCCCAGGTCAAAGACGGTGTAGCCGTAGTTGTCGAGCAGCATTTTGACGATGTTCTTGCCAATATCGTGGATGTCGCCCTTGACGGTGGCCACGCAGATTTTGCCCTTGTCGGCAATCTCGCCGGCGGGCATCAGGCGCTTGATGGTGTCGAAGCCCACGCGCGCGGCCTCGGCCGAGGCCATGAGCTGCGGCAAGAAGAACTTTCCCCGGTCAAAGAGGACGCCAACTTCGTCGAGGGCGGGGATAAAGTGATTGTTGATGAGGTCCATGGCGTCGTGGTCGGCCAGCAGGCGCTCGGTCTCGGCAGCGATCTCGCCTTTGCGACCCGAGACGACCATGCGACGAATCGGGTCGTCGTTGCCGTCGGTGCCGGCGGTGCCAGCAGCGGGCACAGCGTCGGTCGATACTGCCTGAGCAGCTGCCGGGTTGGCGGCGATCTTGTACGGATCGGTCCAGCCGGCATAGCGCTCGATGTATCCGGTCGAGCCCTCGTCCTCAACGCTCAGGACGCGATAGCTGTAGACGGTATCCATAAAGCGCTTGGAGCCCGGGTTCATGATGGGGGCGTCCAGGCCCGCGCCAAAGGCGGCGGCCAAAAAGACCGAACCCAGCAGCGGGCGGGCAGGCAGGCCAAAGCTGATGTTCGACACGCCGAGCGCACATTTGACGCCCAGGCGCTCCTTGCACAGGGACATGGCGCGCAGGATCTGCTCGGCCTGGCGCTGGTTGGTCGAGGCGGTCATGACCAGGCAGTCGATGAGGATGCGGTCCGGTCCGATGCCGTAACGGGCAGCCTCGGCCACGATGTGCTCGGCGATGGCGAAGCGAGCCTCGGCGGTATCGGGGATGCCGCCTTCGTCGAGCGTAAGGCCGACAACGTTGGTGCCGTAGTGGGCGACCAGCGGAAAGATCTCATCCATGATCTGCTGCTTGCCATTGACCGAGTTGATGATGGGCTTGCCGGCGTAGCGGCGCACGGCGGCCTCGACGGCTGCGGGGTCGGTGGAGTCGATCTGCAGCGGCAGCAGCGTGGAGCCCTGGAGCTGTTCGGTCGCCTGTTGGATGATCTTGACCTCGTCGATCTCGGGCAGGCCGACGTTGACGTCCAGGATATCGGCGCCCTGTTCCTGCTGGCTGATGCCCTGGCTCACGACGTAGTCCAGATCGCCGTCGCGCAGGGCCTGCTGCAGGCGCTTTTTGCCGGTGGGGTTGATGCGCTCGCCGATGACGGCGATCTTGTGGCCGTCGCAGGGAAGGTCCACCACGGTCTGGGCGCTTGTGACCGACATGCTGGGCTTGCGGTGGCGCGGGCTGGGCGTGTGGTTGTCGATAAGCGTGCGCAAGGCCGCCATGTGCGCCGGCGTGGTGCCGCAGCAACCGCCCACGACGCTCACGCCGTCCTCGATCATGCCGGCGACGGCCTTGGCGTATTCGGGGGCCTGGATGTCAAAGACGGTATTGCCGTCGTCGTCCACATGGGGAAGTCCCGCGTTGGCCTGCACCATAACGGGCTTGTCGGTAACGGTGAGCATACGTGCGGCGAGTCCTCGGAGCTCGGCCGGTCCCTGGCTGCAGTTGATGCCCAAAACGTCGGCACCGATGGCGTCGAGCGTGATGGCGGCGACCTCGGGGCTCGTTCCTAGGAAGGTACGGCCGTCTTCCTCAAAGGTCATGGTGGCAAAGACGGGCAGGTCGGAGTTCTCGCGGCAGGCGAGGACAGCCGCCTTGATCTCGGCCAGGTCGGTCATGGTCTCGATAATAAAGAGGTCCACACCCGCGGCGACGCCGGCGCGCACTTCCTCGGCAAAGAGGCCGTAGGCCTCGTCGAAGCTCAGAGTACCCAGGGGGCGAAGCAGCGCGCCGATGGGGCCGATATCGCCGGCGACGTAGCGGGCGCCGGCCTCGCGGGCACAGGCGACGGCCGCGGCAAAGACGTCTGCCACGGTGGCAGCACCGTCGAGCTTGTGGGCGTTGGCGCCAAAGGTGTTGGCGGTGATCACGTCACAGCCAGCTTCGACATATTGACGTTGGATATCGGTGATAACCTGGGGCTCCTCAAAGTTGAGCAGCTCGGGCAGGGCGCCGGCCTTCATGCCGGCCGCTTGCAACATGGTGCCCATGCCGCCGTCGAACAGCAGGTGTCCCGTGCCCTCGATGGCCGCACGCAAGCGATCGTCCTTAATGCGCAGATCGCCGATCGTGCGCGTCTTGTACGTGGCACCGTTGCGACGTGCGGCATCAACGGGTGCCGCCAATGCAGTGCCGTCAGAATCATGAGTGATAAGCGGAGTAAACATTGAGGGCTCCTAATGGCTGGAATAGCAGGTGGTGTGGGCGGCGCGGAAGCGGCAGTGCTCGCGCATGCGGCAGATATTGCAGGTGGGGCGGCTCTGGGCGTCGTGGACTTCGCCGTCGAATAGGCCGATCACCGCGGTCACGCTTTTGGTGGGCATGAGCAGGCTGGTGGGTGTGACGGTAAGCCCGATGAGCCGCGTGGCGTTGAGCGCATTGACGATCGAGCGCTGGGCCGAGAGCGGGCAGTCGCCGTAGCCGGGACTAAAGCGCCAGTTGCCGGCGAGCCCGTGTGCGGCGGCGTCCGTCTTGACCTGCTGGTCCATTTGCTCAACGGCGGCTTCTACGTAAGCGGAGCACGCGGCGTCGAGCACGGCGCCCTCCAGGGGATGTTGGGCTCCCGTGGTGCGCAGGCGACGCTCGGCGTCCATGCCGAGGGTACATGCCATGAGCGCGGCAAAGCGGGCATCTTTGAGATGTCGATAGATATCGCGACCTCGCAGCTCAACGTTGGTGCCGACCAAGCGAATGCAAGGCTCACTTTGTTCGTCCACGCCCGTGGCATCGACGGCAAACACGCGGCGCACGCCACGGGGCTCAATGTCCAGTTCCAGACGTTCAACGACAAGCTCAATACGTCGTGACAGTTCGGGCTCAATCTGCTGGCCGCCGTAACCCAGATACCGCAGCATCTCGGCACGGTCGACACGGGGATGGTGCGCGGCATCGACACGGTAAAGCGCCGGCGACGCAAGGTCGGCCGGCACTTCGACAGCGGTTGTATCGATGTGCGGTTTTTCCATTACCCCAGGCGCTCCATAATGGTCGCGGCGATCGCAGGACGGTTCATAGTGTACAGGTGCAGGCCGTCGGCGCCGTGCTCCTTGAGGTCGCAAAGTTGGCGGGCGGCATAATCTACACCGGCTGCCTGCAGGCTCTCGGGGTCGTTCTCGTACTTGGCGAGAATCTTGATGACGGGGGAGGGCAGCGACGCGCCGCACATAAAGACCATGCGGCTGATCTGGGACTTGCCCATAAACGGCATGATGCCCGCGGTAATGGGCACGGTGATGCCGACCTTGTCGGCAAGCTCGCGGAAGCGGTAGAAGCACTCGTTATCAAAGAAGAGCTGCGTCACAAAGAAGCTTGCGCCGGCGTCCTGTTTTTGCTTGAGGTGTTCGACCGAGAGGTTGAGATCCTCACAGGCAATGTGGCCCTCGGGGTAGGCTGCGGCGCCCACGCAAAAGCCGGCGTCGACGAGCTCGGGGATGAGGTCGCGGGCGTAGGCGTAGTCGGAGGCGGGCTTGTCGTCCTCGGTCGCGCCGGCAGGGAGATCGCCACGCAGGGCCAGAATGTTTTCAACGCCGGCGGTGCGATACTCGTCGATCTTGGCGGCGATGTCGGCGTGGGTGCGGCCCACGCAGGTGAGGTGTGCCACCGAGGGCGTGTCGAATTCGCTCGAAATCATATGCGCGATGGGGGCGGTGGTGGCACCGTTGCCCGAGCCGCCGGCCGAGCAGGTGACCGAGACAAAGCTCGGCGAAAGCTTGCACAGATTGCCTGCCACTTCGCGAGCCGTGTCGAGGGTGAGCTCGCCCTTGGGCGGGAACATCTCAAACGAAACGGGCGCGGTGCCCTGGGATGCTGCCTGCTTAAAAACCTCGTCGACGCGCATATCGTGCTCCTCTAGATACGTAATAGTGTGATGTGTTGTAAGGATTCTACAGCACCACTGTGTCACGGTGGAGTTTCACTCGTTATTCGGGGATACCAATCAAAGATGCCTTGCTATCGGCTTTCTCTATAACAGAGCGGCTAATCTAGGCACGGACTATAAAGACTGGTATCTGATGCAAAATACCAGTTAATAGAGCTCCATCCCAAATTGACTACCCTTAAACCATGGGGAGAGGTCTGCAATTTATGCAGTTGATTGGCTGTTGAGGGTGGCAACGCCGCCTCGATAGGGTAACCTCATTGATTGGTTTCGCGACAGCAACATAACGGTAATGTCGCGGAAACACGGCGAGTCTAAGCTATGACTCGTTCGTTAGTAATCAACACCGCTTCTCACGCGGTGCCGATACGAAGGGAGTTCCGTATGGCCGAACTTACTGACCGCTTCGGGACCATGGTGTTCTCTGAGGAAGTCATGAAGGACTACCTCCCCAAGGACATTTGGAAGCGCCTTGCTGCAACCCTCGAGGGCGGTGAGCCGCTCGACCTGGATGTGGCCAACGCCGTTGCCCATGCCATGAAGGTCTGGGCCATCTCCAAGGGTGCGACGCACTATGCGCACTGGTTCCAGCCGCTTTCGGGCATTACTTCCGAGAAGCACGACAGCTTCCTGGAGCCCAACCACGACGGCACCGCCATTACCAAGTTTACGGGCAAGAACCTCATCCAGGGCGAGCCCGATGCCTCCAGCTTCCCCAACGGCGGCCTGCGCGCCACCTTCGAGGCCCGTGGCTACACCGCTTGGGATCCCACTAGCCCCGCCTTTATCAAGGACGACGTCCTGTGCATCCCCACGGCTTTCTGCTCCTACACGGGCGAGGCCCTGGACAAGAAGACCCCGCTGCTGCGTTCCATGACCGCGCTCTCGCGTGAGTCCAAGCGCGTTTTGGCGCTGTTCGGTAAGACCCCCAAGAAGGTCGTTCCTTCCGTGGGCGACGAGCAGGAGTACTTCCTGATCAAGAAGGACGCCTACCGCAAGCGCAAGGACCTGGTCATTACCGGCCGCACCCTCTTTGGCGCCGCTCCCTGCAAGGGCCAGGAGCTCGAGGAGCACTACTTTGGCGCTATCCGCCCCACCGTCTCGGCCTATATGAAGGATCTGGACGATGAGCTGTGGGCGCTTGGCATTCCCGCCAAGACCAAGCACAACGAGGTTGCTCCCTGCCAGCATGAGCTTGCCCCCGTCTATGGCGAAGTCAACGAGGCCATCGACCAGAATCTGGTCATGATGGAGAAGATGAAGCTCATCGCCTCCCGCCACGACTTGGTCTGCCTGCTGCACGAGAAGCCCTTCGAGGGCATCAATGGTTCGGGCAAGCACAACAACTGGTCGCTTGGCACCGAGTCCGAGAACCTGCTCGATCCAGGTGACACCCCGCTCGACAACCTGCAGTTCATCGTCTTCCTCACCGCGGTGATCGAGGCCGTCGATAACTATCAGGAGCTCCTGCGTGCCTCCGTTGCCTCGGCCGGCAACGATCATCGTCTGGGCGCCAACGAGGCTCCTCCGGCGATTATGTCCATCTTCCTGGGCGACCAGCTTACCGAGGTCGTCGAGAAGATCATCGATGGCAAGGCTTCCGTCCATGCCACGCGCGGCGTGCTCGACCTGGGCGCCGATACCCTGCCCAAGCTGATGCAGGACAACACCGACCGCAACCGCACCTCCCCGTTTGCCTTCACCGGCAATAAGTTCGAGTTCCGTGCCTGCGGCTCCGAGCAGAACGTCTCCGACTCCAACCTGGTGCTCGATGCCGCCGTGGCCAAGTCGCTCAAGTCCTTCGCCGACGCGCTTGAGGGTACGCCCGAGGATGAGTTCCAGGATGCCGCGCTCGAGTACTGCAAGAAGGTGCTGACCGACCACCAGCGCATCCTCTTCTCCGGCGATGGCTACTCCGATGAGTGGCCCGTCGAGGCCGAGAAGCGCGGCCTTGCCAACAACAAGACCACGGCCGACGCCCTGCCCGCCTTTGTTTCCGATAAGGCAATCGCGCTCTTTGAGGAGACGGGTGTCCTGACCAAGGCCGAGGCTCAGTGCCGCTACGACTGCAAGCTCGAGAAGTACAACAAGCTCATGAACATCGAGGCTACCACGATGGTTCGCGAGGCGCGTCGTACCTATCGCCCGGTCATTACCGCCTATGCCACCAAGGTCGCTAAGGGCCTTGAGACTATTCGTGCCGCCGGCGCCGAGGCCGCCATGCAGTGTGAGCAGAACACGCTCAACAAGCTCTGCAATGGCATCACCACCATCAACGACTCCATCAAGGCGCTTGACGCCGTGCATCAGAAGGCTGAGGCCCTCGATGGCCAGGAGCAGGCCAACGTGTACGCGCACGAGGTCGTTCCCGCTATGGATGCGCTGCGTGCCGCCGTGGACGCCATGGAGGAGATCGTGGCAGCCGACTACTGGCCGGTCCCGACCTACGACGACATCCTGTTCTACGTGTAGGGCGTAACTGACATATCGTCACGGTATTGAGCCGGGGTCCGCATCATGCGGGCCCCGGTTTTTGTTCAAGACTTTAGTCTGCTGGGCGCGCAGCGGCCAGCTTCAACCCACCCGCTATGCGGGTGGAGACAAACGGCTTTACAAAGCCACCCCTCCGACCGATATTGACGATTGTTCAGGCCGTCAAGAATTCGAGTCG
>JAXIYC010000010.1:0-44580 GCA_036304725.1 Collinsella sp. | reverse complement strand
GCCACGCTCGACGACCTGCCCGCCGTGCCGCGCGCGATCGCGAGGACGCGCCGGCGCAGCACCGCGCTGCTGTGGGTGCTGACCATCGTGGGCTCCCCGGTGTGGGTGCCGCTGCTCGCCGCCTTCGCCGCCGTGGCCGTCACGGTCTATATCTGCATCTGGGTGCTGGCGCTCTGCGTGTGGATCGTCGCGGCGGCACTCGGGGGCGTGGGCGTAGTTGAGCTCCTGCTTGCCGTAAGCGGCGTCACCATTGGCCACTTCCCGTACGCCCTCGCCTCGGCGGGCGTGGGGCTCGGCCTCGTCGGCGTGGCGCTCTTCGTTGGTGCTGGCGCTTGGGCCGCCTCAAAACAAATTGCGCGCCTCTCGGCGCTCTGGGCGAGGAAGGCCGCCTCGCCCTTCTGGAAGGGTAAGGGCGAGAAGGGCGGCGCTGCCGCGCGTCTCGCGGCGTAGAAAGGAGTGAGTACCATGACCAGCGCGAAGAAGATCTACCTCGCCGTGGCGGGCGGGCTCGTTGCCGCGGGCGTTGTCCTCGCGGGCATTGGCTTTATCGCCTCGGGCTTCGACCCGGCCGTGTTCACGACCCAAATCGACATGCGCGACAGCACCATCGTGCTCGGCGGCGTCGAGGTGGACGACCCGACGGGCCTCCCCCTCATCGAGCAGCTCGCCAATCTGGGCGAGATCGACACCTCCGGCGTCGCGGATCCCGCCGCGCCCTAGGCGCAGCGAGCCCGGGCGCTCTGCCCGCCAAGCTGCGTAAGCCGGCGAAACCCGAACCTCAACCTCTACGCAACTGGCCCCAAGCCTGCGCCGATTCGCTCTCGGCGCCGCGCGGGGGCCCGTGACGCATGCCCAAAAGGTATGAGGAGAAAGGAACGCGATGACGACAACCACGCCCTTCCGCCTTCATGGGGCCACGCAGGACCGGAAGCGACTGGGCCGTGCGGTGGGGCTGTGCTTGGATTGGCTACACTGATATGGACAGTTCCGTGAGGGGCGCGAGAGACGGGACTCTGGGGAGATCTTCGAGGAGGAGTGTCTCGACTGGAAGCGCGGGTTCAGTGGAGCAGGAACCTAATCTCTGTCTCTCCTGCTTTTTTGATTTGTTGAGAAGCCGGCATTTGGGGGCATTTTGGATAGCGAACAGTTCAAACAAGAAGCTGAGAAAATAGAACAAAGCCTGAGTGCCTTGAGAGTCGCCGAGCGCAATGCAGTGATTCCCTTCATGAACGGCGACTTTACCCAATGGGATCTATATCTGGCATCCTCCTCTGAGTATGCGATGAGACTGATAGACGGATTCATCTCCATGCTCGAGTCGAGGAATCTTGTTTGCGTCGCCCAGCTTCTCCGCGCACAGGTTGGAGTCTGCCTGCGGACATTCGCATTATTCGCCGCCGAAGACCAGGATGACTTTCTCCCAAAAGGTTGCCAAGTACCATGGCGTGAGCGTTGGGGTAGCCATCATTCAGCGTGGATACATCCGGATGCGCATAGATCCAGACGATTCCAACGTTCTCGTATTTCCCGTGCAGGTAATCGAAGAGGGCAAGCGACGCCATACAGTTGCCGCCGACGGTCACGACTCTGTCGGGGTTTTCTGCCGTAAGCTTCCTCTGCGCATCCTGAATTCCCGCCAGGACTTCGTCCTCGGCACAGATGCGAACTGCCTCCCATTTCTCATGTCCAAGTTTTGGGACGCGTTTCGCAATGCCGAGTGGGATCCCTGGACAGTCGGATCACGTGGTGGCCCCCTTTGAGAGGGTCACGAGCATGGTGGTCCCGTTCTCGGAACTTGCTTCGACCTCTACCGTGCCGCCGTGTAGGGCTGCAATCTCCCAAACAAGCGCTAGCCCGAGTCCTGCGCCGCCGTATGCCCTGCTGCGGGATTTATCTAGACGAAAGAACGGCTGGAAGATGCTCTCTCGGTACTGTTTGGGTATTCCCGGGCCCTCATCTTTGACTCGCAGGAGCACGTGGCTGTCGCTGTCGCTGATGGAGACGTTGACAGTCGAGCCGGGGCGGCTGTAACGGATGGCGTTTTCGACCAGATTGAACACCAGCCGATAGAGGAGCGTATCACTTCCGATTGTCAAAGCGTCTCCAGCACAATTGAGGGCTATGCCCTTATTCTCGGCAAGTGGCGCAAGGTCGGTGAGGACCTCTTCGGACAAGGGACCGAGTTCAACATCGTCCTCGCAAGGAACGCTGCGGAGCTCACTCATCTCGAGTAATACCTTGGTCATTCGAGACATGCGCTCGGTTTGTTCTTGTAGCAGGCCGAGCAGCTCGGCTGTTTCGGGTTGCAAACCGGAGTGCTCGGAGATGAATAGTTCAATCTGTGCTTGCATAAGGGCGAGCGGGGTGCGCAGCTCGTGTGCGGCGTTGCCGGTAAACTGACGCTGTGCAGAGAACCCTTCGCCAAGACGGGCGATCATGTCGTTGAAAGAGGCGCTACATCGTTGTAGCTCGGTGGGCACATCTTCACTGAGTCTGATTTCGCTTAGGTTGTCAGGCTGCACACGCTCAACCTGGGCGGCAAAAGCTCGTAGCGGTTTGAGCGCACGGCCGCTCACAAAGTATGCCAGCACGCCGCCAAGGAGTGTGACTCCAGCCGTGATGCACCAGGCTGTCGTGCCAAAAGACTCTTGTGCGTCGTTTACGACGATCGTGACCTCGTCATCGAGGGTCGCTTTCGTTGGGTCGAACGCCTGGGGCGAATCTTCGCCGGCTGCGCTAAGGGCCGAGACGTCGCTGCCGATAGCATCCATGTAGCGCATGCCCGTATAGCCGACCAGGCAGTTCGTCAGCACGCACGCAGCGCACGTGAGCAGTGCCGTCATAATCGTTATGCGCCATTGCAACGAAAGCCTTTTCATTCGCTATCCTCCATAACGTAGCCCTCTCCAATCCGATTGCGAATCGGGTCGTATCCCAAAGCGATGCGTAGCTTTTTGCGGAGTGACGAGATATGAACGCGGGTTGCGTTGCTAAAGCTGTTCACGCTGCTATCCCAAACGTGCTCGATAAGCTCCTCTTGGCTTACCGGACGTCCCTGATTAAGCATCAGGTATTCCAAGATTCCCGTTTCCTTGCGCGTAAGAGATAAAGTCTCGCTGTCCACGGAAGCGATGCGCGCCTTGGTGTCAAAGCGGAGCTTTCTGCAGGTTAAAACTACGTCGCTTTGTGTAAAGCGTCTGAGGGTAAGGCTGCGGATCCTTGCCGCAAGCTCGTCCAGATGAAACGGCTTGGTAAGGTAATCGTTGGCGCCGGCATCGAGTCCGGCGACTTTATCGGACACTTCGCCACGCGCGGACAGAATCAGTACCTTGGTCTCGCAATCGGTTTTCCTAAGTTCCCCGAGCACGGTCATGCCGTCGACATGGGGAAGATTGAGGTCGAGTACCACGAGGTCAAAGACTTCGACGCCCAGCAGGTCGAGCGCCTCCCGTCCATCGTGGCAGCAGTCGACGCTGTACGCCAAGTTTCGCAAACTGCGTGCGATCGTGGCGCATAGTGCTCGCTCGTCCTCGACGATCAAAATACGCATAACAGTCTCCTTGCACATTCCAAATCGCGCTTAACACGGATTTTATAGTCGATATGGTCCAATGGTCGCGTAACGAAAGGAGTGGTTGGGTTGTTCAAAGCGGTAAAACCCGTGGTACAGGTCGCTTTGTTGATCGTCGGAATTGCCATGGTGTGCTTTGGCGTTATGCGTGGCGAGGCGGATGCCGTGCTGGCCAAAGCGATTAGGCTGTGCTTGGAGTGTATCGGAATTGGATAAAAGAGAAAACACTGCGTCGCATGTTTTGGCCCAATTTCGCGGATTCATTCAGGCGGCGGCAACACTTATTACCAACATTCACCTGCCAAACTTTGCCAAAGGAAGCATCTATCAGGGCGCGGGAAAAACAGTCTGCGTACCTGGACTTAATTGCTATTCGTGTCCCGCGGCATCGGGTGCGTGCCCCATCGGGTCGTTCCAGTCGGTGGTAGGTTCATCCAAGTTCAACTTTTCTTACTATGTTACCGGTACGCTCATTTTGCTCGGCGTGTTGCTGGGACGCTTTGTATGCGGCTTTCTGTGCCCGTTTGGCTGGCTTCAGGAGCTGCTTCACAAGATTCCCGGCAAAAAGTTCTCCACGAAAAAGCTCAAGCCGCTCACGTACATCAAGTACGTCGTGCTGCTGTTTGCCGTGGTGCTGCTGCCCGTCTTGGTGGTTAACGATGTGGGCATGGGCGACCCGTTCTTTTGTAAGTACATCTGTCCGCAGGGCGTGCTCGAGGGCGCCATTCCTCTGGCTATTGCCAATGCCGGCATTCGATCTGCGTTGGGACAGCTCTTTACTTGGAAACTTGCCGTTCTCATTGCCGTAGTAGTGCTGAGCGTTTTGTTCTATCGCCCCTTCTGCAAATGGATTTGTCCACTCGGCGCATTCTATGCGCTCATGAATAGGGTGTCCCTACTGGGGATTCGGGTTGACGCATGCAAATGTGTCTCGTGCGGCAAGTGCTCAAAGGTTTGTCAGATGGACGTTGATGTGGTCCGCGTGCCCAATCATGCCGAATGTATCCGGTGCGGAAAGTGCATCGGGGCCTGTCCTGTCGATGCCATCAGCTATCGCTATGGCCTGGATGTGTCGGCGGAAAAGCTTCCCTTGACCGCCGATAAAAAGTAAACAAGCTTCGACAAAACGGAGGAATGACTATGAAGCTTTCTAAGATTGCGGCCCTGTTTATGGTGCCGGTATTGGCCTTATGCCTTGTGGCATGTTCGGCGTCCGGTGGCAATGCGAGCGAATCTGCGAGCTCCGACTCTAAGATCGCAGAACTCACTGCGCAGAAGCCGGCCAATGCCGACGAGGCCGCCGAGCTGTATGCGAAGCTCATGCAGAAGGAGAACGAGATCTTTTCGAGTGATAACGCGCTGTGGGAAAAGGTATTCAATGCGGCAAATAAAGACTCGACAATGATTGAGGACGGCAGCAATTACGGCGATTTCTTGCTCAAGACCATCGACGGCGCCAAGGATGAGTTTACGGCGGATGAGCTTAAGACGCTCAAGGCCGGTGCGCAGCAGATCAAGGAAATCGAGGACAAGCTCGAGAGCTTGGAGAAGGAGTTCCCCGGCTGTGGAAGCACGCCGAGCGCAGGCGAGAGCGTCGACGCTTCGACCGCTGGCATGACGGCTGGTGCCAATGCTTCGAGCGAGGCGACGAAGTTCCCCAGCTTTACGGGCAAGGATCTGGATGGCAACGACGTGAACAGCGACGAGCTGTTCTCTAAGAACAAGGTCACCGTCATGAACTTCTGGTTCACTACTTGCAAGCCGTGCGTGGGCGAGCTGGGCGACCTTGAGGACCTGAATAAGGAGCTTGCCAAGAAGGGCGGCCAGGTCGTGGGCGTCAATTCCTTTACGCTCGATGGCAACAAGGGCGAGATTGCAGATGCCAAGGACGTGCTGAGCAAGAAGGGCGTGACATATAAGAACATCTGGTTCAAGTCGGATAGCGATGCCGGTAAGTTTATGTCAAATTTGTTCTCGTTCCCGACAACGTATGTCATCGATCAGAATGGCAACATCGTAGGGGATCCAATCGTGGGAGCCATTAGCTCCGCTGAGCAGCGCGCAGCGCTCGACAAGCTTATTGACCAGGCGATTGCGAATAGCGAGCAGTAAAAAACGCGTAAAGCATGGCGAAGATCGTGCACCGCTGTGCGAAGTAGTCCGCTACCTTTCAAGATAAGCTCCACCATATAGAGGCCCCACTTGGGGCCTCTTTTTTGGGCGCCGTCCCGTTCGTTTTTTGATACGGTTCCCTACATTCCTCACTGGTGTCGGTGAAAAATGGGGATAGAGTAGGACAAACGCGTCGAATACGAACGGCGGGGGAGAGCGGGCGAGCGTGCCCGCGCAGGAGAGGTTGCCGTCCATGCTGGAGCTCAAGGGTATTTGCAAAAGGTACGTTACGCAGTCGTTTACGCAGGTGGCGCTTGACAACGTAAGCCTGTCTTTTCGCGATAACGAGTTCGTGGCCATTCTGGGCCCCTCGGGCTCGGGTAAAACCACGATGCTCAACGTTATTGGCGGACTCGACCACTTTGACTCGGGCGACCTGCTGATTGACGGCATCTCGACCAAGGACTTCCGTGACCGCGATTGGGACGCCTACCGCAACAATCGCATCGGCTTTGTGTTCCAAAGCTATAACCTCATTCCGCATCAGACCATTTTGGAAAACGTGGAGCTGGCACTCACGCTCACGGGCGTGGGGCATGCCGAGCGCCGCCAGCGTGCGCGCGAGGCGCTCGAGGCGGTTGGCCTGGGCGAGCACGTGAACAAGCGCCCGAGCCAGCTTTCGGGTGGACAGATGCAGCGCGTGGCCATCGCCCGTGCTCTGATCAATGATCCCGAGATTGTGCTGGCCGACGAGCCGACCGGCGCTTTGGATTCCGCAACGTCCGTGCAGGTCATGGACTTGCTCAAGGACGTGGCGCGCGACCGTCTGGTTATTATGGTCACGCATAATCCTGAGTTGGCGTACCAGTACGCCACGCGCATCGTCAACCTGGCGGACGGCAAGATTACCGACGATTCCGACCCCTTTGATGTAGCAAAGGCCGCGCGTCGCGAGGCCAAGCCTACGCGCAAAACCTCGATGAGCTTTGTGACGGCGCTGGGGCTTTCTGCCCGAAACCTCATGACCAAAAAGGGCCGCACGGCCATGACGGCCTTTGCGGGCTCGATTGGCATTATCGGTATCGCGGCGATTCTGGCGCTGTCCAACGGCGTAAACGGCTACATCAAAAAGGTCGAGGAGGATACGCTCTCGAGCTACCCGCTCACCATTTCCAAGCAGGATTACGACCTGTCGTCCATGATGGGTGGACAGGGGGCCACGGATGATGACTCGCCTGAAAACGTGGATTTGTCCGACGACAGTGCCGGCGGCAAGGCTAAGGGAACCGATAAGATTCCCGTGGTCACGGCCGTAAAGGATATGTTTGCGAGCGTTAAGTCCAATGACATGACGAGCTTTAAGGCATGGCTCGATGCCGGTGGCGATGGCATCGATAAAGAAGTCAATGCCATCCAGTACGGTTATGGCGTGACGCCGGTTGTCTATCGTGCGGGCAAGGGTGACGAGAAACCCGTTCGGCTGGTGCCCAACGCTATGACTGAGGCAATGAGCGGCGGCGCGAGTTCGGCGGCGACGGTGAGCATGGAATCCATGGGAACCTCGGTCTTTAACGAGATGATTGACGACCAGAGCTTGCTCGACAGCCAGTACGATGTCGTCGCCGGTCATTGGCCCACGTCTGCTAACGAAGCCGTAATGGTGCTTTCGAGCCTTGGAACGGTGGGCGACTACACGCTCTATAGCATCGGCGCGCTGGATATCGATGAGCTCAACGACCTGGTTAACAGCGCCATGGCGGCCGACGGTGGGGTCGAAACGCCCGAGACCGGCACCGATTTTACCTACGACGATGCGCTGTCTACGACGTTTAAGGTGCTGTCACCGGCCGATGCCTATCGCAAAAACGAAGAGACCGGCATGTGGACTGACATGTCTGGTGACGCCGACTTTATGGCCGCCAAGGTTGCCAACGGTATCGACGTGCACATTGTGGGCGTGGTGCGACCTAACGAGACGGCCAATGCGAGTGCGTTATCTCCGGGCATTGCCTATACGCATGCGCTGACCCGCCAGCTTATGGAGCGCGCCGCCGATTCGCAGATTGTGCAGGAGCAACTCGCCCACCCCGAGACGGATGTCTTTACGGGCAAAACCTTCGACGAACTGCAAGGCGAGGCCAAGCAAGGCGTGGATCTGGGCAGCATGTTCAGTGTGGACGAGGCGGCGCTTAAGAGCGCGTTCTCGTTTGATGCGTCTGCACTCTCGGGTGCGGCCGGCGGTATGGACCTTTCTGGTATCGACTTGTCCGGGCTGGACATTGACCTTTCGAACGTTGGCAAGGACATCGACTTCAGCGACATCATGGCCAAAGCGCCGGCCCCAGATTTCTCGGGCATCTTTGACGGTCTGGAGCTCACGCCCGAGCAAATGCAGCAGGTGGGAACGCTTGCCAACCAACTGTTTGAGGGCTTTTTGCAGTCTGATCAGTTTAGGGCGCTGTCACCCGATGATCTTAAGGACGCGTCAAAGCTTGCTGCCGCATTCTCGGCGTATCTTGAGAGTGATACGGCAGCCCAGCAAATCCTGGCCCAGCTCAAAGCGCTCGGCGGCGATGCCCTGGCCGAGCGCTTGCAGCAGGCGATGACCGACTATGTGCAAAAGCAGCTGGCTCCGTATCTGCAGCAGGCTATGGATCAGGTGATGAAGTCGATCAGCGATCAGATTGCGGCGACGGTGTCAGCTCAGCTCAAGGTGGGCGCGGAAGGGCTCATGGGCCAGATGGCGACACAGATGTCATCGAGTTTTGCCAACCTGGCGAGCGCTATGCGTGTGGATGCGAGCGCCTTTGCTCATGCCATCCATTTCAACATGGATGCCGAGGATCTGAGTTCGCTCATGATGAGCTATGCCAAGGCTTCGAAGCTCACCTACGACAACAATCTGACCACGTTGGGCTATGCGGATGAGGCCGACCCCATCTCGGTCAAGATTTTCCCGCGCGACTTTGAGGCCAAGGAGCGTGTGCTCGATCACATCGATGCGTACAACAAGCAGGTCAAAGCCGCCGGCCACGATGAACAGGCGATCTCGTACACCGACTACATGGGCATCATCATGGGTTCGGTGACCGACATCGTGAACACCATCAGCTTGGTGCTCATCGCATTCGTGAGCATCAGCCTGGTGGTGAGCTCCATCATGATCGGCATCATCACCTACATCAGCGTGCTGGAGCGAAAAAAGGAGATTGGCATCCTGCGCGCGATCGGCGCGTCAAAGCGCAACGTGGCCAACGTGTTCAATGCCGAGACCTTTATCGAGGGCCTCATTGCCGGCGTCTTTGCTATTGTCGTCGTGGTGGCCGTGAGCTTCCCGGTCAATGCTTGGGCGCTTGCGGCCAAACAGGTCCCCAACCTGATGAGCCTGCCCGTGCAGGATGCGCTGGTGCTCATCGCGATTTCGGTGCTGCTAACGGTCGTCGCCGGTTTGCTACCTGCCCGCAGTGCATCCAAAAAAGACCCCGTAGAAGCCCTGCGCTCCGAATAATGCGACAAAGGGGCGGTCCCTTTGTCACGATCGTTGATATGAGAGAAGAGTAGATGATCCTTTCGCTGGCCCCTATGGAGGGGATTACCGGGCATGTGTTCCGTCGTGTGCATGCGGAGTGCTTCGGTGCGCTCGATTGCTATTACACGCCGTTTTTGCCGCCGCCGCGGGTGGGAAACCGCTTTGGCGGCAAGGCGTTTAAGGAAGTCGATCCGGCTAACAACCAAGGGCTCAACGTGGTGCCCCAGCTCATGTCCAAGAACGCGGATGAGTTTGTGTGGGCGGCGCAAGTGCTCGCCGACATGGGCTACCGCGAAGTCAATATCAACCTGGGCTGCCCCTCGGGGACGGTTGTCGCCAAGGGCAAGGGCTCGGGTTTTCTGCGCAAACTCGATGAGCTCGAGGTGTTCTTGAGTGACGTGTGCGAGCGGTCACCGTTGCCGGTATCGGTCAAGACCAGGCTGGGGCTGGAGAGCGACGACGAATACGAGCGCGTGCTCGATCTATATTGCCGCATGCCGCTGGCAGAGCTGATTGTGCACCCGCGCGTGCAAAAGGACCGCTATACGGGCTCGCCGCGCAAGGAGTTCTATGGCGAGACGCTGGAGCGCGCGCCGTTTCCGGTCGCCTACAACGGCGACATTTTTGATCTTGAGGATATGGATGCGCTGGTGGAGGCCTATCCCGGTACGCGCCATGTGATGCTGGGGCGTGGCCTGCTCGCGAACCCCGCTCTGGCTTGCATGGTCAAGGGCGGTCCTGCTGCCACGGCAGCCGAGCTGCAGCGTTTCCACGACACGCTGTTTGCGGCCTATGCAGAAGAGATTGGCGGCAATGCAGTCTTTCGCATGAAGGAGTGGTGGTTCTACGCCAAGTGCGCTTTCGCCGACCCCACTACCGTTCACAAGCTCGTACGTAAGACCAAAAAGGTCGACGAATACCGCGCCGCCGTCGAGCGCGTCTTTCGCGAGCAGCCACTCGCACCCATAGCCCGCTTCCACGGCTAGTTAGACATCGGGGACGTTCTTTAACGACTAGTCATGTAAGAACGTCCCCGATGACTACCTGCAAAAAAGCTGTACACCAGCGTCCAAAGATGTCGAAAAATGTCGACTTTGGATGCTGGTGTACATGTTTGGGCCCGACGGGGGAGTGGGCCTAGGCAATCAGTGCATCAAGTGTAATGAGCTCTCTGAGCCGCTCCGTGCGTGTTTGCCCATGGCGTTTGGCTTTTTCGTCAAACGCCTCAAGAATCGATTCGCCCACACGTGCTGATATAACGACGCTCGGCTCATCAGAGATTGGTGGCCTTCCCAACTTGATGGTGCGACCCTTCGGCCACTCATCTTTTTCGTATGCCTCTGCGGTTTTCTCCAACTCTCCGGGGGCAAACCCCATCATCTTTTCGAGCTGCTTAGCATCCATGGCGCCTCCTATCGATCGACATAATGTCGAGCGCCGGTTCTCGGATTCTCTTTTTGTATACAATTTTGTAGACAAAAATACAAGCAGTTTATCGGGCTAATTAGCTTGTTTTGACCCGCCTGTTCGATAGAAAATGAGCATTGACGGCTTCGATACTCCTTTGCTTTTCAGCTTGGAATTTGGATGCTCATTGAACTTCCGGAGGGGAGCGCTTTATTAAGCTTTCGAGATTCTGGGCAGGAGCTCTCACTGGTCTTCGGTAATGGGACCAGCTTAATTCGCGACACAGTGTGTCGCGAATGGGAGTAGTCGTTAGGTGTCCTTCAATGGCTACTCATATAAGAACGTCCAAGTGTCGGATTTTGTCATTTAGTGTCGTTCTCAGCGACTATTCTGGAGAGTCGTGGTCAAAAAAGGCAAATATGAGTACTGTTGCCATTATGGTTGCATTTATTTCGCTATAAATAGCAGCTCCTGATGAGATTTGTTCCCATTAGGAGCTACTTTTATTGAACATATGAGGAGAAATAACGTCGTCTGCGGACGAGTGGAACGTTGAATAGTTCCTGAAGTGATCAAAATCGCTGCTACTAAACAGGTAGCAGTACTCATATTTGCCCTTTTTTGACCACAGCCCTCTCGGAAACCTTTCCAGAGGCGTCAAACAGCCATAATCCAAAGGTCGCCTCAAACAATTAGCCGGCTAAGAGCGTCTATGGCTACCCAAAAGCTGTACACCAGCATCCAAAGATGTCGAAAAATGTCGACTTTGGATGCTGGTGTACATGTTTAGGCCGTATGGGGTGGGGCCTTGGACGGACGGGATGCGCGTACTAGAGCAGGTTCTCTTGCGCCCACGCGATGATGTCGCTCGATTCGTAGAGTGGCTTGCCGTCGATGAACAGGCAGGGAACCTGGCGCTTTCCGCCGACGGCGATGAGTGTCTGTTCGGCATCGGAGTCGGTTGAGATGTTGCGTTCGGGAATGGTCACGCCGTTATCGGCCAGAAAGCGCTTGACCTTTATGCAATACGGGCAGCCGGTCATAACGTAGAGCACGAGCTCGTGATCAGTAGTCATAGGTCTCCAATCGGTTGCGGTTTTGATTGAAATACCCAAAGCCGCCGCGGTCTATGCGCACGTCAACGACGACTCGATGGCCTGGACCAGAAACGCCGTGGCTCCGGTGCCGCAGGGCTTGTCGTAGTAGTCAACAAAGCGCTGGTCGGCAAGATAGCTGTGGGCGAGGCCCCGGTACGCCTCGTCTTGGGGCTCGCATCCCCAGTTGAGAGCAATCCATCGACGGTGCATTGTAACCAGTTTTTGGGCTTCGTTGCTCTCTGGGTCGCCAATGCCCATGGCAATCGAGAGCTGGCCCAAAATGGCGCGTTCAAGTTCCTTCATGTCGTTCCATGTCTGAGGATCCATATCCAGTAACGTTTCGTTTGCTGCATCGATAGCCTCATCGCCATAGCGCACCCGCGCTTCGGAGCCGTAGCGCTCCTCGTTTTCCTGCACGGTGCGCCAGCGCTCCAGTTGCGGCAGGACGGCGCCCATGAGCGAGACGGCTTCGTCGAGCGACATGCCGGTGTTTTGCGCCAGCCGCGGGGCGCAATCCTCGATCATCGCCTCCATGGTGGTGTCGTAGGTGTACTTGCCGTGGTCGTAGCACCACTTGCAGTAATGGTCGGTCGTGGCGCCCGTGGCATCGGTGCCGCAGTCGTTGGGCGTGAGTATCATGCCGCAGCTCTGGCAATAGTGCTCGGGCATTTCGAGCAGGTGAGACAGGGGCTCGCCGGTTACGGCGGCGATGAGTTTCATCATGTCGATGCCCGGTGTGACCTCGCCGCGCTCCCAACGGCTGACGGCTTGGCGTGTGACGAAGAGCTTGGCGGCGAGCTGCTCCTGGGTAAGGTGATGGGCGCGACGGATGGCAATGAGCTTTTCTGCAAAGGCCATGGCGGCTCCTTTCTGCTGGTTGATGGCTTAAGCATACGCGGCAGCAGGTGCCCTTCCAAGCAACCGTTGGTTGCACGACGGGGAACCGCGGCGAAGAATTGCGCGCAACGCCCCACACCTCCATGCCGTACAATGACCGGCATGGAACCTATTGCACACATACATACCGACCTGCCGCAGAAGTTTGGCATTCCGCGCAACAGCTTTTTGGCGCCCCATCTGCAGGGACGCATTGTCTTTGAGCCGGAATTTGCCTCCAACGCAGCGGTTGAGGGTCTGGACTCCTTCTCTCACCTGTGGCTGCTGTGGCGCTTCGAAAACGGCACACCCGGCGGCACGGCTAAGGACATAGCTGCCGATGCCAAGGCGCAGGACAGGTCCGGCACCAACGCAAAATGGTCGAAGACCGTGCGTCCGCCGCGCCTGGGTGGAGCCGAGCGTGTGGGCGTCTTTGCCACGCGCAGCCCGTTTCGCCCTAATCCCATCGGTCTCACCTGCGTCAAGCTCGATCGTGTCGAGTTCACCGACGATGGCCCCATCATCCATGTGCTGGGGGCCGACCTGCGTGACGGCACGCCCATCTACGACATTAAGCCCTACATCCCGTTTGCGGACTGCCACCCGGATGCGACCGGCGGCTGGATTGAGGATGCTCCGTGGCAAGAGCTCGATGTTGAGTTCCCGCAAGCTCTGCAGGATATGGTCCCGCCCGCAAAGATTTCTGGCTTGGTCGAGGTTCTACGCCAAGATCCGCGCCGCGCGGGCAGCAAGCACGAGCCAAACCGCGTCTATCATCTGGCCTACGCCGGGCTCGACATATCGTTTACGGTCGACGAAACCCAGCTAACCGTAGTCGCCGTCAACGACGCGCAAGACTAACCAGCCATTCGTCCGCACCCGTCAAATTAAGCGCCAAACTCCGCGCCAAAACCGCCCACGCTGGTGGACAATAACGCCTGCCAAAACAATCACTTTGCACGGGGCTCAGCATGAAATACGACTTTAGCTCGCTTATCGACCGCCACGGCATGGACTCCATCGCCGTTGACTCCTGGGGCGAGATCCCCGGTATGGCTCCGAACGCACCCGACGAGGGCTTCGACCGCATTCCCATGTGGGTGGCCGACATGAATTTTGCCACGGTGCCCACGGTCCAGGAGCACATCATTCAGCGCGCTCAGCATCCCATGTTTGGCTACTTTAACCCGCGTGCCGAGTACTTCGACCGCATCATTGAATGGCAGAGCCGCCGCAATGGCGTCGAGGGCCTGCGCCCTGAACATATCGGCTACGAAAACGGCGTGCTGGGCGGTGTCGTGTCGACGCTGCGTGCGTATGTTCAGCCGGGCGATGCGGTGCTGGTCCACAGCCCTACCTACATCGGCTTTACCAAGTCCATTGAGGCCGCGGGCTATCACATTGTCCACAGCCCGCTTAAGCTCGACGATCAGGGCGTGTGGCGTATGGACTTTGAGGACATGGAGCACAAGCTCGCGCAAAACCACATCCATGCCGCGGTGTTCTGCTCGCCGCACAATCCCTGCGGCCGCGTATGGGAGCGCGACGAGATCGAGCGCGCCATGGACATCTATCGCCAGCACGATTGCGTGGTGATCTCGGACGAGATTTGGTCCGATATCATCCTGCCGGGGCACAAGCATATCCCGACGCAGTCGGTGAGCGAGGATGCCCGCATGCGCACGGTTGCCCTCTACGCGCCCAGCAAGACTTTCAACCTGGCGGGCCTGGTCGGCAGCTACCACATCATCTATAACGAGACGCTGCGCGACCGCGTGTGCGCCGTGTCCAACAAGACCCACTACAACGAGATGAATGTCCTCTCCATGCATGCGCTTATCGGTGCCTACCAGCCGCAGGGCTATGAGTGGGTGCACGAGCTCAACGAGGTCATCAAGGGCAACGTCGACTACTTCTGCGATTACGTTGACGAGCATTTTAAGGGCGTGACCTATTCGCGCCCGCAGGGCACCTATATGGTGTTCCTGGACTGCACGGAGTGGTGCCGTGCACGCGGTCGCGACATTCAATGGTTGCTCGACGAGGGTGCGCGCGTGGGCGTGGGCTATCAGGACGGCCGTCCGTTCCATGGTCCCTGCCACATTCGCGTGAACCTGGCGCTGCCGCTTTCGCGCGTCAAGGAAGCGTGCGATCGCTTGGATCGTTACGTTTTTGGGGCATAGCGAGCGCTTGGCGTTGGGCACGACGCCATCATGCGCTCGCAGCGTCAGTTACGTGTGCGGGCGCATGGGGGAGAGGGTAGCGGACGTGCTTCCCGCGCTCGCTACTTCTCTTGGATCTGCTTGCCGCAAAGGTGCTCAATCGTAATCTCATACAGCTGGACACCCTTGATGTCCTTGGCTATCTCCTCTTCGACCTCTTCGGCGGAAGGGTAGTACTTGAGGGCGAACTGGCGAACTTTGTCTTTGACAAACGCCGGGTTATCGTTTACGAGGCGACAGCGGCCAAAAACCACGGTGCTCTGAACATACGGTGCCCAATCGTCGTCTTTGTACCAATCATTGCCATAGACGGTAAAGCAGACTTTGTCGCTGTGCTTGAGCGCGTCGACCTTGTGACCGACCTTGCTGCCATGGAAGTAAATCTTGTCGTGTTCGGCATCAAAGAAGTAGTTGACGGGAATGGCGTACGGGTAGCCATCGTCGCCGTTGACGGCAAAGACGCCGCGCTTGCAGGCGGCGAGCAGCTCGCGCGCCGCCTCGTCGGTAATGGCGCGCTTCTTTCGGCGTAGGGGCCTAAACATCGCGGGATTCCTTTCCAATCGGGCATGGTTCTTGGGGAGAGACTATAGCGAACTGGGACCGTGCTGTTTGATGCGGGCGAGCATATTTTTGAGCTTTTCAAAATCGAGCGGTTTGGACAGATGGGCGTTCATGCCGGCGTCATGTGCCGTTTTGGCATCTTCCGCAAAGGCATTGGCGGTCAGCGCGATGATGGGGATGTCGGCGGCATCGGGTTTGCCGCTCAGGCGAATCACGCGCGTTGCCTCATAGCCGTCCATACCGGGCATCATGATGTCCATGAGGATGGCATCGAAACTGCCAGCGGGACGCGAGAGGTAAAGATCGACGGCTTCGTTGCCATTGGCGGCGCGGGTTGTCACGACGCCCTCGGATTCCAATAGTGCCTGGGCAATCTCGGCATTCAGGTCGTTGTCTTCGGCGAGCAGGACACTCATGCCGGCAAGCGAACAGCTGGGCGTCGCCTCGACTAGCTTTATGCGGGCCTGGGGGTTCCTGTCGATATCAAGCGGAATCTGGACATCAAACGTGCTGCCCACGCCGAGTTCGCTTGAGATCTCGATGGTGCCGCCCATCATGTCGATGAGCGATTTGACGATGGGCATGCCCATGCCGGTTCCCTGGAACTTGCTGCGGGCATCGTTGCTCTCTTGGGCAAACGGCTCGTAAATATGCTTCAAAAACTCGGGCGTCATGCCGATGCCGGTGTCTTCGATGGTGAAACAAAAGAGCGCGCGTGTGTCGTTGAGCGGTTTGACGGTGGAAAAGAAGGTGACGGTGCCGCCGTGCTTGTTGTATTTGATGCTGTTGTCGAGCAAGTTGATGATGATTCGGCGGATATGGGTGGGGCTGCCGATCATGCCCTGGTCGACGGCATAGGGCTCGCTGGTATTGAGTAGCGTAATGCCGCGGTCCGATGCGCGGAGTCTGCACAGTACCAACGCATCGTCGCAGAGCTCTTTGAGATTGAACGACTCGTGCTCGAGGGTCATCTTGTGTTCTTCGATCCGGCCCATCTCGAGGATATCGTTGATCAGCGAGAGCAGGTGGTTGGCGGCGACGCGCGCCTTGGCGCGGCTCTCGCGGGCGGCCTGCATATCGCCCTCTTTGAGTTCTTCAATTTCGATAAGGCCCAAGATGCCGTTGAGCGGCGTGCGGATGTCGTGGCTCATGCGCGTGAGGAACGCACTTTTGGCCGCGTTGGCGGCTACGGCCTTTTCCCGTTCAGTTCGAGCGCGTTTGAGCGACCAAATGAGCAGGATGATGCTGGCCGACAGTATTCCGATAAGGGTGGCGGCGATGGCGGTGCGGTTGCGGTAGAGAAATCGGAGCGTGTCGGATTCCTGGGCTGTGTACGATGCGGAGGAGTAATTGCTTGCGGCAAGTGAATCGCCGGCATTGATAATGCTTTTGTTGATGATTCCGAGAAGCTCGGGCTCGCCGCGCGAAATCCAACATGAGAGTTCGGCGGTGTTTGGGGGCTCCGTTTTGCCATAATCCTCGATATCGTGTTTGTCGCGAATCGTTTCCATGCGCGAGCTGGGCACAATAATGCTGCTGACCTTGCCTAAGGCGAGGGCGTTGAACATTTCATCGCCGGATTCGCATTCGGTTATGGTCGCCGTGGGATATAGGCTTTCCAATACGCGATGGTTGACGATCGACGGATTGGTGCAGGCAATGCTCTGGAGATCCTTGTTTAAGTCTCTGCTGGCATGGATAACTGTGAGAGACATTGAGCCAAGCGAGGTCGACTGAACAAAACCCAGCTGCTCGGCAAGCCAGTAATCTCGGTATATCGGAAGGGCGACGTCGACCGTTCCTTTTGTGAGCGCTTTTTGCAGCTTTTCGTTGCTCTCAAAGGCAACGGTCTTGACCGTAATGCCAAACTTATCGTGCAGCGTCGTTACGAGCGAGGCAAGTGAGCCTTCCATCTCGCCATTCTCCCCCTCATTGCAGTAGGGGAGCTTGCCCGTAAGGTAGCCAAGGGTCACGGTGTTGTTGTTTTCCTTGAGCCAGGTGCGCTCATCACCGGTAAGTGAAGATGAGCCGCTGTTTTGGGCAGAGTAATTGGACTTGACCTCATCGTTAAAGCGCGGGTTGACGCGGTTGATCGCCGCCATGGCGGAGTTGATGTCGTCCATGAGGTCGGGGCGGCTTTTGGGGACGGCGAAGTAATAGTCGCTCGAGCCCACGTAGAACATGGGGGAGGCGCTGGTCGAGGAGATCGTGTCGTTCATGATGATGGCGTCGACCTCGTCGTTTGCCAGCGCCGCAAAGAGGTCGCCACCACCGGGCATTTCTTTATAGGTGCAGGTGATGCCCTCGTCGGCAAGCCACTGCTGGCCGACGGTGGTTTGCATGACGCCGGGGTTGTAACCGATGGTAAGGCCCTGGAGTGCCTGAGGATCGCCCTTGGAAAGATCGTCGCGATCGGGCTTGGCGTAGATGTAGTAGCGCTCGGTTCCTTCTGGGTTCGAGGAGAAGAGCAGCTTTTGCGCGCGCTCCTCGGAGTACGAGATGTTGGGCATGAGGTCGATTTCGCCCGTCTCGAGCATATCCATGAGCTCGGTGAAGGTGCCGGAGACATATTCGTATTGCCAGCCGGGGGTGTAGTACGAGAGGGTCTGGAGATACTCGTAGCCCCAGCCCGAGAGGCGCTCGCCCGGGTTGCCGTCTTGGAACCCCTCGTTGTTGACAAGCCAACCGACGCGCACCGTTTTGATCTGCTGATCGGATTGAGCGGCAAGGGCCGGTGCGGGCATGACGGCACCCAGCACGGTAAGCGCGGTGAGCATGATGGCGAGGGCGCGATATATAGTTGAACGAAGGATGGCGAAAGGCTTCACGGGCAATCCTAACGAATCGAGACAGCACCACGTAAGGATACCAGCTCAGGTGCTACATTTGACCCGCATGCCGTTACACCCGGCAGATGGGGACGTTCCTTTCCTGCTGGCAGTTGGGGACAGTCCCTTTCTGCCGGCACAGACGATATGAGCAGGACATAAAAACATTGAGAGCCCCTGCTGCATGAAAGACCGCGGATTAGGCCGACAATGGTGAGTGTCTAATTCAGCCGCGGCGGCCACGCCGCATTCATGGAAGGGGCTCCCATGCTCGATACTACCACCTTCGTCGGCCTCGACGTCCACGCCCGCTCGATAAAGGCCGTCTCCCTCGACGTCATGACCGGGGAGGTGCGCGCCGCGACCTTCGGCTACGACGCCGGGGCAGTCGCGGGGTGGGTGCGGTCCGTGGACCCAAAGGCCAGGTGCGTGTACGAATCCGGGGTCACGGGGTTCGACCTGCAGAAGAGGCTCTCCGGCCTCGGGGTCGGCTGCGTGGTCGGCGCCGTCTCGAAGATGATCAAGCCCAGCGCGGACAGGCGCAGGAAGAACGACCGCAACGACGCCGAGTTCCTCGCCCGCATGCTGTCGGTCGGCAACGTGGTCGAGGTGTGGGTCCCCGACGACGAGTGCGAGGCCGCCCGCGACCTGACCAGGGCGCTCGAGGACGCGAGGGACGACCTCTCGCGCGCGAAGCAGCGGCTCTCCAAGTTCCTGCTCAGGCACGGGCTCGTCTTCGACGAGAGGACGCCCACCGGCCGCAGGAAGGGCAACTGGACCCGGGCGCACTGGTCCTGGATCGAGTCGATAGAGTTCGCGGAGAAGGCCGACAACGACGTGCTCGCCTACTACGTCGACGCGGTCAGGCGGGCGGCGGAGGAGAAGGCGAGGCTCGAGGGGCTCGTCGAGGCCGAGGCCCGCAAGCCCAGGTGGCGGAAGAGGGTCGACTCCCTGCGCTGCCTCAAGGGCGTCGACACCGCGTCCGCCGCCGACCTCGTCTTCGAGGCCGGCGAGTTCTCGAGGTCCAGGAACGCCCGCTCGTTCGCCGCGTGGGTCGGCCTGACGCCCTCCGAGCACTCCAGCGGGGAGAGCGACCGCAGGGGCGCGATCACCAAGGCCGGCAACAAGCACCTGAGGAAGGCGCTGGTCGAGGCCGCGTGGCACTACCTGACGTGCTCGGGGCGGCCGAAGGACCCCGCCAGGGGCCAGGCCCCGGACCCGGCCGCCCGGAGGCATGCCGCCAGGGGCGTGCGGAGGCTGGTCGAGAGGCGGGAGGCGCTGCTCGCGCGCGGGGTCCACGGCAGCAAGGCGAACGTGGCCACGGCGCGCGAGCTCGCCTGCTGGGTGTGGGCGGTCGGCCTCATGGCCGAGGAGGCGTAGGGGGCCGGTCCCCCGCACATAAGCCGATCACCCCGGAAGCGGTTCGATCCGAAGCCGTTGAGGCGAACCTCAGGTCCCTTTTCTGCGAGCGCCCAGGGCGCCACACGCGTGCACAGACTGTCGGTTCGACGAAGAAGCCTCAGCCGTAGCAACGGATTGCCCAGCGAGAGATCGCCACGGGCGGATATTAAACTGCAAAGACGAGCGTCGGGAAGACACGCCGAGGTCGCCGCGGACGGGTTGATATAGGGAGAGGGCCTGACCCCATATCGTTGGGGCCAGGCCCGATTTTGCCTCTTGACAATGTCCTGCTCATATTAAAAGGAACGTCCCTATCTGCCGCAGTCATTTAAGAACGTCCATTACAGTCGAAATTGTCAGCCCGGGACCGTCTCGGGCTACGATTGAGGCGCGCCCAGAACGGGCCGCCGACCGGGCGCCCGCGCACGGCCGAACGTCCCTGCCCCCGAGAGGGCCAATTGGGTGCTGCCGGCGCGGGACGCGCCGCCCCCGACGGCTGATAGGAAAGTGCCGGGCAGGTGCCGCGGCTGGTAATGTGAGTGCCGAGGGGGAGGCCATCCGGTCGAACGACTACCGGAAGGATACCACCGTGAAAGCGCCATCCACCAGGCCCGCGGCCGTGCTCGGCCTGGACGTCGGCAAGTCATCTCACTGGGCCTGCCTGGTCGACCGCGACGGGGAGGTGCTGGCCAGCGCCCCCGTCCGCAACAGGGAGGCCGAGCTCGACGCGCTGTTCGCCTCCGCGCCCGCCGGCACGCTCGTCGTCGTCGACCAGTTCCGCAACATAGGGTCCCTCGCCGTGAGGCGGGCCCGCGCCGCGGGGCTCGGGGTCGCCTACCTGCCCGGGCTCGCCGCCAGCCGCGCCGCGGGCCTGTTCGCCGGCGAGGCCAAGACCGACGAGCGCGACGCCGCGGTGATCGCGCGGACCGCCCTGGGCGTTCCGGACTCCCTGTCGGGGGTCCCGGGCCGCGGCGAGGCCCTCGAGGCCGCCCGCGCCCTCTCGTCGCAGCGCGACCACGTCGTCGCCTGCGCGACCAGGGACAAGAACCGCCTGCGCGCGGTGCTGCTCGAGTCCTGCCCGGCCCTCGAGGCCGCGGTCGACCTGTCGGACCGGCGGTGGCTGGAGCTGCTCGCCGGGTTCGGCGGGGCGTGGGGGATCGCCCGCTCCGGGGCCGGGGGCCCGCGGGCCGAGGCCGCCGGGGAGGCCGCGGCCGCCTCCACCGCGCCCCCGCCGGCGCTCGTCGAGGCCGAGAACAGGCAGGTCAGGTTCCTGGCCGCCCGGATATCGGAGGCCCTCGACGAGGCCGGGGCCCTCGAGGCCGAGACGGCGGCGCTACTCGAGGGCGACGAGACCTACGCGTGCCTGCTCACCGTGCCCGGCATCGGCCCGAGGACCGCGGCGCAGCTCGCGGTGTCGGTCGACATCGGGAGGTTCCCGGACCACGACCACCTGGCCTCGTACTGCGGCATAGCCCCGAGGGTGAGGAGCTCCGGCACGTCGGTGAGGTCGGTCAGGGCGTCCAGGCGCGGCGACGCGAGGCTCAAGTCCCTGCTGATCTTCTCGTGCAACAGCCTGGTGAGGTCCTCGGGGCGCTACGGCGAGTACTACCGGGCCTGCAGGGCGCGGGGCATGGGGCACGGGCGGGCGCTCAAGGCCGTCGCGAGGAAGCGGCTCAGGGCGATATACGCCGTGATGCGCGACCGGGTGCCCTACCGGGAGTAGCCCCGACGGTTGACAAAACTATAGGAACACCCAATGACCACGCCGATGTTTTGGCCACGACAGCGAAAGCCCGCCAGAGCGAGCAAGGTGCCTTGAAGCGAGGCGGCATTGACCTTCTGGTCATGCCGCCGAAGCTGAAAGGCAGATTGCCGCTCTGGCGGGCTTGCAGCGTCGAGCCGTTACGCGGTTTGGTAAAACCGCGTAACCTACATCACCATAACGTAGCGCGATCCCACGTAGTACTGCTTACCCATCAGGACCGGCTCGCCATTGGGGCCGATAAAGCCGGCACGCAGGTTGAGCAGTGGATCGTGCGGAGCAATGCCCAACTCGGCCGCCTGCTCGGTATTGGCACGAACGGCCTCGACCGTGCGGTAGCCAACCGAGACAATCGGCGTTCCGCCAACACGCTCGACCTCGGCAAAAATCGACTTGTCCTCAAGATCGGCCGTCAACAGCTCACGGTAGGCGTCAAACGGCACAAAGATGTTCTCCTCAAAAATGGGCTCGCCGTCGGCCGTACGCACGCGCTTGATGTGCAGCAGCAGCGCGTCCTTCTGCAGGCCAAAGAACTCCATCTCGTTTTGACGTGCCGGCACAATCTGGCGATCGACCACATGCGCGCCCGCCTTCATGTCATTATCGGCACACAGCGCGGTAAACGTCTGCAGCGTCGAAGCGTGGAACTGGCGGTTGATGTGCGGCGTGGAGACAAAGGTGCCGCGGCCCTGCTGCTTAACCAGGTAACCATCGGAGCACAGCTCCTCGACAGCGCGGCGCACCGTAATACGGCTCACCTCGTACTGCTCGGCTAGTTCAAGCTCGGACGGAATACGCTCCTTGGGTGCATAAACACCTTTCTCGATCGCATCCTTGATTTCGTCATAAATCTGCTGGTAAAGCGGTGCATTTTTGGGCGCAGGCATATCTGATCACTCTTATCAAAATAGCTAAATTTCTAATACGTATATAACGTCTAGTTTCATGTTACCTCATATTGATAAAACGATACACCCTCCCTACCAAAAAGCGACAGCTTCATTTTGGCAGGTTTTATCTGGGCAAACGAAAGTCCCTCGAAAGCAACGGGGCTTTCGTGGGGCTCATACGGAAGGGTTGCGCCGGGCCGGTAAAATGCCAAAACCCTACTTGCCGTCGTCCTGCTGCAGGCTGTCCTGCTCGCTGAGGCGCGCCTGCCTGCTGGCCATGCGTGCGGGCTTGTCGGGATCGGGAACGGCCGTGGGCATGGGCTCGTCGACATGACCTCCCCACCAGCCGCCCACAAAGTTGAGCGTGTGGAACACGTTGATCACGGCGCCGGGATCAATGTCGCACACCAGCTTGATAATGTCCTGGCTCTCGTAGGTCGATACAACGGCGTGCAGCAGGTACATCTTCTCGCGGCTGTATCCGCCAATGACCTCGGCGCAGCTAATGCCATGCTGAAAATGGTCAACATAGGCGGTCATGACCTCGTCTGCCTTGCGCGTCGTGATCTGCAGCGTCACGCGGTCGTAGCGACGATAGAAACTGTCGATGGTCTTGGTCGAAATAAACTGGAACACGATGGAATACGCCGCCTTGTCCCAGCCAAACATAAAGCCAAAGATCGCCAGGATAAAGCAATTGAAACCAAAGATAACGCCCCAGATGGTCTTGCCCGTGTGGTTGGAGACCCACAGCGCGATAAAGTCGGTGCCACCGGTAGATGCGCCGGACTTTAGCGCGATGGCAGCGCCCAGACCCGAGACCACGCCGCCAAAAATGATGAGCATATTCTTGTCGCCCAAAAATGGAGCGAAGTGAAAGACGTTGAGGAACAGCGACGAGAGCACGACCTGCATCATCGAGAAGATGACGAAGCGCTTGCTAATGCCGCTCCAGCATAGGAGCGCCACGGGAATGTTGAGCGCAAGCATGCCGAGCGAGATGTCGATGTGAACGCCGCCCAGCGAGGTAACGCGATCGAGCAGGACCGCAACGCCGGTGAGGCCGCTCGGAAGCAAGTCGGCGGGCTGAATGAACGCCTGGATCAGGAATGTCTGGAGAACGGCGGAAATCGTGACCGCCACGGCAGTAATAGCGCGGCGGACGATGGTGAGGCGGCCGAGTACGAGCACTCGGTCCGTGAGCTGATCGATGGCGTTCGCCACGCAGGCTCCTTTCGAAGGCAGATGTAGTTGTGGGGTATGTCCGCGATTGTAGCATGGAGCGTGCGGGGGCGCTTCAATTCACCCTCTCTCGACAACCAAAGCGGGACCAGCAACCCCACGACCAAAGGCCCAAATTACAAGTGAGTAGACTTTACGCGACCTGCAGAGCACACCCAAAACCGCCACCCCTGTGACCTGCGGTTTTACTAGAGCAGATGCGCTTTGTGCTCGTCCTGCACCAAAAAGTCTACTCACTTAGTCCGAATCGAAGCCAAACGGATCAAAATCGAAACCAAATTGAGCCAGTCCACCGCAAAAAACGTTTGAACCCGTGCTTCTCGCGGCGGATTGACACTACAAAGCGGCCAAAATGTCGGTCAGATTATCAATAACGGCATCGGCTCGCGATTGATCGAGGTTGACGCCCTCGTGCGGGCGCAGTGCCAGGACGCGGGCGCCGGAACGTTTGCCAGCCTCGATGCCCAAAGGCGAGTCCTCGATAACCAGGCACTCGGTAGGCTCCACACCCAGCGCCTCCATGGCACGCAGGTAGATCTCGGGGTCGGGCTTAAACGCACTGCACTCGTGACCGCTGATGGTGTAGTCCAGCACGTCGGCGATACCGGCAATCCCCACCAGCTCGTCAATGAGCTCGCGATAGGACGAGCTTGCGATGGCGCACTTCACGCCGCGCTCGTGCAGCTTGCGCATCACCGGCTCCGTCTGCTCGTTGAGCAGCTCGGCATACGGAACGGGATGGTCTGGGCTGTAGACCTGCTTGTACTCCACGCGCAGGCGCTCGCGCAGCTCAACATCGTCAGGTACCAGCGACTTCCAAATGGCGGGCTCGTTAGACCCCGAAAGATCGGGGATCTCGTCAAAGTGAAAGCCCTTCTCTTCCATAAACGCCACGCGACGACGGTTGTAGAACCACTCGGTATCGACCAGCACGCCGTCCATGTCAAACAGCACTGCCTTGATCATACGTATCTCCTTTCGATAGCAAAAAAGGGGACGGGGCGCAAACCCCATCCCCTCTCAATCAACCCGTAAGGTCTACTTACTTGTGATTAGTAGGAAAGCTTCCACATGTAGCGACGCATGGTCAGCGGGTGCTGACGGGCCTCGGCGATCTGGTTGCCGTACTCGCGCATAACGGCGAGGTGCAGCAGCGGGTTGAAGTAGGTGACGACGCTCGCGGGCACGGCGTCAGCCAGGCCGTAGTCCTTGGAGTCGATCAGAGCGACCTTGGCGCCCATGCGCTTAAGGAAGGTGAGGGCGCGGGCGTCCATCGGACGGGTAGCGCCATCGGACATGAAGAAGACGTAGGGCTTACCCTCGGTGGAAACCTCGAACGGGCCGTGGAAGTACTCGCCGGTGTTGTAGGCGGCGGCGTCGATCCACTGCATCTCGGTGAACAGGAAGGCAGCGTGAGAATAAGCCATCTTCTCGGAGGCACCGGAAGCCATGAAGTAGATCATCTTGTCGTCCTTGAAGTCCTCGGCGAACTTCTTGGCGAGTTTCTTGCAGGACTGAGCGGCGTTCTCGCAGAGCTCGAAGACGTTGGTGAGGCCGGTGATCATGTCCTCGTAGTGGTCATAACCCTCGGTCTGCTGAAGGATCTCGACAGCAAGAGCGATGGCATAGCCAGGCTTCTCGCACTTGGCAGCGAAGTTGGCGTGGAAGCCGTGAACGATGACGTAGTCAGCGTCGACGGTCAGAGCGGAGCCAGCCTTGTTGGTGAGGGAGACGACCGGGCAGTTGTGCTTCTTGGCGGTCTTGTTGGCCTCGACGGTCTCGGGCGTGGAGCCACCGAGGGAGCAGGTGATCACGAAGGTGTGCTCGTTGACCCAGGAGGGCGTGTCGTAGTTGAACTCGTTAGCGGTGAAGATCTGAACGTTCAGCTTGTCCGTGTTGTTGGCCAGGAAGTACTTGGCGGGGTAAAGGTCGGACATGGAGGCACCGCAGCCGACGAAGGCGACGCTGTGGATCTCGTGGTTGGACAGGACGTCAGCGACGATCTGCTTAGGGAGGTTAAGGTCGATCTCGTACATCTGACACATTCCTTTCAATTTTTGCGGCGCCACATTGCCGGGCGCTCGCAGGGTTACCGTGATTTGGACCGAGTCGCCGGTCCGTTGAGGATGTGTCAAAGGAACTGTCCCTTTGACACATTTAGGGATGGAAGCCTGCCTGGGGTATGGGATGCCAGGCAGGCCCCCGGGGGAAAGCGGTTAGGCGCTTAGTCGCGACTAGGCCAGGATGCCGACCGCGGAGAGGGCGATGCCGCCCACAATGGCGATCACGAGAAGCCAACCGGTGTTGACGTTCTTCTTGATGAGCCAGTACATAAGGCCGGTGAGGCCAAGGGAGATCATCTGGGGCATCATGCTGTCCAGGATGTCCTGGATCACGACGGTGCCGTCAGCGAACTGCAGCGGGGTGGTGGCGCCGATCAGCGTGGCGATCATGCCGCCCACGGACATAAGACCCACGATGCCGCAGACATACATGAGCTTCTCCATGAGGTCGCCGCCCTGAAGCTTGCTCAGGTACTCGTGGCCGCCCTGATAGCCCATCTTGGCTGCGAACCAAGTAATCAGCACGGAGGGGACGATGGAGATGAGGAGGGCCAGGATCGGGCCCATGATGGAGCCCTGCTGAGCCAGCTGAACGCCCAAGCCAAAGGCGATAACGCGGATGGTGCCCTGGAAGAAGGAGTCACCGATGCCGGAAAGCGGGCCCATAAGGGAGGTCTTGACCGCGTTAATCGAATCGGGGTTGAAGTTCTCGGGATCCTTGGCGTACTCCTCCTCCATGGAGGCGGCGAGGCCCAGGATGAAAGCGCTCGTCTGCGGGGTGCAGTTGTAGAACGCCATGTGACGGTGGTAAGCCTCTTTCTTAGCAGCAAGCTGCTTGGGGTCGGACTCGTCCGGATAGAGGCGATCGAGCGTGGGAACCATACCGTAGAGGAAGCCCATGTTCATCTGACGCTCGTAGTTCCAAGAGGCCTGGATGGCCCAGGAGCGCCAGAAGAACTGGCTGACCTTCTTGTTCAGGGACACGTCCTTGGTTGCGGTTGCCATAGTGTGTTCCTCCTTAGTCTTCGTCGTCTTCGAGCGGATCGTAGTCGGAATCGACACCGGCGGCTGCATGGGAACCGTTGAACTTGAAGCCCATGAAGACGACAGCCAGGCACACACCGATCAGAGCGACCGCGATGACGGACAGGTTGAGGTAAGCGGCGAGCAGGAAACCGATGAACAGGAACGGAGTCATACCCTTCTTGATCATCATGGTGAGCAGCAGGGCCAAGCCGTAGGCGGTCATGATCTTGGTCGAAACGTTAAGACCAGTGGACAGCCACTCGGGAACCATGTTGACGATGGCCTGAACCAGGTCGGTGCCAACAAAGACGGCGAGGAAAATCGGCAGGAAGTACATGATGGCGTACAAACCGGAGCCGGCGCAGATGTGCATACGGTAGGCGGTCTTGAACTTTCCGTTATCAATCGCGTTATCTGCCACATGGGTGAGGACGGCGATGATGGAACGGAACACGATGCCGAGGAGCTGACCCAGGACGGCGACCGGGATGGCGATCGTCATGGCGGTCTCGGCGGAAGCATCGGTCAGGCACGCAAAGGCAGCGGCCACGATGCCGCCCAGGACCATATCGGGCGGAACGGCGGCGCCGACCTGTACCAGGCCCATGGACACGAGCTCGACGGCGGCACCGACGGCAAGACCGGTGGGCACATCGCCCAGCAGCAGACCGACGAGCGTAGCGCCAACGAGGGGCTGCTCGAAGTTAAGACGACCGAGCAGGCGGGAGTCCCACATGCAGAACACGCCGACGAGGCCGACGAGCACCGCACTGATGAACGTATTCATACCCTTCTCCTTTCAGTCAGGCAAAAGCCTGGTTGATTACAGCTTGGCGTCGATGTCGACGCTCTGATACGTAGGGGTCTGCTGGACGTAGAGCTTGATGCCCATGTCGAGCAGCTGGTTGACGTCGGCCTTCTGGGTGGCGTCGAAGAAGACGGAGCTGTCCTTGCCGCCGACCTGATCGGCACCGTCGTGGTTGGCGGTGGCGCCCAGGTTGATGGCGTCGAGCTTGTAGCCCTGACAGAACTGCAGCATCTCGGCAGTGTTGCCAAAGACGAACATGACGCGCTCGCCGAGGGTGTTGAGCTTATCCATCTTGGCGAGGGCACGCTCGACGGTGAAGACGTTCAGGCGCACGCCCTGGGGCTTGGCCAGCTTAAGAGCGCCCTTCTTGATGTCATCGTTGGCGGCAGCGTTGTCGACGACGATGATGCGCTCGGCCTGAACCTTGGTGGTCCAAGTAAAGACGACCTGGCCGTGCAGCAGACGGTAGTCAAGACGTGCGAGGACGATCTTGGCGGGACCGGAGCTGTGACGGGACGCCTTGGCCTTCTTGGCGGGAGCCGCGGCGGCCTCGACCGGTGCGTTGGGGTTGGTCAGACCGGTGCGGGCCTCATTGATGAGGGCCGCGAGCTCGGCGCCCTTGACGGGGGCGGGGCTCATAGCAAGCGTGAGCGCCAACGGGATGTTGAAACCGCTGACAACCGTGAACTTCGTGCCGTTCTTGGAAAGCTCGACCATGCTGTTGTTGACCGAGCTGCCGAGCATATCGGTCAGCACATAGACGGTGTCGTCCGCGTTGAACGTGGCGATCATAGCCTCAACCTTATTGGTGATGGGCTCCTTGTCGTCACGAGCAAGCGACACGACGTGGACGTTCGACACGTCGCCGAGAACCATCTCGAGCGTGTCTTTGGCGCCTGCGGCCAGGCCGCCATGAGATGCGAGAATGATCTGATTCATCTTGCCTCCTCCTTTTCGTTATGGTCATTATAACGTCTTATACGTTGCGGATATTGCTAATTAGTATAAAGACCGCTCGCGGGTGAAAATCGACCGTTGACGGGTTTAACGCAATCGAAACGTTGGGGCTGGGTAGGCCGGCGCTGGCTGGATAACCCCAGATCAGACGCCTCGCCAATCCCCTATCGCACGAAGTACCAGGGGCTTTCCTGCACGGTGGGCTCCAGCGCGATGCCGGTGCGCTCGCGGAACAGATCCATGTCCTGCGATTTTTCGGTCCACCACGCGTTGGGCTTAAAGGTCATGCTCTCAATGACATGACCGACAAACACACTGTTGCGCAGCTTGGAGAAGTCGGTGTTCATAATCAGGATGGACGCGAGCACCAACACGATGCCCAGGACTTTAATCGCGCCGGCGGGCTCGGCGTAGACACCAATGCCCACCAGTACGGTGACGACCGTCTCGAAAGACATTACGACGGGAACTTTCGATGTCTCGAGCCCCATGGACAGACCCTGCATATATAAGATGTAAGCAACGGCTGTGGGGATGAGTCCAAAGCCAAGGAACAGCAGCAGCAGCTGTGGCGACATTGCCGCGGCGACATCCGGCCACGGAGCCGCGATAGCTGCCATAACCGCACCGCCAAAAACAAAGCCCCAAAACGTGACAGCCAGCGGGTGGACCGTCTTGGTTGCTATTCGGCTAAACACCGCGAGCGACGCACCACAAAGGCCTGCAATCACGCCCGACGTGACGCCCCAAACCGAAAAATGAAAACCGGAAAGGTCGCCATTGGTCACTGCAAGCACGCAGCCTACGATGTTAAAGACAATGGCAACGAGCTTGTTGGGGGTCACGTCCTCGCGATAAAGCACGCGGCCGAGCATGACGCCAAACACCGGCGAGGTGTAGAGCAGCACCGAGGCCGTGGACATGCCCACCTCGCCCATGCACTCGTAATAACAGGTGTTGGCGGCGGCCAAACCGACGATGCCGACAAGCGCACAGGGAACAAGCTCTTTAGGGCTTGCCTTGAACAGGGCCAGCGGACCCTGAGCCACGGTAGACCCCTCACCCGGACGGCAGCCCATAAACATCAGGACCGGCGCCAAGATAAGCGCTCCGACCAACAAGCGAAAGGCAGCCATGCTCTGGGACGAAACGCCCATGGCCGAGATGCCGTTTACAAAGATTCCGATGCTGCCCCACATAAGCGCGGCGATCAGCACCAGCACATAGCCCAGATTGCTCTTCTTCAACGCAGCCTCCTCGGTATTGTTTCCAATATGTTTCGTACTACGTTATAGTCGTTATATACATTTTTCAAGACACAAATCGCCGAACGGAAAAATCTGCTTCCCCACATACTCATTGGGGACGTTCCCAAATGACTAGTCATTTAAGAACGTCCCCAACGTCTAAGGCACCGCTGGTTGAGCATAAGTCAGCGAGCGGGCCGCATTTGAGGCAAGGTGGCGTGAAACGAAAGGGCGCTGACCTTCTGGTCGCGCCCTTGAAGTTGAACGTCAGATTGTCCAAATGCGGCCCGCGCAGCGTCGAGCCGTTACGCGGTTTGGTAAAACCGCGTAACTCTTAGTAGTCCAGCTTCCACATGTAGCGGCGCGTCATGTAGTCCTTGTGGGTGACGACAGAGAGCGCACGCATGTACACGTTGTTGAGGATCGGGGCAAAGATCAGGTGGTTGAAGTACTCGCTCACGCTGTCCTTGATGTCGTTGAGGCCGAGCTCCTTGGCGTCGAGCTGATAGACGCGCTCGCCACCGTACTGGTTGACGAAGCGGATACCGCGCTCGTCGTTGCAGCGGCTGCGGCCGACGCTGATGAGCTGGAACAGCGAGGTGCGCTTGTCCAGGATCTCGAAGGGGCCGTGGAAGAAGTCACAGGTGTTGATGGTGCAGGAGTCGATCTGCAGCATCTCCTGCACGTTGCAGATGCTAAAGACGTAGGCGGCACCAAAGAGCGGACCCTGAGCCATCACGTTGATGCAGGGCTTGTCGGCGTTTTGCTCGGCCCACTTGGCGGCGAGCGGACGGGTGTACTCGACGGCCTTGCGATAGATGGGGTCAACCAGGTCGAAGGCGGCCATAGCGGTCTCATACTCGGCATAGCCCTCGGTCTGCTGCGTAAGCTCCATGGCGATCATGGTCACGACGGCGGAGTTGGTACGGCCCATGCAAGACTCGTCGACGGCCAGGCTGTCATACTGAATCTTGTAGTCGCAGACCTCGGTGAGGCCGGACTCGTCGACATAGATGGCGATGGTGCTGGCGCCGTGGTCCTTGGCGACCTGGGCGGCGACGATGGTCTCCTTGGTGCCGCGCATGGATACGACGACGGCCAGGGTGTTCTCGTTGACATAGGCGGGCGTGGCGTGCACGAACTCATTGCTGGTGTAGCTGGAGCTCACGACCTGCGTGGCCTCGTGCTCCATAAAGTACTGGGCAGGATAGTTACCGCCGTTGGATCCGCCGGCGCCAATCCACACGACGCGCTTGATGCCGCCCTTGTCTGCCTTGTCGGCCAAAACCTGGGAGACGACGTCCTTAACCTGTTCCTGAGTAGTCATCGTACATCAGCCTTTCTTCTCGTTTGATGCTCTCGATGGCATACAAGTTACATACATGTTTTGGTTATGTCGACTAGTTGTATGCTATATTTGTCTTAGAAATTTTGCTGATGCGGTTTTCGATAACTGGATACCAGCGGTTTTGTTGTTGTATTGAATACATGCTTGATTAGATACGTATACAAGTTAGATACAGGTTGATCGCATGAACGCTTCATCTAAAAAGAGACTGACCCAATACGAGCGCTTGGCGGGCATGCTGCGTGACCGCATCGCCGCCGGCACCTACGCACGCGAAGACAAACTGCCGTCCGAGATGGAGCTCATGGACGAATCGGGGCTGTCGCGCAGCACCGTGCGCCATGCCCTTAAAGTGCTCGTTGATGAGGGCCTGGTGCGCACCGAGCGCGGGCGTGGCGCCTTTGTGGCCGACACGCCCGCGCTCCACGAGAACAACCTGGTGTTTTCGAGCTATACCAAGCAGGTCGAAGGCCAGGGCATGAAGCCCACCACGCGCACGGTGGACTCGGGCTTTACCAAGGCGGGCGGCAGCATAGCTAAGTTCTTTGATGCCGCCGTGGGCAGCAAGCTCGTCAAACTTGTCCGCCTGCGCTACCTGGACGATGCGCCGCTGTGCCTGGAGACCACCTATCTACCACCGAGCTTTGAAGCACTCATCGATCGCGATATCAACGGTTCACTCTACGCGACGCTGCGCCAAGAATTCCATCGCGCGCCGGCACAGGGGCACAAGACCTTTGAGGTGTGCTATGCCTCGCAAAACGAGGCGTTTTTGCTCAACGTTGAGCGCGGGCAGGCGCTGATCCTGATCACCGACTACGTCTACGACACCGACGGCCGACCGCTCCATGTCTCCAAGCGCATCCAGCGCACCGACCGCGCCAAATACACCGAGCCCATCGGCTAACCTGCCAAAATAAACCTGTCCCTAAATGGTAGGTTTGGGGAGGTCGGGGAACCAGGTTGGCTTGGGTTGGTTGGGTGTGCGCTCGGCCAGGACCAACTCCATCCAGCACATGTCGTACCAGCGGCCGAACTTTTGGGCACAGCGGTCGAAAGCACCCACCAAGCGATATCCCATATGGGCATGGAAGTCCTGACTGTTGTGCGTCAGGTACTCGTCGTCCTTATCGTGCGGCACGGCGATGAGCGCGCACATGTTGGTGATGCCCATCGCGACCAGGCATTGTTTGAGCGCATCGTGCAGCTTGCGGCCCAGCCCGCCGTGACGCACGTCGCGCGCCAGGTAGATCGACGTCTCGACCGACCAGTCGTATGCCTCGCGGCTGTTGAGCGAACTCACATAGGCATAGCCAACCGGACGCCCGTCCAGCTCCATCACCAGATACGGATAGCGCTTGAGTGTACGCTCGATGCGCCCGGCGAACTCCTCAACGCTCGGCACCTCGTATTCGCAGGTAATCGCCGTCTGGCGCACATACGGCTCATAGATGGCAAGCAACGCCGGCGCATCATCGGGCGTCGCCAGACGAATCGTCGGCTCGGACATCTCGGTCATACAACCCTTCTCCCCAAAGCAAAGGCCACCCTGCGCCAAACCCGGCGCAGGGTGGCCCTCGTCATTACATCAGGCTACAGGACAGCCGCCAGCGCGTCGATGTCCTCCTGCGTCGTGGCCCAGCTGGTGCAAAAGCGCACCACCGTGTGGGTATCGTCGTACTTTTCCCAGTACTCGATCGCCGCATGCTCGCGAATGCGGGCCATGTCCTCGTTGGGCAGAATCACGAACTGCTGGTTTGTGGGCGTCTCCAAGAAGAACTGGTAGCCGCGCTCGTGCAGCACGCGACGCAGCGCCTGAGCGGTTTCGATCGCCTGACGGCCAATCTCAAAATACAGGCCGTCGGTAAAGAGCGCCTCAAACTGCACGCCCGTCAGGCGACCCTTGGCCAACAGCGCGCCGTGCTGCTTAATACGCGGAATGGGATGCGCCGGGGCGTGCACGCCGCAGAACACCACAGCCTCGCCGCAAAGCGCGCCGCACTTGGTGCCGCCAATGTAGAATACGTCGCACAGCTGCGCCAGCTCGGGCAGGGTAATGTCGCACTCATCGGCCGCCAGCGCATAGGCCAGACGAGCACCGTCCACAAACAGCGGAATCTCGCGCTTCTGGCACACCGCGTGAATCGCCGCGAGCTCGGCCTTGGAGTACAGCGTGCCGTACTCGGTCGATAGACTCACGTACACGGCACCCGGGAACACTGTGTGCTCGTAGCTCTCGTTTTCGTAGAACACCTGGATATAGTTCTCGAGGTCCTCGGCGTGCATCTTGCCCTCGTAGCCGGGGATGGTGAGCACCTTGTGGCCGCCAAACTCGATGGCGCCCGCCTCGTGACAGGCGACGTGACCAGTCTCGGCAGCAACGACGCCCTCGTAGGGTGCAAGCAGCATGTCGATCACCGTCGCGTTGGCCTGCGTGCCGCCCACCAGAAAAAACACGTCGGCATCGGGGGCCTGGCAGGCCTCGCGAATAAGTTGCTTGGCGCGCTCGGTATGCGCATCGGTACCGTAGCCAGGCTGCGGTTCCATGTTGGTATCGACGAGCGCCTGCAGCACTGCCGGATGTGCACCGTGGGAATAGTCGTTGTTGAACGCGAGCATGGCAATCCTCTCTTACCGGGTATCGGCCAGATGATTCAAACGGAGCTATTGTACGCCGCTGGGATAGGCAATGCGCGCGGCAAAGCACTCAAGTGCCAGTACCAGAGCAAAACCGCAGCTCACGTCACTCAAAAAGTGCGCTCCGATCACGATGCGGCCAAACGCGACGAGCGCCGCGACCACAGCCGCCGTCCAAAAGACCACACGACGGCGCGACGGCTTTTCCTTAAAGGCCGTCGCGGGAAGCCCAGCGAGCATGAGGCCGATTGCCGCGTGCGCCGTGTGTCCGCTCGCAAACGACTTAAAGCCGTCCTTGACTACACCGGCGGCAATATAGGCCCACTTGTCGGGGTTGCCGATCACCCACCACGGCTGAAACTCGAGTCCCTGCGTCACCTCGATCACGCGCATGCGTGGGCGCGACCACAGCGGCTTGACAATCACGTTGAGGATGATGGCCTGAGCGACCCACACGACAAGCACCATCAACGCCCAGCGCGTGAGCTCGTCGGGCTCGGTCGTGCGCGTGAGGCGATAGACGACAAGGTTAGCGGCGATGACCAGCACAAACGTCAGCACCAACTGAACCGCGATGAGTTTGCCGCCAACCCGCAGGGACGAAACGATCTCGTAGCCGGCCAGGCCAATGTTGACGAGGATGCCGAGCACGGCGAGCCATTTGCTCCCCCTGGAGTCGGGACGCACCGCGCGCACGAGCATAACGCCCGCGATGCTCGCCGTCAGCTCAAACGGCAGCTCGCCGGCGGCCTCGATAAAGCGGCCGTACATGCTGCCGATGTTGAACAGCGCGCACGAGATCTGATAATCGAAGAAGCTGCCCACGCCCAGGCAAAGGGCAAGGATAACCGCGATAATGGCGACATCTTTCTTATAGATGTATCCGAACATGCTTTCCTTTCGGTCGGGCGAAGGGTCGACCCGCAACGTGGTGGGGCAAAGATAGCTTTGTCCCATAAATACCCTTACAGGTTGAGCATAAGTGAGCGATAACGTTCCATTTGTGGCAAGGTGGCCCGAAGGAGGAGGGAAGCGTACTTGCGTACGCGACCGACGAGTGAGGGTCAGATTGCCCAAATGGAGCGTTTGCAGCGTCGACCCGTTAGTCGTCGTCGCTGGCACCCAGCTGTTGCAGCAGCATGAGTGCCGCGGCCACGGGGCCGGTGCCGTCGTTGGCGTCGAGACCGCGACCCAGGCCGCTGCCCGCGCCGGCGCCCGCCTTGTAGGGCACCGACAACTTGCGGCTCTTGGGGAAGTTCACCGCGCCATAGCGGGTCTTAAGCTCAAAGGCCACCTTCTTGGGCACGTCGACGCCCAAAAACGTGATGCGACCGCCGCTGAGCGTGACGCTCTCGAGCCCCAGGCGCTCGCCGCGAATGCGGATGCGCGCGCGATTGAACAGGTTGAGTCCCGCCAACGGCAGCTCACCATGCGCGGCCTCGGTCTCTTCCTGCACCTCGTCAATGCTCTCCAGGTCCTCGGCCGCTGCGAGCTTACGGTACACGAGCACGCGCTGGTCCACCGCCGGCAGGTACTCCTCGGACAAGAAGTAGTCGGCCGGCAGGTTAATACCCACGCTCGCCGCCTCCACGCCGGCGTCGTCATCGCCGCGCGCCTCGGCCACGGCCTGGCCCAGCATCTGCGTAAACAGATCAAAGCCCACGCTCGACAGGTTGCCGTGCTGCTCGGCTCCCATAAGCGAACCGGCGCCACGGATCTCTAGGTCGCGCATGGCGATGCGCATGCCGCTGCCCAGGTCCTGGAACTCGGAAAGTGCGGTCAGGCGCGCCGTTGCCTCCTCGGTGAGCGGCAGCTCGCCGGGGAACATAAAGTACGCGTAGGCCTGCGTGGCAGAGCGGCCCACACGGCCCTTGAGCTGGTAGAGCTGCGCCAGGCCAAGGCGCTGCGAGTCCTCGATGATCAGCGTGTTGGCCGTTGCGTTGTCGATGCCGCTCTCCACGATGGTCGTGGCGATGAGCACATCGATCTTTTTGGTCGCGAACTCAATCATCACGTCCTCGACCTCGCGCGGGCTCATCTTGCCGTGTGCCACGCCCACGCGCGCCTCGGGCGCGGCCTCGTGCACGCGCGCCACGGCGTCATCGATGGTCTTAACGCGGTTGGACACGTAGTACACCTGGCCGCCGCGGCCCACCTCCAGGCGAATCGCCGCGCTCACCACATCGGGGTCGTACTCCCCCACGTGCACGATCACGGGACGACGCCCGGTCGGCGGTGTGGTGATCAGGCTCATGTCGCGCACGCCGCTCGTGGCCATCTGCATGGTTCGCGGAATAGGCGTTGCCGAAAGCGTGAGCACGTCGATTTGCTCGCGCAGGTTCTTGAGCTGCTCCTTGTGCTGCACACCAAAGCGCTGCTCCTCGTCGATGATCACCATGCCCAGGTTCTTGGGGTTCACGTCGGCAGAAAGCAAGCGGTGCGTGCCGATGAGCACGTCGATCGTGCCCTCGGCAAACGCCTTAAGCGCGCGCTTTTGCTGCGCCGGGGTGCGGAAGCGGCTGAGCACTTCGACCTCGAGGCCAAACGGGGCAAAGCGCTCAAAGAACGTCTCATAGTGCTGCTGGGCCAGAATGGTCGTGGGGCAGAGCACCATGACCTGGCGGCCGGAGTCCACGCACTTAAACGCCGCGCGCAGGGCAACCTCGGTCTTGCCAAAGCCCACGTCGCCGCACAGCAGGCGGTCCATGGGCTTGGGCGCTTCCATGTCGGCCTTGATGTCGGCAATAGCCTCCAGCTGGTCGCGCGTCTCGTCGTAGGGAAAGCTCTCCTCCATCTCGATCTGCTCGGGCGTGTCGGGCGGGCAGGCGATACCGGTAATCGACGAGCGGCGTGTATACAGGTCGACCAGGTCAAACGCCAGCTTTTTGGCATTCTTGCGCGCCTTGTTGGTAGCCCGCGTCCAGTCGGCGGTGTTGAGCCTGGTCAGGCGCGGCTTGTCGCCGTCGGGGCCAACATAGCGCGTGATGCGGTCGACCTGCTCGAGCGGCACGTAGAGCTTGTCGCCATCGGCATATTCCAGCAAAAAGTAGTCGCGTTCCTTGCCGCCCACTTCCTGGCGCGCGATCTCGCTAAAGAGCGCGATGCCGTGGGTAGCGTGCACCACGTAATCGCCCGGCTTAAACGGGAACGTGATCTGCGTAATGTCCACCTTGCGGCGGCTGCGCGCGCGGTTGGCGTCCATGCGGGCGTTGAGGTCGGCGATCGAGAACACGGCCAGGTTGGCATCGGGCACCACCACGCCCTGCGGCAAGGCGGCATCGACAAAGGTCACGCGCCCGCGCGAGATGGTGGGCACGGCAGCGCCGGCGGCAGCCTGCGCGGCGCCCGCCTCGAGCGAGCGGGCGTTGAGCGCGTCGGCCTTACGCTCGCGAATGGAAGCATGGGCCTCCTGGCGTGCGGCACGGTCGGCGGAATCCGCCGCTGCCACGCGCACGCGGTCGCCGATAGCACCGGCATTTTCGGGCGCCGCGGTCAGCGATTCCTCAAAGGTAATGCCCTCATCGCCAAAGGTGAGCTCCATCGACTCGCGCGCACCGCGGTCGGGGATGGCAAACACGCAGGCATAGCGCTTGCCCACGACCTCCTGGATGCGCGTCATAAAACGGTTGTCCGAGCCTGCGATGGCCGGCTGCTCAATCTTGAGCTCGGCCGTCACCGCACCGCCGGCACGGATGAGGCTCACGTAGTTCAGGCGCTGCTGGGCACCAAAATCGAGCTGTTGGGCGCGCACGTACAGACCATCCAGGCGGTCAATCCCTGCCTCGCCGGCACGGGCCTCAATATCCTCGTAGGCGCGCAGGCAGTCGTCGAACAGCGAGCGCGGCTCGGACAGAACCACGAGTGCCTTGCCGCTCACGTGCGCCAACGGGCTTACGGTCTGGCCGTACATCACCGGCAAAAAGCGGTCGAGCTCGGGCGTGACGATGCGCATATCCACCATCTCGAGCAGCGCCGCCAGCTTGCTGTCGTCCTGGCTGGCACGGTAGAGCGCCACGTGCATGTTGTGGACGGCATCGTCGGTAAGCGCCAGCTCGCGGCAGGGGAAGATCTCGATACTGTCCTCGTTGCCGATGGTTTGGCCCGTGGAGCTCACCATACGGCGGATGCGGTCAATCTCATCGCCGAAAAACTCAATGCGCACGGGCGCCTTTTCCTGCGCGGGAAACACCTCGACGGTGTCACCGTGCACGCGGAACAGACCGGGCGCATCGGCGGCACCGGCATTGGTGTAGCCCATGCCCACCAGGCGCTGCGGCACCTCGTCAAAGGGAATCTCCTCGCCCACCGCAAAGGTCGTGGACTCCCAATAGTGGCTCTCGACCGGCGGCACACAACGCAGCAGCGCGCGAGCCGAGGCGACCATGATGCAATTGTCTCCGCGCACGATGCGTCCCAGTGCCTCGCAGCGCTGCGCCACCACGGCATCGTCGGGCGCCTGCTCGCGCCACGGATAGTCCTTGCGCTCGGGAAAACGGCACACGTGCGCTAGGCCCACGTAGGCGGCAAGGCTGCGCGCGGCGCGATCGGCCGCATCCTCGCCACTCACAATGTAGACCGTGGGACGCGGGCGGCGCGCAAACTGGGCGGCCGCCATAAGCGTGCGGCCCGACTGCGACACAGCCAGCGTCACGTCCTCGCCGGCATCGAGTCCGGCCTCGACGGTCTGCAGCGCCTCGGCAGTGTAGAGCTGCGCGGCTATACGGTGAATGAGCATGCTGTTCCTCCGGCATTGCAACGCCAAAAGCCCGCCGGGGCAAGCTCGGCGGGTCGTACGTCAAATACATTGTCTGTCATGGTAGCGCATGGAGAGGACTCCGGCTCAAGGGCAAACCCAGCCCCGCAAAAAACGCCAGACGAAGATGCGTTCCGCCCTACCCCGCTACGCGCACGCTGGGGCACAAATCTGCCAGCGGGCACTCGTCACACTTGGGTTTGCGGGCGTCGCAGATCTCGCGACCGAAGGTGATCCACTGATGGTTAACCGACTCCCAATACTCGTGCGGCAAAATCTTGAGCAAATCCTGCTCGGTCTTGAGCGGCTCCTTTGCATGCGTCTTGGGACTCAGCATCAGGCGGTGCGCAATGCGGTTGACATGCGTGTCCACCGCAATGCCCTCCACGATGCCATACCCCACGTTGAGCACGATGTTCGCCGTCTTGCGTCCCACGCCCGGCAGCTTCACGAGTTCCTTCATGTCGGCCGGCACCTCGCCGCCATAGTCGGCGACGATCATCTGCGCGGCCTCGACGGCATGCTTGGCTTTGCTCTTGTAGAAGCCGAGTGACTTGATGGTGTCTGCCACGTCAGCCACGCTTGCCTGTGCCATGGTCTCGGGCGTGGGCCACTGGGAAAACAGCTTCGGCGTCACCTTGTTGACCTGCGCGTCGGTCGTCTGCGCCGAGAGCAGTACCGCGATGAGCAGCCTGAAGGGATTCTCGTGGTCCAAAAAGCACTCGACCGGGCCATAGCGACGGTTGAGGCGCTCGCACACCTCAACGGCGCGCTCGCGTTTGGCGGCATTGGTCTCGCGTGGCATAACGACTCCTCGGCTCAACGGCACAATAAACTTATGGGCACAATTGTCCCACGTCCGAGTCGCTTACGCCTCCAAGAATGCGCCGGTCTGACGGCTCCACAGGCTCGCGTACTCGCCACCCGCCTCGACGAGCTGCGCATGCGTGCCGTCCTCGACGATCTCGCCATCGGCCAGCACCACAATGCGGTCGAGCGCCGCCACGGTGGACAGGCGATGTGCCACCACAATGGAGGTGCGGCCGCGCATCAGGTTCTCGAGCGCCTCCTGCACCAGCGCCTCGGACTCGCTGTCCAAGGCAGACGTCGCCTCATCGAGCACTAGAATCGGCGCGTCGGTTAGGATGGCGCGGGCGATAGCCACGCGCTGACGCTGGCCGCCCGAGAGCTTGACGCCGCGCTCACCCACCATGGTGTCAAAGCCACGGGGCAAGCGGTCGATAAACTCGGTCGCATTAGCCAAGCGAGCCGCCTCGCGGATCTGCTCGTCGGTGGCGTCGGGGCGTCCGTAGGCGATATTCTCGCGAATGGAGCGATGGAACAGCAGCGCCTCCTGCGGCACGTAGGCAACCTGGCGGCGCAGGCTCTGCTGCGTGCAGCGCGAGACGTCCTGGCCGTCCACGAGCACGCGGCCGCCCTGTACATCGTCCAGGCGCAACAACAACTTGGTGAGCGTCGTCTTGCCCGAGCCCGATTTGCCCACCAGGCCCACGCGCTGGCCCGCCGCCACATGAAGTGTCAGGTCATCGAACACGCTCTCGCCCGCCGCAGCGTCACGGTACGCAAAGCTCAGGTGCTCAAAATCAATCGCGCCCTCGGTCACTTTGAGCTCAGGGGCGTCCGGGTCGTCTGCCACCAGACGCGGCTCGTCCAGCACGCGCGTCATCTCGGCCGCATCGCCCAAAGCGCGGTTGATGCGATGCATCATGGAACTCACGTAGTTCAGGCGCATGGTGAGGTTATAGGTATAGGTAAAGATCATGACGAGCGAGCCGGCCGAGATGCCAAACCACGCGTTGCCGCCCGCCACGAACACACTCACCACGGCCATGGTGATGACGATAAGACCCGAGGTCGTAAAGTTGCGCTGCATCATGGCGTGCATCGAGACCGTCTCGGCATCGCGCGCGGCACGATCGGCGGCGTCGAACAGATTGCGTTCAAAGTCCTCGCGCCCGCAGGTCTTGACGGCCAAGATGTTCGTGACCGCGTCGGAGAGCACGCCCGAGAGCTTGTTCTGCGCGGCGGACGTCGCGGCCGAAAGCGGCATGATGCGCTTGTACATAAGCCAGACAAACGCGATGTAGACGACCATGATGCACACCAGGATCACGGTAAACGTCGGTACCACCGGGGCGAGTGCGGCCACGGTGCAGATGACCGAGGTGATGGTGGGGATGAGCGAATACACCGTCACGTCCACCAGCCCCGTGTAGCCGCTCATAAAACGACTCGTCTGGCTCACGAGCGATCCTCCAAAGCGGCTGGTATGGAATGTCATGGATTGGTTGGAGAGCGTGTCGAAGCACAGGCGCGCCAGGTGATAGTTGCCCGCAATCTCGAGCTTGTAGACGGTGTAGTCCTGCAACTTGGAGAGGATCTGACCCACCAGGTTAACGAGTACGAGCGCCAGGATATAGGGGCCGAAGACCTCAAACACCTGGTCACCCGCCACGGGACCGGCTTGAACGCGGTCGACAATGAGGGCCATCACATAGGTATTGGCAAACGTCAGCAAAAAGATGTAGCCCGCCGACGAGAATACCGAGAGAAAGACAATCAGCGGCTGCGTGCGCGTGACACCCCAAAACCGCTGCAGCGTGCGGCGCACGGTGGAGCGACTGAGCGGGCTGGTGCTTCTCTGGGACATGGGCTTCCTTTCGCGTCTGATAGGGAGAAACGCCATTGTTGCACATTGGAGCACGCTTCAGACAAGTGCGATACGAAAAGCGGTGGGGCGCCCGCGTTTGCGCCGGTGCCCCACCGTCTTGTTGCAATTAGTCCTCGTTTTCTTGGTCTGCGAGAAGGCTCGCGGACGTAAGCCCCAAAATCTCGCCGGCCTCCTCGGCGTCTTCCAGCGCGTCGATGTCCTTGAGCTTGCGCTCCATGACGTTGGTGCGCGTGGTGATGATGCCCTCGACCGTTTTGCCCGCGGTCTCGATCTGCTGCTGGGCGCGGCGCAGCGCCTTTTGATAGCGCGGCAGCTCGGCCTTGACGGCGGAGAGCACGCGCAGCACGTCGTCGGTACGTTTTTGCAACTTAAACGTCTGATAGCTCATCTGCAAGCTGTTGAGGATGGCCGCCATGGTGCTGGGACCGGCAACGTTGACGTGATAGTCGCGGCCCAGGGTCTCGATAAGCCCGGGGCGGCTGACGACCTCGGCGTACAGTCCCTCAAACGGAACGAACATAATGCCAAAGTTGGTCGTTGCCGGCACACTCAGGTACTTTTCGCAGATGTCCTTGGCCTCGCGCTTGACCATGGCGTCGAGCGTCTTGCGCGCAGCCGCCACGGCCTCCGCATCGCCCGACTCCTGCGCGTCAAGCAGGTGCTCGTACGCGTCGCCCGGAAACTTGGAGTCGATCGGCAGCAGCACGGGGTCGCCCTCGTCCACCGGCAGCTTGACGGCAAACTCAACACGCTCCGAGGCGCCGGGCCTGGTGGCGACGTTTTCCAGATACTGGTCGGGTGTGAGGATGTCCGTCAGGATCGCACCCAGCTGCACCTCGCCCAAAATACCGCGCGCTTTTACATTGCCCAGCACGCGCTTAAGATCGCCCACGCCGGTGGCGATAGATTGCATATCGCCCAAACCCTTGTACACAGCCTCGAGCTGGTCGCTCACCTGCTTAAACGATGCCGACAGGCGATCGTTGAGCGTGCGGGAGAGCTTCTCGTCCACCGTCGCACGCATCTGATCGAGCTGCACGTTGTTGTCCTTGCGGATAGCGCCCAGCTGGGCATCGACCGTCTCGCGCACTTTGTCCAGACGATGCTCAATGCCTTCGCGGTTGGCGCCGAGCTGTTGGGCCGTCTCGCGGCGCAGGTCATCCATCCGGTCACCAGCTTGCGAGAACTCGCGTGCGATGGTCAGGTAGCGTTGCTGCTCCACGGCCGCATCGGTCGTCTGCTGCTGCGCGATGGCATTGGCCGTGCGGCGGGTTTCGGCCAGCGCGACGTTCAGGGCATCGAGCGCGTTGTTAGCCTGCTCGAGTGCTGCCAGCGTTTCCGCGCTACTGTCGCCACGCTCCCGCAACTCGGCACGTAGGCTCTTGAGTTGGAGGGCGCAAGCCACAGCAACCCCCACCGCCACCAAGGCGATCACAACAAGCACAATATCAATAGCAGACATAAACTCCGCCCAACAAACCCAATCGAGCACCAATCAAAACCGCGATCAATCTTACCCCGCCATACGCACCGGGCGCCCGGCCCCTTCTTGGGCGCCCCTCTCCTCCGCATATTCCATAATGCGGCGCGCCGTCTTCCTGCTCACCTTTGAGTCATCGCCGGCCAAGTATGCGTATACGTTTCCTTTATTCAGGCGCAGAGCACGGCAGAGGCCATAGCGCGTTACACCCGATTCCTCCAATGCTTCCAGCGTTTTCTTTCTCATCAGGGCGTTCACCCTTCTATCGGCCGCCGGCTTTTCCTTCACCGCTCTATACGCACGCCAAACGTTGGCATAACGATTAGGGAGCTCACTTTTGGCGCACAGAGACGCCATGCCACCCGCTTGATCGTACAAGGACAAAACGCCTCGGTAATCCTCTTCCATCCACGAGCCCTCGGATAAACCCAGAACGTATTCGGCTTTTCCTTGCGCCAAAGCGAGCAAAAACAGAGGTTCCGCCACGCGCGGCGCAGCCGTCATCGCCTGCTCAACCAGTTTTCTAAAACTCAGTGACTGCTGTCCGGATAGCTCTCGGCAATAGCCTTTTAAGAATCCCTCAAAGGTCAGATTCAACCGAGCACCTCCTTTTTGTATTGCCTGTATGCACAGACCATCTCTTGATAACTCCGCTCCGAAGGCGACGACGCCAGTGCTTCTCCCTCGTCGAATATAAGCCGTTCGAGCAGCCCCCAATCAAGTCGGTCGACGAATGCCTGACTATGAAGATCGATGATGTCGTCCGGACGGAAGGCATAGAGCTTCATTACCGCCAGATCCTCCAAGGATGGCGTAAAGTACCTGATAAAACGCGCCCCAATATCCAAGGGGATCAAACGATCTTCGTAATTGAATGGCATCTGATTACAATATGCCACCGCCATACCATTCACCTCGGGGTATCGAGCTATGATCTCGCGGAGGCACCTGTCCGCCTCAAACACATCGATGTCATGTGTAACCGAACGATTCGTCACATCGTTTAGCATGAAGGCGCTTCCTCCCACCAATACAACGCTCGGCCTGTCGTCTCTTGGACCTATTTCCAGCTCTGCCTCTTCGTCAATGCCCAACAGAGTCTGCTCTAAATCCTGCTTATACATAACAAATCCTATTATTATTCAACTTCAATAATACTATTCAGTCGCACGACAGGACCAACAGGATGCAAGAATTCCGCTCGTGGCGATAATCCCTACACCCTAGAAGTCCTAATGTTACAAACGCTAGCTCTCCCAGCCGGTGCGGATTGTTGTTATGACATCGCCTAGGCGCTGGCCCAGGGCTGACAGATGTTGGAGCACTTCGCCGGGCGAAGCGCCGTTGAGGATGCAGGTGAGCGCATACGAGACCAAGAAAATCGCCGCAAGTCCCAGCGGAATGAGCACGATCATCGCCAATGTGCGCAAGCGCTGGCCCACACGGCGACGACGCGCACGACGCTTGTCGAACGCGAGCTCCTGCGCATATGAATCTTGCTGTACGGAATAGGCCTCTGGTGCCGATTCGCACCCGGGCACAGCTGCAGGTACAGCAGCGGGCACGACATTTTGCGCAAAGGGCTGGACTGCCGCCCCTTGCATTTGCATCTCTATAAGCCGTTGCTGTTGGCGCAACATGCGCTCGGCTTGTTGCTGCGGAGTCTCAAGAAACAGATCCATGCTGGCCTCCAAAATCGGAGCATTCGACGCTTACGACCAGCATCCCGCACCGCCATGACCGCGACAACGCAATCGCCGGCAATAGCCACAAAGTTTCTTCTGCTCAAAAGCTGTCGAAAAGCTTAACAACTCCCCTACCAGCACTTTCTCTGAGCTTTTTTCGCCAACAATCTTTTGGCCTTCCACCCTTACGCCAACTGACCAAAATCTAACCAATAGCTTGACGAAAATTGTGGAGACCGGGACCCCATACAAAAACGTGCCGCCCCAAAAGGGGCGGCACGCAAACTTCTTATCTGCTTTTCTGTAACGAGCATGCGACGACCCAACGCCGGGGCGCAGGGCGGGGAAACCTTTGCCTCGCGCGACCCTGCGAAGCCGTGAGCGAG
>JAXIYC010000009.1:0-31781 GCA_036304725.1 Collinsella sp. | reverse complement strand
GGTCCCGTCGAGTGGGCGCGGCTTGAGGCGGAGGCCAGGAAGATGCTCGAGTCCGGCCTCGAGCTTGCGGACAGGGTCGAGGCGGCATAGGATATCAACCGTATTCCAGATTCCAGGACGCCGGGCCGACTCGCTTCGGATGGGGCTCTACACCAACTTTCTCGACACTACCTCTGGAATGCCAAGGCCGCTCTGCCCACGACAGCGAAGCCGCGAGCCTCTCCGATGCCGAGCGCGCCACCGCACTCACAAGCATGGGCTACGACGTCATCCAAATTACCTATGACCAGATCAAGGAGAAGAAGAGCTTCGACCACATAGCCGAGCTCATCCATAAAAAGGCCGGGCTTCCCCACATCCCAAAGACAAAACAGGAGCGCATTGCCGAAGATACCTTACGGCAAGAGCTACTTGTCGATTGGGTTGAGCTATTCACTGCCGGGCCGGCCAGCTAGCAGCTAGCAATCAGGGGCAGCGCAGGCACATCGGGCGATTCGACACGGGCGGCAAAACCCGCCTCGGTCAGCTCGATCACCTCGGTAAACGTCGCGTCGAAGAACTCCTCGGTCAGCAGGCGGTATGGCGGATGGTCGGGCTCACCGGGGTTTTCTCGCACGATCTCGTGCATAACGCCGATGGTCTTGAGCACATACTCCTTATGGATGGGATACTGCCCAAAACGCGTCGCCGCAGTATACAGGCGATCGGTCGCGCGCGGAATCGAAACAATGCCGAGCGTCTTGCCAAACCAGTCAAAGTCGCCTTGCTTTTTAATGCGGAACTCCTCGCACGGCTTGCCGCCATGCGCCTCCAGGTACTGATTCACGCGCGTATTCCATACGGTATCGGCCACCAGATGCGACCAGACACCCAGTGTCAAATCGAGCAACGACTGTGCCACATCTTCGGACGCAAGCGAGAACTCACAGGCGCGGGGACCGGCAACCGGCTCGGCATCCTTGTAGCGCTGGGGATAGTGCACGCGGTTCAGTCGCTCGCGCTCCTCGATAATCGAGGTCGCCGCGGCTGGCGCACCGGTGGGCGAACTTTTAAGCAACGGTGCCACATAGGTATCCCAGAACTCATGCTCACGAGGCTTAGGGATAGGCCCAGGCTTTGCAAAGTGCGTAATGCGGTACGGGATGGGATCGGCGATGCCAGGGACCATATAGCCCACGAAGATATCCGGAACCACGCAGCCAAACAAAAAGGCATTGCGGTCGCGCACGCTATTGGCAAGCGCACCAGTGCGCTCCAGCAAACGCTCCGTCTGAGCGATATGAATGTTCCAGCTTGGCATAGCCACCCCCATAAAAAACCTGGATAACTATACCATCACGGCAAAGCCGCGCGGACGGCTACGCACGCTCTACGCAGCAACTAGTCCGTAGCACCGCTTTCGGTTCCATACGACGACGAAGACGCCTCGACCACATGGTGATATCGATCGATATAGATTGCACGGGCACCCAGGCGTCGCACCAAATCCTGGTGATGCGTGCTCATCAAGACCGTCTTACCCGCCGCGACGTAGGCCAGCAAGAAGTTGACCACGATGTCGCATGAATCCTCGTCGAGCCCATTGGTGGGCTCGTCGAGGACCAAGATATCCGGGTTCATCGACACCACCGCAGCCAGCGCAACGCGCTTCTTTTGCCCGCCCGAGAGCTGATAGGGAGAGGCGTCGGCAAGGTCGGCAACCTGGAACAGCCCCATGGCATCGCGCACGCGGCGCTCGAGCTCGTCTGCCGGCAGCCCCATCTGCGCGGGACCAAAAGCAACTTCCTCGCCCACCGTGGCGCAGAACAGCTGGGCATCGGCGTTTTGGAATACGAAGCCCACGCGCTGGTGGAACTTCTGAGCAGCAGCAGAATCCTTCAGATACGCCGCATCGACCACGTGCCCGTCAAACAGGAATGCCCCTGCGTCCGCGAGTTCAAGGCCGTTAATAAGACGCATAATCGTCGTCTTGCCGCAGCCGTTGGGACCTAGCAGGGCAACGAGCTCCCCACGGTCCACGCGCAGCGAAACGCCGTCGACCACCGTATGGCCCGCATAGGAAAACACCACGTCGCGAAACTCGATGAGCGGCGTGGTCTCGGCGCCGGCAGCGCCGCTCGCGCCCATCGCGTCATTTGTATCGTTTGCCAAAACGTCGCCCTTCCCTATTCATATCGACGGTTCGACCGCCCGCGTTACAGCACGGCGCACAACACTGTCAGCAGCGCCACGCCGGCCGCATAGGCCGCATCGCGCCAGCCAAACCTGGCGCGCGCGGGAGCCGGATACGCACCGGCAAAGCCGCGGCAAAGCATGGCCTCGTCCATCGCGCGGCTGCATTTCATCGCCTTGATAAAGGTCATGCCTATGATACCCGCGATCGAATCGGTACGCGAAAATCCCTCAGGCGCACGGCCAACGCTGCGCAGCATGACCGATTCGCACAGATTGTGCGCCGTTCGGCCCAGCACCTCGATGTGCTTGAGCGCCATATCAAACGTAAAGATGACCTCGTCGGGCAGATGTAGCGTCTTGAGCGCCGCCGACATGCGGTTCCAGGTGAGCGTCCACGAAACACCCAGCACGAGCGACACGTTAATGAACGTCTTGAGCGCAATTTTGAGCATGGCGCCCGTAGCGGAAGCGCCCAACAGCAGGGCAGGCAGCGCCAGAACCACGGCAAACCCCGCGGCAGCCAACGCCGGCACAAAGGTCGCGCGCAGCCCACGTACAGGGCGCACGGCAACGAGCACCAACGCGATAGCCGCCATCAACATGAGGTACAGCGGGCTCTGCGTCAGACACACGCACAGGACGCAGACGAACATCCCCACCAGGCGCACCGGAGCCGAAACGCAAGAAAGGGCGCGGTCGACCATCGACCCGCCCTCGTGCGCGCCCCCACCCAGGCGAACCCGCTCAAGCAGGCTCGCCAAGTGCAGGACATTCTTTTGCATCACACGATGCCGAGCCCCCGCGGGCTCGTATCGCTCCTCGGCTGCAAGCCAGCTAGGCAGCTCGGCTATTGCCATGAGCACCGCTTTCCTTAACCGTCAGCGAGATCAGACGGAATGCGATAGTGAGCACCGCCACGCCAATCACGCCGGACAGGATATACATGGCAGCCTGACCGGCAAAGCCAAGACCCTGCTCCTCGGAATAGGCCTGCAGGTAATCACCCGTAGGCAGAGCGTCGGCAAAGGTCGGGGTATCAAGGCCGACCGAAGCCTGCAGACTGTCGTCACCAGCCTCCTGAACGGCGGTCGCGGCGCCCTCGGCGTCCCACTCGCCCCATGCGTCACCCGTGGCCAGCAGGCCCAGCGGTGTGGCCACGACAAGCACGGCGACCAGGATGAGCGTGGGGACCAGGGAAGTCTTCTTGGCAGTACCATCGCCGGCAAGCTGTCCATCGGCGGCTTCGGGGCCGACGATAACGCCCGGCGCCGTCTTCTTGATAAAGCCGTAGATCGCGGCAGTCGCCACGCCCTCGACCACGCCGGCAACCAGCATATGCGGGATCATCATGGCAGGAATAGCAATAGACAGCGGGAAGGGGCAGTACAGCGGCGCGCCCGAAGCGTTGGTAAAGAGCATCGGCTGAATGCCAAACTCGATGGCAGCGCACAGGGCAGCCACGCACAAGCCGATCCAGCCGCTCACGATGGCAGAAACCGAAGTGCCCCAGCTCTTGTCGTGCAAACGGCTGTTAAGCGCGCGGAACACGATGGCTGCGGCAAACGGCAACACGAAGGCCATGTTAAAGCAGTTAGCGCCAAAGGACAGGATGCCGCCGTCGCCAAACAGCAGCGCTTGCAGCGCCAGCGCGACCGAAACCGCGATAGCCGCGGCCTCGGGGCCCAGCAGCAGCGCGATGAGCGCGCCGCCGACGGCGTGACCCGTGGTGCCGCCAGGTAGCGGCACGTTGAACATCATGAGCAGGAAGGAGAACGCGGCGCAGATGCCCAGGAAAGCCATGTGCTCGCGATCGAGCGTGGCGCGCACCTTTTTGATGCAATGAACCCAAACGGGCACCATCGCCACCGCCATAACGGCATCGGTCTGCGGGGACAGGTAGTTATCTGGAATGTGCATATACGCCTCCCGGTTATCGACGCACAGAATTGCAACGCCGCTTGAATCACCTTGTCAGTGTTACGCATTGTCAGATTCGTAACACGCCGCGGGCTATCATAGCAAAACGGCGCACTGCCGACAAAGCAGCACGCCGTTATGTAATGCGCGTGTCATATATGAAGGCTCAACGGTGCCTTATACCGAAAACAGCAGTCACGTAAGACTCGGCGGCAGCCGACGCTGGCCTATATCCAGCGCAGGACCTAGCCGCGGACCTCGCCGTTTACGCCCTTGCACACCTTGGTGACGATCTTCTGGTGCGCTTTTTCGACCTCTTCGCTGGTGAGCGTGTGGTCGTCGGAGCGATACGTAAGCGCAAAGGCCATGGACTTCTTGCCCACGCCCACGCGGACCGGATCGCGGTAGACGTCGAACAGACGCACACCCTCGAGCAACTTGCCGCCGGCGCTGGTAATGCGGCGCTCAAGGTCCTCGCAGGTCACGGAGTTATCGACCACGATAGCAAGGTCGTGCTCAACGGCAGGGTACTGCGAGAACTCGCGGTAGTTCTCCTGGTTGCGGGCGCCCTTGATCAGCTTGTCCAGATCGAGCTCAAAGGCAACGACGACCTCATCGATGCCCATCGCCTCGCGCGCCTCGGGGTGAATCTCGCCGACCCAGCCCAGCACGGTGCCGCCGGACAGAACCTCGGCCGCACGACCCGGCTGCAAGAAAGCGTAGCCCTCGCCCTCGACGGGACGGAAGCGGACCTTCTCGATGCGCAACTGGGCAAGCAGCTCCTCGACAATGCCCTTGCCAAAGAAGAAGCGCAGCTTGCGGTACTTCATGTTCCAGGACTGCTCGCTCCACTGGCCCGAGAGCACACCCGCCACGGACTTGGTCTCCTTGGGCAGGCTGGCGTTCTCGCGACCGTGGAACAGGCTGCCGACCTCGTACAGGTGCACGTTGGGCGTGCCGTGGGCCTCGTTATAGGCCACAGACTGCAGCAGACCCGGCAGCAGTGAGCGGCGCATCTCGGTCTGCTCGGCCACCAGCGGGTTCATGAGCACGACGGGGCAGCCGCGGCCCTCGGTGGACATACCGATCTTCTCCAGGTCGCCCGGGGCGGCAAAGCCAAAGGTCGTGGTCTCGTTGAGGCCACAGGCGCGCAGGATCTCGCCGACCTTGCGGGTGAGCTTCTGCTCGCGGGTCAAGCCGCCGATATGGTTCTTGGCAGCCGGGATGGTCGCCGTCACACGGCCCATGCCCCACAGGCGCAGGACCTCCTCGATCAGGTCAATCTCGCGCGGCAGGTCGGGGCGGAAGCTCGGCGGGGTGACCATAAAGTCCTCGCCGTCGCGCTCGACAGTGCAGCCCAGGCGGGTGAGCGAGCGCTCGATAAAGTCGGGCTCGATGTCGGCGCCGCAGATGGCGTGCACGCGGGCCAAGCGCAGCTTGATGCTGTCGATGGTCTTGGGCGCGGGGAACACGTCCACATAGCCGGGGGCGACCTCGCCGCCGGCGATCTCCTCGATCAGCGCGCACGTGACGTTGGCGACGTCCACGCAGCCGGTCTCGTCGACCTGACGCTCAAAGCGAATGGAGGCATCGGAGATCAGCGACAGGTCGCGGCTGGTGTGCGAGGTGCGACCTGCGTTGAAGCAGGCGCTCTCGACCATCACGTCGACGGTGTCGTCCTCGATCTCGGAATCCATGCCGCCCATAACGCCGGCCAGCGCCACGGGACGCTCGCCGTCGGTGATGAGGCCCATACCGGCGTCGAGCACGCGCTCCTCGCCGTCGAGCGTCGTGAACTTCTCGTCCTGCTGGGCGGCGCGAACCACCACACGACGGTGGCCATCGCGCTCGGCAAAGGTGTCCAGGTCAAAGGCGTGCAGCGGCTGACCGGTGAGCATCATCACATAGTTGGTGATGTCGACGATGTTGTTGTGCGGGCGCACGCCCAAGGCGTTAAGGCGCTTGACCATCCAGTCGGGCGACGGGCCGACCTTGACGTTGCGCACGATGCGGGCAACGTAGCGGTCGCACAGGCCCTCGTCGGCAATCTCGACCGAAAGCTCGTCGTCGGTCGCGCGGCCGGTCTCGGCCTTGATGGCGGGCAGCTCAACGTGGAAATCGCGATCGAAGATGGCACCGGTTTCGCGGGCCATGCCGATCATGGACAGGCAATCGGGACGGTTGGGCGTGATCTCGCAGTCGAGCACGGTGTCGCTCGAGCCCACGTACTCGGCAAACGGCATGCCGCAGGGCGTATCCTCGGGCAGGATCATGATGCCGGAGTGGTCGCCGCCCAGGCCGAGCTCGCGCGCGGAGCAGTTCATGCCCATGGACACGACGCCGCGAAGCTTGCTCTTCTTGATCTTGACGTCGCCGGGCAGGACAGCGCCAATCATGGCCGTGACGATGTGGTCGCCGGCCTCGAAGTTCTGCGCGCCGCAGACGATCTGCAGCGGGGCGGGGTTGCCGTCGGCGTCGAGGTTCTTGTCACCCACGTCGACCGAGCACACATACATATGGTCGCTATCGGGGTGCGGGGTCTTGGTGAGCACCTTGGCAGTCACCACGTGGTCGAAGGACTCGCCCACGGTGTCGATCGCCTCGACCTCGGTGCCGGTACGGATATATTCGTCCGAAAGGGTCTTGGGATCCTCCGGAATATCGATCATGGTCTTGAGCCAGTCGTAAGAAACGCGCATCTAACTGGTCTCCTTTCATAAATGCGGCTTTGAGCCGGAAACTGCAACTAAGAAGAAAGCGTTCTAGAACTGGTTCAAGAACCTCATGTCACCAGTCATCAACGTTCGCAGGTCGGGCAGGTCGTAGCGCAGGGCCGCGACGCGCTCGGCGCCAATACCAAAGGCGAAGCCGGTGTACTTCTCGGGGTCGATACCGCAGTTGATCAGGACGTTGGGGTCGACCATGCCGCAGCCCAGGATCTCGATCCAGCCGCTGTGTTTGCAGAAGTTGCAACCCTTGCCGCCGCACACATGGCAGCTCACGTCCACCTCGCAGGAAGGCTCAGTGAAGGGGAAGAAGTGCGGGCGGTAACGCGTCTTGCGGTCCTCGCCAAACATGCACTTAACAAAGTAGTCGAGCGTGCCCTTAAGATCGCCAAAGGTGATGCCCTCGTCGACGACCAGGCCCTCGATCTGGTTGAACTGCGGCAGGTGGCAGGCGTCGGCCGTGTCGGGACGATAGACGGTGCCCGGGCAGATCATGTAGATGGGCGGCTTCTGCGACTCCATGGTGTGGATCTGCACGCCCGAGGTCTGGGTGCGCAGCAGCACGTCGGACTCGCCGTGGGCGTGAGCCTCGGGGTGTGCGACGCTGCCGGGGTTGTTGTCGACCACGTAGAAGGTGTCGCGGGCCGAGCGGCTCGGGTGATCCATGGGGGCGTTGAGCGCGGTGAAGTTGTAGTAGGAGGTGTCGACCATGGGACCGGACTCGACGGTGTAGCCGATGCCGCAGAAGATGTCCTCGGCCTCCTCGATGATCTGCTTGATCAGGTGCTGGTGACCGATCTGCGGACGGATGCCCGGCAGCGTGATATCGACGGCCTCGTGCTCGAGTGTGTGCTTGAGGGCGGCGGCCTTCATCTCGGTGGTGCGCTCGTCGAGCATGCCCTCAATCAGCTGGCGCATCTCGTTGGCGCGCTTGCCCATCATGGGACGATCCTCGGGGGCGAGCTTGCCCATCATGCGCATCAGGCCAGTGATGCGGCCCTTGCGGCCGAGCAGCTCAACGCGCGCGGCCTCGAGCTTTGCGGCGTCGTCGGCGCCCGCGACGAGCTCCTTGGCCTCTTCCTCGAGTTTGACCAGATCATCAATCAGACTCATGTCTTCCCTTTCGTCTCTCGCGCTCCCCGCTTGCCGAGGCGGCTGCCGCCGTCTGACGTTGCGAAAACGCGGCCCGGTTCGGTAACAAAAAACCGCCCTCGGGCATGTGCATTGCCCAAGGACGGTTGAATTCCGCGGTACCACCTTGTTTGACCCGGCGGATGTCTGGCCCGCCGCGCCCACTCTTTGCCCCTTGTCGCGAGGCTCACGGCTTCCCTACTGGGGCTTCGCCGCCGCTGGCCGCGTGCCCGTTGAGGTCGCTGCTCGGGAGTGAACGCTTGGCCCTTGTCACCGCAGGAAGGCTTGCAGCCCATGACCTTCCCTCTCTTGCCGGCGACGCGGCGGGCAAAACCCTCTCCGTCAACGCATTGGGCTATAGGATACCACATTGTGTGGGCGTATCGCCGCGTTCCGTTTTGTTCGTGCTGGGTACAAGGCAGGTAGCTGTGCAAACTGGCCGTGCGCCCAGCCGTGGCGTTCGGCTCGCGAGATCAAGGATATGGTATGGAAAAGAAGCACGATAAGAAGGCCAAGCCCGCAGCGGGCAAGACGCCCAAAGGCATGAAGGTCGATAAGGCCGTCAAAAAATGCCGCAAGCTCGAAGGCAAACTGTGGACCCGCGAGTACCTGCTCAAGATTGCCGAGTTTGACGGCGCGACCATTGCTCCCGCCAACGGTGCCGCCGCCCGTGCCGACGCCATGGGCACCCTTGCCGGCGAGCACCATAAGCTCCTGACCAGCGAAAAGTCTGTCGAACTTGTACGTTCGCTGGCACGCGAGACCGTCACCGGCGGAAAGATCGACGACCCGCAGCTGCTTGACGAGATTCGCGTGCTCGGCCGCGACCAGCGCGAGGCAAGCGTTATTCCTACCGAGGAGGCCGAGGCCTGGACCAGGCTCACCTGCGAGGCCGACGCCGTGTGGCACAAGGCCAAGACGGCCAACGACTGGGCGAGTTTTGAGCCCTATGTGGATAAAATCGTCGCCCAACTTAAGCATCAGGCCGAACTCATGGACCCCAAGCGCGACCCATACGACGTTTGGCTCGACCAGTACGAGCGCGGCCTTTCTGCCGAGAGCTTCGATGCGTTTTGCGATGAGGTCAAGGCGACGGTCGTGCCGCTCGTGCACGCCATCGGCGAGCGCGGCCAGCAGCCCGCTGCCGACTTTTTGCACGCCCGCGTGCCCGAGGCCGCCCAGCGCGCCATGAGCTTCGACCTTATGAAGCTCGTCGGCCTGAACCTGAACGACACCACGCTTGCCTTTACCGAGCATCCGTTTAGCGAGGGCTTTGCCGTGGGTGACGCGCGCATCGCGACACACATCTACGAGAACGATTGCATCTCCAACGTCTACAGCATCATCCACGAGGCCGGCCACGCCATGTACGAGCTGGGCGTGAACCCCGCCTACGCGCGCACGTGCCTGGAGGGCGGCACCTCCATGGGCATCCACGAGAGCCAGAGCCGCTTTTTCGAGAACACCGTGGGCCGCAGCCGCGCCTTTATGGGACCGCTGCTCGAGGTGCTGCGCCGCCACGCGCCCGAGGTCTACGGCAACGTGGACGAGGACACGCTCTACCGCGCCGTGAACATCGCTCAGCCGTCGCTGATCCGTACCGAGGCCGACGAGCTCACCTACCCGCTGCATATCATGGTGCGTTACGAGATTGAGCGCATGCTGTTTGCCGGCGAGGCCACGGCCAAGGACATCCCCGCGCTTTGGAATCGCTTTATGGACGAGTACCTGGGCATTCCCGTTCCCGACGACACACGCGGCTGCCTGCAAGATACGCACTGGAGCGGCGGCTCGTTTGGCTACTTCCCCACGTATGCGCTGGGTAGCGCCTACGATGCCATGTTTGTGCCGGCCATGTGCCGCGACGGCGTCGACCTCAATGGCGCCTGTGCGAGCGGCGATCTGGCGCCCGTCCGCGCCTGGCTGGGCGAGCACATTTGGCAGTGGGGCCGCGCCAAGGACGCGCCGGAACTCATCAGGGGCGCATGCGGCATGGCGTTCGATGCCCGCTACTACTGCAGCTACCTGCAGGACAAGTTCACCACGCTCTACGAGCTGTAAGGCATAACCGACACGTCAACGCAAAGGGGACGCCGCGGAACCAATCCGCGGCGCCCCCTTTCCACCTAGTTGTTTAAGAACGTCCCCAATGACTACCTTACAGAGCCTCGAGCGCGTTGGCGATGCGCTTCATGGCGGCATCGGCGGATGCTTGGTCGGGCGCCTCGGCCAGCACGCGGATAACCGACTCGGTTCCGCTCTTGCGCACGAGCACGCGGCCCTCGCCTGCCAGCGCAGCCTCGGCCTCGGCGATGGCGTTCTGCACGCCCATGTTCTCGAGCGCGGCGTCCTTGTCCGCCACGTGCACGGCCACCTGCGCCTGCGGCAGCAGCTTGCACGGAGCCGTGAGCTGCGAGAGCGTCTCGCGCTCGGCACGAATCACTTCCATCACGCGCAGCGAGGTCATAATGCCGTCGCCCGTGCGCTCGATATCGCCAAAGATCGTATGGCCCGTCTGCTCGCCACCCAGGCTGTAGCCGCCCTCGCGCATCTTGGCATACACGTGACGGTCGCCCACGCCGCTGGTCACGGCGCTCAGACCGGCAAGCTCCAGCGACTTGACCAGGCCAAAGTTGCTGGCAATCGTCGGCACCACGGTACCGCCCGAGAGTCGCCCGTGCTTGTTCAGATACACGCCGCACACGTACAGGATCTGGTCGCCGTCTACCACGCGACCGCGCTCATCCACGGCCAGGCAGCGGTCGGCATCGCCGTCGTAGGCAAAACCCACGTCCAGGCCCTGCTCCACCACATGGCGCTGCAGACGCTCCATATGCGTGGAGCCGCAGTCGACGTTGATGTTAAAACCATCGGGCGCGGCGTTGATCACGCGCACGTCAGCGCCCAGCGCGTCGAACACCGGCTTGGCCACCGAGGAAGCCGAGCCGTTGGCGCAGTCGATACCGATCTTGACGCCCTGCAGCGAAAAGTTCGCGCTGGCGATGAGCGAAGCAATGTAGCGGTTGCGGCCCTGCATGTAGTCCACCGTGGCGCCGATGTGGTTGCCCGTGGCCAGCGGCACCTCGCTCTTGCCATCGATGTAGTCCTCGATGAGCTCCAGTACGTCCTCGTCCATCTTAAAGCCGTCGCTGTTGACGAGCTTAATGCCGTTATCGCAAAACGGGTTGTGGCTCGCGCTGATCATGATGCCGCAATCGAAGCAGCCCTCCACGGCCTGATGCGCCACGCCCGGCGTGGGGATCACGTGCAGCATATAGGCGTCCGCACCGCTCGCGACCAGACCGCTCACCAGCGCCGCCTCGAACATATAACTCGAGCGACGTGTGTCCTTGCCCACGATAACGCGCGCCTTAGCACTGCGGTTGGCGCCGTAATACCAGCCCACAAAACGGCCAATCTTATAAGCGTGCTCTACCGTCAGCCCAACGTTGGCCTCACCGCGAAAGCCGTCGGTGCCAAAGTACTTCATGCGCTCTCCTTACAAAATAGGGGCGGACAGATTGCCTGTCCGCCCCAAAATGGTACTCGATTATCTGCGCTACCAGAAAAACCCTACGCCGACGCGCTGTCGCGAGCCGCCTGGCATGTAGGGGTCTGACGCAGCGTAAGAGGCTTGTCCCCCGCCTCGGCCGACGTGGTCAGCGTATACGTGATCGTCGTCGTCTCGCCAGCATGCAGGTCAACGGTGCCCGAATAGAAGGGGATTCCATGCCACGTAGCGGCACCAAGACCAAACTGGGTACCCTCAACCGTAAGGTCACTGATGTTGCCACCCGTCGGGGCAAACAACGAGACATTCAGACGCTCGTCGTCACGCGCGGCATCGGGCGCGCTCGCCGCAACGTAGTCGGGCAGCTTGCCAGCCTCCTCCTGCGTCATGATGTTCGTCAGGGTAACGGTGATGCGATAGGAGCACGTGCCGTCGCCGTTCTTCACGCCCTGACCAATCTGAGTGTCGGCGTTCAGATACCAGTCGAGCTTGGAGAAGCTCAGGTTGTTAAAGTAAACGCCGGCAACGGGATCGGCACTCGGATCATCCGGATCGGGCAGCGAAGCGTCAATGCCCGTCTCTTTGATGGCATTCTGCTCATCATCGTTTCTCATCCACGCGATCAGGCGGCCCTCTTCGGCACCGCGCTCAACGGCGCTGACAAGCTTCGTAACATCGACATCGCCGATACCGCCAAGGACCTTGTCGAAGGCAGCGCTGGCGACGGATGCAAAGATGCCGTCCGACTCCTCGACCGGATAGTTCCAGTACACATCGTGCATGAGGACCTTTGCGGCGTTGGTGCCGTCGACAACCGTTCCGTCGGGCAGTGACACGTTACCGACCAGGCCCAGCAGATACTGCAGGAACACCGGGTCGATACCGATGACGCCATCAACGTCCTGTCCATACTGGGACTTCCACAGCGCGGCGACACGCTGCGAGTTGCGGGGCCAATCAGGCGAATAGGTATTGCCCGAGTTGTACAGGTTACTGTGGTTGCCGAACAGCGCCTCATCCTCTTCGTCGACGCTCTCGACTGCCTCATCCTCGCTGAGTCCAATGCGGGGAACAAACTCGCCAATCGACATCTGGCCGTCGGTGACCGAAATCAGACCCTGCGAACCGCCAAAGCCGCCGCAGGCACGAATCTCGACGTTGTTCATGGCGTACATAAGGTAGTTGCGCGTCTGGCCGTTGGCGCCGAGCATCTGGGGAAGGACGGGGGCGACCTTCTCCGCCGCGTCAACCGCGCCGTTGAGGGTGGCAAAGCCGTCCTTGGCCTTATCGACCAGCTCGGTCACCTGGGAAATATGAGTATCGCCAATGCCCTGGACCTTCTCGTTGGCGCTCTTGAACACCTTCGAGCTGCTGGAAAGCGAATCGGCGACCGCCTGCAGCGCGGACACGTTAATCATGCCGTCCTGGAACAGCTTGCCGGGCGTAGCCTGCGAAAGGTTATCGGCCATGGGAACCAGCGCATTGCTCGAGACATCGGACAGGGCGTCAATCATGGTGCGGGCCGCATTGATATCGCTGCCATACACCGGGATAAACGAAGCCGCCGCCCACAGCGGGCTCGAGGTCTCCGCCTTCATGCTGTTGCAGAGCTCATCGATCTTCTTCGCGTCGTCAGGCAGCGTCGAAAAATCGCCCGACGTGACCTTGTCCTTAAGGCCACCGACAATCTCGACAGCCTCCTTCGCTTCGCTCTTTACGGTCTTTGCCGAGTTAAGCAGCATAAAGCCGCTTGCGCCAAGCACAACGAGAAGCACCGCGACTACAGCGGCAATAATGGCGCCGGTGTGACGCTTTTTGCGCTCGCCCTTGCGATGGCGATGACGGACCAGACCGTCAGAGGTCGAACTCGACGAAGCGTCGCTACCGTAGTTCAAACCAAAATCGTAATAATCTTCCTTGGAACCCGAGCCCGCAAACTCGGCACCGCTATCATCCAGGCGGGCGAACGTGCCAGTCTCGGAGGCGCCGGTGTAAATCGTGCCAAGGTTACCCGTAAGCCCCGCGCCACCGGCAGAGGGAGTATTGTTGGCGGCCTTGCCGGCATTAACGTTGCCGGCGCCATTCGCGGCGTTGGCAGCACCCGCGTTGTTCGCGGGTACCGAAGGAGCCCCGCTCGGCTGCGACGTGGAGGTTGCACCGTCCGCAAAGACATTTCCTCTTGCACGGCCGGTCTTTTTTGCCTTTTGAGACTGCTCGTACAGAGCGGTAAACATCGCCGTCTCGCCCGGGGACACGCGCTTACCGGAACCGCCCTGTCCAGCGCCGCCCGGCGTGCCGGCCTTACCAGCCCCGTTCGGACGCGGCGGAACTGCAGGGCGGCCGCTATCGCTGCCCTTAAAGTGATTACCAGCCATAAAGAAATCCTCGCAATTGAGTCGCAATGAAAAAGTCCATAACGTTACTAGTTTATGGCATTTTGAGCATCGACAGCTAAACTCCAGACACGGACTTCAATTGGCGAAAATGCGGCACAACACCTTTTCTGTCTTGGCGGAAGCGCCAGCTACACCGTGAGGAACATCATCACGATGATCATGACAAAGCCGATAAGGTCGGTCGGCAAAAACACCGTCCCCAGCATAACGGCGCTGGTGATGGTCGCCGAAACCGGCTCCACAGTTCCGATGAGGCTCGCGCGCACCGAGCCGATGTCCTTAACGCCCTGCATATAAAGCATGTAAGCAAAAAACGAGCCGATAACCACGAACACCGCGAGCGCCTCGATGCCGGCAGCGTCGAGCGCCGGCATATGCGCCCAGGGCTGCACGAAGACGCACGAGACCACGCCCGCCGTGAGCATTGCCGAGCCCGTGACGATGGGGCTGCCGTATTCGGGCAGGATCTTGGCGGGAATCACCGCCATACACGCGGCGCTGACCGCACACATAAGACCTGCTGCCAGGCCAAGCGGCGAGATATTCAGGCTGGTGGGGTCGCCGCCGGTGGCGATTAAAAAGGTTCCACCCAGAGCCAGGCCAATGCCGATGACTTCGCGAGTACGCGGCATGCGGCGATCGGTCACGCAGGCGTAGCCCATGATGATAACGAGTTGCAGGCACTGGAGTACCGTCGCGGTTCCGGCATTAGTCAGGCGCACGGCCGAAAGATAGCAAAACTGGTTGAACAGCAAGCCAAAGGCGGTAAAGAGCAGCAGCTGCTTGCGATCAGCGGGCGTCGTCCAAAGCTTGACCAGGCGTGCGCGGTCGCGCGTGACAACCACAGCCATAAAGAGCAGGCCGGCGAGAATCTGACGCACGCTCATAAGCCACAGCGTATCGACATGGTAGGTATCGAACAAAAAACTCGCGCTGGTGCCCGAGAAGCCCCAAAACGAACCGCCCACCAGCGTAGCCAAGACGCCCGTGATCATCTTGCGCGTCGAAGCGCTGTTCAGGCGGTCGCGCCATGCGCGACGGGTGTTGCGGCTGAGCTCGTCGGTGCCCTCGGGCACATCAATGTTCGATATATCGGTCATCGGCACCGAAGCCCCTGCGCCTTCGACCTGCTCGACACACTCTTTGCTCATTCCACTCCCCCGAAACAGCCTGGAAACAATTCGGTTTACCTTACCACGGCGAAGGCACCAGCTGGAGGCTTGTCCGCTTATCGGTAGGACAATTCCGCAGGCGTCTTTCCATAGCTCGATACCGCAATGGCCTTGCATTATGCGACAGCCAAATCGCGGCAGCAGGCTCTTTTGAAATGGATACGACAAAGCCCCCGAATTCCACAATGTAAGCGATTTTTAAAAATGTTCTTGCCACCGAGTTCAGGCTCCGTTATATTATCCCTTGCGCGCTTGCGCACCCTTGATCGGGCGTTTAGCTCAGGGGGAGAGCGCTTCCCTGACACGGAAGAGGTCAGAAGTTCAAATCTTCTAACGCCCACCAAATGTTCGCAGCTCAGAGGCTATGTCCTCTGGGCTGTTTTGTTTTATGTCGCCAAATCAGCTAGCAGCTCCAACCGCCCTGCCCATGCACAAAACCACGTCAGCGACCCAAGTGCCTATCCCGGCTGACTCCGCAGTCAATCAAAACCGCCCCAATAGCCACCGAGGCCGAGACCAACGCGTCTCGAACCCATCCGAGCCGCAACTTCTCAGCAAAACGCCGCGATGTCTGCGCCCTGCGGTATCCTTGAGCCACTTGCACCTGCAGCACCAAGGAGCCGCTATGCGCACCGAGCTCGATGTCCCCTTTTCGCACAAAGAAGAAGCCAAGGCGCTGGGCGCCAAATGGGACCGGACCAAGAAGATCTGGTATGTGCCCAGCGGCGTCAACCCCGAGCCCTTTGCCGAGTGGCTGCCCGGTGTTGACCGATCCGACCCCTCAGCACCGTATATATATCTAGTACTGGGCAAGCGCGAGTGCTGGAAGTGTCACAAAGAGACCTCGGTCGCGGCCTTCGGCATTCCCTATCGAACCGATAACGACAAGAGCATCGCCATCGCGCACACGCCCAACGAAGCCGGGCACATTGCCATCGACACGGCCAACACCAACGCACTCGCCATCGTGCCCGCTCTTGGCTGCGTGCCGGGCGAGATCCGCGACTACCTTCATAAGCGTTGCGGCTACAAGCCCGTAGGCGCGCGAGCCTCCAAAGCCCCGTCGCTCGGCAACACGTGCACCAGTTGCGACGCGCTGCAAGGCAGCCGCTATCTGTTCGAGGAGCCCTCGTCCCCGTTTGCCCTCACTGCCATCAACAAGCTGCCGGCACTGGAGTTTATACGCGTCGAAGTTGCCGGCGTCTTTGGCGTCCCGGCCACGCGTACCGACTTTGACCAGGCGCTCTTTACCTGGGCACGCGACCATCACGCCGAGTTCCACAAGCAACTCGGTGAGGGGATTTATTTGTAGAGACGGAGAAGCCTTCACAGCCAGCTCCTCCGCATCACCTATCCCTCGTCGCCGGCGTCATACACGATATCGAGGCCACAAACAGGGCATTTCTCCGGATACACCGGCATATGAACGCCTGTCCGTTTTCTCACTTCGTCGCTGAGTCTGTCGCGCGCATCGATGAACCGAATGTCGAGACACGGTATTTGCGAGCCGCAGCAAGGGCAGGTGACGACAAACGACCCGCAATCAACCTCTACGCTCGGAAACATATTGTTGTCTATAAGGGCACACGGCAGTTTTCCGTACTTCCCCATCGCAATATCGCCTCGCCAGCTCATACACGCTCCCCTCTCGCTATACAAAACAGGAAGAGCATGCACCGGCGGGCGGGCGCGAGATTGCATCGCCACGCGATCCGATCAAACAACACGATCGTCAAAGAATGCCAAAGCCAAATACGCTAATACGGCAGAAGCCCCGCCTTTTCACGCTTCTTTTCCGAGCGATCGAACTCAATGCGATGGGCCTCAAGAAACACCGTATTGGGTCGCCACTGATGCTCATTCGGCTGCCTTAGCGTTGCGCCCGCAAAGGAAGCATAGTCGGTCTTATCCAGCAGGTACGATCCGCACAGCCGATATTCGCCGCAAACAGGCTCAAACGAAATCAGATGAGCATCGAATAAAGCATGTAAGTCGCGCCGAAGCAGAATGCCGTTGCTGGCAACCTGCGATTTGGGTCCCGAGTAATTCTCGATATGTGCAGCCTCCAGAGCTTCGCTGACGCCGCAGTCCGACACCGCGCAACGGCCATCATAGGCGGCAACGAGCTGCTTGCGGAACCATTGCTGCCCCAATCGCTCGCGCCTTAACGCATAGCGGACCTTTTCGTCGTCGGTCGTACCCTGTCCGGCAAACTCAATATCGACGGGCATGTGCTTCAGATAGCTCATGTCGGGCGCAAAACGGGGGTCCGGTCCGCCTTTATGAACAGGACCGTGCAGAACAAACCATCCGCTTTCGGGCTCGAACCGTTCAACAAACGCAAGGCCGAGCACCTTGTAGCCCACCTCGGTTGCAAATATGACTCCGACTGGAACGCCACATTCCATGCAGTTGAGCATTTTACGGTTGTAATTCTGGTCTCGAGAACCAGCGGCGCCTGGCGCTTGGACCGAATACTAAATGACCCACGTACCATCGTCCAAATAGAGCGGAGGCACATCGGTGTAGAAGCTCTTTTTAGAGTTATGGACCGAAAGCGCAAAGATCTTATTGGGATCTTGCTTCACCCGATCCTGGCCCGGCCAGAAGATCCCTGAATCCCGCGTTACGGGAAAGAAGTCCGAGCCAATTCTCAAACGGTACTGATACTGAGGACTATCTTCCTTGGTGTGGTGCGGAAGGCTGGTCCAAACGCCGCCGCGCTGTTCCTCACCCAGAAACCACTCCCATGCCTCAACGTATTCGGAAGGCACGAGACTGCAGGCGCGGTCATAGCTTGGTCCATCCATCAACGGAACAGCAAGGTCAATGTCGTTCATCGCCAGCACCTACAACCATACGAACGCGAGTCATGCCCCTCAATAATATGGCCGAGAGTCAATTATTACGAGATCTCATTCCGCGATCGGCACATCGTTGATGCTCTCGGTTTGCCGCTGGCGCGCTTGTACCCCGCTACCCCACTTCCCCGTATACTGATGTAACACGTGTTTCATCCGGGCTTGTTGGGCCGGATTGTTCATGGGAGGGTCTTATGGCTGCTTCGAATCCGCCTAAGGGGAGCGTTTCTTCTTCGTCCATCAAGCCGGTTACGCGCAAGGCCGTGCGTTGCCAGCGCGAGGTCGCTTGGCTTGTCACGCAGGCGGCGGGCAGGCTCGTGGCGACCACTCAGGACGTCAACGCGCCTACGCCGAGCTTTGTGCTGGCAGCGGCGCTGGATTTCGTGCGCCAATTGGAGCTTGCCGAACAGGATGCCGGCGGCCACCTCGACTACCAGAATGTTATGGCGCCCGACCTGCAAACGTTCTGCCACATGGCCAAGTTGCCCGCCGCGCCCAATGCGCTTTCGGACGCAGGCTACATGTTTACGCTTTCGGGCGCGGACCTTATCCGCGACATCTATGCATACTGCAGCGAGCTCGCCGAGCGCCACGTCTTTGACGCGGCTGAAGTCAAACCGGGAAATGTCATCAAGCTGGTTCTTAGGCTGTTCTTGATGGACGGGTTCGGGGCCATGCCGGCGTAAGCCGAGTCTTCAGCATCACCGTCGACTGAGCAACAACCGCTTTACCTTAGTGGGCGCCAATTGAGGGTCGATTATTGGGTCGCCTCGTCCACTAACGCATTTATTCCACGCGCTCTGACAGTCGATACTTGCGGTTGCGGCTCGTCGCCGGCGCCGTGGGCTCAAGCTCGCCTTGAGCAATGAGCGCGTTGACGCGCGACCTTACCTGGGAAATTGTAAGCCCCGTACGTTCTGCCAGCTCACGCGTCCCCAGCTCGCCGTAGTGTTTGAGTGCCGTCACAATTAAGCCCCCGCCATGATCGACCGGCTCGATCTTTGAACGGTAAAGTACGACCTTGAACCGATCGAACCCCGGGCAGAACAGGGGCTCGGCCAGACCATGCGCGCGCATGGCATCGATCATCATCGGGATGCCCGAGCCATTGCCCTCAGCCGGCGAACCTGCGCCATCCGGCAGCGGGACAATCGACATGAGTTTCACGAGCGTCGCGTTACGGCATCGGGAGCTGCCGTCAAACAAGTTCTCGCGAGTCTTTCCCCCGTAAAGGCCGCCAGGATTCGTCACCTCGACACGATCGTCAAAGACGTCGACGGCAATCGATTGTCCACAGAACCGATCCCCGTATTCTCGATGGATTACGGCGTTGGCGATTGCCTCGCGCAGAACCTCCTCGGGAATCTCCAGCGAGTCGACACGCGAGACGCCTTGGACGGTCGAGGTTCGCCGCAAATTCTTGGCGACGGCCGCGACAGCATCCGAAATCATCTCGCCCAACGTTCCCTCACAGATTGTGCGGTCCATGAACCTCAGCGACCCCGCCATGCCCTTCTGAGTTCCCGCATGGACAGCCACGTCAATGAAGAGCTTGGGATAGAACTGCTGAGGGTAGGTGCCCACAACTAGGAGTCCAGCCTTGGTGACATTGCCCTGGGAATCAAGGATATTTAGGCGCTCCAGCTTCGTTTGTTTGTCCGGCGCGCCGCGCATTGCCCGGGGCGTCAACGAGAAAGCCCGATCTATCGTACGGTCGACCAGCGTCTCGTCGAGATTGTCCGCGCCCGCACCCGCCACCGCGTCCCGATCGCTCGGAGTCGCTCGACCGTATGACGCCAATGTGAGCACCTCGGTCGATGAAAGCGGCACATCTTTGTCATCGATGCGCTTGTAGCTGCCGCCCTGGGCGCCCCGCTCTATGACATAGCAGGGCTTGCTCGACGGATCGAGCTCCTCAATCGTAATGACGAGAACGATGACGCCCTGAAGCTCCACTCGCTCGATCGTGTATTTAGGCGGATTGGCCAGCTTTCCTCGACCGCCCGCATCACCCATGCCTGACACAAATTGGTTGAGCACTTTCTCGGTCTCGAAGTTCTCAACCGGGACAAAACCTGCGCGCTCACTCACTCCGAGCACGATGATTCCGCCGGCAGTGTTCGCGAATGCGCTCACCGTTTCCCACACATCGCGGGAAAGCGTCGTGGCGCTCTCCTTCACTTCGACGTTAAGATCATCCGAGCCCATACGCCTTAAAGACTCAAGCAGACCGGTCAGCTCGTTTTCGTTCATCTGCACGTCCTTTCGCTCGGTCCTGCGGAGAATGCCGCGGATAGATTTCCCTCGTCTCTCAGTTATCTCTCGTAATTATCTCTCATCTATCTCTCTATCTCTCGGCTTAGAGATAAGAGATAGATAGAGATGGAATGTCTACCATTTGCTTCATTTATACATATTTTTGCTGGTAGAACAATCGGTATTGAGACAATACCATGATTGCCCGTCTCTTTGCTGCTCAGTTATCTCTCATAATTTTCTCTCATCTTCCTGTCATCTCTCATATTAGAAACGAATGAGAGACGAGAGATACGCGAGTGATGGACGAGCGAGGATTTCCGAATATCCACTCTCGTTTGGCGAGTGTCCAATTTTCCACGCTCGTGCGGCGGGCACGCGAGCCCTTCGCCCAATCCGCTGGCATCGTCTCCAGTTCGCCGCAGGGTCGCGGCCCCATATGGGTATACTCTCGAGGATTCGACTCGATTCGCCCCCGCTGGGGCGTCAAAGGAGACTGCATATGCCCACCACCTCAACCGACCCGCGCGCCGCAGCCGCTGCACTGCTGGTGCCCGGCACTACCTGCCACGGCTTTGCCGTCGAGCGCCGCGAGACCGTGCCCGAGCTCGACTCGGACGCTTACGTGCTGCGACACACTGCCTCGGGCGCTCGTCTGCTGTACCTGGCGTGCGACGACGAAAACAAGGCCTTTGCCATTGGCTTTAAGACGCCGCCGGCCGATTCCACCGGCGTGTTCCATATTCTTGAGCACTCGGTGCTGTGCGGATCGGCCAAATTCCCCGTCAAGGAGCCGTTTGTCGACCTGATCAAGAGCTCCATGCAGACGTTCCTCAACGCCATGACCTACCCCGACAAGACCATCTACCCCGTTGCCACCACCAACGAACAGGACCTGTACAACCTGATGGACGTGTATCTGGACGCGGTGTTCAACCCAGCCATCTACACCAAGCCGACCATTTTTGAGCAGGAAGGCTGGCACTACGAGCTGGACCTGTCGGAGGACGCCGAGGGCGACGGCAACGCCGCGAGCCTGCACGAGGGCACGCTGCGCTATAACGGCGTGGTGTTCAACGAGATGAAGGGCGCGCTGTCCGACCCCATGAGCGTGCTGGACGACGCTGTCAACGCCGCGCTCTATCCCGACACCGCCTATGCGCACGAAAGCGGCGGCGACCCGCGCGCGATCCCCGCGCTCACCTACGAGCAGTTCCTGGACACGCACGCGCGCCACTACAATCCTTCCAACTCTTATATAACGCTCTACGGCGACCTAGATGTGGACCGCGCGCTGGCGTTTTTGGACGAGCGTTATCTGTCGCAGCCGAGTGCCGCGAGCTGCCGCATGGACGCTGCCGTCGCCGCCGGCGAGGACCCGTCCACGCTGGCGCCCAATCCGCTGGGCGTGCAGGCACCCGTGACCTGCGAGTACAAGCGCGTCGAGATGGCCACTACACCCGAGAACGCCCTGGTGGGCCTGGGCCTGGTGCTGGGCAGCGCGCTCGACCGCAAACGCACGATCGCGGCGGATATCCTGTTCGAGGCACTGCTGGGCTCCAACGAAGCACCGGTTAAGAAGGCCATTCTGGCCGCCGGCCTGGGCGGCAACGTGGTGAGCTACACCGCGGCCGAGAGCCTGCAGCCCTACGAGCTCATCATGCTGCAAAACGCGCAGCCCGGCGTGGCGCGCGAGCTGCGCCGCGTGTTCCAGGACGCCTGCCGCGACCTATGCGAGCATGGCGTTCCGCGCGAGCGCCTGGAAGCCATCATCAGCAGCAACGAATACGACCTGCGCCAGCGCGACTACGGTATCGCCGACGGCGTGGCCATTGCGTGCGACGCGCTGAGCACGTGGCTCTACGATGACGACGCCGCGACGCTGGCGCTCAAGTACGGCCCGGTGTACGAGGAGCTGCGTAGCGAGCTGGACGGCAGCTATTTTGAGGACCTGCTGCGCGAGCTGGTGCTGCAGAACGATCACATGGCACTGGTCGAGCTGGTGCCGGTGGACGCCGCCGAGGGTTCGGAGGGTGCCGAGGCCGCCGAGCTGGCAGCCAAGCGCGATGCCATGACCGATGCCGAGCTGGCCGACGTGGTCGAGCGCACGGCCGCGCTGCGTGCCGCGCAGGAGGCGGAAGACACACCCGAGGCCAAGGCCACGCTGCCGCGCCTGCGCGTGTCCGACATTGGCGAGGCGCGCCCCGAGCCGCCACTGGTCGTGGACACGACCGCGCCCATCCCCTGCCTGCGCCACGGCATCCCCACCAACCGTCTGGCCTACGCCATGCAGTATTTCGACCTGAGCTGCGTCGCGTTTGAGGACCTGCCCTATGTGACACTGCTCTGCCGCCTGCTTAAGCAGCTGCCCACGCGCGAGCACTCGGCCGAGGAACTCGATAACTTACTCGCCGGCAAGCTCGGCTTTTTGAGCTTTACGACCGAAGTCATGACGCAGCCCGAAGTAGACGGCGTGCGCCCCTACCTGCTGGTGAGCGCCGGCGCCCTGTCCGAGAAGATCGATGCACTGGCGAGTCTGCCGCGCGAGGTATGGTCGAGCACGCTTTTGGCAGACGCCGACGCCGACCGCATGCGCGACGTGCTCACGCAGATTCGCATTGGGCTTGAGCAGGGCTTTATCAACAACGGCCACTCGGCGGCACTCGGTCGCGCGATGAGCTACAGCTCGCCTTCGGCCGTGGTGCGCGAGCAGCTTTCGGGCGTTGATTTCTATCTGTTCCTGCGCGATTTGCTCGAGCACTTTGACGAGCGCGTGGACGGGCTGCGTACCAAGCTTGCCGAGCTGGCGGAGCGCATCTTTGTGGCCGATGGCTGCATGGCGAGCTTTACCGGCAGCGACGAGGACTTTGACGCGTACTGGGATGCCGCGGGCGACCTGGGGCTGGATGCGGGCGATGGTGCCGGCCGCGACGCGCTCGCGGTGCCGGCGCCGTGCGACCGCCACGAGGCTTTCGTGATCCCCAGCGACATCTGCTTTGCCGCGCGTGCGTGCGATCCGCGTCGCCTGGGCATTGACGTGACAGGCGCTTGGGCCGTGGCTGCCAACGCGCTCTCCTACGATTACCTGTGGAACGAGATTCGCGTGAAGGGCGGCGCGTACGGCTGCGGATTCCGCGCAGCCGGCGAGCGCCAGGCGGCGTTCTACACCTACCGCGACCCGGCAATCGACCCCTCGATTGAGCGCGTGGCGCGCGCAGGTGAATGGCTCGGCAGCTTTGAGCCCGACGAGGCCGCCTTTGAGGGCTTTATCGTGAGCTGCGTGAGCGGCATGGACGCGCCGGTGAAGCCGTACGCGCTCACCAAGCGCCGCAACACGACCTACCTGGCCGGGCTCGATCCACATGCACGCGAGGAGCGCCGCGCCCAGATGCTCGCCGCCACGCCCGGTAAGCTGCGCTCGCTCGGCGCCGACGTGACGCGCATCGCAGCCGAGTCGCCCACCTGCGTCTTTGGCGGCCGAGACGTCATCGCCAAGAGCAACGCCGGCTTCACCGTAGTCGACCTGTTGGGCTAACGCACAAAGGTAGATTTTTGGGACATGACCGAAAATCTACCTTTTTCTTTTGCCGCAGTCTGCCGATTTATCTCGATCTGTAACGCTAAGGCGGCAATATTGGCTCCAGATGTTACAAATCGAGACGTTTCCGGATGACGCCGGCCCTTTGTCTCAATCTGTAACATCTAGGTCCAATTTTGCCGAGTTACTGTTACAGATCGAGACGAACTGCCGCAGACGCCCACTCCACAGCACAGACCACCACAAAGATGCCTGTCCCCATTCTCAGTGGTGATTCGAACACTTGTTCTATACGCACACATGTTCTATAGTAGAGGTGCTTGCAACGACCTGAAATTGCAACTAGAATATAGTTGCAGAATGTGAGGCGGGATGACTCGATCCGATAAACTCATCGCCCAACTGTTTAGCTGCCCTTCAACTTATCGGTATGCGGATTTTTTAAAAGTCATGGCTTCATATGGCTTTGAAATGGACAGCAAAGGCAAGACATCCGGATCGCGCGTTCGCTTCTACAGGCCATCAGATGGCAGGATGTTCGTAATGCACGCGCCTCATCCATCTGACGAATTGACAGCGGGGACCATTCGAAACATCGTTCGCTTTCTGCAAGATGTCGGAGGTAGTCATGAGTAACGTTTTGGCATACAAAGGTTATTTCGCCCCGGTCGAGTTCAATGCCGAACAGCATGTGCTAACAGGTATGGTCGCCGGCATTAGGGACGCAATCGTATTTGAAGGCTCCACGGCTGAAGAAGTGGAGCAATGCTTCCACGACGCCGTCGACGATTACCTTGAGTTTTGCGCCGAGAAGGGCAAGGAACCCGAGCGGGCTTTTAAGGGCTCGTTCAACGTAAGAACGGGCTCTGAGCTCCACAAGCAAGCAGCGCTGGCAGCGGCAAAGAAGGGTGAGTCACTCAATAAGTTTGTGACTGAAGCGATCGCTGCGGCGCTGTGAAGCCAACGTCGAGTCGAAGCCGCCACACAGGGCGCCTTTGTGGCGGCTTCGACGTTTGCCCAGATAAAACCCGCCAAAATAAACCTGTCCCTTTTTGGCAGGTTTGCTAGAGGAGGCTGGGATGGACAAGGCTGAGTTGCGGCGGGCAATGATTGCTCGGCGCGACGATCTCGATTTGGATGTACGGGCGGCGAAGTCTGCTGATATCTGTGCGCGGCTGGTTGAGCTGCTGGGCCGCTTGGATGCCGCGGCGCCGCGCACCGTTGCCGTCTATGCCGCGATGGGTTCCGAGGCAGACCCTGCCGCGTTTGCCGCTGCGGCCGCCGTGCGCGGCTGGCGCGTAGCCTATCCGTGCATGCTCTCGGCAATTGATGCCGCAGCTTGTGGCCAGCGCATGTGTATGCGGGCAGTTGCCGCCGACGATGCGTCCGCGGCTCCGTTTATCGCCCACCCTACGCGGGCCTTTGCGGCCACGGACATCGACAGCAACCACTTCCCTATCGTGCCTGCCGAAGCTCTCGACATGATCGTCGTGCCGCTCGTGGCCTTCGACCAAACCGGCGCGCGCCTGGGCTACGGCGGCGGTTGCTACGACCGCTACCTGCCCATGCTCTCGCCCGCATGCCAAATCATCGGCATCGCCTTTGACGAGCAGCGTGTCGACCGCGTTCCCACCGACGCTCACGACCTGCCACTACCCCACATCATCAGCGCCTAATCGCTGCCATATCAGCCACGGCTACAGCAGTACCATCGCAGCCTAGTGCTCCTCGCCGGCGCGGGCCAGGTCGTAGGGCGTGGTCTGGTAGACGTAGTAGTTGAGCCAGTTGGTGTAGAACAGCTGAGCTTGGCTGCGCCAGACGTTGCGCGGATCGGCGGAGGGGTCGTCGCCCGGGAAGTAATGCGCCGGCACCTGAGGGTTGAGGCCGCGCTTCACGTCGCGCTCGTACTCCAGGCGCAGCGTGTCGGTATCGTACTCGGGGTGACCAAAGACAAAGAAGCGACGGCTGTCGGTCGACTTGACGATGTACAGGCCCACCTCGTCGGACACGGCCACGACCTCAAGCTGCGGCTCGGCCTCCACGTCCTCGCGGCGCACGTCGGTGTTGCGCGAATGTACGGCATAGAAGCGGTCGTCAAAGCCGCGGACCAGCGGGCTTTGCGGCTTCACCAGATAATGCTCGAACACGCCGCTCGCCTTTGCCGGCAGGTCGTACTTCTGGATGCCGTAATGATGGTACAGGCCGGCCTGCGCGCCCCAACAAATGTGCAGCGTAGAGTGCACGTGCGTGGTGGACCAATCCATGATCTGGCAGAGCTCGGGCCAGTAGTCGACCTCCTCGAACGGCATCTGCTCCACCGGCGCGCCCGTGATGATCAGGCCGTCGTAGTGGATGTCGCGGATGTCGTCGAACGTGCGGTAGAACGTCTCCAGGTGGCCGGCGCTCACGTGCGTGGCCTCGTGCGTTTTCGTGCGCAGCAGGTCCACCTCCACCTGCAGCGGCGTGTTGGAGAGCTTGCGCATGATCTGCGTCTCGGTAGCGATTTTGGTGGGCATGAGGTTGAGGATGAGCACGCGCAGCGGACGGATGTCCTGGTGCAGCGCGCGGTACTCGGTCATGACAAAGATGTTCTCGCTCTCGAGCTGCGCGGCGGCAGGGAGGGCGTCGGGGATGCGAATGGGCATGAATGCTCCTTACGAGTCAGTTGCAGTTATGGTACAACGACCGGCCCCATCCGCGCGAGTACATCGCCCGGCGATGCCGTCAGCGGCCCAAATCACTCCAAAAGTAGAGATTAAGGCATGCCCAAAAATCTATGGCGCTTTAGCCTAGCAAAGTGGCAGCAGGACGCTACAATGGTTCGACGCGAAAAACTCGGCCGAAAGGATACATATATGTACCAAACGCGTAAGATCGGTGTGGTCGGCCAGGGCCACGTAGGAGCACATGTTGCCAACAGTCTGCTCATGCAGGGCATTGCCGATGAGCTGTACCTGTGCGATATCAACGAGGCCAAGGTGACGTCCGAGGTCCAGGACCTGCGCGACTCCCTTTCGTTTGTCCCGTACAACACCAAGATCGTCAACTGCTACGACCACTACGAGGAGCTTGCCTGCTGCGACGTCATCGTCAACGCCGCCGGCAAGGTCGCGCTGGCCGCCGGCAACCGCGACGGCGAGCTGTTCTTTACCACCGACGCCGCCCGCACCTTTGCCAAGCGCATCGTCGACGCCGGCTTTGACGGCATCTTCGTGAGCATCTCCAACCCCTGCGACGTCGTGTGCACCGAGCTGTGGCACCTGACCGGCTACGATCCCAAGAAGATCATCGGCTCGGGCTGCGGCCTGGACTCCGCCCGCCTGCGCACCGAGATCTCCAAGAAGGTCGGCGTGAGCCCCAAGTCCATCGACGCCTACATGATCGGCGAGCACGGCTTTAGCCAGTTGGCCGCCTTTAAGGCCGCAACCATCGCCGGCAAGAGCCTTAACGAGCTTCAGGCCGAGAACCCCGACAAGTACGCCTTTGACCACATGGAGGTCGAGGAGCTCGCGCGCAAGGGCGGCTACGTAACCTACCAGGGCAAACAGTGCACCGAGTACGCCGTCGCCAACTCCGCCGCGCGCGTTTGCGCCGCCGTGCTGCATAACGAGCACGCCGTGCTTTCCGCCTCCACGCTCATGACCGGCCAGTATGGCGAGGAGGGCATCTTCACCTCCCTGCCGTGCGCGATCGGTGCCGAGGGCGTCGAGGAGGTCTACACGCTGGACCTGTCCGAGCACGAGCTCGAGGGCTTCCACAAGAGCTGCCAGCACATCCGCGACAACATCGCCCAGCTCGACTGGTGGGACGCCGAGGCCTACGACGCAAAGTAGGCCGCTGGCTACCGCAACCTTGCGAATCTATGCGCGATACTAAGCGGGCCGCGCCGGAAATCCCCGGCGCGGCCCGCTTTTTGACTCATGTGGCCCGCTTGCGAATCGAAGGTTAATGCTTTTCCCGTTACCTAGTACTGCTCGATGCCCATGTAGCGACGAACCTCGGGGCTGTGGTCAAACACCTTGCCGCGGGCGGCGCGCAGCTCGCAGCTCATGTTGTAGAAGAAGATCGGCTCCAAGTACGAACGCACGCTGGCGGGCACGTCGCCCACGCCGTACTCGAGCGCGTCGAGCACCATGATCGTATCGGTGTGCGTGTTGAGGAACGCAAGAGCGCGCTCCTCCATGGGGCGGCACTCGCCCGATCCGAGCTGCACAAAGTAGAACACGCCGGGCTCGGTGGCCTCGAAGGGGCCGTGGAAGTACTCGCCGGAGTGGATGTAGCAGCAGTGCTGCCACTGCATCTCCATGAGCGAGCAGATGGCCATGGCATAGGTCTGGCTAAAGTTGGGGCCGGAACCCAGGATATAGAAGAACTTATGCTGCTGGCAGAGCTCGGCAAAGCGATCGCCCAGCTCGGCGTTGACCTTCTCACGGGCAGCGGGCAACAGCGCATCCATCTGCTTAAGGCCAGCGTACATGTCGGCGAGTGCCTCGTAACCCTCCTGCTGGTCGAGCAGCTCGGCAGCCATCAGGACGCCGATGCCTTGCGGAACCTCGGCCTGCGGCACGCCTTCGCCCCACGGATAGACCCAGGTGGTCCACTTGCCGTTATCAATCTTGGAGCCCTCGCAGTCGGTCATGGCCACGACCTCGGCGCCGGCTGCCAGCGCCATCTCGCAACCGTCGACGACCTCCTGCGTATTGCCGCTGTGGCTGCAGGCGATGACGAGTGATTTCTCGCCAAGACTCTTGGGAGCCATCAGGCAAAACTCGCGCGCCGTGTAGACCGTCGAGGCAAACGTGGTGGCCTCGCGCTTGAGCAGCTCGTTGGCCGGCATCAGGTCGATCATCGAACCGCCGCAGGCGATCCAAAAGACGTTCTCAATCTTGCCCTTGCGCTCGATAATTTCCTGAACCAGATCGCGTGCGTTCACGGTGATGCTCCTCCTTGTGTGGCGGTTTTGAACGACGACAGCTCGTACCTGCGGTCGTTCTATGTTGTCCTATTTATAGCACGCACGACGACGCTCGTGAAGTCATTTCACCAAACTTGTTCTATGTTGTTCTATCTATGGACGTTAGATGTCGAACACGTAGCGCGAGCCCACGATCTTTTGGCGTCCGAGCAGCAAGGGCCGCTCGTCCGCATCGGTAAAGTACGCCTCCATATAGAAGAGCGGCTCGCCGACCGGCACCTCCAACAGCGGGGCCGCCTGAGCATCGGCAAGCGCAATCTCCACGGTGCAAGGGTCGGACTTGAGCGGCGCGCGGCCCGAATGCTCGGCAACGAGCGCAAAGATCGAGTTATCGGTGAGGTCCTTATCGGCAAGTGTCTGCAGATAGGGATGGTCAGCCAGCACAAAGGCGTTGTTCTCGAGCATGACGGGGATGCCGTCGGCCGTGCGCACGCGCTCGACCACGATAAGCTCGCAGCCGGGCTCTACGCCAAAGAACGCCGCGTCCTCGCGCGTCGCCGCAACCACCGTGCGCGATACCAGGCGCGCACCCGGCACCATGTCGTTGGCAGCGCAACCCTCGGAAAAGCTCTGAACATCACCCTTCTGGACAATCTTGCGCTTGAGCTTGGGCGCGCACACGAACGTGCCCCTCCCCTGCTGGCGGTTGAGATACCCCGCGCGCGACAGCTCCTCGATGGCGCGGCGCACGGTGATGCGTCCCACGCCGTAGTACTTCGCGAGCTCCATCTCGGAAGGAATGCGCGAGCCGGATGCGTACACGCCACGCGCGATCTCGCCCTTTAGGTCGTCCATAACCTGCTGGTACAGCGGCACAGCGGACACCTCAGTGCGCTCGGTTTTATCATCGGATGCCATCGTTATGCTCCATTCCGTGCATGCTCGGACTCAAATTCTTCAATCGCCGCCATAAACTGCTCGCCAAAGGCGTCGGCTTTTTTCTCGCCAATGCCGTTGACCTGGATCAGCTCCTCGCGCGTCTGCGGACGCAGGCGGCACAGGCCGCGCAGGGCCTTGTCGGAAAAGACCATATACGGCGCCATCTCCAGCTCGGTCGAGATCTCCTTGCGGAGAGCACGCAGGCGCTCGAACAGCTCGGCATCGTCGCCAACGCGCGGGTGCTGGTCCAGCTCGGCCTCCTCGCGCAGCAGATCGACGGCGCGGCGGGCGCGGGCCGAGGCCTTGCGCTTGGACGCGCGGCGCTTAACGGTAAAGGCGAACGCCTCGTCCTCGACCTCGCCGGCACGCGGACCCAGTCCCACGACCGGGTACTGCCCCTGCGAGGTGGCCAAATAACCGCGACCGCACAGCTGCCCGATGATGTCCTTGATGCGCCCGACCGATTCGCTCGACAGCTCACCGTAGCCGCGGTCCTCGTCCAGATGCATCTGGCGAATGCGCTCGGTGTTGCCGCCGTGGAGCACGTCGGCGATCAGCGACTTGCCAAAGCGCATGGGTCGCCTGGCCACATAGCGCACAGCGGCGCGGGCCATATCGGTGACGTCCTCGGCCTCGAACTGCGTAAGGCAGTTGCTGCAGTTGCCGCAGCCCTCGGCATCGTCCGTGGCGGCGCTGCCCGCACCGGCCGCAGCCGCATGCTCGGCCGCGGCCTCGTCGCCAAAGTAGCGCAGCATGTATTCGCGCAGACAGCCGGTGGTATTGCAGTAGCCCTCCATCTGGCTGAGCAGGCGATAACGGTTCTGAAGCGCCCACGCGCGCTGCTCTTCGTCAAGCGCCTCATCGGCAGCATCGCCGCGGTCGATCAGAAAGCGGCGCATGCGAAAATCGTTGCCGTTCCACAGCAAGTAGCAGCTGGCCGGGTCGCCATCGCGGCCGGCGCGGCCCGCCTCCTGGTAGTAGGCTTCGATGCTCTCGGGCACGTTGTTGTGGATCACGTAGCGCACGTTGGGCTTGTCGATGCCCATGCCAAAGGCGTTGGTGGCAACCATCACCTGGATATCGTCGTCGATAAAGGCGCGCTGGCTTTGGCGACGGGCGTCGTTGCCCATGCCGGCATGGTAGCGGCCAACGCGAATGCCGCTGGGGCCCAGTGCCTCGGCAAGCTCGCCCGCCAGCGCATCAACTGTCTTGCGGGTCGAACAATACACGATGCCGCTCTCGCTCGAATGCGCAATCACGTAGTCGCGCACCCAGGCAGTCTTGGCCTTGTCGCCCATCTCCTCGCAACCAAAGTAGAGGTTCTTGCGATCGAAGCCCGTCACCACCGTCGCAGGATTTTGCAGGCCGAGCATCTGCTGAATGTCCGCACGCACGCGCTCGGTCGCCGTGGCGGTAAACGCCGCCACGATCGGGCGCCGCGGCAACGAATCGATAAACTCGCGAATCTGCAGGTAGGCGGGGCGGAAATCCTGGCCCCATTGGCTCACGCAGTGGGCCTCGTCAATGGCCACGAGCGGCACGCCAATGCCGCCGTCCGCCGCGGCCTCCTGCGCAAAGGCTAAAAAGCGCGGCTCGAGCAGGCGCTCGGGCGCCACGTACATAAGCTGATAGCGGCCCTCGCGCGCCCGCTTGAGCACGGTGTTTTGCTGGGCCGGGGTAAGGCTGGAGTTGAGATAGCTGGGTCGCGCACCCGCCGCGAGCAACGCGCGGGTCTGGTCCTCCATAAGCGACAGCAGCGGACTCACCACAAAGGTAATGCCGGGCAGCATGAGCGCGGGCACCTGGTAGCAAATGGACTTGCCGGCGCCCGTGGGCATAACACCCAGCGCATCGCGACCGGCAAGGATCGCATCGACCATGCGGTCCTGCCCCGGGCGAAACGAGGTGTAGCCAAAATAGGCGCCGAGCGTGTCAAGCGCCATCTGCTGCATGCTATCGGTCATGGTTTCCTAACGTCCAAGTCATCTGCCGCCGATTATACGCCGCCACGCGGACCGGCGTCGCCCGGCTGTCAGCCACGCTCATTCTGCGGGTAGTCATTGGGGACGTTCTTGAATGACTAGTCGTTTAAGAACGTCCCCAACGACTAAGGAGTGTCCCCAGGTGCCGGCACAGACGATATGAGCAGGACATAAAAACATTGAGAGCCCCTGCTGCATGAAAGACCGCGGATTAGGCCGACAATGGTGAGTGTCTAATTCAGCCGCGGCGGCCACGCCGCAT
>JAXIYC010000008.1:0-2041 GCA_036304725.1 Collinsella sp. | reverse complement strand
GTCGATGCCGATGATGATGGCGATCAGGGCGACGCCCAGGACGGGCACGTTGGCGTAGGAGCACAGCAGGAAGCCCAGGAAGTAGAAGGGCACGAGCTGCTTGGTGAGCACCAGGCGGCCGAGCATGGCGAAGCCCATGGCCGGCAGGATGTTGGCGGCCACGCCGCAACCGTCAATCACAAAGGGCGGGATGAAGTCGAGCAGGCCCTGGATGGCGCCGGAACCCAGATAGAAGGCGCCGCCACACAGCAGGAAGTACTCGAGGCAGCCCCAAAGTCCAAGTCCCCAATGAACGGCGTAGATGCCTTTGAGGTTTCCCTTGAGGGCGAACTTGTCTGCCATGTCGACAAACACGGCGAACAGAGCGTTGGTAATGTTGCCGATCGTCAGCGAAAGGACGGCGATGGGCATGGCGAGTGCGATGGCCGTCTCGGTACCCTGACCGAGCTGAATGGCAAACGCGCAGGCGAGCACGCCGCCGACGGTTTCGTTAGGCGGCACGTAGGCGCCGATGGAGATCGAGCCCATGAACAGCAGCTCAAGGCTTGCACCTACGGCAAGGCCAGTCTGCAGGTCCCCCAGCACCAGGCCCACGAGCGGGCACAGGACGATGGGGCGGAACGCGTAGAGGGTGCCGAGCTGGTAGTCGAGGCATCCAAACGCTCCGACTAAGCCGACGAGGATTGCTTGGACAAGCATAATTCCTCCCAATAAGGAATATCGAACCGTCGTCACACCCGTCGCGCGCGTTGTTGATATCAATTCCGGGAGTTCGATTCCACGGCTCGAAGCGTACCTGGTGTGCTGCTAACACCCATGCCAGGCACAAATGATTTGATACCAATTATAGGTATGCAGGTCCTCACTATTTAATACCACTCGCTCAGCGGGGTGTTTTTTACCGTAAACGGCAGACGTATCCCATCAGGCGCGCTCTTTGTTTCGATGGCGGACAAGCGCCACCAGAAAGCCATCGCCAAAGGCATCGTATGCCAAGTTGCCTACAATCACCAAAACGATAATCGCCGCGCCCAAAAACTCGTTCCAGCGAAAGACCTCGCCAAAGAGGAGCGCCGACCAGCAGGGAGCGAGCACGACCTCGCTCATGCAAACCAAGTTGGCCGCAAACGCGTTAGTGCGAGCAATCCCCTTGGCATATAGCACGCTCGCAAGGCCACTGCAAAAAAGGCCATGCACCAGCATGAGCCCCCACTCAAATGGTCTCACGGAGTCTAGGGCGCCAGCAAAATAGACGATCGGCAGCATCGAGATACCGCAGGAGATGAGCGAGGACACCATGGGCGACGCATCGGGGCGAGAGTTCAAAAAGAAACACAGCCCAAAGGTGGCGCCCGAAATGACGGCAAGCAGGTTGCCGAGCATGCCCTCGGCACTCAAATCGCCTAAAAAGAAAAGTCCCATACCCGTAAAAGCAACCACCACGGAGGCAATCTTCGCAGGCGAGGGCAATGTGCGAGCTGCGAGCGATTGATACACGATAACGAAAATCATCGAGGTGTACTGCAGGACGATCGCGTTGCCGACCGTCGTGAGCTGGTTGGCAAAGTTAAACGTGGTGCCCGTCACGAAGTTGCAGACGGCCACAAGGACAATAAGACGGCTGACGCGAAGGACGGGCCTGCCGACGAGCAGGATAAAGAGCGCCATAAATATTGCCGTGACGGCACCGATCAAAAGAGCTGACTGCGAATTGGCGCGAACGAGGATGCCGATAAAACTCCACAAGAGCGCCGTGCCAAATAGATACATCGCCCCGCTCACGCCATTATCGGGTGGATTGTCAGATCGAATCACGAAGCACCTCCAACTAGCTTTCGGTAATAAAAAACGGCGACCGCAATGGGTCGCCGTTTCCCTTGGGGGCAGATAATAGGCCGGGCCTTACGCCAGCACGCCGAAGAACGCGCCGATGATGCCCACGACCATGGTGGCCACGATCAGCACCATGGGGTTGATCTTCTTGGACAGCAGCCAGTAGTACAGCCAGAAGGCGATCATGCCGAGCATGCCGGGCATGATG
>JAXIYC010000007.1:0-45636 GCA_036304725.1 Collinsella sp. | reverse complement strand
CGGTCTTCGTCCTTTCCTAGAACCTGTTGTTGTGGTGATTTCAGATTCTAGGACGAAGGCCGTTCTTCGTTAAACGGGCGCTAGGGCGTCACCCTTACACCAACATTTTCGACGCGATCGGGAGTAGGCCGAAAGGCACTCGATCAGCCTGTGGCGCATGGTGTAGGCGGTCTTGAGGCAGACGTGGCAGCGCTTCGCGCATTCCCGCAGGGGCAGCATGAGAACGAAACACTCGGCGTAGGCCATCCAAGTCTCCTTCGGGAGCTTGCTCGTTCCCAGGATACGCTCACTGCCCATGCCGAAGGTCCTACCGCAGTCTCGGCAGAGATAGCGCTGCTCTCCGTTCTTGGCCTTCCCCTTCTTCACGATCGCGACTGACCCGCAGCGCGGGCAGCATTCGACTTCATAGGAGGAGCCGGCCGCGTCATCGAACATCGCCGCGCGGATCACGTCCCTGACGGATTCAATCGCGCGGCGGCGCTCGGTTTTGCTGAGGTTCGCCATGTTCTTTTTGAAGGTGGTGACCAGGTCTTCGGCGTTCATGATGCTCCAATGCCGTAGTGCTTACGACTATTATACCACGGTGGCATCACCTATATGTCAATATTGGTCTAACAGAGCCATCTTTTTTGCTTGCAAGCTAGCGTCAGAGTCTGAGCTGGAGAATATGGGCTTAGCAAGTGAACGGTTGAGCCCGCTTGCGCGAGTTTGTAGCTCTCTGGAAGTCTCTACATCGTCATCCGAATAGGCGATTTGAGCTGCCAGGCGGAGAACAAGCCCCTTTACTGAATTGTCTATATTTTCACCATTCGTAAATTGTTTTAGGAGTTCGACAGCTCGTCCACTCCTACCTTTGCGCCATTCGTTTAGCGCTTTTCTTTCACATAGAGCAAAATCTTCGAGCATACTGTCATCAATAGAATCAAAATCGTTGACCTTGTCTGCTACATAGGCGGACAAATTTGATGCAAAATTGGGGTCGTCATTGACTCCCTGATCGACGACCTCCTTGAAGTCATTTACTGAACATATTTCATTCATGATGCCTTGACCGCACTCGATTTGGGCCCTTGTTGTTGGGGTCAAAAATACAGCATGGCGGTTGTCTTTAATCCACTCGCATAGATCGGATCCTGTTAATGCGACGACGCAGTAGTCACCTGAGCCCCTCGTGCCTCTACCTATCGCCTGTTCAATGTTTTGAGCAATTGAGCGGGCATAAACTTTGCTATGAGCTAGGATTTTCGACATCAGTTTATGATGATCAGACATCCCTTTGGGGATGCCCGAAACGACAAGTAGGCGGCATGCATCGCCCGGCAGATCGATGCCGTTATATCGATTTGCAAATACAATTGGCACGTCAAGCTTGTTTTCCCTTAGATCGCTTACCGCTTGAGCAACATCGCTTCCTTTTACACTTACGATCCCCAATTGCTCCCATTGCTTCGCGCCTGCAAAACTCGGCTCGAGGACTACAACACCTTTTTTGTCTTTAGCGAGAGCGATCATTTTTTCGACGAGCGCGACTCGTAGCTGCTCCTTTGTCCCAACTTCTAGAATCATCCTGCGCCCTACTCCGGCAAGGGTTTTGGGAGAAATAATATTAATCTCATCTTTCTTGCACCCGAAAGATCTCACGATCGCACTCTCATCAGCGAATGTCGCAGACATGTACACCCTTCTAGGCGATTCTTCGAATGTCGGAAACTTCTCTACAAGGGGAAGAATTGGGGTAATTGAGAATCTGACGCGACTCAGCGTTGCAAGACAGTACTTGAGATCGTCTTTGATGAGGTCCCAGCCGAAGTTTATAGAGTTTCCCGTAGGCGTGTCTTCTTCATTTGACGCTGCGAAATCAGAAATGATTCGGGCGACCTTCTGTCGATGCTTATCCCACGCCCAGAATGGGACTTCTAGCACCTCTTCGCCAGCCGTGCGAGTCCCAGAAACGAAATCGTCGAAAGTTGACACCCTATCGATATCATCAAAGCTTGAACGAAAGAGCGTCGTAACTTCTTGATATAAGCTAGGCGAATCCGATGCATTTATCTCCACCGTGAATGCGCTTCGAACCGAGTCAAAAGATGAGTGCGCATCATCTATGACGATTACTGAAACTTCCTCCGTTTCGGGTTCTCCCTCCAAGCCAAAGGAAGACTTGCCGTTAAAGAGGGCTTGATAATGGGCAACGAGAATCGTTGAGCCATTTTTGAAATCTGCAGTAAGAGATTTTCTCCCTTATATTCGGAAGCAGGTATTCCAAGTGTCCTCGCTTGTTCGCACACTTGATGAACAAGCTGTTTGTTGTCAACAAGATACAATGCCCCACGTTTTAGCTCTCGTGCACTGGAGAGGGCAATCAGTAGTCCTATAAGGGTTTTGCCACCTCCCGTGTTTAGCTTGATAACAGTGTCTTTCTTATTTCTGTTACTAAACCATGCATCAAGTACCTCGGCCTGGCTGCTATGTAAATCATCAAAGGATTGGGGTTTCGGCAACCTGTCGAAAATCTCATCAGGCTTGATTCGCAGCGTAGGGTTCTGCGATGCTGCCATCTTTTTAAAATCAACCATCTAATAGTCCTTAGCTATGCTGTTCGACGTTGCAAATCAGATGTTACCTGCTTTTACCATTGCCGTCCTCTTAGGACGCCGCACGTTACCAATGGTAAGGAGGCTCGTAAGAGGGCACTGGGGCGACAACCCCCGATGCCCTCTTGATGCATAGTGTTGCTGTAGTCAGTGGTTACTCAAACTCCACCTCAACCTGACTATGCTCGTAAATCTTGAGCTCGTTATCAATTTCGACTCGTTCGACTATCCAGCCAATGGCGGAACACTGCCGCATGAACGAATCGATTCGGTTCTCACCTTTTAGATTGTGAATGGTGACCACTACGCCAAAACGTTGCGGATCATGGGAGCCTCTTTGATATCTTGATGACTTGCGAATCATCATGCCCCACATTGGATTGGCATACACCTTTTTGGGCTTGCTGCGACTGGTTAGCGGTTCCGCTATGTGCTTGACGTTGTCCCACTTGCGCAGCTTTTTTCGAGCCTTCTCTTCATCGGTTGTACAGTCTTCCTCGCCTTGGTTGTTGGGCAGCAGCGACTTGATTCGCCCGTCGTTTCCGATACGTCCAAAATGCAAGTCGAGCTCGGTGTCCGTGTAGTCGACGCCTTGATTTCTGTTGCATTTAGGGAAATAGCACAGAGTCGCCCTCGCCACAGACGGGTAGGTTGCGCCTGAAACGGGGACAGGAAAGTTGAAGTTGTAATTCTCGCGTTCGGTAGCCACGCCGCTGAGCATGAATCGGATCTCGTCGTTGCTGGTTTCGAGTATCTTTTCAATTTGGACGGGGACGATGCCGTAGCCGAGCCGATCCATGTCATCAGGGGTTGTCCATGCACATGCCGCATCGATTAGTAACGCCTTGGCAAGTTCACAGCTCAGGTGCATTTTATAAATGAGATAGGCAGCTTTTCTTGCAACTAACGGAGCTGCAAAAGAGGTGCCTACGGCCGGATAAGCACCGGTTCCGCAGCAGGCGGTTATGGTGTCGCCCTTATCTCCTCCGTAATACGCGAGGTCTGGTTTGTGATGAAAGCTTAAGACTGGCCCTCTCCTTGTGTAGGACGCTGGCTCGTTGTTTCTATTAACGGCGTTGACAACAAGGGCATTAATGGAGTCCGCTGGGGACCCAAGGTATGCGGGTTTTCCGTTATCCGAGTTCGTGCCGGCAACAACGAAGAGGACGTCGTATTTCTGTTGCAGTTTGTCTAGCAGTGCCGCTTCGGGCGATATGGAGTTTCGAGACACCTCCTCCATTGACCCCAAGGAGATGTTCCAAACTTTGATGTCTTGGTTCTCGGCAACAATGCGCTCAATGTGCTTCATTACCGTAAACGAACTGAACTTGCCTGCGGTTGCAACTCCAAAATGCCGAACTCTAAAGTGGCCACAATGGTCGTCTAGCGATGGATTTTGGGCCTGAGCGTCAACGATCAATGAGCTGACACATGTGCCATGTCGATAGTCGCTTGAAGTGGGATGTATGTCTTCGGGTAAGCAGCTTCTGTAGTCCACCCAGTTGCTGAAGTACGGTGGGTATTTCTCCTCAAATGGAGTGTCGATTACGCCGATGATGGGCTCATCGGTGGGATATTCAGGGAGGCTGCTGATGGCGGGAGAGGCTGAACCTTCGTCACTCATAGGTGCGTAAGAAGACAGATCGATAACCGACATGGCTACAAGGTAGGGGGCGCGCTCGAGCAGCGTTCGATATTCTGTTTCGGTTAATAGAACACTGTTCTCCAAGAGGTTTGCAGGGGATACGTCAATGTGAAGCTCCTCAAATAGGTCCTGCGGGTCCCTTTCCGTTTCAAATAGCGTAACGATTGCGTTTTCGTCGGTAGCCGCTGGCGGCTTGTCTATTCTAAATTCATTGACGTAATAGGAATCGCGTATGAGTTGCGCAAAGCCCGATCGGGTGAGCGTGTGTGAAACGGCCGGATTCCATTTTTGTTTGAGCTTATCATTTTTAACCAGATCGACCATCTTATCTGCGTTCATCAGTCCATCAAAATAATCGACTACGATTCGCTCGCACTCACGCAGCTTGCTAATAGTTGACCGGATGGTTGCCTCGGGAACGTAATGAGTCATCAGGTGCCTTGGGTGGTTCCCGTTAAAATCGAGATAACGGGCGCCGCGGATAGACAATTCTGGTTCACTGTCTTTTCCGCCGTTCAGCATCTCTTTTATTCGATTGCTCTTGGCGACAATCTGACGGTATTCAACGGATACCAAGATGTCTTCGATTATGGCATCTTTGGGCCATTTGCTCAGAACGGTTTCGAGGCTCTTGCGAATGTGCGAAATCCTCTCTGCAGTGACCGTGCCTTTAGCGGGGAGCGTTGCGGGACCCGGTCGCGAGCCTCTTGCGGTTTGAAAATCGCCAGTGAGCCTGATTAAGCTGTTCATGAGCTACTCCTTTAGGGTTCGCGCAATGGTGCTTCGTGAAATGCCTGTCAAAACTTCCATTTCTCTTAAAGTGAAACCTTGAGTTTTAAGCAGCTCGAGTGAATCAGGCTCATATCCATGTAGACGCTGATATAGCTTGCGGAGATAGTCGTTTGGATTAAGAGGATCACTAAACGCGACGGAGGTCTTGATGAGGTTTTTGAGTGTGCCGGGCCAGGGCAGATCCGGGCAACTCTGCAGCACCTTTTTTAGGGTCCGAGAGTCGTTTTTGATTGCCTGATTGTTTTTGGTCAGATTCTTTGCGATTGATTCGCCGATATCAACGAGATCGTCATGGGTGTATCTATTAAAGTCAATTTGTACATCGAAGCGCCTGGCGAGTGCCGGGTCTAGTTTGTCGTAAAGGTTCGTTGTTGCGATTATGGCGGATCGCGTGTTCAGCTTGTCGAACTCTTTTAGGAGTGCACTTGTGGCTCGCCCCATCTCACGGACGTCGTTTTGGTTAATTCTATCTAAGGCTATAGCATCGATTTCATCGAACAGGACAATGGCGCCGTCGCCGATATCGTGGATTTCTTGGAAGACCTTCGCGATATTCTTGGCCGTCTCTCCGAGTTTGCTATCGATGATTTGATTGAAATCAACGGCATATAACTGGTAGCCAAGTATTCTGGCTATCTGTTTTGTAGCTTCGGTTTTGCCGGTTCCCGATGCGCCGTAAAAGAGGACAGTGTTGATGTCCACATCTTTAGATAGAGCATTGAGCAGCCCTTGGATATCGTTAGCGATGGCCTGGGGAAGGGGCAGCGAGGTGTTGTTGCTGATTACCTTTTCTAAGAAGTCATATTCCTGCTCTGTGACTTCTTGTGGCACAAACGTACGTGTCCTAGCAATGAGGGCCATGATGTAGCTTGCAAGCTCGGGTTGCCCGGACGATTCAAAATCTTTCGCAATAATAGTGGCTGCGTTGTTGAAGGCGATGTCGTCGTGTTCCGAATGCGCTCGGATTAAGTCGATGATGTCCGATCTCTTCATGTGTGCTCCTCTCCTTAGTTATATTGTATGAGACAGACTGAGACAAAGCAAGAATTGATTGAACATGGATGCAATGAAGTATGCTAGGATTGAGTTGTCTAGATTCAAACTGTTCTAGATTGGAGGTGAGATTATGACTACCCACCATGGAGGTAAGGTTGGCGCTGCTGCCAAGACGCTCGCGAGCTCCTCGACGAGTAAAGCCGCGAAGACTGCGGCTGCGAAGACGCTGGTCAAGCATCAGATTGCCAAGCATCGCTAGTTTGCGAGCAAAGCATTTTGTAACAGTTGGGAGGTGATATATATGGCTTTGAAGACGATTCGCGTAAAGATTCCGAAGTGCCGAATTGGCGCAACGGGTTCGGTCGGGAAGATCGGAACGACCGCGAAGGCCGTAAAAGTAAAGATTCGCTAGGCTTTAGCGGCAACTAAAGCCTAGCGCGATGTTGACATAGCGGGCCAACATCAAACATTTTATGGGGGTCTCCGGCGAGATTCAAGCGTCGGGGACCCGCGTTATTTTTTGTTTTATCGGCATATGCGCCGCAGCCTCTTCTTATACGACATGTGGCGGCGCTATTAGTTTGGACAATTAATGAGTGAATTAGATATAGTATCCATTTGGATTAGTTCGATGGTGGCCATAGCAACTGTCGTTGCATCGTGGGCGGGCCTTAGAGCCCTGGTGATTCAAACTTCTCCGAATATTATTATGTTCATTCGGCCAGATGATGTCTCGCCCTCACTAGCGCGGCTTGTTATCAGAAATATTGGAGAGGCGCCTGCATACAATGTTTCGTTTCGACTTTCTCCTGACTTGTTTCTAAAGGATTCTTTCGAATATAAACATGCTTCCGTAGTGTTTGATAGGGGCTACGCAATTTTGCCTCCTAAACATGAGAGGGACATTCTCTTGGGAAGGTTTGAGGATCTCGAAGGATTGTGGGGGAGCTTCATTGTTGAAGTGAATGTCTCCTTTTCAAAGAAATACGGGCGTAGACGTTTCTCGACTATCTGCCCGGTTGAGATTGGCTCATTTGAGAGCACGATCTCTATTTCTTGTGAGACTACTTTTGAAAAGGACCAAAGGGCTGCCTATCGCGAAATCAGGCAGTTTGGTAAGCGCCTTCGCGGAATAGAAAACGCGATTTGTTCATTGGGGAATTGTGACGAAGAGTAAGGTTGTACGCTGGTGACGAATAATTTCCCCCGCAGATCGACGACTGCATGACAGAACACGGCCCTCGTCCCGTCATATGATTTCTAGCGGCTAAACAACAAATCATAGACGAAGGGGACACGGGCCGTGTCTGCGAACCTCGTAACGGTCGACGAGGAGTCGCTGCGCAAGGACATAATGAATCTGGTGAGGAAGCCCGTTAATGAGACGCTCAACGGGCTGCTCGACGAGGGGTCGTCCGAGCTCGTCGGGGCTGGGCACCACGAGGGGACGGCGGGCCTGGGCTATAGGGTTACCGTTCGATTCAAATTAATAGCGTTGATTTATGAATCAATAATTAGTAGCCTATCTAAAAGCGGTATTGACGCGGGTAGCCTACGGGCCCCGCGTCCTGCGGAAAGGTGGCTATCCTTCTTGGGATGGCCGCCTTTCTTTTGTTAAGGTGCCGCAATGACGGTGAAGCCTTTCATGTCTATTGACGATCGGGACAGATTGCCTGTTGACAGAGGAGCGTGTCGGTATGGAACTTGCCGGCGACCACCGCTCCGATACGATTGCCTTGATGAATGGCTGATCCATGATGGGGCTCAAAATATGACTCGAGAGCTTGGCGGTATTGGATTGACGGCCTTGCAAGTTCTCCCTTAAAGTAATAGGCGTGATGAGGCCTTGCGACGATACGTTCGGCTTGGTCTGTGGGAACCGCCGAAAGGCGGTTTTCGCGTTTAGGGGGCTGTTTCCGAAGGACACTTGTCCGAATTTGCTTCTGGGCAGTGGGTTTTTTACTGCGTATTTCGGAAGTGCGGGGAAAATCGAAACTTGCTGAACGCACCCCGATTTTTGCCAATTAAACCGCAGGTCGCAAGGTCTCAAATCTGGGATCTGGCCGGCAGGTCTCGGGTTTTCACCGCACTTCCGAATGCATGCTAAATATGGCTTCAACGTGCTTGGCCTTGAAAGCCATAATAGGTTGCCAATTGGCTACAAGACGAATATAGTTAGCATCATGCTAACTAAGGGGTGGTTATGAATCGAACCAAGCTCCGACCGACATATTCACTTGACGAAGCGAAGTCTTTAGCTCGTTTGGGAAAGATGATGGTAAACGGTAGGGTGCGCAGGCACCTGATGAACCAGTTTGGTTATCTGGACATCGACCATTTCCTTGCTGACCTTTTTGATTATCTGGAGCCTGGCGACTTTAGAAAATCCATTGCGCTCGACATGGATGGCCCTTTGCATGGTGTTTACGCAGATGTCTATGAGTGCCGAGGTTTTGAATGCGAGGATTGGTACGTCAAGTTTTTAATCGATTCTGAAGGCAATGCACATTTGAACGTTTTGTCTGCGAACATCGATGGATATATTCATTAAAGGAGGAGCCATGCGTTGCATGGAATGTGGCAAAGAAATGCAATTTACCACGGCGCCAATGTCTGAATCATACCGTGGCGAGCAAATAACGGTAAAAGGAATTGAGCATTATATTTGTGAGTGCGGCAACGATGAAATGACCGCTGCAGAGGCGACTAAGCTCGCCCATGCGCTGGCTTCGCAATATGCCAAGACACATGAACTTCTTTCTCCCTCCGATATTAAAGATTTGCGCTCTGATCTCGGTTTAACTCAGCATGAATTTGAGTCGCTTTTAGGGGTTTCAAAACCAACGGCATCTCGTTGGGAGAACGGGGCGTCACAACAGTCTATTACCGCAAATAATCTTATGAAGCTCATTCGAGACGTCCCCGAGGTTCGCAAATATCTGGGTCTTTCTTCTGATGAGACGACCTCGGGACTTAATACATCACAATTTTCGGTGATACAGGGAGGAGAAGCCCCGGCTTATAGGGACTCGACTCCTTTGGCAGAAGAGAATGCCTTTCGATTGGAGATGTAAATGGAAACGCTACAGAAGCAACGCATTGAATCTCCGCTGATTACATGCGTGACTAGAAAAGTGGATAGTTTTTCATTTGATGGCGGAATGACTCCGAAAGAGGGCGTCAATAAGTCTGGCGTCGAATGCAACGTCAGAAATGCTATCACCAGCGCATTTTCGGACGAAAACGGAACCAGGTTTCGCCAGCTCAATTTAGTTATAGAGCTTCTACCCAGCAATGAAGGTCATTACTATCGTTCCGAAATATCCGTCTCCGGCATATATCGCGCTCCTGCGGATTTAGATGACGATGCTTTTGACAGAGAAGCACTTAGCACCGGTATGCAGGACCTGTATTCCTATGCAAGAGGCATTATTGAAAATGTCGCAGCTGGTGGAGTGTGGGGGCCACTTTATCTGCCACAGATAGGATTCACTATCTAGCTCTCGATGTCCCCACATCCTCTAAAAAAGTTCTTAAAACAGCCTTAAAGGCGTTTCAACTCGCGTTGACAGCGTAAAATACGCATGTTTGACTATGACAGAAGTGGATTTTAGGGGAGGGGTGCGCCATGGAGGTGCTGGTTGTTGGCAACACCGCATATGTTGACGATGACTTTTGTGCCAAGGCGTTCCCTGGGGACCATGTGCAGGTCGTCGCTGCCGCGGAAGCACGCCGCGATGAGTCATCGCCCCATGCCTCGTGGAAAGAGCTTCTGCAACACCTGGATCAGGCCTACGAGTTCGAACGCGTGGTCTACCTGTCTAATTACCTTACCCCGCATACCGATACCGTGGGCGATATCGAGCTGCTGCGCACGGTCTTTCGTGCGTGCGCGGGTCGCCGGGTCCAACTGCTATATGTAGCGGGGCCCGCGGGTGCCGAGGGTGCCGCCGATGCCGCGGGGCGAACGGGCAAGGGCATTATCGCCCGCGCGGCAAACGACCTTTGCCGCTACTACGCTGCTCGCGAGGGCGTTCAGACCAAGATCCTGCGTGTGCCGTTCCTGTATACTGCGTCTGCCGCGCTGGAGGACCCGTTTTTGGTGCCGCTGTTCGATGCGTGCTCGACCGGCTCGGTTGCTCTGCAGGGCGCGCAGGATGCGGCGTTTCCCCTGCTGTGCACCGAGGAGCTCGCGGTGCTAGTACGCCGTATCTTCGACAGCTGGGACGCCTCCTTTGAGACGCTCGACGTTGCCGATGCCTTCCATCACACGGCGGGTGAAGTGGGCGAGGCTCTTCAGGCGCTGTTCCCAGGGCTTTCAGCTGCCTATGGCGATTCTGCCGGCTACAACCTGCCCGCCAACGACGTCGCTCGCGTGCGCTATGGCTGGTTTCAGCGCTACGACTTGCTGCGCGATCTTTCGACCATTCAAGCGCGTTGGGATGCTGGCCGCGCAAAGAAAGTCAACCCCTTGCGCGCCGCCATCGACCGCATCCAAATGCGCGCGCTGCCTATTAAATGCCTGGAGACGGGCGTTGCCTGGGTCCTGTTCGAGGTGCTGGAGCACCTGTTCTCCCAATCGGCCCAGCTCAACGTGCTCGATTATCGCCTGCTCTATGTGGTGATGATCGGCACGCTGTATGGCTTGGACTTTGGCTTGGTCGCAGCACTGCTGGCTTCGATTGGCCTGGCGGCGAGCTACTTTACTCAGTACGGCTATACCTTCCAGGGTCTGTTCTACGAGCCGTCCAACTGGCTGCCGTTTATTGCGTACTTTGTCGTGGGTGCCGTGTGCGGCTATGTGCAGCTGCGCAACAGCGAAGTCATTAGGGCGGAGCGCGATCAAAACGAGCTCGTGCGCAACCGCAATACGTTCCTTACGCAGCTCTACCACGACGCGATCGAGGATAAGCGCGCGTACAGGCGCCAGATCGTGGGTCGCCACGACAGCTTTGGCAAGATCTTTGCCGTGACGCAGGAGCTCGACGTGCTCAACCCGCGCGACATCTATCGCAAGTGCTGCGAGCTTCTGGGCGAGATCCTCGAGAACGATTCGGTGGCGATCTACCATGTTTCGGGCGGGGCATTTGCGCGCCTGGTGGCAGCAAGTCCCGCGATTGCCGAAGATGCCGCACGCTCGCTCACGCTTGAGCAGCTTGCATCTCTTTTGGGCGACGGGGGTCGTTCGAACCTGTGGGTGAACCGCGAGCTGACGCCGGGGCTTCCCATGTTTGGATACACGATCGAGCGCGACGGGGCACCCGCCGTGTTGATCTTTGTGCGTAGTGCAGCCGAAAACCAAATGACCCTCTATTATCAAAACCTGTTCCGCATCTTGTGCGGCCTGGTCGAAAGCGCGCTGGGCCGTGCCTTTGACTATGAGGCGGTGGCGCAGGATAAACGCTGCGTTGACGGCACTTGCGTGCTCAAGCAGGCTGCCTTTGGCCAAGAGCTCGCGGCGGCGCAGGCGCTGGCAGATAGCAAGATGGGGAGTTTTTTGCTCCTGCGCGTGGTGCCGGGCATGGAGCCTGTCGGCGAGCTGGTGGGCGCAATTGGGTCGGCAATCCGCGAGAGCGACGCGGCGGGCTTGGTCGACGGCGACGTGCTCTACCTGCTTATGCGCCAGGCAAAGGCGTGCGATCTGCCCATTATCCGCGAGCGCCTGAGCGCAAAACAGATTGCGGTGGAACCCGTCGACGGCGAGGACATCGTGGAGCTGCTGCAGCACATCTCTTACACCGGTGACGGTGAGGGGGGTGCCGCTTGATCTCGCTTGTCGTTGCTGCCGTCTTGCTGCTGATTCATGCGCTGGTTTGCCTGATGCTGTGGACGCTCATGAAGTTGGGCCTGCTGCCGGTGCGCGGGCACATGCTGGCTGTGATAGTGCTGGTGCCGCTGTGGGGCCCGTTGCTGGTGGTTCTGCTATCGGTCCGCGGCGCGGTGTTTGGCGAGGGGCTGAAAGAGTCTGCGTTGGAGTCGCTGCGCTTTAACGATGACCTGCATCGCAGTATGTCGGTACCGAGTGGTGAGGACGATGCAGGCGTAGTGCCGCTCGAGGAGGCGCTCATCGTCAACGACCCGGCATACCGGCGCCGCCTAATGCTCTCCATGCTCACCGAGGAGCCCGACGCTTACCTGGCGCAGCTGCAGGCGGCTAAGCTTAACGACGACGTTGAGGTGGCGCACTATGCCGCGACGGCGGTGGCGCAGATCTCCAAAGAGTCCGACCTTAAACTGCAGCAGCTGGAGCGTGCCTTTAAGACGGACCCGAGCGCGCAAAACCTCAACGAATACTGTGATTTTCTTGGTGAATACTTGGGCTCGGGCTTGGCCGAGGGGCGCGTGGCTCAGATTCAGCGCCAACAGTACGCGCGCCTGCTTGCGCGTCGCTGCGAGCGCGAGGATACCCTTGAGCTGCGCATTCGATACGCGTCGGCGCTGGCCGATGTCGGACAGACCGACGAGGCGCAAGCCGTGACTGACCAGCTGGTGCTTGACGTGCCCGACGAGCAGGAGGTTTGGATGCTTTGCCTGCGCCTGGCCGTGATGCGCCGCGACGGTGAAGAGGTCCACCGTGTGATCGACGCGATTGACAAGCAACATGTGTATTTGAGCGCCGACAACCGCGAGCAGCTGGCGTTTTGGCGCGACGGGGAGGAGGCCCGATGAGCATGGTGCAGCATATCCGCGACCGTGCGGGCCATTTTCGCTGGATGGGACTGCTCGTGGTGTGGGCGGTCTTTATTGCCATGGCTGCCGTGCTGCTGGTGGAGCGTGCCGGCGTGCAGTATAGTGCGGGCCAGCATAAGCTGGGGATGATTGCCGCCACCGACGCTACGCCTGCAAGCTCGGCAATCTTTGGCCAAAAGCTCACGTGCCTGGTCATTACCGATTCCGATCAAGCTGGCGTCGAGGACGTAAAGGAGCAGTTCGACCAGATCCTGCTCGACATGAAGATCGCGCACCGCGACGTGGACCTTGCTCTGGATGGTACGGATGCCATTCCCTCGTTGACCTCCTTCGATCGTGTGATTTTGCTCATGCCGTCGCTCGATGGGCTCGGTACGCACCTGAGCGACATTATGAGTTGGGTGAGTGCCGGCGGTTCGCTTATGCTCGCCATGCCGCCGGATAACTCGAGCTATCTGCAAGTGATTGCCTCCAAGCTTGGCATTGAATCGGCCGGATATGACTATGTAAAAGCCGAAAGCATTGTGCCGAGTGAGGACTTTATGCTGGGCGGGGGAGAGCGCTACGAGCTCTCGGACCCTTTTGATTCGTCGCTTTCGGTATCGCTGCGCGAGACGGCTCGTGTGTGGGCTAAGACCGGCGATGCGGGCGCCCCACTCATTTGGTCGAATGACTGCGGTAGCGGGCGCACCGTGGTTTGCAATATCGGTATCTATGACAAGGTCATGCGCGGCTTTTACGCCGCGGCGACCAGCCTCCTGGGCGATGCAACGGCCTATCCGGTCATCAACAGCGCCGTGTTCTTTTTGGACGACTTTCCTAGCCCCGTGCCATCGGGCGATGGTACTTATATCAAGCGTGACTACGGCCTTTCCATTGCGGATTTTTACACCAAGGTCTGGTGGCCCGATTTGCAAAAGCTCGCGCAAAAATACGGCATTCGCTATACCGGCGTGATGATCGAAAACTACGAGGACGCGGTCAACCAGACCGAGCCCGCGCGCCAGGCCGATACCACGCAGTTCCGCTATTTTGGCGGCATGCTGCTGCAGATGGGCGGTGAGCTGGGCTTTCACGGCTACAACCATCAGCCGCTCGCGCTCTGGGATACCGACTATGGCACTCTGTATGACTACAAGACCTGGAAGAACAAAGAGACGCTCGTCGCTTCGCTCAACGAACTTATCGCGTTTCAGGACGAGGTCCTGCCCAACGCGCACGGCTCGGTTTACGTACCGCCCTCAAATATCCTTTCGGCCCGCGCGCGCCAGCTTATCGGTACCGATGTTCCGCGCATTAAGACCATTGCCAGTACGTATTTTGAGGATGGCACCGACCTGCCGTACGTGCAGGAGTTTGGCATGGCGAGCGATGGCATTGTGGAGCAGCCACGTATTGTCTCGGGCGGCATGGTCGACGATTCCTATATGCGCCTGGCAGCCGTGTCCGAGCTCAACATGCACTACGTGAGTACGCACTTTATGCACCCGGACGACCTGCTCGATCCGGATCGCGGCGCCAAAGAGGGCTGGGAGGTCTACAAGGGCGGCCTGACCGACTACCTGGACTGGCTTACCAAATCCGCGCCCGATCTGCGGCACCAGACGGCGTCGGAGTGCTCCGGTGCCATCCAGCGCTTTTCGTCGGTTACGGTGAGCGTGGATACAAGTGCAGATGCCTGGACGCTCAACCTGGGCAATTTCCACGACGAGGCGTGGCTCATGTTCCGCGCCAATAATGGCGAGCCGGGTGCGGTGACGGGTGGCGAACTGACGCATCTTACGGGCAATCTGTATCTGCTCAAGGCAAATGATAAGACCGTGACGATTGAGCGCAAGGAGGGCGGCGATAAATGAGAATCTGCTTGGTACTCGAGGGTTGCTACCCCTATGTGCACGGCGGCGTATCTACCTGGATGCATGGCTATATCCAGGCCATGCCCGAGCATGAGTTTGTGCTATGGGTGATCGGCGCGCATGCTGTCGACCGCGGCAAGTTTGTCTACGAGCTGCCCGGCAACGTGGTCGAGGTGCACGAGGTGTTCCTGGACGATGCCCTGCGGCTTTCGGGCGAGCAGCACGAAGCCAGTTTTGACGACCGCGAGCGCGAGGCGCTACGCCGCCTGGTGTCGCTCTCCAATCCGGATTGGGATGTTCTGTTCGATATTTTCCACCGCCGTCGCGTGCATCCGCTCTCGTTTTTGCAGAGCCGAACGTTTATGGACATCTTCCGCGACGTGTGCCTGGCAGAGTACCCCTACACGCCCTTTGCCGACGCATTCCACACTTTGCGCTCTATGCTGCTTCCCGTGCTCTACCTGTTGGGCAGCGAGGTACCGGTGGCCGATGTGTACCATGCCATCTCGACCGGCTACGGTGGTCTGCTCGCCTGCCTGGGCTCGAGCGTTTCCCATGCGCCGGTACTGCTGACCGAGCACGGCATCTATACCCGCGAGCGTCAGGAAGAGATCATTCGCGCCGACTGGGTGGTGCCGTCGTTTAAGGACCGCTGGATTCGCTTTTTCTACCTGCTTTCGGAGGAGATCTACCGCCGTGCCTTCCGCGTGACCAGTTTGTTCCATAACGCCCGCAAGACGCAGATCGATATGGGCTGCGATGCGGACAAATGCCTGGTCATCCCCAACGGCATCCAGTTCGACCGCTTTAAGGACATTCCCTTAAAGCCCGATGACGGCTGGGTGGACATTGGCGCGGTGGTGCGCCTGGCGCCCATCAAGGACGTCAAGACCATGATCTATGCCTTCTTTGAGCTGCACGAGCGCCTGCCCAAGGTGCGCCTGCACATCATGGGCGGCGTGGATGACGAGGAGTACGGAGCCGAGTGCCATGCGCTCGTCGACACCCTGGGCGTGCGCGATCTGATCTTTACCGGGCGCGTCAACGTGGTCGAGTACATGGAAAAGCTCGACTTTACCATTCTGACGAGCATCTCCGAGGGCCAGCCGCTCAGCGTGCTGGAGTCGCTTGCAGCGCGCCGTCCCTGCGTGACGACCGAGGTGGGCTGCTGTCGCGAGCTTCTCGAAGGCGCCCCGGGCGACGACTTTGGCGTGGCGGGTTTTGTGACGCCGCCTATGTATCGCAAGGGCTTGGCCGATGCCATGGAACGCATGTGCACAAGCCGCGCTCGCCGTATCGATATGGGGGAGCGCGGCCAGCGTCGCGTTGCCACGTACTTCTTGCACGAGCAGATGCTCGCCAACTATCGCGCGCTGTACGACGAGACGGCGCAAGCGTTTGACCTGCCCAGAGAGGGGGAGTAGCCGGTGGCCGGAATCGGTTTTGAGCTCAAGCGCCTGTTTAGGCGCAAGGGTCTGTTTGCCACGATGCGCGCCTATGGCTACGCTGGCATTGTGTGCACGGGCCCCATGCTGCTGGGCGTGCTGCTCCAGGTTGGTGTCTTGGTGCTGTGCAGTCTGTGGGGTGTGGGCCGCGCCAACCAGGATCTGCTGGTGTGCATGGTGACCTATACGCTGCTGGCATCGCTCACGCTCACAAGCTTTTTCTCCATGCCGGTCACGCGCTTTTTGGCTGATATGTTGTTTGCCGAGGGCGAGGACGAGATTCTGCCCTCGTTTTGGGGCTCCAATGCTGTCATGCTCGTTGCGGGCACGGTGCTCTACGGCGTCTTTTTGCTGTTCTCGGGGGCCACGCTGCTGCAGGGGCTGCTGTGCCTGTGGCTGTTCAACATTATGATCGTCAACTGGAACGGCATGAGCTATCTCACGGCCATCAAGGATTACCGCGGCATCCTGTGCAGCTTTGCGGCTGCCATTGGCGTGGCGTGCCTGTGCGCCCTGGCAGCACTGGCGCTGGGACTGCCGCCGGTCGAGGGCCTGTTGGCGTCAATCGCCCTAGGCTACGGCGTCATGCTCGTCTGGGACGTGGTACTGCTGTACCGGTATTTTCCACGGAGTGACCGGAGTCCCTGGCGTTTTTTGCGCTGGCTCGACCAATTTATGCCGCTTGCGCTTACGGGGCTGTTTACCAACTTGGGGCTTTTCGCACACCTGGTTATTATCTGGGCGGGCCCTATTGGCGTGCAGATCAAAGGCCTGTTTTACGGGGCTCCTTACCATGACGTGCCGGCACTCATTGCGTTTTTGACCACACTCGTCACGACCGTCAACTTTGTGGTGTCGGTCGAGGTCAATTTCTATCCGCGCTACCGTGACTACTACAGCCTATTCAACGACGGTGGCGTGGTGGGCGACATTGTGGTGGCCGAGGAGGAAATGCTTGCCACGCTCAACAGAGAACTACGGTTTTGTGCGCTCAAGCAGCTGTTTGTGACGGCGGCGGTCATTTCGCTCGAGACCACGGTGCTGTCGGCCCTACCGTTGGGCTTTAACAACCTGATGCACGGGTATTTTCGCACGCTGTGCGTGGGCTACGGCCTGTATGCCGTGGGCAATACGGTGTTGCTCATCTTGCTGTACTTTACCGACTACAAGGGGGCCGTGCTGGCCTCGGGGCTGTTTGCCGGTGTGGCCGGGCTGGCGACTGCGGTGTCGTTGCTTTTGTCGCAGCAGTTTTACGGCTTTGGCTTTTTGTTGGGTGCGGCGGTGTTTTTTATCGTGGCGCTGCTGCGGCTCGATACCTATACCGCCAACTTGCCGTATCGTATCCTGAGCCAGCAGCCCATTGTGGCGACCGACAAAACGGGTCACTTTACACAGCTGGGCCGCTTGCTCGACCGTGCCGAGCAGCGCTATGAGGAGTGCCGCTGCAAGGGCGTGCCGCACGGCGCGTTTCAGCGCGCAGTAGTTCGCGTGTATCGCAACCATTGGGGAGGTTCTGATGACCGATAGGATGATGTCTCGCCGCTGTCTGATCGAGGCGGCTGCCGGCGCGCTGCTGCTTTCGGGCTGCTCATCTCAGGACGAATCCTCGACAAATAAGGTAAAAAAGCAGGACAAGATTAAAAAGGCCGAGGCCTCCGACCAGTCCAAGCATTTGCGCGACAAGGACGAGCTCTACGAGGTCTACGACGACTCGGACATTGTGACCATGTACCTGACGGTCTCGCGCGGCAACAGCTCCGAGAACACGGACCATAGCTGGGCCGAGATCAACACGTACTCGGTGTATGACTATGCCGACATGGGCGTGACGCGCTATCAGGTTATGGGCCTGCTGCAGGCGGGCGACGAAGACGGCCCGGTGGCCGGCGAGGTTGGCTATGGCGAGGAAGCGCCCAATGCCACCGTGCAGGTGCGCGGCCAGACATCGAGCTCCTACACGCAAAAGAATTACAAGGTGGAGCTCAAAAAGGGCAAGGGTGCCTGGCGCCAACAGCGCGCGATTGCGCTCAACAAGCACATGGGCGAGGGTATGCGTTTTCGCAACAAGATGGCCTACGACCTTATCCGTGGGATTCCCCAGATGATGGGCCTGCGCACGCAGTTCGTGCATCTGTGGGTGTGTGACCAGACCGAAAAGTCCAACGATACCTTTGAGGACTACGGCCTGTTTACGCAGGTGGAGCAGCTCAACAAGACGGCGCTTAAGGCACATGGCCTGGATAAGAGCGGGCGCCTGTACAAGGTGAACAGCTTTGATTTCCATCGCTACGAGGACACCATTAAGCTTGCCGACGATCCCGACTACAACCAGGCGAGCTTTGAGGGCATGCTCGAGATTAAGGGCGATTCGGACCACACCAAGCTCATCGAGATGCTCGATTCGCTCAACGACGAATCGCAAAAGATCGATGACGTGCTCGACACCTACTTTGATACCGAGAACCTGGTCTATTGGCTGGCGTTTCAGATCCTGACGGGCAACTGCGATACGCAGAACCGCAACTGCTATCTGTATAGCCCGCTCAACTCCAATACGTGGTACATCCTCGATTGGGACAACGACGGTATGCTGCGCAAGCTGGAGCTTTCTCTTGCCGGGTTCTCGGACTATGCGAGCTGGGAGCGCGGCGTAAGCAACTACTGGGGCAACGTGCTATTCAATCGTGCGCTGCGCAGTAAATCGTTCCGCAGTGAGCTCGACCGCGCCGTAAAGGACCTGCGCTCGTATATGACCGAGGCACGCCTGGCCAAGATGATCAAGCACTACCGCGAGGTGACTGAATCCCTGGTCTTTGCTTCGCCCGATATCGACAACCTGCCTGTCACCAAGGACGAATACGAGCAGATTGCCGCGGCGATTCCCTCCGAGATCGAGGAGAACTACAAGAGCTTTCGCGAGAGCTATAAAAAGCCCATGCCGTTCTACATTGGCGTGCCGCAGATCGATAACGGTAAGCTGCGCATTAACTGGGATGCGTCCTACGACTTTGAGGCGCGCGGCATTCGCTACACCGTAGAGCTTGCGCGCGACTATGCCATAAGCGATGTGGTCTTTAAGGCCGAGGACGTGCTGCTTCCCGAGGTGACCTGTGATGCGCCCGATACCGGCCAGTTTTTTGTGCGCGTGCGTGCCACCAACTCCGACGACTTTACGCAAGATGCGTTTGACTACTATGTGACCGACGACGGCAAGCACTACGGCGTGAAGTGCTTTTACGTGCAAGACGGCGGTAAGGTCGTGGAGGACACGTATGAGGAGGGCTAGCGCGCTGCTTGAGCGCTTGGCGGCCCCGCCTGTGCGTGCCACGCAGGAGCGTTACCGCCATGAGCTCAAATATCTCATTAACGAGGGCGAGCACGCCGCGCTTGCCTGTCGCATGGCGCCGGTGTTCAAGCTGGACAAGCATGCGCGAGCGGGCGGCTACACCATTCGCAGCCTGTATTTTGACGACTACTGCAACTCGGCCTACGAGGAAAAAGACGCCGGCATTCTCATGCGCAAAAAGTATCGCGTTCGCATCTATAACGGCAGCGACAAGGTGATTAAGCTCGAGCGCAAAAAGAAGTACGGCAGCTGGATCTACAAGGAGGACGCGCCGCTCACGCGTGGCGAGTTTGAGCAGATTCTGGCCGGTGACTACGACTTTTTGCTGAGGAGCCCCTATCCGCTCTGTCGCGAGTTCTACATCGAGTGTATCTGCAACATGATGCGCCCGCGGACCATCGTGGACTACGAGCGCGAGCCGTGGGTGATGGACGAGGGCACCGTGCGCATTACCTTTGATAGCAACGTGCGTGCGGCGGTGGGGAGCTTTGACATCTTTGACGCGACGTTGCCCGCGCTGCCCGTGCTGGAGCCCGGCAAGCTGGTGATGGAGGTCAAATTTACCGAGTTTTGCCCGCAGCTGGTGCGCGATATGGTACCGCCTGGCGCGGCGGAGCTCACGGCGGTCTCCAAGTACTGCCTGTGTTACGAAAAGACCGCCTACTTGCGCGGCTTTAACTACTGGGAATCGGATTTTGAGAACCGAGGGGATATTTAGACCATGAGCACCAGAGACTTTTTTAAGAACTCCGTCTTGGAGGCGTTTGGTCAGGTCGACCCTGCCAAGATTGGCCTGTCGCTGCTCGTGGCGCTCGCCATGGGCATCCTGATCTATTGCGTGTACAAGCGCTTCTTTACCGGCGTGGTGTACTCGCGCAGCTTTGCCGTGACGCTTGTGGGCATGTGTGTGCTCACCTGCATGGTCACGCTTGCGATCTCGACCAACGTGGTCATCTCGCTCGGTATGGTCGGTGCTCTGTCCATCGTCCGCTACCGTACGGCGGTCAAGGATCCGCTCGACCTGCTGTATCTGTTTTGGGCCATTACCACGGGCATTACGGCGGGCGCCGGCATGTATGCGCTCGTGGGGCTCACGGCGGTGGTCATCGTGGCGATGATCGCCGGCTTCGCGAGCCACCAGGACAAGGCGCGCGTGTACATGATGGTCATTCACTACACGGGCCAGACCACCGGTGACGATATCGTGCGCGCCTTTGGGCGCACCAAGTTCACCGTCAAGTCCAAGACTATGCGCGGCGACAAAGTCGAGATGGCCGTCGAAGTGTTCTCGGACGGTGTGGATATGCCCTATGCCGACGCCATCCGCGCGCTCGATGGCGTGGAAGACCTCACATTGATCCAATATAACGGCGAATACCACGGGTAACTATGTTCCGGCGTTTTAACAAACGCCGGACCGCTCGACGCTGCGCACGCATCTGCCGGGCGATCTGCCGCTCAAACCGTCGCTCGCGTACATGAAGTACGCGTCGCTCCTCTTTCGCGGCACCTCGCCACGGCGGCTGCGCGCTCGCTGACGTTTGCTTGACCTGGGCTGTTGAAATGATCCATGTGGCTTGCCCCATTTGCTCAATTTGCCGGTATGGGTTGGGTATCATTGTGTAAGCGATTTCAATGACAGGGGTGCTCGTGGTAAAGATGAAAGATGTGGCCGAGCTGGCGGGCGTTTCGAGCGCCGCCGTCTCGCGCTACCTCAACGGTGGATATATCTCGGCGGACAAGGCCGAGCGCATTAAGCAGGCGATTGAGCTGACCGGATACGTGCGGTCCAGCCAGGCGCGCGCGCTGCGCACCGGCTCCACCAAACTCATCGGTGTCATTGTGCCTAAGATCAACTCGGAATCCGTGAGCCGCATTACCGCCGGCATCGGCCAGGTGCTCGGTCGTCGTGGCTACCAGATGTTGCTTGCCAATACCGACAATGCCCCCGATCGCGAGCTCGAATACCTCGATTTATTCCAAAACCACCCGGTCGATGGCATTGTGCTGGTAGCAACCATGATTACCGACGAGCACCGTCGGGCGATTGAATCGTGCCGTGTGCCCATCGTGCTGATCGGTCAGAATGTTGAGGGCGCGGCGTGCGTCTATCACGACGATTACGAGGCCGCCTTTGAGCTGGGCCATGCGCTTGCGGGTCGCGTGGACGGCAAGATTGCCTATATTGGAGTTACCGAAGAGGACCGTGCGGCCGGTTATGACCGCCGTCGCGGTTTTGAGGCCGGCTTGCGCGCCGCGGGCAACCCGCTCGATGCCGCCTTGATTCGCCTGGGCTCGTTTACGCTCGACTCGGGCTATGGTGCGGCGCGTGAACTGCTTTCCGTCGACCCCGATGTTTCGTTTATCGCGTGCGCGACCGACACCATGGCGGCGGGCGCGCTGCGTGCCATTGATGAGGTTCGCGGCATGGGCGAGGGTATACACCGCGTGAGCGGTTTTGGCGACAACGCGTTTTTGCGCGCGCTGACGGGCGGCATTCCCACCGTGCATTATGGCTACCTGACCAGTGGCGTCGAGGCGACCAATATGTTGCTCAACACGCTCGATGGCGTGGAGGGGGAGAGCGGTCTCAAGACGCTCAAACTCGGCCATCAACTTATGAATGTCTAGGCTTTGGGCATGTCTGCCTGCCTTTGAGGCCCCTGTTTTTGCGGTAAAACTACCATTCGCCGGCTTTTTCCTACCGTTCACCCTACTATGAAAACGATTGCAGACATATGAAACTGAAAACGATTACAGTGTAAGTGTCAAAGGTAGTCGGGTGCGCATGCACCCGTTGGAGGAAAGGGAAGTCATGGACTACCGCAAATCAGCCCAAGAGGTGCTCGACAACATCGGTGGCGCCGGCAACGTTGTTTCGGCCGCACACTGCGCCACGCGTCTGCGCCTGGTGATTGCCGATAACGCGAAGGTTGACAAGGAGGCCCTCGAGAATATTGACGGCGCTAAGGGCGTCTTTGAAGCCCAGGGCCAGCTCCAGATTATTTTTGGCACTGGCACCGTCAATAAGGTCTACGAGGAGTTCATCGCGCTCAGTGGCGTCGAGGCTGCCACCAAGGCCGAGGTCAAGGAGGCCGCGGCGCAGCAGCAGAACATCTTTATGCGCGCCATTAAGGTGCTCGGCGACGTCTTTGTCCCCATCATCCCTGCCATCGTGGCCTCGGGTCTGCTGCTGGGCATTATGAGCGCCCTCAACTTTATGGCCTCCAACGGCTTTATCGCGCTCGACACCAATAACTTTATCTACAAGATTGCCGACCTGGTCTCGGGCACGTCCTTTGGCATTCTGCAGATCCTGATCGGTTACTCCGCCGCTAAGGCCTTTGGCGCCAACCCGTATCTGGGCGCCGTCGTCGGTGGTGCGTTCATCAACTCCTCGCTGCAGAGCGCCTATACGGTTGCCTCCGAGGGCGTGCAGACCATGGTCACCGTCATTCCCGGCGTGTACAGCTTTGAGTGGGTTGGCTATCAGGGCCACGTGATCCCGATCGTCATCGCCTGCGCCATCCTCGCCTTCTTGGAGAAGCGCCTGCACAAGATCGTTCCCGAGATGTTCGACCTCTTTGTGACCCCGCTTGTCTCGGTGTTCGTGACCGTGCTCGTGACCCTCGTTGCCGTCGGCCCCATATTCGTGTGGGCCGAGAACGCCATTCTCGGTCTGATTCAGGCCCTGCTCACCCTGCCCTTTGGCATCGGTTCCTTTATCGTCGGCCTGTTCTATGCCCCCACGGTCGTTACCGGTATCCACCAGATGTACACCGCCATCGATCTGGGCCAGCTCGCTCAGTACGGTGTGACCTATTGGCTGCCCATCGCCAGCGCTGCCAACATCGCCCAGGGTGGTGCCGCGCTCGCCGTTGCCTTTAAGACCCGCGATGCCAAGATCAAGGGTCTGGCGCTTCCTTCGGCCCTGTCCGCCTTCATGGGCATTACCGAGCCTGCCATCTTTGGTGTGAACCTGCGCTTCTTTAAGCCCTTCATCGCCGGCTGCATCGGCGGCGGTTGCGGTGCCCTGGTCTGCGCGCTCACTTCGCTGGCTGCCTCCGGCACGGGCGTTACCGGTATCTTCGGCATCCTGCTGTGCCTGGCCCAGCCCGTGCAGTACGTGATCATGTTTGCGGTCGCCGCGCTGGTTTCCTTTGCCGTCTCGTTTGTCCTATACAAGGACGAGCCCAAGGCTTCCGAGCAGGCGTAGGATTCGCGTAAACAAAACGCCCGCAGGCTCCATCCTGTGGGCGTTTTGTTTATCTGGAACCCTTGATTTAAGCGTTCGTTGATTTAATTCGATTGGATACCGACATGTCTAACGCACTTCAGCGCGATCTTGCCAAGCTCGTTGCCAACATGGATGCCGCGGCCGCCGAGCGCGGTCATGGGCCCTATGCTCAGCATTTTCATATTATGCCGCCCACGGGCTGGCTCAACGACCCCAACGGGCTTTGCCAGGCCGATGGCGTGTTTCACGCATACTTCCAGTATGCTCCGTTTGATGTGAACGGCGGCGTCAAGATGTGGGGTCATGCCACGAGCCGCGACCTTATGAACTGGGAATATGTTGGCGCGCCGCTGCTTCCCGACGAGCCGTTCGACTGCCATGGCGTGTATTCGGGCTCGGCATTGGTCGAGGACGGTCGCATTCGCGTGCTCTATACCGGCAACGTTAAGCTCCCCGATGCGGACGGTGTCTATGACTACGTCAACACCGGTCGTCGCGCCGATACCGTGTATGTCGAGAGCGCCGATGGACAGACGTTTAGCCAAAAGCGCGTGGTGCTGGCGTCGGAGGACTATCCCGAGGATCTGACGTGCCACGTGCGCGATCCCAAGGTGTGGCGCGATGAGGCTGGTCGCTATCACATGGTGCTAGGCGTGCGTCGTTGCGTTGACGGGCCGCATGTCGAGAGCCGTTTTTGCGCCATGCATGGCGAGGGCGCCGGGCGCGATGTGGGCGAGATCCTGGTGTATGGCTCGGCCGATATGCTGAACTGGGAGCTCGAGAGCCGTGTGTCTACGCCCGAGCGTTTTGGCTTTATGTGGGAGTGCCCGGGATACCTTGAGCTTGAGGCCGATGGTGGTGTGCCGGCGAGGTGGCTGTCCTTCTCGCCCCAGGGGCTCGAGGGTGGTCGTTGGGACCGCGGCAACGTATACGCTGCTGGCTACATGCCTGTAACGGGCGACATTACCGGTGGTGACGGTGCCTATGAGCTGGGCGAGTTTCGCTTGTGGGACGCCGGTTTTGACTTCTATGCTCCGCAGGAGTTCACGGCCGAGGACGGTCGCCACATTCTGATCGGCTGGATGGGCATGCCCGATGAGCCGACCTATGGCAACGCACCCACCGTGGTGTGCGGCTGGCAGCATTGCATGACGGTGCCGCGTGAGCTTACGGCCGGTGACGGCGACGTGGTGCTGCAGCAGCCGGCGCGCGAGATCGAGCGCCATTATGCCTCGGTGCGTGTGGGGGAGGGCTCGTTGGAGGTTGCCGGCGATACCTGCTTTGACGTTGTTGCCGACGGTGTCAACGGCGCGTTCACCTCGACCGTTGATGGCGAGCTTAAGCTGGCGTTTATGCCCGCCGAGGGCGAACTGCCCTCGCGCTTTGAGATGCGATTTACCGATGAGAGTCGCGCTTCTGCCGGCTGCGGTCGTACCGTGCGCTGGGAGCCCGTCGACGAGGTTCGCAACGTTCGCATTGTTGGCGATGTCTCGTCGGTCGAGGTGTTTGTGAACGAAGGTGCGCTCGTGTTTTCGACGCGCATCTATCCCGAGACTTATGGCGTGTCCGTTGATGCTCCGGGTGCGAGTGTGACCTACCACGCGCTCAACATCTAGGCGATTCGTCGCATGTCGGCGCTATACTGCAGCCGTTGCCCACGATGCGGGAAACATCCGCATCGTGGGTTTTTGTTTATGAAGGGGTGGTGCCTTGTGGATGTACAGCAGCTAGAAGAGGCCTGGGCTGTAAGGGCTGGCGCGCGTGATGCGCGTCTTGTTGAGGCCCCTCACGTGCCGGCGGCGTTGTCGCTGTTGGGTATTGTGCGTCCCGGTGACCGCCTGGTGGCTTTTGCGGACGACTTTGCCGATGCGTTTGCTCGTGGCTTTGATGGCCGCGATGTTGTGCTGGTGGGGGATTCGTGCGCCGAGGTATTTGTTGCCGCGTCCGAGGGCTTTGATGCCTCGCTTGATGCCGAGGGGCCGCACCTGTGGTGGTTCGTCAATTCTATCGGCGGGTTTGGTCTGCGTGTGCCCGATCTGCGCGCGTTAGGCCGCGCAGCGCGTGAGGCTCATGCGCTGCTCGTGGTGGATAACACCGTGGCCGGCCTCTTTGGGTGCGATCCGCTGCGTTTGGGTGCCGTCCTGTCGCTCGAGGCGCTCGACCGTGTGTGCGCCGGTAAGGCTCCTCGCAAGCTCGTTGCCGTATCGGTCGCACGCTCGCAGCTCAAGCGCCATCGTGTGGACGCCGCGGCCGAGTGCGCGCATGCGCTGATCGAGGGGTGCGGGTTGGCCGCGCTCGACTTGTCCTCCGATGAGGCCGAGGTTCTAGAACGCGGGCTCGACACGCTCGACACTCGCATGCAGGCACACTTTGACCGCGCGCGTGCACTGGCTGAATATTTGGCCGCGAACGAGATGGTGAGCAACGTGCGCTATCCCGGGCTGGCCTCGCATCCCGACCATGCCATCGCGACCGGCATCCTGGAGCACGGTTTTGGCCCTGCAGTTGAATTTGACCTTATCGAGCGCAGCGCGCGTGAGCTGTTCGATGCTTTGCCGGGGGAGTTCCGCACATCATCCGCCGGCGGCGCAACGACGCGTCTTTCGGCCCCACGCGGCAAGCGGGGGAGCACCATCCGTCTCTTCGCCGGCACCGACGACCCTCTGGTCGTAGCGTCCACCCTAGACAACGCCCTTCGCAACTAGCTAAATCATCCTCAACTCCATGAGTTGCGGTGAAATATGGATTGATTTACGGCTTTGATCGTATAAACAGTCCCTATTTCACCGCAACTTATGAGAAGGGGTTGTGTGGCTATAAGGCCCCGTCCCAAATGGGCTACTCTTTGATGCTGGCGATGAGGGCGTTGGCTTTGGTGGCGATGACGTTGTTGATGTCGGCCTGCAGCTCCTCGTAGACCGCTATGGCTCGCTCGCCGGCGGGGGTGAGGGTGGATCCGCGGGCTCCGTCGCGCTCGATGAGCTTGCAGCCCAGCTGACCTTCGGCCTCGTTCACAATGCGCCAGGCCTTGGAATACGCCATACCCATGCTCTTGGCGGCGCGGTTGAGCGAGTGCTCGCGGGCTATGCCTTGCAGCAGCAAGACGCAGCCGTGACCGAACACGCCCGGCAGATCCTTGTCGCACGCTTGAATGACCAACTTTGCCGTCGTCCTGTACTCCATGTGCTCCACGTCTCCCCGCTAAAGTGTTTGCTGGGCAAACGCAAAGCCTGCGTCAAACCCTCGTGTGCTCTTCTTAAATCATGCATTGTAGCAGTCAAAGTGCGTTAAGATACTTCCCCAGTATTGGGCGCCCAAGGTTGGGCTGGGTCCTACGAGGCCTGCAGCCGACCGGTCGCATGGAAAAAGGAGAAACATGGCTACGTTCTTTCCCGGTGAGTCCCACACGTTTTCGGAGTATCTGCTGGTCCCTGGTTACTCGTCCTCGCAGTGCATCCCCAACAACGTCTCTCTTAAGACGCCGCTAACCCGCTTTAAGCGCGGTGAGAAGCCGGCAATCACCCTGAACATCCCCATGGTTTCCGCCATCATGCAGTCCGTCTCGGGCGTCGACATGGGTGTCGCGCTCGCTACCGAGGGTGGCCTGTCCTTCATTTACGGTTCCCAGAGCGCCGAGTCCGAGGCCGCTATGGTCAAGGCCGTCAAGGATCACAAGGCCGGCTTCGTTCAGTCCGATTCCACGCTGACCCCCGACATGACCATGGAGCAGGTCATCGAGCTCAAGGAGAAAACCGGTCACTCCACCATGCCGGTCACCGACGACGGCACTCCCAAGGGTAAGCTCCTGGGCATCGTCACCAGCCGTGACTATCGCCCCAGTCGCGATGACCACCAGACGAAGGTCTCCGAGTTCATGACCCCGCGTGAGCAGCTCATCGTGGGCGACAAGAACATCAGCCTCAAGGTTGCCAACGACGTCATCTGGGACAACAAGCTCAACGCCCTGCCGATCGTCGACGACAACGATCACCTCATGGGCATCGTCTTCCGCAAGGACTACGACAGCCACAAGACCAACCCCAACGAGCTGCTCGACGGCGACAAGCGCTACATGGTCGGCGCCGGTATCAACACCCGCGACTATGCCGAGCGCGTGCCGCTGCTCATTGAGGCCGGCGCCGATGTCCTGTGCATCGACTCTTCCGAGGGCTTCAGCGAGTGGCAGAAGCGCACCATCGAATGGATCCGCGCCAACTACGGCGAGGACGTCAAGGTCGGTGCCGGTAACGTCGTCGACGCCGAGGGCTTCCGCTTCCTGGCCGACTGCGGTGCCGACTTCATCAAGGTCGGTATCGGCGGCGGTTCCATCTGCATTACCCGCGAGACCAAGGGCATCGGCCGTGGCCAGGCCACTGCGCTGATCGACGTCTGCCGAGCTCGCGACGAGTACTACGAGGAGACGGGCGTCTACGTGCCCGTGTGCTCCGACGGCGGTATCGTCTACGACTACCACATGACGCTCGCCCTTGCCATGGGTGCCGACTTTATGATGCTGGGCCGCTACTTCGCGCGCTTTGACGAGAGCCCGACCGAGCGCGTCAACGTCAACGGTCAGTACATGAAGGAGTACTGGGGCGAGGGTTCTGCGCGTGCCCGCAACTGGCAGCGCTACGACCTTGGCGGCGCCGCGAAGCTCAGCTTCGTCGAGGGCGTCGACTCCTACGTCCCGTACGCCGGTTCCCTCAAGGACGGCGTGGGCGGCACGCTTTACAAGGTCAAGTCCACGATGTGCAACTGCGGTGCCCTCTCGATCCCCGAGCTCCAGGAAAAGGCACGCCTGACCCTGGTCAGCTCGACCTCGATCGTCGAAGGCGGCGCCCACGACGTCGTCGTAAAGGATTCGCAGCAGTCCGTAAGTTATCGCTAGTTACTAAAAAAAATGATGAAGATGGGGTCGCGTGTCTGTTGGATTGCGACCCCATTTTGTTATAGGTCTCCTTCTCTTTCGCTAATCAGATAAGGATTGTTTCTGACCGTGTTTGAAACAAAATCCAAATAGTCTGCTTCGGTGACGAGATCATTCGGAACAGGTTTATCTACCGTACTGCCCTCTCGAACAATTTCAATCAACTTTGGCCAATACGTTTCAATTTTTCCGTTACGACGCTCCGCCTTCATTCGATTCCACGCTTTTGCGCCGCAGGATTCCCTGAATCCCTTTCCTGAACTATTTTCAGTATTCGTTTTATTTTTTACCTGAAACATGGCAGTGCATTCATCGTTGCAAAAGTCGATTGCCGTGAGAATCTTCCCTCTGCACCAAATCCATCCATATGGCTTAATTTTTGAATATATGTACTCCTCCAATAGGTTGCCACCTATATTTTCAGCACTCATGAATAAATTGTGGTGCGCCGCCCACTCGTAAGCGCGCTCTTTTGATCCTGCGTGTTTTGCGTCCATTACCATATGTATCAGTGCTTCATCGGTAACCGTCTTTTTGGGATTCGCGACATAATCACTTGGAAGCGACTGCCATTCCGAAAGAAATTTTGAAATCCATTTGTTTAGCCAAAGTTCCAAAAATGCTTTCGAGTCTAATTCGAGTATATCTGGCTTCATTGGAATCGAGGGAATCATTGCTGAGGTTTCGGCTTGGAGAAGAATGGGAAATAGTGACTTCATTTCTCTTTTTCTTTCCTCGGCGTCATAGCGACAGGTTTCGTTGTTAATTGTTCGGTCCGCGATGGATTCAAAGAGTTCTTGCGCCGGAATGTGATGCGAGTTGCAGTAATTCAGTGATTCCGATAATTTCTTTTTGACATCTTCACGTTTTGCGTTTTTAGTCATGGTCGTGCCTCCTTTGTGTTGATTTTCAACTAGATAAAACCTATACACAAGCGTATATTTGAATTAAAATGGACTAAAAAATGTTCAATTACTTAATTACTGGAGTCCATTTTGGAAAATGAGGCGATACTGTCTTCCGCGGAAGTTGCGAGCCGTCTCGGGGTGACATCTCAGACTGTTACAAGACTATCTCGTAACGGAGAGCTCAATTATGCGCTTGTTGGTAAGCGTAGAGTCTATAGAGAGAACGATGTTATCAGCTTTATGAGGAAAAAAAATCTATGCTTCGCTCCCGCAGACCATCGCGCTACTGAAGTAGTTGATTCGACATTAACTGCGGTTTCTTTTTTTTCTGGGGCGCTTGGCTTGGATTATGGAATGGAGAGGACCGGTATTTCGTCCAGTCTTTTCTGTGAAAATGACACGAAGTGCCGAATGACTATTGCGTCCAATCGGCCTAATGTTGGTTTGCTAGGAGATATTAATAAGGTTACTCCCGATCGGGTATTTGATTATTCGGGCATTAGCCCGAAAAGGGGTATAGATGTTATGTTTGGCGGGCCTCCTTGTCAGGCATTTTCTACGGCTGGAGCGCGTCGCGCCTTCGATGACGTTAGGGGCAACGTATTTCTAAAGTATCTCGATCTTGCTGACCATCTTCGACCTAAGTATTTGGTAATTGAAAATGTCAGGGGGCTCTTGTCTACGGCATATCCTTTGGAAGCTGGCGGAGAGCCCGTACACGGCGGCGCTATGAAAACGGTTCTCAATAAACTTGAATCAATGGGCTACGGTGTGAGCTTCAATTTGTATAATGCTGCGAACTTTGGTGCGCCTCAAATTAGGGAGAGAGTTGTCTTGATTGCTAAACGAGACGGCTCAATCTGCGATTGGTTGACTCCTACCAATTCCAATGACCCCAAGTGGCAACTTGATACTTGGAAAACTTTTTCAGATGCCGTCGGGGGATTAAAAGGCGAACAACATTACGTTCAGTTTTCGGAAAAAAGGCTTAAGTATTTTCATTTACTTAAAGAAGGTGAGTATTGGAAGAATTTACCCGAGGACATTCAGGAAGAGGCTATGGGAAAGGCGTATCGGCTTGGAGGTGGTAAAACGGGCTTCTATAGAAGAATATGGAACGATCGTCCTTCTCCAACTTTGGTTACAAGCCCGACAATGCCTGCTACTGATTTGTGCCATCCCACAGAAGATCGCCCTCTTTCAATTGAGGAATATCGTGCCATTCAGGGCTTTCCTGAAGATTGGATTTTCCGAGGTGATATTAGCGATATTTATAGGCAAATCGGCAACGCTGTTCCCATTGCTTTGGGAGAGGCTATAGGCAGGGCAATTCTAAAAGACATCTCTAAGTCCAAGGACAACAATAAAGAGATGTTCAAAGGGTTCCCGTATTCGAGATATAAAAATTCAAACCAGCTAACTTGGAGTATTCGATAGCTTGTTATGTTTAAAGTCACAGGCACCTTGGTTTTTGTGATTTGCTATCATCATGCGAGTTAACGATGTGGCGGGGCGTTCTTACCTTTACTCGCTGCTGCGGACAGTCCTGCTCGCAGCAGCGAGTAAAGGTAAGAACGCCCCGCCCCAACCGAGATAACAAAGGAGCTGATATGTGCGATTGCACAGATCATAAGGACGAGATCCCTGTCTACGACGCGCAGGCCATTGAGTCCAAGTGGATGAAGGCCTGGGAGGACTCCAACCTCTTTGCCGTCGACACCGACGACAGTAAGCCCAAGAAGTACGTGCTCGAGATGTTCCCGTATCCGTCGGGCGACCTGCACATGGGCCACGCGCGCAACTATACCATCGGCGATGCCATGGCCCGTCAGGCCCGCATGCGCGGCTACGACGTGCTGCACCCCATCGGCTTCGATGCCTTTGGCCTGCCCGCCGAGAACGCCGCCATCAAACACAATACGCAGGCTGCCGCCTGGACGTATAAGAACATGGATCAGGCGCTTGCCACGATGAAGCGCATGGGCTTCTCCTACGATCTGGATCGCATGGTCAAGACCTGCAGCCCCGACTATTACCGCTGGGGTCAGTGGATCTTTGAGAAGATGTGGGAAAAGGGCCTGGTCTACCGTAAGAAGAACCCGGTGAACTGGTGCCCCAACTGCAAGACCGTTCTGGCCAACGAGCAGGTTACCGAGGGCAAGTGCTGGCGCTGCGGCACTGAGCCCGAGAAGCGCGACCTTGAGCAGTGGTACTACAAGATCACCGAGTACTCCCAGGAGCTGCTCGACGACCTGGAGAAGCTCCCCGGCTGGCCCGAGCGCGTCAAGCAGATGCAGGCTAACTGGATCGGCCGCTCCGAGGGCGCCGAGGTCGACTTTACCCTGTGCGACCAGGACGGCGAGCCCATCGAGGGCGACGAGGGCAAGATCACCGTCTTCACCACGCGCGCCGATACGCTCTTTGGCGTGTCCTTCTTTGTCCTGGCTCCCGAGTACGCCCGTCTGCACGAGCTCGTCGAGGGCACGGAGTACGAGGACGCGGTCATGAAGATCGTCGAGGACTCCAAGCACATTTCCGCCGTCGAGCGTGCCCAGGGCACTCTCGAGAAGCACGGTGCCTTTACCGGTCGCTATGTGGTGAACCCCGTCAACGGCGAGAAGGTTCCCGTGTGGGTCGCCGATTACGTTGTTGCCGACTACGGCACCGGTGCCGTCATGGCCGTTCCCTGCGGCGACCAGCGCGACTTTGAGTTTGCCCGCAAGTACGACTTGCCGATCGTGCCGATCATCCTGGACGACGACGATCGCGCTGCCGTCGAGGCCAGCGGCGAGACCATCGATACCTTCCATGCCGAGACCGTCGACTGGGATTGCGCCCACGCTGCCGAGGGCACGCTCGTCCAGTCCGGCAAGTACACTGGCATGCGCGGCGGCAAGCACTCCGAGGGCGAGGCTGCGATCGTGGCCGACCTCGAGGCCATGGGCTGCGGCCGTCGCAAGGTCGAGTTCCGTCTGCGCGACTGGCTCATTTCCCGCCAGCGCTATTGGGGCAACCCCATCCCGGCCATCCACTGCGAGCACTGCGGCATCGTGCCCGTGCCCGAGGACCAGCTGCCGGTAACGCTGCCCGAGAACCTGGACCTGGGCGCCGGCGAGACCCTCGCCGAGTGCAAGGAGTTCTACGAGACCACCTGCCCGGTCTGCGGCCGCCCGGCCAAGCGCGAGACCGATACCATGGACACCTTCACTTGCTCCAGCTGGTATTACCTGCGCTATACCGACCCGCACAACACCGAGCTGCCTTTCTCCCGCGAGGCCGCCGACCGTTGGATGCCTGTCGATAACTACATCGGCGGCATCGAGCACGCCATTCTGCACCTGCTCTACAGTCGCTTCTTTACCAAGGCACTGCGCGACCTGGGCCTGCTGAGTGTGGACGAGCCCTTCACCAACCTGCTGTGCCAGGGCATGGTCAAGGACGAGAACGGCGACACCATGTCCAAGTCCAAGGGCAACGTCGTGCCCCCGAGCTCGGTCATCGAGCCCTACGGCGCCGACACCATGCGTCTGGCGATCCTGTTTATCGCCCCGCCCGAGAAGGACTTCGACTGGGATCCCAAGGCCGTCGAGGGCGCTAACCGCTTTATCAAGCGCGCCTGGCGTATCGTGTGGCAACTCGTCCAGTCGGGTGACGCCAACGTGACCTTTGACAAGTCCGCGCTCGATGAGGTCGCGATGAAGCTCTATCGCGAGCGTCACCGCACCATCGCCAAGTGCACCGAGGACTTCGACCGCGGCCAGTTCAACACCGCGATCTCGGCCGTCATGGAGCTCGTCAACGCCGCGAGCGCCTACCTCAACGCTACTGAGGGCGCTGACCGCGACAAGGCCCTGTGCTACGGCGTGGCTAAGGATATCGTGAGCGTCCTTGCCCCCATCTGCCCGTTCTGGGCCGACGAGCTGTGGCACGAGGCACTCGGCTGCGAGGGCAACGCGTACACCGCCGCCTGGCCCGAGTTCGACCTGTCTGAGTCCATCGAGGACACGGTGCAGATCGTCGTTCAGGTACTCGGCAAGGTCCGTGGTCGCATCGACGTCGCCCGCGACGCCTCCAACGAGGAGATGCAGGCTGCCGCTGAGGAAGCCGTTGCCAAGTGGCTTGAGGGCAAGACGGTCGTCAAGGCCATCTGCGTGCCTGGCAAGCTGGTTAACCTGGTGGTCAAGTAAGCGCTGCGCGCATAGTTGACGTGCTATAGGCGAGGGGCGATCCGGCTGGGTCGCCCCTCGTTTTTCATGCACCTGTCCTGGTACCTGCGGTTAATTGTTCTATTCTTGTGGAGAACCTGTGCTCACGCTGACCTGCGGGTTTGCGTTGTGGTTGCACGTTTGTGCAGGTATTGGTATAGTTTGCTTGCAAATGAAGTTGTAATTGAAAGAAGTGGGGTTTCGGCCCCGCTTCTTTTTTGTATGGATGGAGGTGCCGCAATGGTCAAGACCAAGACCGAGCAGGCGATCATCGACGCGCTCGAGGCCGTTGCTCCCCAGCACGATGTCGACATCGTCGACGTTGAGCTCGTGGGTGCCACCAAGGCCCCCTGCGTGCGTGTGCGTATCGAGGGTGCCGAGGGTCAGAGCCTGTCGCTCAGTGACGTCACGGCCAACACCAAATGGGTCGGCGATGTGATTGAGGAGCTCGACCCCATCTCTTCGAGCTATACGCTCGAGGTGTCGAGCCCGGGTATGGCGCGCCCGCTGCGCCGCCCGAGTGACTTTGCCCGCTTTGTGGGCGAGAACTGCGAGCTCACCTCCACCGCCACCGAGGGTCGTCGCAAGTACGCCGGCAAGATTGCCGCCGCCACCGAGACAAACGTGACCCTCGAGCTCGAGGATGGCGAGTCCGTTGCCCTCGATTTCTCTGATGTTAAAAAGTGCAAGTTGAAGCCCACCTATGACTTCAAGCCCGCGAAGGAAGGAAAGTAAGATGGCAGCATCCGACATGATGTCCGCCCTGATGGAGCTTTGCCAGGAGAAGCACATCGACCAGCTCTACCTGATCGACCGCCTGGAGCAGTCGCTCGCCAAGAGCTATGCCGAGATCCTGCATCTTGAGTGGGGCGCCAAGGTGACCATCGACCGCACCACCGGCAAGATCTACGTCTACCGTCTGGAGCCGATCGACGATTCCATGGACGAGGAGGGCAACTTCACCGAGTTCGAGGAGATCGACGTCACTCCCAAGAACACGAGCCGCATCGCCGCCCAGCACGCCAAGGCCGAGATCAACGCCATCGTGCGCAACTCCGCCCGCGAGCAGATCTACGAGGAGTTCTCCGGCCGCATCGGTGACCTCATCAGCGGTACCGTGCTGCAGTCCACGCCCGACTTTACGATCGTCAAGATCCGCGAGGGCGTCGAGGCCGAGCTCCCGCACTTTGACCAGCGCCGCTACGAGAACGAGCGCAACGAGCGTCCGATGGGCGAGCGCTACCTGCACAACCAGCACATCAAGGCCGTGATCATCGACGTTCGCGACCCCAACTCCAACTTGCAGCCGGTTCGCGGCGAGCACAGCCGTCCGCCTATCGTCATCTCCCGTACTCACCCCGAGCTCATGCGTCGTCTGTTTGAGCAGGAGGTGCCGGAGATCTATGAGGGCACCGTCCAGATCAAGTCGATCGCCCGCGAGCCTGGCCAGCGCTCCAAGGTCGCCGTCCACTCGCTCGACGACCGCCTGGATCCCGTGGGCGCCTGCGTCGGCCCCAAGGGCAGCCGTGTTCGCGCTGTCGTGGGCGAGCTCCGTGGCGAGCGCGTCGACGTCATCCTGTGGGATGCCGATCCGGCCGTCTACGTCGCCAACGCCCTGTCGCCCGCCAAGGTCACCCGCGTCCTCATCGACGAGGAGAAGGCCTACGCCGGCGTCATTGTGCCCGACGACCAGCTGTCCCTCGCCATCGGCAAGGAGGGCCAGAACGCCCGCCTCGCAGCGCGCCTGACCGGCTGGCACATCGACATCAAGTCCGAGACCCTTGCCGCCGACATCCTCAAGAACGTTCCCGTTCACGAGGAGCCCGCCGCCGACCTGATCGGTGACGAGGAGGACGAGGACGTCCGTCGTTGCGAGTATGTGTCCGAGGACGGCATCCAGTGCCGCAACCAGGCTCGTCCCGGCTCCCGTTTCTGCGGCGTTCACGACACCGACGCCTTCGATGATGCGGAGGACCTGATCTAGCGCGCGGTCGCGCCGGGCAGGTCCCGGCGCATCTCCCACGCTCGTTCAGTCTCTAGGCACCCAAGGTGCCAGAAAGGGTAGGTGAAGTCATATGGCAAAAGTCCGTGTGTCCACCCTGGCCAAAGAGTTCGGCATGACCTCCAAGGAACTGATGGGTCATCTCGCCGATATGAAGATTCCCGCTAAGTCCGCTTCCTCCACCTTGGAGGATGCCTATGTCGCCATGGTCCGCAAGCAGCTCGCCTCGGTGATCGAGGCCCGCGCTCAGGAAGTCGAGGCCGCCAAGCAGGCCGAGGAGCAGGCGGCTGCCGCCGAGGAGGCCGCACGTGCCGCCGAGGCCGAGCGCGAGCGCATCGCCGCCGAGAAGGCCCGCGAGGAGGAGCGCCGCCAGTTTGCCGCAGCCCAGGCTGCCGAGGAGGCTGCCCGCGCCGAGGCCGAGGCCAAGAAGAAAGCCGAGCAGGAGCGCCTTGCCCGCGAGAAGGAGGAGGCTGCCCGCGAGGCCCAGCGCCGCGCCGTTCCCGCTTCCGACTCCGGTTCGCGCTTCCGTTCGCTGCTCGACCAGATCGCCGCACAGGAGACCGTCCTCAAGGAGAAGAAGGACGCCGAGGACAAGGCCAAGGCCGAGCGCGCCGCCGAGCGCGGTAACCGTCGTGGCGGCAACAACGACCGCCGCGGTGGCCGTCGTAACGATCGCAACGCTTCCGACAACAACTCCGAGCGCAACGCCTCCGAGAGTCGTCCGCACAGCCATCGCACCAACGCCAGCAACAACGTCGCTGCCGGCATGGACTTCCCCAACCCCGATAAGCAGGGCAAGGGCAAGAAGCGCAAGGGCGGTCACAACAACGAAGAGGACCACTATAGCCGCATGGCTCGCGAGGCCGAGGAGTACAGCCGCGAGAAGGTGCTCGAGGAGGCTCGTGCTGCCGTCGAGGAGGCCTCTCGCGAGTCCACCGGTCGCCGCAAGAAGCGCAAGGAGAAGCGCGAGCGCGAGGCTGCCAAGGCTCAGGAGGAGCGCAAGATAGAGGAGGCGCTGGCCCAGGGCGTGAACCCCGAGGACCTCGACGCCATCAAGGTCTCCCAGGGCGTTACCGTCCAGGAGCTTGCCGAGGCGCTCGACGTTCCGGCCAACGACATCATCAAGCGCCTGTTCCTGCTTGGTACGCCGCTCACCATGACGCAGTCCATGTCCGACGACCTCGTCGAGCTCGTTGCCGACGACCTGGGCCGTCAGATCAAGATCATCACCCCCGAGGAGGAGAACACCTTCTCGTTCTACGACGATCCCGCCGACCTTAAGCCGCGCGCCCCGGTCGTCACCGTCATGGGCCACGTCGACCACGGCAAGACGTCGCTGCTCGACGCCATCCGTCACACCGGCGTTGCTGCCGGCGAGGCGGGCGGCATTACGCAGGCTATCGGCGCTTCGCAGGTCACGATCAACGACCGCAAGATCACCTTCATCGACACCCCGGGCCACGCCACCTTCACAGCCATGCGTGCCCGTGGCGCCAAGGTGACCGACATCGTCATTCTGATCGTGGCTGCCGACGACGGCGTCATGCCTCAGACCGTCGAGTCGATCAACCACGCCAAGGCCGCCGGCGTACCCATCGTCGTCGCCGTCAACAAGATCGATAAGCCGGGCGCCAACCCCGACCGTGTGCGTCAGGAGCTCACCGAGTACGGCGTCATCCCCGAGGAGTGGGGCGGACAGAACATGTTCGTCAACATCTCGGCCAAGCAGAAGATCGGTATCGACGACCTTCTGGAGACCGTGCTGCTCCAGGCCGACGTGCTCGAGCTCAAGGCCAACCCGGACACCTTTGCCTCCGGCAATGTCCTCGAGGCCAAGCTCGACAAGGGCCGCGGCTCGGTCGCTACCGTGCTCGTGACCCGCGGTACCCTGCACGTGGGCGATACGCTGGTCGCCGGCCTTACCTACGGTCGCGTCCGCGCCATGCTCGACCCCAAGGGCCGCGCCGTCACCGAGGCCGGTCCCTCCGACGCTGTCGAGATCCTGGGTCTGCAGTCCGTGCCCAACGCCGGTGACGAGTTCCGCGTGTTCGAGGACGAGCGCGAGGCTCGTGCCCTTGCCGACGAGCGTTCGCTCAAGGCCCGTATCGAGGAGCAGAGCCGCGTCAAGCACGTCACGCTCGAGAACCTCTTCGAGACCATTGCCGACGCCGAGGTCAAGGAGCTCAACCTGATCATCAAGGCCGACGTCCAGGGTTCCATCGAGGCCCTTCAGGATTCGCTCGACAAGATGGATCAGTCCGAGGTCCGCATCAACACGATCCACTCCGCCGTTGGTGCCATCAACGAGACCGACGTCGTCCTGGCCGACGCCTCCAACGCCATCATCATCGGCTTTGGCGTCCGTCCCGACGGTAAGGCCCGCTCCGCCGCCGAGCGTGAGGGCGTCGAGATCCGTTGCTACGACGTCATCTACAAGTGCCTCGAGGAACTCGACGCTGCCCGTATCGGCATGCTTAAGCCCACCGAGGTCGAGGTCTCCACGGGTACCGCGACCGTCCTGGACACCTTCAAGGTGCCCAAAGTCGGTATCGCCGCCGGTGTCCGTGTCGAAGAGGGCGAGATCGCCGCGACCGATTCCGTGCGTCTGGTGCGCGACGGCATCGTGGTCTTCAACGGCAAGATCGCCTCGATGCGCCACTACAAGGACGAGGCCAAGAGCCTCAAGAGCGGTTCCGAGGGCGGCATTGGCCTGGAGAACTTCCAGGACATCAAGCCCGGCGACCAGATCGAGGGTTACCGCATCGACCAGGTTGCCCGTACCGAGTAGGGGGTAGCGCTATGAAGCAAACGCAGGCAACCCGCCGTCTGGGCGAGCAGCTTCGCGAGAAGCTTGGTTATATCCTGCTCTTTGAGGTTTCCGATCCGCGTCTCGACCTGGTTACTTTGACCGCGGTCGAGGTCGCGGTGGACCGTTCGTTCGCGCGCGTGTACGTGTCGTGCGATGCGAGCCGCTACGACGAGGTCATGGAGGCGCTCGCAAGCGCCAAGGGCCGTATTCGCAGCCTGTTGGCTCGCTCGCTCGATTGGCGTGTCACGCCCGAGCTCGATTTTCGCATCGATCGCTCGACCGATGAGGCCGAGCGCATCACGCGTGCGCTGGAAAACGTTCCCGCCACGCTTGCGATCGAAAAGGACGAGGACGGCTATCCGATAGCGGATGCCGCCCAGGAGGCAGCTTTAGATGACTAATTCCGCCGACCTCGCCTCGTGCGAGTCTGCAGATATTCAGCGACGCATCCTCGAGCTCATCGAGGGTGCGTCCTCCATTGCGATTTCGGGACATACTTCTCCCGATGGCGACGCCTTGGGCTCCGTATTGGGTCTGGGCCTTTCGCTCATGAAGTTTTTCCCCAACAAGGACATTGCGCTGCTGCTGGCAGACGATGACCCGGTTCCGCGTATCTACCGCTTTATGGAAGGCTCCGATCGCCTGGTGCCGGCATCTGCGTACGCCGGCAATCCTGACCTGTTCATCTCGGTGGACGTACCGGTCGTCGAGCGCCTCAATAATTCTGCCGAGGTGCTTCGTCGCTCCAAGCATGTGGTGTGCTTCGATCATCATCCGGCGCGCGAGGAGTTTGCCGAGCTCAGTCTGAGGCGCGTCGATGCCGCGGCCTGCGCCATGATCATCGACCGTTTCTTGGACAATTGCGGCATTGTCGCACGTGATGGCGTCGCGACCTGCTTGCTGTGCGGCTTGGTGACCGATACCGGCCGTTTTCAGTACCAAAACGCCGATGCCGCCGCGTTCCATGCGGCCTCGCGCCTGGTGGCGCACGGTGCCGATCCGGCGCGCGTTGCGCTCGAGGTCTATCAGAGCATGCGCGTTGAGTTTTTGCACCTCAAGTCCATTGTCATGGGTCGCATTAAGACGGTCGCGCATGGGCGCGTGGCGTATAGCTATGCCTACCAGAGCGACCTTGAGGCCTGCGGTGTCACCTCGGACGAGTGCGACGGCCTGGTCGATGTGGTGCGTTCGGTGATGGGCGTCGAGGTTTGCATGTTCTTAAAGGGCATTGAGGGCGATACCAAGGTGCGTGGCAACCTGCGCTCCAAGGGCGACCTCGACGTGTCCGAGATTGCTGCCAACTTTGGCGGTGGCGGGCATCATGCTGCCGCCGGTTTCTCCAACAACGGAACGATTCGCGAGACGCTCGCCGTGGCACTTCCCATGCTGGCCGAGCTGGTGGGGGAGGATCCCGCTTCGGTGACCGTCGAGCTCTAACTAATTGGATGGTACATGGCTCGTCGAACGCCTTCTCAATTGAATATGCTACTCGCCGTCGATAAGCCGGTGGGCTGCACGTCCCATGACGTGGTTTCGCAATGCCGACGCGCCCTCCATGAGCGGCGCGTCGGCCATGCCGGCACGCTCGACCCCATGGCATCCGGTGTCATGGTGGTGGGCGTGGGCCAGGCCACCCGTCTGCTGGGCATGCTTACCCTCGATACCAAAAGCTATGTCGCCGACATTTCGTTTGGCGCCGAGACCAATACCGATGATGCGGAGGGCGAGGCGGTCCGCACGGTGGCTGTTGGCAACGAGCTGCGCGATCCTGCCTTTGCCCGTGAGCACTTGGCCGCCATGCTGGGTCCGCAGATGCAGGTGCCGCCGGCGTTTTCGGCTATCTCGGTCAATGGCGTTCGCGCCTACAAGTCTGCTCGCGAGGGCAATGCGGTGGACCTACCTCCGCGCCCCGTCGAGGTCTATGCCGCCGACCTGATCGCCGTGGGCGGCGAAGGTGATACGTGTGTGTGGACCGTGGCGTTCTCGGTGAGCAAGGGCACCTATATCCGTGCGCTCGCTCGCGACCTGGGCCGCGCTTGCGATAGCGCCGCGCATATTTCCGCGCTGCGCCGCACGGCCTCCGGTGTTGTTTCCATTGGCGCCTGTCATGCGGTCGAGGAGCTTTCTCCCGAGTCCGCGGCTGGCTTTGCCCTGGATCCCATTGCGGCCCTGGGCGCCACGCGTGTTGACTTGCCGGGCAATCTTGCCGACGACCTGCTCTGCGGCCGACGCATTCCCGTTGAGCGTGCGCTTGCCGATTTCGATTCCTCGAAGGCGCCGTTTGCGTTGGTGCTCGATGGGGGACTCAAGGCGCTCGCCCGCATTGAGGGCGGCCGCTTTGTCATGGAGCACGTGTTTCCGCAGGCAGTCGGCGGTGTTCGATGATGTTGTCCGCTCGCGAGCTCGCGCGTGTCTTTTTCGCGGGCGAGTCGGACGAGGCTCGCATCGTTGCTGCCGATACGTTTGATGAGTGTGAGCACTTGGGTGCCGCATCGATTGCCATTGGCGTGTTCGACGGCGTTCACCGTGGACACCAGGAACTCATCGAAGCGCTTGTCCGTGATGCCCGTGCCCATGGCTGTAAGGCGGTCGTGGTTACCTTCGATCCCGACCCGGACGTTGTGGTGAGCCCTTCGCCCGCTCAAAAATTGATGACGACGGCCGACCGTCTGCATGCCTTGGCTCAGACTGGGGTCGATACAGTGGTGGCCGTTCCCTTTACGCCTGAGGTTGCGGCACTCGACCATGTCGGTTTTCTCGCACTGCTGTCACGCGTAGTCGACATTCGCTCGATTCGCGTTGGCAGTGACTTTAGGCTGGGTCGTGGCGGTGCTTCTGGTGTTGCCGAGATGCGCTCCTGGGGTTCCGAGCACGGCGTTGACGTGTATGGTCACGACCTGCTTTGCGAGGGCGGTGAGGCCATTTGCGCCACCCGCATTCGTCATGAGCTGGGACAGGGCCATGTGGAGCTTGCTGCTGAGTTACTCGGCCGTCCGTATATGGTGCGCGGCGGTGTTATTCGCGGCCGTCACGAGGGTTCTGGCATGGGCTTTCCCACGGCAAACTTGCAGGTTCCCGACGGCATTCAGGTGCCAGCCGATGGCGTGTATGAGGGTCTGGTGCTGGTCAATGACATCGTGTGGCCCGCTGCCGTTAACGTCGGACTGCCGCCGACGTATGCCGACGATGCCGCTTCGGCGCATCTCGAGGCCAACTTAATTGGTTATACGGGCGACCTGTACGGCGCTTTCGTTTCGCTGGCGTTTACGCGCTGGCTGCGTCCCTCGCGTGTGTTCGATTCGCTGGATGAGTTGATCGCGACCGTCGAGGGTAATATCGAAGATATTCGTCACAACTTGGGCGATCAGGGGGTGAGCATCCGTGATTAGCGATGAGGAAAAAGACCAGGTACGCGCTGCGTCTGACTTGGTTGCCATCGTGCAGGAAACGGTTGAGCTCAAGCCCCGCGGCCATGAGTTTTGGGGCTGCTGCCCCTTCCATGGCGAAAAGACGCCGTCCTTCCACATTATTCCCGCCACGCAGGTGTGGCATTGCTTTGGCTGCGGCGAGGGTGGCGACGTCTTCACCTATATCATGAAGCGCGAGAACCTGAGCTTTCCCGAGTCAATCCGTTATTTGGCCGATCGCGCAGGTATTGAGCTGCACGACACCGGAGATCGCCGCGAGCGCGGTACTAAGCGTGCCCGCATCTACGATCTGTGCGCCGAGACCGCCCAGTTCTACCACACCATGCTTATGCGCGGTAAGGACGGTCGTCCGCGCGAGTACTTTGCCAGCCGCGGCATGGGTGGCGACGTCTGCCGCCGCTACTGCCTGGGCTTTGCACCAGGCCGTAACGCGCTGGTGTCGCACCTGTCCCAGGCGGGTTTTACCCCGCAGGAGATGATCGACGCCAATGTTGCCGTGAGCCGCGGGCGCGGGCAGCTTGCCGACCGCTTCTACGACCGTGTGATGTTCCCCATCTTTGACGAGCAGGGTCACAACATTGCCTTTGGCGGTCGCATTATGGGCGACGGCCAGCCTAAGTACCTCAACACCGCCGAGACGAGCGTGTTTCATAAAAAGCGAAACCTCTACGGTTTTAATTGGGCCAAGGAGTTTATCGTCGCGCAGGATACCGCCATCGTGGTGGAGGGCTATACCGATTGCATCGCCTGCTGGGAGGCGGGGATTAAAAACGTTGTCGCCACGCTGGGCACCGCGCTCACGGAGCATCATGTAAAGACGCTCACCCGCTTTGCCAAGCGCATCGTGTATATGTTCGATGGCGATGCCGCGGGCCAGAAGGCCGCCCGCCGCGCGATTCAGTTTATCGAGCAGGATTCGATGGACCTGCGCTGCGTGGTACTGCCCGACGGCAACGACCCTATGGAGTTTATTACGACGCACGGCGGCCAGGAGCTGCAGGCGCGCATCGACGCGGCCGAGCCGCTCATGGACTTTGTCTACCGTTCGCTGCAGGAGTCGAGCGACATCACCACGCCGGGCGGTCGCGCCAAGGCGCTCGAGGATGCGCTGACGCTCATCTATCCGCTGCGCGATAGCTACATGATCGATACGTACTTTATTCAGATTGCCGATCTGTTGGGTTTGGATCTGGAGACCGTGCGCGCGAGCTCGGGCCGCGTGTTTCGCGACGTCGCCAAGCGCGAGGATGCGGAGCGCCGCCGCGAACAGAACTATGAACGCCAGCGGGCGCAGGCTGAGCGATCTGGTAGCGCGGGCGGTCGGTCGTCTGGTTCGCAGGGGACATCTCGTGGTGCTTGGGCATCGGGCGCGACTCCGGCCGTAGCGGCGCCGGTCGAGGAAGAACCGTACGACTACGTCCCGCTCGATGCCTATGGCGCTGCACCAGTGGAGGTCGTTGACGACTTGCCGCCAATCGATGTGCCTGATGGTATGGGCGCCGTGCCTGCGGCTGATGGTTCGGGCGCACCGGCTGCGGCGGCGCCGATGGTTCTTACCGATCTTGAACGCAAGTCCTTGGCAGGGGAGCGCGAGCTGTTGACGATGCTCACGAGCTACCCCGACCTGTTCCGCACGTATGCCGACCGCATCTGCTCCATCGAGTGGGTTGACCCACGTCACGAGTCCATCGCATGGGCCGTTCTGGCAACGCCGCCGGGAACCGATCCTGCAGCCTGCATGGATGCGGCGCACTCAGTGTGTCCCGATGCGGCAACGCTTGTGAGTGCCGGGCGCATCTCGGCGACGAGCAAGCACCCCACCGAGACGAACATCGTGTTTATGCTCGATACGCTCGAGCTCTACACCATCAAGCGTCGCATGCGTGCCGCACAGGCCAAGCTGCGCCAGGACCGTTCGCTCGATGATGAGGCCCGTCGTGCGCTGACCGTGCAGGCCGCGCAGGACTCGCAGCGTCAGCGCGAACTGCAAAAGTCGATCGGCGGCGTGGCGGACCCGTTCCGTTTGATCGGCCTGGAGGCCGCAGGCACCGATCAAGCCTAGATGTTGTGGTCAACCAGCGTATTCTCGCCTATATCCAGCCCTCTTTTTGGGTATAGACGTCAATGTGTGTGCTAAAGTATTGAGTCCTGTGGACTATGAAGGGAGAATCTGTGCCAAAAAAGACTGAGAGCACGGGTACTGGGCTGGAATCCTACGTTGCAAAGCTCATGGGCAACGGCTCAAACAGGACTTCGGTAACCGAGGACGAGATTCAGGTCGCCCTGAAGGATATCGATGTTTCTGACGAGCAGCTCACCGCGGTGTATTCCGCGCTGCGCAACAGCGGCATCCAGATTATCTCCGCGAGCGGTAACGACGACGCCCCCATGGACGTCGACGATGACGATAACGATACCGATACCGACGATTTCGATGATGACGACGAGCACGATTCCGGCTCGCTCGACGATCATGAGCTCAAGATGGCCCGTCAGGCCGACGCCGAGATGGGTTCTTCCAAGAGCAAGAAGAAGCGCACCGTGCGCACGTCCCGTTCGCGTTCGCGCGTGCGCGGCATCGATGCCTCCACGGTGATGCTGACCGGCGACCCGGTCCGTATGTACCTCAAGGAGATCGGCAAGGTCGACCTGCTGACCGCCTCCGAAGAGGTCGATCTGGCCATGAAGATCGAGGCCGGTCTTGAGGCCACCGAGAAGCTCGAGGCCGCCGATGCTGGTGAGCTCGAACTCACGCGTGCCGAGATACGTCGTCTTACGCGCATTGAGAACGTGGGCCTCGAAGCCAAGCAGGCACTTATCAGCGCAAACTTGCGTCTGGTCGTCTCCATCGCCAAGCGCTATGTCGGTCGCGGCATGCTGTTCCTGGACCTGATCCAGGAGGGCAACCTCGGTCTGATCCGCGCCGTCGAGAAGTTCGACTACCAGAAGGGCTTTAAGTTCTCCACGTACGCCACGTGGTGGATCCGTCAGGCCATCACGCGCGCTATCGCCGACCAGGCCCGTACCATCCGTATTCCCGTGCACATGGTCGAGACCATCAACAAGCTCGTCCGCGTGCAGCGTCAGCTCCTCCAGGACCTGGGCCGCGACCCGACCCCCGAGGAGATCGGTGCCGAGATGGACATGAGCGCCGACCGCGTCCGCGAGATCCAGAAGATCTCGCAGGAGCCCGTGTCGCTCGAGACCCCCATCGGCGAGGAAGAGGATTCCCAACTGGGCGACTTTATCGAGGACTCCCAGGCTATCGTTCCGCCCGATGCGGCCAGCTTCTCCATGCTGCAGGAGCAGCTCACCCAGGTGCTCGACTCGCTTGCCGATCGTGAGCGCAAGGTTATCGAGCTGCGCTTTGGCCTTGTCGACGGACATCCCCGTACGCTCGAGGAAGTCGGCCGCGAGTTTGGCGTCACGCGCGAGCGCATCCGCCAGATCGAGTCCAAGACCCTGGCCAAGCTCCGCCACCCGAGCCGCTCGAGCAAGCTCAAGGACTATATCGAAAGCTAGTCAAGCAAGAGGCGCCCTCAAGCACATCCGCTTGGGGGCGCTTTCACGTAGTCATTGGGGTCGTTCTTGAATGACTACTCGTTTAAGAACGTCCCCAATGATTAGGTGGTTGATTTCCGATCTCAGCCGAACACATTGAGCGGATAGGCCATTCCCGCAGTTAGCCGAACGCCCCCGCGGCCCCTCCTGGGGTCCGGGGGCGCCGTTTTCCCAGTTGAAGGAACGGTGGAGATG
>JAXIYC010000006.1:0-67154 GCA_036304725.1 Collinsella sp. | reverse complement strand
CTACATAGCGCGGGAGGTGTACCGCGTGCTCATGGACCCGAACCCCGACGGCGCCGCGCCGGAGGGCCCCGAGCTCGCGAAGATGCGCAAGGCGATGCGGGTGACCCAGAAGCAGGCCGCCGCGGGGCTCGGCCTGTCCGCAGCCACACTCGGGCACTTGGAGCGGGGGAAACGGCGGTCGACGAAACTGGAGAGGAGGTATTACGAGCTCCTGTGCGAATTGGAGAGAGCGCTCCCGCAAACTGCCTCTTGACAACTTATAGGAGCGTCGGTTTTGTTTTTGCAATTTTCAGTATGGTCGGAGGTTCGCTATCCAGCCCCGTAATCCGGCATAGTTTTGTTCGCGACGGCACAACCGCGCGTTTAAGCGCGGGGCCGGTGGGGCATTCTTGCCCCACCGGCCCCTATTCCAGCTCTGTTCCAGCGCTATTCCGGCTTGGTTTCTACCGTGGGAGTCTTGTCCGCTGCGACTGGGGTGCGAGCGGTGTCCATAGTCAGGCAGTGCTTGGGGCAGCTCTCGATGCACTCACCGCACACCACGCAGGCGTACGGGTCGATCGACCACGTTCCGCCCTTGCGATCGACCGCGAGCGCACCCGCCGGGCAGCGGCGCGCACACATGCCGCAGCAAATGCACACGTCCATGTCGTTGACGATGTGCCCGCGCAAGCGCTCGGGCGCCGCCAGCTTCTCCTGCGGATAGCACACCGTGACCGGCTGTTTGACCATGGAACCCAAGGCCGTCTTGGCAAATGTCAGCAAACTCATGCCGCGCCTACCTTTCCGTGCAGCTAATACAGGGGTCGATGGTCAGGATAATCATGGGCACGTTGGCAAGGAGCACGCCCTGCAGCGCATGTGTCAGACCCGCCAGGTTCTGCGACGTCGGCGTGCGCACGCGGAAGCGGTCCAGGTTCTTGGTGCCGTTGCCGCGCACATAGTAATACGCCTCACCGCGCGGCTGCTCAATCACAACCTCGCCGCGCGCGCCGTCGGCTGGCGTAAGCTTGGTGCGCGCGCCGATACCGTCGTGCGGAATCTTATCCACAAGCTCCTTGATGATATCCATGGCCTGCGTGACCTCGGCACAACGCACCTGGCAGCGGGCATAACAATCGCCGTCGGTGGCAACGATGGGCTCAAACGCGGCCAAATCCGCATAGGCGCCGTCACCGAACATGCGCACGTCGTAATCCACGCCCGAGGCGCGGCCGAACGGGCCGACCATCGACAGATCCAACGCGTCCTTCTTGCTGATCACACCCACGCCATGCAGGCGCTCGCCGCAGCTGTCGTCGTCCAAAAACGTATGCACCAGGGCCTCGTAGTCAGGACGCATGGCATCGAGCGTCTGGACAATGCCCGCCAGCTCGGAATCCTCGATATCGTGCTTAAGGCCGCCGATCTCGTTAATCGACAGGATCACGCGACCGCCGCACGTGCTCTCAAAGATCTTGAGAATCTGCTCGCGCAGCGTCCATGAACGGTAGAACAGTGCCTCAAAGCCAAAGGCGTCGGCGAGCAGGCCCAGCCACAGCAGATGCGAGTGGATGCGCGAAAGCTCGTGCAAAATGGTGCGGATATACTGCACGCGGCCGGGCACCTCGATGTCGAGCATGCGCTCGCAGGCTGTGGCATAGCCGCAGCTGTGGCCCACGGCGCAAATGCCGCAGATGCGCTCGGCGATGTAGCCAAACTGGTGCATGTCGCGCTTTTCGGTGAGCTTCTCGAGTCCGCGGTGCACAAAGCCGATCTGCGGAATTGCCTCGATAACGCGGTCGTCCTCGATCACCAGGTCCAGATGAAGCGGCTCGGGCAGCACCGGGTGCTGCGGGCCAAACGGAATAACGGAGCGATGTGCCATGGACCTTACGCCTCCTTTTTCTGCTTGTCGCGGGCGGCCTTGGCGGCAAGCGCCGCGCGGACCTTGGCCGCCTTCTCGGGATCCATGGCAGCGAGCTTTGCCTCCATCTCGGCAGCCTTGAGCGCGGCCTTCGCAGCAGCCTCATCGTGCTGAGCATCAGAGCCGGCAGCCGCAGTGGGCTGAGCAGCGGCACCCGCGGCATCGCCAGCGCCCGTGGCACCCTCCCCCGCAGCAGCCGCAGCCGCAGCGGCCTTCTCGGCCGCGGCCTTGCGCGCCTTGGCCTCGGCGGCGGCGCGCACCTTCATGGCCTTCTCGCGCGCGGCCTTCACCTCGGGCGTGATAACGCTCATAGGTTCGGCAGTCGAGACCTGGTAGAAAAAGCCGTTAAAGTCGACCTGCATGTCGGTGATGGCAAGACCAAACAGGTCATGTGCCTCGTTCTCAAACGGGAACACCGCGGGGTAATACGAGCTGATGGACGGGATCTCCTGGTGCTGGTCGATGCCCTCGACTACCAGGTTCTCAATCGCATAGCTGCCGTCCTGCGCAATATGCTCCTGAGCAGCACGAACGTTGATAAACGTATAGACCAAGCGATACGAGCCGTCGTCGACGTTGCGCTCGGCGTGCATTTGCACAAAGCGCGCGCCGACGCCCTTGAGCGCCTGGACATGCGACAGCAACTCATCGATCCCGACGGTGGTATAGATTGCCTCTTGCATTACTCGGCCTCCTTTGCAGCGGCGGCAGCGGCGGGCGCGCCGTCAGCCGCGGGCGTATCACCGGCACCGGCCCCGGCGCCCGCAGCGGCCACAAACCCGTCCTCGCCCAGCTCAACGCCACCGTCCCAGGTAGCGGCGCCGCCCACGGTAAGCGGGTCACCGCCAGCACGCATCACGGCTTCCTTCTGGTCCAGGATGCCGCACGCCTCCACAATGGCATCGATCACGGTCTCGGGGCGAATGGCGCACCCGGGCGCGTACACGTCCACGGGAATCGCGCGGTCCACGCCGCCGATCACGTTATAGGCATCGCGGAACACGCCGCCCGAACACGCGCAGATGCCGCACGCCACCACGCACTTGGGCTCGAGCATCTGGTTGTAGATCTGGCGCACGACAGGCAGGTTCTGGGCATTGACCGACCCCGTCACCAAAAAGATATCCGCATGCTTGGGGTTGCCGGTGTTGACCACGCCAAAACGCTCCGCATCGAACAACGGCGTGAGCGAGGCCAGCACCTCGATATCGCATCCGTTGCAGCTCGAGCCGTCGTAATGAATAACCCACGGCGAGCGCGACATTTTATGATCCATGGATGCCGCCTCCTAAATAAACACGTCGACGAGGATGGGCATAAGGTTGAGCAGGCCAAACACCAGCGCCACGCCCCATCCGAGCTTAAAGCAGCTGCGCCAGGTGCTGCGTGCGAAGGTGTTATCGATCAGGACCTCGACAAAGTACGTCGCGGCCATCACGACCAGGGCGGCCAGCCAGCTCACCGGGCTGTCCCAGACAAAGAACATGCCCACCCACATCAAAAACAGCACGGTCTCGCACCAGTGCATAAGGGTCATCTTGGCCAGCGTGCCGCCGCTCATCTCGGTGGCGACGCCCTGGACGATCTCCTGATGCGCGTGATGCGAGTACGAAAGATCGAACGGCGACTTGCGCAGCTTGATGGTAAGCACCGCGAGCAGTGCGAGGAAAATGGGCGCACTGTACACGATGATGGGGGCCGACTGCCCCGTCACGGCGATGGAATCAAAGCTGTCGGTGGCAAGGTACAGGCCCACGCTCATCAGCAGAACGGCGGGCTCGTAACTCATAACCTGCAGCAGCTCGCGATCGGCGCCGACCTGGGCAAACGGGCTTTGCGTCGAGGCGGACGCCAGCACCACAAAGATCGCGGCGAGCGTCACCATAAAGGCGCACAACAGCGTGTTGGAGCCCGACACAAAGATGCCGCCGCCCACGACGGTAAAGATGAGCGCGCACGCCATATAGGTGTCGTCCATGGTGTTTACGCTGGCAGGGGCCTTGCGCAGCAGCTTGGCAACGTCGTAGAAAGGCTGGAGCAAGCGCGGGCCCACGCGGCCCTGCATGCGAGCCGAAAGCTTACGGTCAAGACCGTCGATCAGGCCGCCCACAAGCGGCGCCAGCAGGGCAAACATCACGGTGCCAATAAAGATGCCCACGACGCCCGAACCTTCGAAATACTTGCCGCGCAGCACCGAGGGCGCACTCATGGCAAGCCGCTCGGGCCCAATCCACGCGCAACACAGCAGCGCAAACAAGATAATGCTGCAGCACACGACGCTACCCGCGGGGCCAATACGCTTCTCGCCAAGGGCGTCCTCCGAGTACCAATTGCGCTTTTCGGCCTTCACCTCGTGCCCCATCGAGCCGCGGAAATGGCGATATTTGTCGGTTCCCACGCCCGAAAGATATACGTTTACATGCGGTTTGTTGCTCACTCGGAATGAAGTCAGCAGCACCACGGCGATAAACGCCACGATAACCACCATCAGGTACATGGCGTCCTTGCCGATAACGTACGGCACGCGGCCAAACACCATGGCCAAGTAAGGCGACACCAGACCGCTCGAGATAACCGGGAACGCCACGCAGCACAGAATCAGCAGCGCGGCGATGGTGTTGAGGGCCATCCATTCGGTCTTATGGACATTGACCTCAACGTTTTGAGCCGTGGGGTCGACGCCCGAAAGCTTGGCAAGCCACTTGCCCCAGAAGAAGAACGTCGCGGCCGAGCCAAAGGCAAGCACCATGATCATGAGCACGTTGCCGGTCTGCGCGAACGCCACCAGAGCGCCCCACTTGGACACGAGCATGCCAAACGGCGCCACAAACATGCCCATGATGCCCAGCATCATCAGGCGCGTCAGGTGCGGCATGCGGCTGAACATACCGTCCATGTCCTCGATATTGCGGCTGCCGATATGATGCTCGGCCGTGCCCACGCACAGGAACAGCAGCGACTTGGCCACCGTGTGGAACAGGATCAGGAAGATGGCCGCCCACACGGCCTCGGGCGCGCCGACACCCAAGCAGGCACTGATGAGGCCCAGGTTGGAAATGGTGGAGTACGCGAGCACGCGTTTGGCGTTGCTCTGCGAGATGGCCATGAGGGCAGCGAGCAAAAACGTGATGGCACCCACACTCGTGACCATAAAGCCAGTCACGGGATAGATGGCATAGAGCGGGCTGAGCTTGACCATCAGGAACACGCCGGCCTTGACCATGGTGGACGAGTGCAGCAGGGCGCTCGTGGGCGTGGGGGCAACCATGGCACCCAACAGCCAAGTGTGGAACGGCATCTGTGCGGCCTTGGTGAGTGCGGCGAGCGACAGCAGGATGACCGGCATCACCAGCAGCGCGGATTGCGCGGTTCCGGCGCCGGAAAGCTCGATCATGCCCGAGATGGTCAGCGGCATGCCGTTAACGTGCAGGTACATGAGTCCGGCCAAAAACGCGATGCCGCCCAGCATGTTGAGGATGATCTGGGTGAAGGCGTTCTTGATGGCCTCGGGCGTGCGCGTGTAGCCAATCATAAGGAACGAACACACGGTGGTGATCTCCCAGCCGCAGAACAGCCACTCAAGGTTGTCGCTCGTCACGATGACGAACATGGCCGAGAGGAACAGGAACATGAGCGCCAGGAACTGCGGGCGACGGTCGGGCGCGGTCTGCCCGCGCAGCGCGGCCTCGCGCTCATCGTGCGCTTGGAAGTCCTTCATGTAGCCCAGGGCATACACGCAGATTAGGCTACCGACGATGCCGACGGCGAGCACCATGATCACGCTCATGTAGTCCAGGTAGAGCGGCGTTGCGGTGACGGCTTCGGCCGCGGGCAACGTCATGGCTGCAAAGACGAGCGAACCCACCAGCTGGACTATGCCGAGCACCGTGGTGAGCGCGTTCCTATATTTGCACGCGTTGTACAGGATGACGACACACAGGATGACATCGATGGCGGAACTGATGATCGAGAGCACATGCGAGGTGCCGGGGGCAACCTCAAAGCTCTGCGGACCCGTGCCAAAAAACATGACGGCGACTACAACTGTCACCGCCATAATAATGCCGGAGCCTATGAGCCCCACCGCATCGCGGGCGCGGTCACCGCGCGCGAACAGCATGCCCAGCGCCGGTACCAGCGGAAACAGGATAAGGAAATACAGTAGCGTCATACCATCACTCCCCCATGCAAAAACGCTGCAACTGTTTAACGTTATAGCTCAATTACGGGGTTGCGGTGGCAGGTTTTCGGTCAACTGGGGAGTTTTAGGCGTACGGGGCAAGGAGCCTGTCCGCATTGGAGTAGGGGGGCGGCAAGAAAAATGCGCCCCTGTGGGCGCACCATCCCGTTCGCTATTCTGCCTTTTTAACGCGCGGCTTGCGACCGCGCGGCTTATCGACCAGCGCGGACTCACCGCTCTCGCGGTACTGACGGCACCAAGCCTTGACCGAAGACTCGCTGGGAATCTTGTGCTTGATCATGGCCTCGCGAACCGTCAAGCCGTTTTCCAGACGGTCCTTAACCACAGCGAGCTTTACGTCGTACGAATAGGTGTGATGATGCGAACCGGCATTGAGAACGGCGTCGGCGCCGCCCACGGCATACGCGCGGGCCCACTGACGAGCCGTGGCTTGGGGAATGCCAAGCTCCGCGGCGAGAGCGCGATGACCGACCCCCTCTTGGAGGATCTCGACGGCGCGCTGCCTAACCTCGGGCGCATGCGTGCGAGTCCTAGTTGCCTCCGACATACCTGTCACTTCTTAGCCTTAGCCGTTAATCTGCTTTCTTACGTGCAAGTTAGATAGTAGCATTCTGCTGTTTGCTCAAAGCAGTTAATTAAAATAGACGCGGCGTTATCTGGGCATTTGGCACCAAATTACGACATTTCTTTATCGATTATTTACGCTGGTAGCTGACTCGCAGCTAATCGTCATTCGCTTGTCAACAAAATTGGCATCTCTTTATGTCCTTTGGTATAGAGGATATAGTTATTAACCCCTCCCCCAATAATTTTGAGTGATCTGCAAGGCAATAGACGTCCTCACTCCTCATGATTACCGCGCATTGCCATCTACCGGAGCAAAACAAAAAGGGCGGGACCTGCTGCGCTTGCAGGCCCTGCACCGGTTGGCACCCGACGGGACACAGCCGAGCGAGACGAATCCGTGCTACCGCCCCGCCTGGCCGCGATGTTCAACTACAGCTCGTTGGCCGCGTGATACGCCGTACGAATGGCGCTCGCAATGTCGGCGGTGCGCTCACCCGAGCAGTCGCCCACGCAGGTCACGGGCACCGTCACGCCATCCAGGTCAAACGCGTTGGCCTTGGAGCCCACGGCCATCACCACGTAATCGCAGGCGATCTTCACCGGCTCCTCGGCGCCGTCCTCGGTGGTGCGAACAGCCTCCACGCCCTCGTCGGTAATGGCGGTCAGGCGGGTCTTCACGTGCTGCTCCACGTTGTGCTCTGCAAAGTCGCTCATAATCAGCGGCAGAATGGTCTCGGACTCGCCCGCGGCAATCTTGTCGAGCATCTCCACGATCGCCACCTCGCAGCCGTGCTGCAGCAGGTACTCGGCAGTCTCGGTGCCCACCAGGCCACCGCCAATGACGGCGACGCGGCCGCTGAGCTCCACCTTGCCGGCCAGCACGTCCCAACTCGAAACGACCTTGTCCGAGTCGGCACCCGGAACGGGGATGACCACGTCGCGCGCGCCCACAGCCACAATCGCGGCGTCGGCGGCGTTGAGGTCCTCAGCGGTAGCGGCATGGCTGAGCTCAACCTTCACACCCAGGCCGGGCAGAATCTTCTCGTAGTACTCGACCGAGCGCATGATCTCGTCCTTGCGCGGAGGCGCAGCCGCCAGCACAATCTGGCCGCCCAGATGATCGCTCGCCTCGTAGATGGTCACGTCGTAGCCGCGCTTGGCCGCCACGCGCGCGGCCTCCAGGCCGGCGATGCCGCCGCCCACCACGGCAATCTTCTTGTCGCCCTCGCCCGGCCTGATGGCTATGGTCGCCTCGTCGCCGTTCTCGGCATTGAGCACGCACGAGATGTACTTGCGATTTTGAATCGCGTCGACGCAGCCCCTGTTGCAGTTGAGGCACTCGCGGATGGGCTCACCCGTGGCGGCCTTCAGCGCAATGTCGGGGTCGCACATGAGCGAGCGGCCATAGGCGATGATGTCAGCCGAGCCATCCTCCAGGATCTTCTCGCCGGCCTCGACCGAGACAACACGGCCCACGGTTGCCACCGGCACGGAAACCAGGGCCTTGACGCACTCGGCCACCGGCAGCGTCCAGTTGTAGGGCATGGCACCCATGGGTGGAATGGTGTCGCCCATGTTGCCGGTGTGGTTGGCCTGTGCAACCTGGATCATATCGATGCCCGCGCCCTCGAGCAGCTTGGCAAACTCGCAGGCCTCGTCGGGCTGCAGGCCGCCCTTGCCGCGCGACGTGCCGTCGGGGTTCTCCATGATCACGGGGAGCTTGTACTCCACCATCAGCTGCGGCGCAGCCTCCTTAATGGCGGCGACGACCTCCAGCGCATAACGGACGCGGTTCTCGAACGAGCCACCATACTCGTCGGTGCGCTTGTTGAGGATAGCCGAGCACAGCGAACCCACCAAGCGGTCGCCGTGGACCTCGATGGCGTCGATGCCGGCCTGCTGCGCGCGAGCGGCCGAGGCAGCGATGGCCTCCTTGATCCGGGTGAGCTGCTCTACGCTTGCCTCGTTCACAAAGTGCTGCATGTCGTGATGCAGCTTGGCGTAGGCCTGGTTGCGAATCTCGTTGGACTCGGCCATCTTGGCGGCAAAGGTCTCCTCGTCGCCGGCGGCCTTGGCCTCCTGCGCGGCCTTGGCAGCGGCCATGGAGCCCATGACCATGCGGCCGACACCGGGCACGTCGTACTCGGGGTGGAACAGCTGCAGCGCGACCTTGGCGCCGTGCTTGTGGACGGCATCGGCCAGCGCCTTAAACGTGGGGATCTGAGCGTCGGTCGCCAGCTTGGGCGTGGGGCTCGCGGTCATGACGGGAGCAACGTCACCGATGACGATGTAGCTCACGCCGCCACGGGCCAGGCGCTCGTAAAAAGCCAGGCTGCGCTCGCCAATGGAACCGTCGCGCTCCTCGTAGCCGGTGGTCAACGGCGGGAACATAATGCGGTTCTTGAGCTCAAGGGGGCCAACCGTAATGGGCTGGAGCAGCTTGGATGCAGGTGCGGTCATGAACATTCCTCTCTTATAGGCGCGGCGGCGATGATGCCGCGTAGTTGTCTAGAGGATATGGCATGGGGGTACAGCGGCACAACGAAAATCGGCGGATAGCAGGTAGCGGCAGGTGGATGGGGCGGGGCGGCCCGTCGGTTTGTCTCGATCTGTAACAGTTACTCAGCAAAACCGGGTCTTACTGTTACAGATCGAGACAAACCAAACCCGCCTGCTAGAAAATCTCAATCTATAACAACAACTCGGCAAAATGAGCCCCAGATGTTACAGGTCGAGACAGACGCGACCCAACCCACCGGTATATCTCAACCTGTAACACCTAGCCGCCCAAATCGGGTCTAGATGTTACAGATCGAGATTTTGTTTGAGAGGCTGAAAATTGGACCGAAAACACGGTCCCGGAATAACAAAAAAGCTCGCCGGCTAGGCCGACGAGCTGCAAGTTCTTGGTCGCGGGGGCAGGATTTGAACCTACGACCTCCGGGTTATGAGCCCGGCGAGCTACCAGACTGCTCCACCCCGCAATGTCTGGGCGCCTCATGTGCGCAAGAAAGAATATTACGCGGGAGTTCGGTAAACGGCAAGGAAAATCTCGTGGAGCATAATTCCTTCATATTTAAACCCCTCAGCCCCTATCACCGTAAACGAATCGCAGCCGAGCGCCGTCGGCGGCGCGTATACAATGGTGCGCGTCCTTTTATGCCAACACTGGGAGTAGACATGCTGCTCGCTATCGATATGGGAAACACGCAGACGGCCATGGGCCTGTTTGACGGAGACGAGCTGGTGCAGTCGTGGCGCATGCCCACCGACCGCTCCTATACCGCCGACGAGATCCATGTGCGCCTGATGGGTTTCTTTAAGATGTACGGCCTTTCGCTCGACGCGGTCGACGCGATCGCCTTTGCGGGCGTGGTGCCGCAGCTCTCGCGCGAATGGCACGCCGTGGCCGACCGCATTGCCGCAGACGCCATCGTCATTGGGCCGCAGACGGCCGCGGTGACCAAGCTGCGCGCGGCGCGTCCCCAAGCCGTAGGCGCCGATCGCGTCGCCAACGCCGTTGCGGCCGAAACTTTCTACGGCGCGCCGGCAATCGTGGTGGACTTTGGCACCGCGACCAATATCGACGTCATCGACGAGGACGGTTATTACATTGGTGGAGCGATTGCGCCGGGCATCCGCATTTCGATGGACGCGCTCGCCGCCCGAGCCGCCAAGCTCGCCAGCGTTCCGCTCGAGGCGCCCGAGCACGCCATCGGCCGCGATACCGAGGAGTGCATCAAGGTCGGCGCCGTAACGGGCGCCGCCGCCATGGCTGAGGGCCTGGTCGCGCGCATGAAGCGCGAGCTGGGCCGCGAGGATGCCACCGTTATCGCCACAGGCGGTCTCGCCGGCATCGTCGCCGATTCGACCGATGCCTTCGACGTGGTCGACGGACAGCTCACCATCAAGGGTATCTGCGAAATCTACCGCCGCATGCAGGAGCTGGGATAGAGTAAACGCCAGGTCGCAGCAACCAGCCGCCAATCCTATTCCTCAAAATCGAAAATTTTTCAGTTTTGAGGAATAGGATTTTTTGCTAAGCCTCGCCGCACAACCACCTCGCCAGGTCCACGATCTGCACCCCATCGCGATCCGTGGCCTCGTGATGCGTGCGGGCAAGAATCATCTTGGGATACGCATCGCCAATGCTCAGCAGTGGCGAAATCTCGCGTTCAAACGTCTTATCCGAGCTGATGTCGTCGCTCACCTGAATGTAGAGCTTCTCGCTTCGCTTGATTGCTACAAAGTCTATTTCCTTTTTATAGAGCACACCGACGTATACCTCGTATCCGCGGCGCAGCAGCTCGATGGCCACCATGTTCTCGTATACGCGTCCCCAATCCATATCACGTGTACCAAGCAGTGCGTATTTGAACGCGTGGTCTGCCAGGTAATACTTCTCGCCGCTCTTAAGGTATTTTTTGCCGCGAATGTCGTACCGACGAACTTTATAGAAGGCAAACGCATCGCACAGGTACCCCATGTACGTGCCGACCGTCTTGTTCGTAATCTTTAGCCCATCCGCATTCAAAACATCTGTAATGTTGCGTGCCGACGTTATGTTGGAGACGTTGTCCATCATGTAATCGGCAATGCGCAGCAGTGCCGATTCGTTTCTCACGTTATGCCGCTGCACGATATCCCTCACGATGAGCGTTTTGAAGACATTGGAGAGATATTGGTAGCGCTGCTCCTGCAGTGGATAAGGGTAAGAGCCGGACATACCGCCGGTTCTCGCGTACTCATCGAAGTCGCGATCGACCTCGCCCTCGTCACTATAGAAGCGATACTCCTCAAACGAGAATGGGAAAACCTCGATCTCGAACGTGCGCCCCGTAAAGAGCGTCGACAGATCGCTCGACAGCAAAAAGGCGTTCGATCCGGTGATGAAGATGTCGTACTGCTCGGATGCATGGAGGCTGTTGATCGCGCGTTCAAAGCCGTCGCACATCTGAACCTCGTCGATAAGCAGGAAGTTTTGCTTGTCGGACACTCGATGCTCTTTCACATAGGCGAGCAGGGCATGATATTCGAGCAGGCCCTCGAACTCGTCGAGGTTGTAATTGATATGGATGACATTCGAATTGGACAGATTTGCCTCCACGTAATCGCGGAGGGCCTCGAGCAATTTTGACTTACCGCTACGGCGAATGCCCGTTATGACCTTGATGTCCGGTACGCCAATAAGGCTCGTCAACGTGTCCATATATGACGTTCTATTGATGAGTTTCATTGGTGCCTCCCTGCGGTCTTCTATCGCTATTCCTCAAAAACGAAAATTATTCAGTTTTGAGGAATAGACTCTGCAACGAATATACCTCGTTAAAGGCCGAGCTGGCTTAATTCTATTCCTCAAAATCGAAATATTTTCAATTTTGAGGAATAGAACCGCGATGCCACCCTGTAGTCGCGTAAAGACCCTCCCCGGCACAGCCGAGGAGGGTCTTGTTATCATCGCTATCTTTGAGCGCGGGCGCCTCGCGTTACAGTCCGCGAATCCGTACGGCCTCGGGCGGAAACTCCTGCTCGCCGGCATCGGTCTTGATGGTCGCGCGACCCCAGATGTCCAGGCCCGCAAACACACCGACCGCAAGCGGCAAACCGCTGGGCGACACCGCCGCGACCTGACGACCCAGCAGTGGCACCATGTCAAAGTACTCGCCCAGCACCGGAGCCAGCGGGCCGGCGGCGCCCTGCGGCGTGTTGGCGGCAACTGCCCAGGTGTCCACGCGGACCAGCACGGCGGCGGCCAATGCCTCGATCAGCGCCTCATCTGCCATATCCACGCCAAGCTCACCCAGCGCCGCACGCTCAACATCAACCGTCACCGCGGCAAACATACCCGCGGCACCGGCACCGCCGTTCACGGCAACGCGCGCGAGTGACGTCTCAAACGCAGGCGCACCGCACACGATATCGCTCGGCCACTGGATACCCACCTTACCGGCAAGGCCCAACCCCGGCGTCGAAGCCGTGCCCACGAGCGCGTCCATCATGCCCATCGCAGCCACAAACGGCAGGCCGTGGAAGGCATGCATGTTCACGTCCGGGCGCACGATCAGCGAAAACGTCAGCGAAGCATCGCCCGCGCTCCAAGCGCACCAGCCCGCGGACGCACCCTCGCGGCCCGCGTCGCGCGCGGCGTCAAGCTCGGTACCGGCGACAACAGCATTCATCTCGATCATCTACATACGCCCCAATTCGCCCACGATATGGCCCACGCGGTCCTCGGGCTCCTTGACCTCGACACCGTTGTAGCGGAAGAACCGCGGCGGGTCGTGCATCAGGTCCTCGAGCGGCACCAGCACAAAGTCGCGCTCGCCAATGAGCGGATGCGGCAGGCGCAGCTTTTTGCCGCCGTGGGTCTCGCCGTCCATCCACAGCAGGTCCAGGTCGATGGTGCGCGGGCCGTTGGCCTTGGCCTTTTTGGAGCGGTCGCGGCCCAGCTCGGCCTCGATCTTCATGAGCTCGTCGAGCAGCACCAACGGCGCCAGCTCGGTCTTGATCTCGATGACGGCGTTGGCAAACGCGTCCTGACGCGTCTCGTAGGCCGGCTCGCTCTCGTAGATCTTGGAGGAGTTGGACACGCAGGTGAGTGGAATCTCGGCGATCATGTCGCGTGCGGCGCGGATGTTGTCACAGCGATGCCCCAGGTTGGAGCCCACGGCCACAAACGCGCGGCGCGGCTGCGGCTTGGCAACCGCCCAGTAGCCGTTCAGGAACCGCGCAAAACCCGCGGCGTCGTGCACGCGCACGATGTTGGCACCGGCCTGGATGGCACCCAGGCACACGCCAAACGTAGCGGCATCGCGCTCGGCGGCCACGGTCACGCCCGAGACGGCGCCCACAAAGCGTTTGCGCGACACGGCACACATGAGCGGGTAGCCCAGCGACGCCATCTTGGCGGTCTCGCGCTGGATGACGATGTCCTCGTTGGCCGTCTTGCCAAAGCCCGGGCCGGGATCGATGCAGATGCGGTCGCGCGACACGCCGGCGTGGATGAGTGTGCGGGCCTGGTCGGACAGAAAGCCCATGACGCGGCGCATGATGGGCGCCGAATCGGGCAGGGTGAAGCGGCGGAGCTGCGAGGTGGGCACGTAGGCTTCCTCGCGGCGGGCGCTGCGGCGCATCATGGCGGCCAGACGGTCATTGGACTCCGATGCGGCCTCGGTGGCTGCGGGCGCGGGCGCGACGGTCTCGGCGGCAGCAGTCTGCTCGGTGGCGGGCGTCTCCTGCTCGCTTGCAGGCTCGGACGTGGGCTCCGGTTCGCCAAACGGCAACGAGGGCTGCACCACGCCGCCCGGAAGCTTGGCCTCCGACTTAGGCTCACCCAGCAACTTGCCGCGACGGCGGCGAGCCGGCTTCTCGGCCTCACGCGCGGCCTCGGCAGCCGCCTCGCGCGCCTTCTCGGCAACAAACGCCGCTGCCGAGGTATCGAGCTGCACCGTTGCGTGCGTGCGGGTGGGCGCGGCGACCTCGCCGGCATGTATCACGATGATGCCGCAGGTGCTCGTCTTAACAAACTCGACCATCTTGGGATCGGTGAAGCCGGTCACGTCGTTGACGATCGAGGCGCCGCAGCGCACGGCCGCCTTGGCAACCGCCACATGACGCGTGTCAATCGAGACGATGGCGCCCTCCTTGGCCAGCGCGCGCACCACGGGCAGCACGCGGCGAGCCTCCTCGTCGGGGTTGACCGGGGTAAAGCCAGGGCGCGTGGACTCGCCGCCTACGTCGATGATGTCGGCGCCGGCGTCGAGCATCGCCAGGCCGTACTCGATGGCGGCATCCGGGTCGAAGTGCTCCCCGCCATCGCTAAACGAATCGGGCGTCACGTTGAGGACGCCCATGATGCGCGGACGGTCAAAGCTGAGCTCATACTTTCCGCACCGCCATGTCTTGCTGTCGTTCGCCATGAACATCCTCCTAAAATGCCCACGCCGCCGAGCTTGGGGAGCTGGCGGCGGGGTCGCTTTGCACTCATTCTTTCTATTGTATCCGCGCACGCGGGCTAGAACGCAAACGCGGCAGCGATGTCGCAAGAAATCAGCAGGTCGGCATTTGCATCCTGATCGGTGGGAGCAAGATTGCAAATGGCCAGCGTATCGCCGGTAAAGTAACGCGTAAGGCCCGCCGCCGGATACACCACGAGCGAGGTCCCGCCCACGATGAGGGCATCGGCCGCGGCGATGGCGGCAACGGCGCCGGTCAGCACGTGCTCATCGAGCGGCTCCTCGTAGAGCACCACATCGGGCTTAATGCGCCCGCCACACGCGGGGCACACGGGCACGCCCGCGGCGTCCTCGTGCTCGCGCGAGCAAATCCACTCGGCGCTATAGACCGCGCCGCACGACTGGCAAATGTTGCGATGGACCGATCCGTGCAGCTCGAACACGCGCTGTGAGCCGGCCATCTGATGCAGGCCGTCAATGTTTTGCGTCACCACGGCATTTAGCTTGCCGGCGCGCTCCAGCTCGGCCAGCTTGGTGTGGCAGCGGTTGGGCTTGGCGCCAAGCGCGATCATCTTGGTGCGGTAGAAGTCGAAGAACTCGGCCGGGTGCACCTCGTAAAAGCTATGCGAGAGCATGGTCTCGGGCGGGTAGGCAAACTGTTGGTGATATAGGCCGTCCACGCTGCGGAAATCGGGGATGCCACTCGCCGTGGAAACGCCCGCGCCGCCAAAGAAGACCACGCGCTTGTGGGTGCCAAACAGCTCCGCCAGCGCGGCGGAGGCCTGTTTGGAGTCCGTTATCGCCTGCGTCATATGAGTCCTCCGTCCGTGTCTCCGGGACGGCGGCGTTCGCACTATCACTCGCGGACTCCGCCCCGCTCTTGTTGCGTTAATCTTAAGCCTGCCAACCCCGTCGAAAGGACACCATGCCTCAGACTTACACTTTCGCCTCGTGGAACGTCAACGGCCTGCGCGCCGTGCTCAAAAAGGACCCGAGCTTTATCCAGATCGCGCAAGAACTCGACGTCGATATCCTGGCGCTGCAAGAGACCAAGCTGCAGGAGGGCCAGGTCGATATCGACCTGCCCGGCTATCACCAAACCTGGAGCTACGCCGAGCGCAAGGGCTACTCGGGCACCGCGGTCTTTAGCCGCCAGGAACCGCTGCGCGTACTGCGCGCCGACGCGCTGTTACCCTACGCCGGCGAGGGCGAGGCGGCCGAGCTCGTGGCGCAGGCCACGACCGAGGGCCGCGTCTGCGCGCTGGAGTTCGACAAGTTCTGGTTTGTGGATGTCTACACTCCCAACGCGCAAAACGAACTCGCCCGCATCGACGTGCGCATGGCCTGGGACGATGCCTACCGCGGCTTTTTGAACGCGCTCGAGTGCGAGACCGGCAAACCCGTCGTGACCTGCGGCGACTTTAACGTTGCGCACGAGGAGATCGACCTTAAGAGCCCCAAGTCCAACCGCGGCAACGCGGGCTTTTCGGACGAAGAACGCGGCAAGTTTACCGAGCTGCTCAACGCCGGCTTTACCGATACCTGGCGCACGGCTAATCCAGACGTCGAGGGCGTCTACAGCTGGTGGAGCTATCGCTTTAATGCCCGCAAGAACAACGCCGGCTGGCGCATCGATTACTTCTTGGTAAGTGATTCAATCGCCAATACCGTGCGCGACACCGGTATCCGCGGCGATATCTTCGGCAGCGACCACTGCCCCGTCACCCTCACGCTAGAGCTCTAGCCCCAAGTAATTCCTCTAGGGGACAGAGGAAAACAGATCATGTGACCCCTCTCCCCCTATAAGTTGCGGTGGAATAGTTCCTGTTTGGGCAGCAAATAGCCAAAAACGAGAACTATTCCACCGCAAGTTCGTGAGGAAACGCGAAATGCCTTACAGCCCGTATTTCACGACGACACGGTTAATGCGACGGCACCAGGGCTTGTACAAGGCGGCCAAAAACACGCAGGTCGCGAGTCCGTGCGTGATATCGAACGGCACGGCGGTGGCAAGACGTGCCACGGCACCTGCCCAAGTAAGCGGCTGTACAAAACCAATGATGTCGTAGGCGTTGATCACAACGCCGTACAGCAAACCCGAAGCAAAGCCGTAGGTCAGCAGCGCCGGCATACGCACGGTGCCATCGGCGCGGTCGAACGCACCCGCATACGCCAGCGCACCGCCAACGTATCCCACGAGCCCCCAGGCATACATCTGCCACGGCGTCCACATGCCCTGTCCAAAAAAGAAATTGCTGGTCAGCGCCGCCAGCGCGCCAACCATAAAACCATTGCGGCGACCAAGCGTCGCCCCCGCGATAATGGCGATGGCGCTCACCGGTTTAAAGTCGGGAATGGGCCCAAACAGGATGCGCCCCGCCGCCGCCAGCGCCGCCAGCACCAGCGTGGGCATAATCTGGCGCAAACCCGGACGAGATGCCTCATAACCCGCGAAGAACAGCGCGAGCACCAGCGCCACCACAACCAGCATGGTCAACGCTGCCTGCTCAACACCCGACAGTAACGCCGCAGCCATCACCGCCGGCACTGCCAACAACAGCGGGATCTCCAGTTTTGCAAGCAAGCGCGAGAAACGACAGTCCGTCATCCCATCACGCCCTATAGAACACATTGTCGGCAAAGAAGTCGGCCGGGGGCTCCATGCAGGCAATCTCGCCGTCAAACATCATGGCGACGTCGTCGGCTACCTGCTCGGCAAAGTCCAAATCGTGCGTAGCCATGATGACGGTGCCGCCAGCCTTCGCATGGTCACGCAGGGCGCGGGCGATGGTGCGGCGGCTGAACAGGTCTAGACCCTTGGTGGGCTCATCGAGCAATAGCAGTTCGGGGCCGATTAGCAGCAGTTTTGCCAATGCAAGCAGTTGACGCTGCCCGCCCGAAAGATCGTACGGATGGCGTCCATCCAGACCCGACAACCCCAAGCTCGCCGCACGCTCCCGCGCCAAGTTCTCGTCATATCCGCAGGTTGAGGCCCATTCCATCAGCTCATCGCGAACCGTCTCGGCAACCAGCAATGCTTTGGGATTCTGAGGCAGCAGCGCCGCCGAGGCCGCTCCGCGCACCATGCGGCCGCGCTGCAGCTTGGCGGTCTTCGCCAGCACCGAAAGCATCGTCGACTTACCGCATCCGTTGCCGCCCACGATCGCATGCACCGCACCGGCCGAAAACGACGCATCGAGCCCGCGCAGCACCCAGCCGGACGCTCGATCGTAGCGAAACCAGCCTTCCGACAGGGTGGTAGCCGACCCGCCGTGCATTTTTTGGAGTATTCTGCTTCCATCCGTGCGCGAGAAGGCTTCCAAGCCGTTCTCGAGCGACGTTTGCGCCACAAATTCGGACGATTTGTCCAATTCCAAACTTTTTTTCGCGCTCGATACGTCCCCGGGCGGCTCCAGAGAGCCCAAATTGTCCTCACGCCTGCTGAATACTCCGTTTTTTGCACATCGGATGGCACCCCACCCCAACGTGTCATCGGAAAACAGCGATTCTCGGCATACCAAAGAAGCCATATCCGCCGCCTCGTGCACGCGGCCATCCTCAATCCGGTACGCACACGTCGCGTATTCGAGCATTGGGCGCGGCTGATGCGTCGCCACAACAACCGTGCAGCCCAGCTCGCGATTCACACGAAACAGCGCGTGCAGGAAATTCTTCTCGGCAACGGGATCGAGCTGAGACGTGGGCTCGTCGAGCAGCAGCACGCGCGGGCGCAGCGCCAGGACGGCGGCAAGCGACAGCAGCTGCTTGCCGCCACCTGAAAGCGTATCGGTATCACGATGAAGCCAGTCCTCCAGACCAAAGAAATAGCTGGTCTCGGCAACACGGCGGCGCATCTCGTCGCGCGACACACCCAGATTCTCTAGGCCAAACGCCATCTCGTGCCACACGGTTTCGCACACGATCTGGTTCTCGGGATCCTGGAACACATAGCCCACGCGCTCCGCCGATGCCCGCACGTCCATGTCGGCAACGTTCTCGCCCAGCACGCTCAGTTCGCCAGTGCGCTCGCCCGCCGGAGCGATCTCGGGCTTGAGCAGCGACAGCAGCGTCGACTTACCCGATCCGGTACCGCCAACAAGCAGCGCAAATGCACCTTGGGGAACAGACCAGTCGAGCCCCTCGAGCACCGCAGCATCAGCATCGGGGTAGGCAAAGCTCAGGCTCCGCACCTCAATCGCCGGCGCGGCCGAGCCATATGCCACACCCGCCGCCGAGCTCCTATCCAGCCGAGCCATCAGCCAAACCTCTTCTCATCAATCGCGTGCAACGCGCAAGGCAGCATCATCCAGGCAACGTACACGACATAGCCCAGCCACGGCGCCGGCACCGAGAGCTGCGGATAAAACGAATACTGCGTCGCCGCGGTCGCCGCCACGGCCACCGCGGCAGCACCAAACAGCGCGAGCCCGACCAGCGCGGCAACGTCGCTGCGCCCCAGTCGATACCGCGCATACGTCGTACGACGTGTCGCGGCACCCCACCCGCGCGAGCGCATCGCGTCCGCGCGCTCCAGCGAATCTTCCATGCCCCAGCCCATCAACACGCTCGACGCCCGCAGGCGCGATCGCACGGGATCGGTGGGCGCGCGGCCCGGCACATCAATCGCATCCTGCACCGCCAGCACCGTACGACCGCGGCGTAAAAACTGCGGGATAAGCCTCATGCACATCGAGATCATGAGCGCAATCACCGGTGCGGCATTGCCCAGCAGCGCGAGCACCTTGTCGTATTCGAGCATCGACGCCGCGGCCTCAAACCACAGCACGCTCGCCACAAACAGCCCGCCCATGCACAGGCCGTATACCATGCTTTCCAGATACACCGCGCGCATACCAATACGGAACAACTCCGTCGAGCCCGAGGCGCTAAACAGCGGATTGACCAGCGCGATAATCAAAATCACCGGCAGCTGCCAGCGAAGCGCCCCCAACGTGCGCGCAGCACCGCGCGTCGCAAATCCATACGCCAGCCCGCCCGCAAGCGACAGCGCAATCAGCACCGGCTGCATCGAGAACATGGTGAGCCCCAGCGTCAGCACTATATAGAGTGCCGGCACAGCCGGATGCGACATCGAGAATGCCGCAACGGGCTCGCCGCCAAACTCCTCTCGTATGTTGTCCACGGGCACCCCCGTCCCCTCGCTCAAACGACAGCTCCGCAGCACCGCCAATGCCGCACGCAAGCAGTGCAAACACCACACCGGCGGCGCAAGCCTCAACCGCCGCAAACCAATCGCTACGCGCTCAACATATGCCTGCGGTATCATATTGCGCCGTGTATCGTTTCCAAACACACGTCTCTATAACGTAACAGGAGATCACATGGACGCAACCGCAATTATCCTCGCTGCCGGCGAGGGCACCCGCATGAAGTCGAACCACTGCAAGGTTTCGCACAAGATCCTGGGCAAGCCCATGGTCCAGTGGATCGTCGACGCTACCATCAAGGCCGGCTGCAGCCGCGTCGTGGTCGTCATCGGCAGCCACGCCGACGAGATGCGCGCCCTCATCGACGGCGCCTACGCCAGCAGCGCCACCAAGGTCGAGTGCGTCGAGCAGACCGAGCGCCTGGGCACCGGCCACGCCGTGAAGGTCGCGCTCGAGGCCTGCGGCATCGCGCAAGGCCCCGTCGTGGTGCTCAACGGCGACCTGCCGCTCATCACCGCCGACACCGTCGCCAAGTTCGCGCAAACCGTCGCCACCGGCGAGCTCGCCTGCACCGTCATGACCATGACCCCGCCCGACCCCTTCGGCTACGGCCGCATCAAGCTGGGCGCCGATGGTCAGATCGAGCGTATCATCGAGCAGAAGGACTGCACGCCCGAGCAGGCCGCCACGCTGCTCGAGTGCAACGCCGGCTGCTACGCCTTTGACGGCGCGCAGCTCGCCGCCCACATTAACGAGATCGGCAACGACAACGCGCAGTCCGAGTACTACCTGCCCGACATGCTCGAAATCCTCAAGGGTCACGGCCAGGCGGTCTCCATCTTCCACTGCGATGACTACCGCGACGGCCTGGGCGTCAACAGCCGCATTCAGCTCGCGCAGCTCACCGCCATCGCGCGCGACCGCATCAACGAGCACTGGATGGCCGAGGGCGTTACTTTCATCGACCCCACGCAGGCCTGGATCGGCCCCGACGCCGTTATCGGCCGCGACACCGTCGTGTGGCCGCAGACGCATCTGATCGGCCATGTCACCGTGGGCGAGGAATGCCAGCTCGGCCCCAACAGTCGCCTCACCGACACCACCGTCGGCAGCGGCTGCACCATCGATGAGACCATCGCCATCGAGGCCGTCATCGAGAACGGCGTCGACTGCGGCCCGCGCGCCTACCTGCGCCCGGGCACCCACATGCTCGACGGCTCCAAGGCCGGCACGCACGTGGAAATCAAGAAGTCCACGATCGGCGAGGGCTCCAAGGTGCCGCACCTGTCCTACATCGGCGACACCACCATGGGCTCCGGCGTCAACGTGGGCGCGGGCTCCATCACCTGCAACTACGACGGCGTGCACAAGCACAAGACCGTCATCGGCAAGGACGCCTTCATCGGTTCCGACACCATGATGGTCGCGCCCGCCCAGATCGGCGACGGCGCGCTCGTGGCCGCCGGCTCCGTCATCACCGAGCCGGTCCCGGCCGACGCACTTGGCCTGGGTCGTGCCCGCCAGGTAAACATTGAGGGCTGGGCCGCCGATTACCGCCGCCGTCTGCACGAGGACGACGAAGCATAACGTTTTATCAAGCACAAAAGGAGCTGTTCCCATGGGGGGCGGCTCCTTTTTCTATCGTGACCTGCGCAACCGGATGAGTGGTCGGTTCGTGTCCGTTGACGGTAAAGACGTTATCAAGACTCGATAAACCCCGCCGCGCGGTTACAATGCAAAAAGGCATCTATATGGCATTCGATGTATAAAGGAGAAGGGTAATGCCGATTAATGATCCCGAGAAGTCGGAGAATATGCGCAAGTCCATCCGCGTGTATTCCGGTTCCTCCAACCGTCCCCTCGCTCAGAAGATTGCTGAGTACCTTGGGGTCGAGCTTTCGGGCCTTACGCTAAAGCAGTTCGCCAATGGTGAGATTTACGCCCGCTACGACGAGACCGTCCGCGGCGCCGACGTCTTCCTGATTCAGTCCGTGGCCGGCGGCAACGTCAACGACATGCTCATGGAGCTGCTCATCGCCACCGACGCTGCCAAGCGCGCATCCGCCCGCTCCATCACCGCCGTTATCACCCACTACGGCTATGCCCGCCAGGACCGCAAGGCCGGCCCGCGCGAGCCCATCACCGCCCGCCTCGTCGCCAACCTGCTCGAGCGCGCCGGCGTCAATCGCATCATCACCCTCGACCTGCACCAGGGCCAGATCCAGGGCTTCTTTGATATCCCGGTTAACCACCTGTCCGCGCTGCCGCTGTTTGGCCAGTACTACAACGACATGCACTTCGACACCGACAACCTGGTTGTCGTCTCCCCCGACGTGGGTCGCGCCAAGGCCGCCAAGAAGCTGTCCGACATGCTCGGCTGCGACCTGGCCATCGCCCACAAGGGCCGTCCGCGCCACAACGCCGCCGAGGTCATGGGCATCATCGGTGACATCAAGGGCAAGACCTGCATCATCAACGACGACATGATCGACACCGCTGGCACCCTGTGCGCCAACGTCAAAGAGCTCAAGGCTATGGGCGCTGGCGACATCTACGTCTGCGCCACCCACGGCATCTTCTCCGGTCCGGCCATCGAGCGTCTGAACGACGCCCCGATCGTCGAGTGCCTCGTCACCGACGCCATTCCCGTCGAGGTCGGCGGCAAGATCAAGACCATCTCGGTCGCCGAGGAGTTCGCTCAGGCCATCTCCGCCGTTTACCACGAGGAGCCCGTCTCCACGCTCGTCGGCGGCGATTTCGCGCTGTAGCCTGCCGCGCATCATCTTTGATGCTTTTAAAGGGTCGGAAGCGAGCTTCCGACCCTTTTTCTATCCCTCGCCAACCTTCCCTGGACAATTAGTTCAGATACGTATTTTTTTAAAGCTCCAAAGGACCGTTCGGAGCCTTCTGAGCTCCCCAGCGGATGCCATGCCGTCCAAATCTCATCGTTCTCGAGTACAACCGCTGCATATTTACCCTCAAATCGCCCTCAAGGGCCTTAGGCACGCCTCGAACGCCCGCCGCCTTATACGTATCTGAATTAACCGTCCAGTAGCTATCGTCAACCTTCGCGGCAGAGCTCAATTTCCTGCAATCCCCTCAACCGATTTCATAACACCCAGCCGTTCATGGCGCGCAGCGCCCCGCTGAGCGAAAAGAACGGTATGGGGGTCGCATTCTGCCGCCAACTTAGTACGTTATAGCTATGACGACCGTGATTTCACATTTCTCCGCCCTCCGCGCAATTCGTCGCGCACGACGGGCGTACTCTGCCCTACCCTGGGACTCCGTTGATAGTGAACAGCAAGCACAGGCCTTGGCTAGCTGCATTCCCAATAATGACGCGATAGACTTTGGCGCACTTTCGATACTCGATGCCTGGAATGAAGATGATTCCGAACTACTCGATCTTCTCGTTTCAGACGAAGACAACAGACGCCCCGACAAGCGGCTTCTTCAGCATATTCTCACCGCTCCGCTTCCTGAAGGTGCAATTATGCACGTCGAGGCCGACATCTACGCAACGTCTCCTGCCGTGACAGCCATGCTTTGTTCCAAAAATGAATCAGTCGCCAAAACCTTGATGCTTCTCATGGAACTGCTCGGAACCTACTCCCTTCCTCCCGGGGCAACATACCCCATTGCCCATGACGACATCTGGCCCAAGGGCGATGGCTGCGCAGCGACGGGCGATCTTGATTGCTTGGGCAACCAGTCGGTGGTCGAGCAACAGAACGAAACCCGCTATGAACAGGCACACTACAAATGCGAGCCCGCCACAACTATCGAAGAGCTTGAGGCGGTTGCACGCTTCGCCAAAAGTAGCTCATACACATCGTTTCGCACGGCAGTCAAACTTGCCCGACCCGGATCTGCATCCCCAGCCGAATCCCTAATGTTTGCCGTTCTCGGAGCGCCCATGCGCTTTGGAGGATTCGGATGTTGCAGTCTGCCCATGGGAGGCCTGCTACTCAACTATCGAATCGACTTCGACACTCTTGCGGTCAACATGTCCTCAGGCATCCCCTATGCCATCTGCGACCTATATTGCCCGGCAGCCGGAGTCGACAACGAATACAACGGAATTGGGCATGAGCTTCAAAACGCTCGCATCCACGATGGCAATCGAAATAATGGCCTCAAGGCAATGGGCATCCACGTCCTGGTTATCAATCGCGACCAAATGAAAGACCTTGTTGCACTCGAAGCCTTCGCCCAAACGATGCATCGACTCGCGGGAGTCCGATTCCGATACCGTATCAAGGGCTATCGCAAGCGTCAGGCCGCTTGGTTCAACGCTCTGCGGGCCGGAATCGGCCTTGCGCCGGTCTAAACGGCGAATCACCCGCGCGCCGCCGAACAGGACTGGACAGTTAGTTCAGATACGTATAGATGGACACATTGAATTAGGCTGTTTTGCAGCTATCTCTATACCATTCGCCCTATTTGAAGGCAGGGTAGACTTCAAAACAGCGCCATATGGACTAACTAAAGCTCCGAAACAACGTATCGGCATTGAATTGAGCACTTCGAGTCCTCAGAACTTATACGTATCTGAACTAACTGTCCACCTCTGATTTCGACGGCCGTCCAAACGCCCCTAAACGCCCTCAATTACCCTCCATTTGACAGCGGCAACAGGGTCGCTCACCATAGCAGGCGACAAATCAACGAAAGGATGAACATGGCAGCTGCACAGCCGCTTAAGATTCGCATGGTTGCCGGACTTGGCAACCCTGGCGAGGAATATGCCGAGACCCGTCACAACGCTGGTTTCAAAGCAATCGACGAGCTGGCCCGTCAGGCCGGCGTCACGTACTGGAAAAACCAAGCAGGCGCCGAGGTCGCGCTCATCAACATCAACGATCCCGAGGAAGAGGGCGGTAAGCGCCAGATCGTGCTGGTCAAGCCGCAGTCGTACATGAACACCTCGGGCGGGCCCATCTCCAAGCTCTGCCGCGAGTACAAGATCAAGGCCGAGGAGCTGCTCGTGATTCACGACGAGCTCGATATTCCCGCCGGCGACGTGCGTGTTAAGGTGGGCGGCGGCCACGCCGGTCACAACGGCCTGCGCTCCATCATCGACAAGATGGGCAGCCGCGACTTCAGCCGCATCCGCACCGGCATCGGCAACCCTCCCGGCAAGATGGCTGTCGCCGACTACGTGCTTAAGCAGCTGCGCGCCCGCGAGGCCGAGGATTTCCAGGACACCTGTGCCCGCGCCGCCGACGCCGCCGGTCTGGCCATCGTCCACGGCGTAATCTACGCCCGCGATCACGTAAACGGCGCCGCCTCCGCCAACGGCAAGCACTAAAACCTATCATTTAGGAACAGGTTTATTTTGGCAGGTTTTACCTGCGGAAACGCCCCAGTTGCGGCATCGCAATCAACCGCGCGCCGACATACATGCATAGCACCCCAAATGGGGCCGGCCTCATCACAACCCGAGGCCGGCCCCATTTGCCGTTTTACCTGATAAAACCGACCAAAATAAACCTCTCCCCCTTTGGTAGGCCAAAGTGGATAAACCCTGCTCCCAACAGCCGAAGACACACGTAAGTGACATGTCCATGAGGGTATAATTTGCACCGTATGTCTGCACAACGCCTGTGCGCGTACGGTTTTATTCGGGCTACCGTCCATTTCCGTGGAGGCACGGTTCGGCGGCCCTAACAAGAGAGGGGTTCTATGTATAAGATCCTGGAGAAGACGCAGTTCTCGGAGAAGGTGTTCAAGTTCCGCATCGAGGCGCCTGCAATCGCCAAGCATGCGCACGCTGGACAGTTCCTCATGGTTCGCGCCAACGAGACGGGCGAGCGCGTCCCGTTTACCCTGGCCGGCTGGAACGGTGACGAGGGCTGGGTCGAGTTCATCTTCATGGTGATCGGCAAGACCACCGAAATGCTTTCCACCTACGAGGCCGGCGAGTCGCTGCGCGACGTCGTGGGCCCGCTGGGCGTTCCCACCGAGATGGCCGAGGGCCCCTGCGCCGTCATTGGCGGCGGCGTCGGCCTGGCAATTGCCTTCCCGGTCGCCAAGCACCTGGTCGAGACCGGCCACGAGGTGCACGCCATCATGGGCGCCCGCACCAAGGACCTCCTGCTCATGGAGGACCAGTTCCGCGAGCTCCTCGACGAGGACCACATCCACATCACTACCGATGACGGTTCCTACGGCGAGCAGGGCGTTGTTACCGCTCCGCTGGAGCGCCTGCTGCAGGACAAGGCCGTGAGCCAGGTCTTCTGCGTCGGCCCCGTTCCGATGATGAAGTTCTCGACCCTCACCGCCCAGAAGTACGACACCCCCATCACCGCGTCGCTCAACCCCATCATGGTTGACGGCACCGGCATGTGCGGCTGCTGCCGCGTCGAGGTGGGCGGCGTGACCAAGTTCGCTTGCGTCGACGGCCCCGACTTCGATGCCACCCTGGTCGACTGGGATGACCTTCGTGCCCGCCAGGCCGCTTACCGTTCCGAAGAGGGCGAGTCCCTCAAGGCCTATGAGGAAAAGAGCTGCGCATGCCACTAGTTAACGGTCGTTTCGTTGCCGATATGAAGTCGCCCCGCACCCCCGATAACGAGGAGCCGGCTGCCGAGCGCGCCTGCGACTTCCGCCCCGTCGACAAGGGCTTCACCGAGGAGATGGCGCTGGCCGAGGCCGAGCGCTGCCTCAACTGCAAGAAGCCGTTCTGTGTTGAGGGCTGCCCCGTCAACATCAACATCCCCCGCTTTATCGAGCAGATCCGCGCGAAGGACTTCGGCGGCGCTCTCGATACCATCCGCGAGGACTCCATGCTTCCCGCCATCTGCGGCCGCGTCTGCCCGCAGGAGAACCAGTGCGAGGGTAAGTGCATCCGTGGTAAGAAGTCCGAGCCCGTGGCCATCGGCCAGCTCGAGCGCTTCCTGGGTGACCGCCCCGAGCTCGCCTCCACGCCCAAGATGGCCCCCAAGAACGGCAAGAAGGTCGCCGTCGTCGGTTCCGGCCCGTCCGGCATCACCTGCGCCGGCGAGCTCGCCCGCAACGGCTTTGACGTCACCGTCTTCGAGGCCTTCTTTACCGGCGGCGGCGTGCTGGTCTACGGCATCCCCGAGTTCCGTCTGCCCAAGGCGGTCGTCAAGCGCGAGATCGACGGCCTGGAGGACATGGGCGTCAAGTTTGAGTACAACTCCGTCGTGGGCAACATGGCCACGGCCGAGGAGCTGTTCGAGCAGGGCTTCGACGCCATCTACGTGGCGACCGGCGCTGGCCTGCCCAAGTTCCTCAACGTCCCCGGCGAGAACCTGCCCAACGTCTTCTTCGCCAACGAGTACCTCACCCGCGTGAACCTGATGAAGGCCAACAAGTTCCCCGAGTACGACACCCCCACCAAGCACGGCAAGAACGTCGTCGTCTTTGGTGGCGGCAACGTGGCTATGGACGCCGTCCGTACCGCCAAGCGTCTGGGCGCCGAGCACGCCATCATCGCCTACCGTCGTACCGAGGACGAGATGCCCTGCCGTCGCGCCGAGCTGCACCATGCTAAGGCCGAGGGCGTCGAGGTTCTGCCGCTCGTCTCCCCGCTCGAGTTTGTCGCTGGCGAGGACGGCTCCGTATGCGCCGTCAAGGTCCAGAAGATGGAGCTCGGCGAGCCCGACGAGTCCGGCCGTCGTCGCCCGGTGCCCATCGAGGGCGCCATCGAGGAGATTCCCTGCGATGTCGCGATCTCGGCTATCGGCACCAACGCCAACCCCTTCGCAAAGAAGATCGGTGGCAAGATGGAGCTCAACAAGTGGGGCTACATCGTCGCCGACGAGGAGACCGGCCAGACCACCGATCCCCGCATCTGGGCCGGCGGCGACATCGTCACCGGTGCCGCTACGGTCATTCTGGCGATGGGCGCCGGCAAGAAGGCCGCCGCTTCGATCACCAAGAGCCTGCTGGGCGAGTAATCACCTACAGAGCTAGCCACCAAACGGCAAAGTCCCCGTCGAGCACACGCCCGGCGGGGACTTTTTCTATGCCGGCCGCCCAAACCACCACGATGGGGACAGGCACCTTTGTGATGGTTTTGGTCGGTTAGTCTTCGAGCTGCGCCACCTTGTAGCGGTAGGCTGCGGCAATAACGTCTTTGCAACCCTCGCGGCCCAGCTTGGCGCGGTTGACGACGATGTCTTTACCGCTCGTCATCTTCCACTTTCCGGCGCTGTAGCGCTTGTAGAACGCCTCGCGCGCCTTCTGCTGCTGCTTGACCAGCTTGGCGCCCTTCTTTTTGTTGAGGCCGCGCTTTTTGCGCACAATCTCGACGCGGTCCTCAAAGGGAGCGGTCACCAATACGGCAATGTGGTTGGGGTTGTTACGCAGCAGATAATCGGACAGACGACCTTCGATAATGCAGCTCTCGGTCTCGCCCAGATCCAAAATCACCTGGCTCATCTTTTGGAACAACTTGTCCGAGTACGAACGCGCATCGTAGCGGTCGGGCAGAAACGCCATGTTCTCCACGGCCAGACGCTCGTCGTAGGCGGCCATCTTGTCGAGCGACTCGCCCGCGCGCAGCGACGCACGCACCAGCAGCTCGTTATCGTACAGCGGAATCCCCAACTCATCGGCGAGGATACGACCAATCTCGTGGCCCTCGGCGCCAAAGTCGCGCGCGATGGTAATGACCACGGGGCTCTTTTTGTTCTCCAGATCGCTCATCGCGATTCCTTTCTAACAAATGAGAAATAGGCGATTCCTGATTCTCATTTTGTCACTTACGACCGTCCTGGTTTCCCAAGTGCGGCAGATTGCCCCGAAAGAGGAGCGCCGCGTACTAAATGTACGCAAGCGACGATTGAGGGGCAAGATGCCGTGCTTGGGGAAGCAGGACTACGCTGCCACAATACGGCGTTGATATGCTCGGACCAGCAGCGAGATACCAAAGTTGAGCACAAAGTACATCGCAAACACCAGGCCGTAGAGCATAAGCACCTGCGACAGGTCGATCGCGTGGGCCATCACGACGTTTGCCGTGTACATGAGCTCGGCCACGTTAATGCCCGAAAGATACGAGCTGTCCTTAATGACGGTCGTGCACTGGCTAAACAGCGCCGGAATGATCGTCTTAAACGTCTGCGGCAGAATGATGTAGCGCATGGTGGCAAAGAAGCCGAAGCCCTGGCTCTGCGCTGCCTCAAACTGGCCGCGCGGAATCGAGTTGAGGCCACCGCGCACAATCTCGGCCATAACAGCGCTGGTAAACAGCGTAAAGGCGATGGTCGAAATCACAATGTCCAAACCCTGCACCGTAAAGTAGATAAACAGAATCCACAGCAGGTTTGGCGTGCAACGGAACAGCTCGATATAGGCGCTCACCAAAATACGGAACGGGCGGGGCGCATAGCTCTTAACGAGCGCCAGCACCGTGCCAAAGATGAGCGAGAAAAAAATCGACAGCGCCGAGATCTCGATCGTCTTAACAAAGCCGCCCCAAATGTAGAGCAGGTTGGTCGCGTTAAAGATTTCCATGCGCTAGGCCTCCTCTACGTTATCGAGTCCCAGCTCGGCCAGGCTCACGCCGCGCGGACGCTCCTTGGAGCGGCGCTCGAGCCACTGCACCAGCATGGCAAGCGGAAAGCAGATGATGAAGTACATAAGGCAGCAGACGATGTATCCCTGCAGGTAACCGTACAGACTCACAAAGTTGTCGGAACGGTACATAAGGTCGCCGCCGGCGACAAGCGCCAGCACCGACGTGTTCTTGACCAGGTTGAGCGCCTGGTTACACAGCGGCGGCAGAATGATCTTGAACGTCTGGGGCAGCACGATGTACCAGTACGCCTGCGCACGGGTGAAGCCCTGGCTCTGGGCCGCTTCCATCTGACCGCGCGGAACCGCCTCGATACCGGTGCGGATGACCTCCGAAATGTAGGCCGCGTGATACAGACCCACGCCCAAGAAGCCCAGCACGAACGGCGCGATGCGCACCGGCTGGTCGGCACCGGTTATGGCCTGCAAAAACTGCGGACCGGCCATGTACATAAAGAGCACTTGCACGGGCAACGGGGTGTTCTGGTAAAACTCCACGTACACGCGGCTTATGGCGCGCAGCACGCGCGAGCGAGTGGTAGAGAACACGCCCAGCAGCGTGCCCAGCACCAGCGACAGCAGCAGACCGGCAACGACCACCTGCAGCGTCACGCCAAAGCCCTCCCAGAAGGGCCCCATGTTTTGAAATGTCGTCGACCAGCGGTCGGCGTCAAACAATCCTTCGAGCATTTGATTCCTTCCTTGGACGATGCGCCTATACAAGACCCCAGGTCTTGACCTCTTGGTCGAGCCAGCCGTCGGCCAGGCGATCGCATATCACCTGATCGACCACGGCCGAAAGGTCGCAACCCTTCTTGGTCGCCACGCCGTAGCCCTGCTCGCCAAACTTGACCTCGGGCTGCAACAGCTCAACGGTCTCGTTCATGTAACCGGCCAGCGTGGAGCGGTCCATGGCAAAGACGTCGATATTGCCGGCATCGAGCGAACTCTTGATGATGGGATAGCCGCTAAAGGCCCTAAACTCGGGCTTGCAGCTAAAGCCGTTGTCCTTGATCATCTGCTCGATCAGGCCCTGCGTGGTAGCACCCTGGCTCACGCCAATGACCTTACCGTCCAGGTCCTCAATCGAGGTAAAGCCCGAACGCTTCTTGACCATGAGTCCCACGTAGTCGGTGCGGTACGGCGTCGAGAAATCCCAGCTCTTCTTGCGCTCGTCGGTGATGGTGTAGGTCGCCGCGACCACGTCAAGTTGGCCGTTATCGATCAGCGGGCCGCGCGTCTTGGGCGTTACGTCGGTAAACTCGACAAGCTCCTGGGCGCGGGCCTCCTTGTAGCTCACGCCGAAGACGGCAGCGGCGATCTGGTAGCACAAATCGACTTCCATGCCCTCAAAGCGGCCCTTGGCGGTGTCGTAATAGCCGTAGCCGGGAACATCCTTCTTAACGCCGGCATTCAGATGGCCACGCGACTTAATGGCCGCAAGCTTGGACCCCTTGTCGGAGCCCTCGCCACTGGTGGAGTTGCCACAACCGGTAAGCGCGGTCCCCGTCAACGCGAGCATGCCGGCGCCCGCCAGCTGCAAAAAGTGACGGCGCGACACGGCCGCCCTCGTCATATCCGTCATGTCCATCACCGCGCCTAGTGCAGAATCTTGGACAGGAACTCGCGGCAGCGCGGGTTCTCGGGGTTATCGAAGAAGTGCTCGGGCGTGCCCTCCTCCAAAATGCGGCCGTCCTCCATAAAGATGACGCGGTCGGCCACCTGGCGTGCAAAGCCCATCTCGTGCGTCACGCAGATCATGGTGATATCTTCCTGCGCAAGCTCGATCATAACGTCCAGAACCTCCTGGACCATCTCGGGGTCGAGCGCCGAGGTCGGCTCGTCAAACAGGATGATGGGCTGCTTGGTGCACAGAGCACGGGCGATGGCGATGCGCTGCTGCTGGCCGCCCGAGAGATTCTGCGGATACTCACCGGCCTTATGCGCCATGCCAACACGCTTGAGCGCGGCGATGGCGATCTCGGTCGCCTCCTCCTTGCTCTTCTTTTGCAGCTTGATGGGCGCGAGCGTCAGGTTGCCCAGCACCGTCATGTTGGGATACAGGTTGAACTGCTGAAACACCATGGAGCTGTACTTGCGAGCCATCTCCAGGTGGTTCTTTTTGGTGAGCGGCGTACCGTCGATGACGACCTCGCCCGACGTGGGCTCCTCCAGATAATCGACGCAACGGATGAGCGTCGACTTACCCGAACCGGAAGGCCCGATCATTACGAGCTTCTCGCCGCGCTTGACGGTGAGGTTGATATCTTTGAGCACATGCAGGTCGCCAAAGTACTTGTTGAGATGCTTGATCTCGATCATGTCTGCCATGAATATTCCTTCCCTGCGTTTACACGAGTTGAACTATTGTACGGAAAGAACCACATTTCCGCAGCCCACACCACATTCCCGTAAAGAACCCGCAACCTTTAACCCACTCATTGGGGACAGGCTTAAATGAGTACCCGCTCATTAGGCACTCATTTAAGTCTGTCCCCAATGAGCGCCCGCGGGGGACGCCCTTCCTCCAACCGCCCTTGTTGAGCATAAGTCAGCGAAAACCCGTACACGCGAGCAAGGTGACGTGAAATGAAAGGGCGCAGACCTTATGGTCGCGCCCTTGAAATTGAACGTCAGATTGCCGTGTGTACGGGTTTGCAGCGTCGAGCCGTTACGCGGTTTGGTAAAACCGCGTAACAAATTACGCAAGCTTTGCGCCAACAATCTTGGCAGCCGCAGGCTTATCGAAGTTGCCACCGGTGGCCTTGCCGAGTGCGCCCATAACCTGGCCCATCTGCTTCTTGGACGTGGCGCCCAGCTCGGCGATAACCTGCTCGATCAGGGCCTCGAGCTCCTCGCCCGAAACCTGCGCGGGCAGCAGGCTCTCCAGAATCTTGACCTGCTCGGTCAGGTTGTCGGTACGCTCCTGGTCGGTGCCGGCCTTGATGGACATCTCCAGCGTCTCGCTCGTCTGCTTGATCAGACGCTTGATCATGCTGTTGACGTCTTCCTCGGTCACATCGCGGCGCTCATTGACCTCGATATTCTTCACCTCGGCCTTAACCTGGCGAATGATGGACAGGCGAACCTTGTCCTTGGCCTTCATGGCCGCAATCATTTCCTTCTGCAGCTCTTCGTTGGTCATCTGCAAATCCTCCTCAATAGTGTGGGCGGCACTCGCGCGAGCACCGCCCCATGATTACTCAGTCGTCGACGAATCGTCGGTCGAACTCTTGGTGACACCCTTCAGACTCACGTTATAGGGTACGTCTTTGGGCATGGGGTTGACGGTGATGTCGGCATCCTTCTTGTACTGCTCCAGCCACTCGCTGTACGCGGTGCTGGCCGCTTGCGTCTTCACCACGTTGGAGACGTACTTTTTGATGTCCTTGGGCACCTGGTTGATGTCATCAACCTGATTATCGACATGGAAGTAGTCGGTGCACTTGATGATGTGGTAGCCATAGGTCGACTCGACGACTTCGCTCACGTCGCCCTTGTTGAGTCCCTCGAGCGCCGTCTGGTAGCTGTCGACAAAGGTGGTGAGCTTATCCCAGCCCACATCGCCCTTCTTCTCCTTGGAACCGGTGTCCTCGGAGTACTGCTCAACGGCGTCCTCAAAGCTCAGCTCACCGGAGTTGATCTTGTCCAGGCACTCCTGCGCCTTGGCCTTGGCGGCAGCCTTGTCCTCGTCGGAAGCGTCGGAATCAACCTTGATCAGGATGTTCGACGAGCGGCGGGCGTCGTTGTAGCTGGACAGATTTTCGTTGATGTAATCGACAATCTCGCTGTCCTTGGGCTTGCTCGTGGGCGCGACGGCATCCTTGAGTTTCTGTTGCGCCAGACTCTCCTTGAGCGAGTCCTTGTAGGTGTCCTCGGTATAGCCGTAGGTCTTGAGGGTCTTCTTAAAGGCCTTGGCTCCGCCCGCGCTCTTGCACGCGTCCTTCCAAGCCTTCTCGACCTCCTCGTCCGACACCGTCACGCCGTTCTCCTTCTGTGCCTGTTGAAGCAGAATCTGCTGCGTGTAGGAGTCGATGAGTTGCTTGCGGTACTTCTTGGGCGTGAGGTCGTTGTCAACCAGATACTGCGCCCAATCCTCATCCTTGGTGTAGCCGTAGGACGTGCGCATGCTCATGATCTGCTTGGTCACGGTGTCCTCGGTAAGGTTGGTGCCGTTGATAGTGGCAGCAACACCGCCGGTCAGCTTGTAGCTCGAGGTGTCCTCAGCCTGCGACATAAGGCCGGAGCACGCCATCGCCGAGACGGAAAGCAGCATCGCCAGCACGCCGATGACCACCAGAACGATCTTGACGGTCTTAGACACGTACGTCTTGCGCTGCTTCTTGCGAGAGCTGGAGGCAGCGCGGGCCTGCTGCTCGGGCGTCGGCGCGGCCTCGGAGTTCTTTTTCTTATTTGCCATAGTTGGCCTTTCGCATAACGAATCGAACAAACGCCATTGTGTCACAACGCAGCCCCCGCGGCACGCTTGGTGCATTGGGGACAGATTAATCTGCACCATTTTGGTGCAAAGGGGACAGCTCTGGCAGCCGGCAGTTAGGGACAGTCCCCAAGTGCCGACTCAGCCCCACCTTAGAAGTGGCGGCGGATGGCGTCGACCATGCCCTGGGGCGTGGTCTGGCCGAGCACGTCGGCTGCGGCATCGGCGCCCATAAAGATGTTCATGAGTGCCTGCAGGGCCTCGACCTGGCCGCCCGGCTCGGCGATGCCCAGATTGATGACGATCTGCGCCGGCACCGGAGCGCCCATGCCAGCCATAGCGTTAAATGTCACGGGCGCGGCGGGCTTCACCACCGCGATATAGGGCTTGGCCACAAACCCCGGATCGGTATGCGGAATGGCAATGTTTGCCGCCGGCATAGCGAGACCCGTGGGATAGGCATCCTCGCGCGTGCGGACGGCATCGAGCCAACCGGATGCAATGTAGCCATGTGGTGCAAGCTCGCCCTCAAGCCGCGCGAACACCTCATCCGGCGTCGCACACTCCCAATCAAAAAACACCAGCTCAGGCGTAAACAGCGCTTCGTTATCCGCCATGCGCTCACCTCTCTCACCTAGCCACCTGCGACGTTCTTGAATGACTAGTCGTTAAAGAACGTCGCAGGTGACTACCCAAAACAAAAGGTGGCCACGCGCGTCTTGGCGCCAATGACCACCCTGACTACTCGGCTAAATTGTACTGTGCGCCGCTAGCCGCGAGGCGCGTCAATTGCGACCTTGCCGCTCTCCAGCACGTGGACGCGGCCGTCAGCGAGCATCTGCACGACCTCGGGATACAGCACGTGCTCGATCGCATGGATGTGCTCCTCGAGCGTGTCGACGTCCCAGCCTTCCTCAACAGCCAGCGCGCGCTGGGCGATGATGGGACCGTTGTCGTAGATCTCGTTGGCAAAATGCACGGTCACACCGGTCACCTTGACGCCGCGCGTAAAGGCATCGTCGATCGCATGCGCACCGGTAAAGCTCGGCAGCAGTGCCGGATGCAGATTGACAACGCGGTTGGGGAACGCCGCCAGCAGCGGCGTATGCACCATGCGCATGTAGCCAGCCATGACCACATACTCGCAGCCGCGCTCGAGAAGCTCGTGCGCAATAATCTCGTCGGCGGCGATAGGGTCGGCGTAGACATCCTTGGAGAGCGTCAGCGTCTGGATACCCGCACGCTCTGCACGCTGCAGGCCCTTGGCCGAAGGACGGCTCGACACCACGAGCTCGATCGAAGCATTGAGCTTGCCGGCGGCGATCAGGTCGACGAGCGCCTGTAGGTTGGTGCCCGAACCACTGATGAGCACGCCGATCTTGAGCGGCTCGGTGGTATCGGTGCCGGTCGGACGGGTATAGGGCGCAAAACCCAGGCCCTCGGCGGCAGCCATCTGCTCGTTAGCGCTCATCGGAGTACACGACCTTACCGGAGCCCTCGACGCATTCGCCCACGCGGAACGGCTTCTCGCCCAGCGCGACCAGGGCATCGGTTACCGCGGCCTCATCTTCGGGGGCGACAATCAGGCACAGGCCGACGCCCATGTTGAAGGTCTTGCATGCCTCGTTGGGCGTAAGCTCGGCCTGGCGCGAAACATAGGTGATGACGGGCGGAACGTCCCAGCCCATCTCGGCGCCATTGCGGGTGACCACGGCGTCGACGTCGTCGGCCAGCGCACGGTTAAGATTCTCGGTAATGCCGCCGCCGGTGATATGGGCGATGGCGTGCACCGGAGCGCCGCCGCGGAGCAGCTCAAGAATCGGCTTGACGTAGATGCGCGTGGGGGCCAGCAGAGCGTCTGCCAGTGATGCGCCGCCGAGCTCCTCGAGCGGACGGCTCAGCTCCTCGGCCTTAGCGGCAGCCTCGGGCGTACCAGGCTTGATGCCGTCAACGCCGATGACCTTACGCACGAGCGAGTAGCCGTTGGAGTGCACGCCGGTGGAGGGAAGGCCCAGAATCACGTCGCCGGGGCGGACGTTGACGGGATCGAGCATCTTGGGACGGTCGACGACGCCCACGGTAAAGCCGGCGAGGTCGTAGTCGGCGGGAGCCATGACGCCCGGGTGCTCGGCCATCTCGCCGCCCACGAGCGCGCAGCCCGCGAGCTTGCAGCCGTCGGCAACGCCCTTGATGATCTTTGCCATATGCTCGGCCTCGATGTGGCCAATGGCAACGTAGTCCAAGAAGAACAGCGGCTCGGCGCCCGAAGCCAAAATGTCGTTGACGCACATGGCGACCAGGTCCTGGCCCACTGTCTCGTGACGATCCATGATCTGGGCGAGCACGAGCTTGGTGCCCACGCCGTCGGTACCGCTGATCAGGATCGGGTCTTCCATATCCTTAAGCGCGGCGGCCGAGAACAGGCCGCCAAAGCCGCCGATGCCGCCGATGACCTCGGGGCGGTTGGTGTCCTTCACCATTTGCTTAATCGCGTCGACGGCGCGGCCGCCCTCGGCGGTATCGACGCCGGCATCCTCATACGTCACATGCTTGCTGTCGCTCATCTGAGCCTTCCTCTCCCACTACCGTTTGACACACAGACGCCAAACAGTGCTCATAGTTGCGTTCATATCGGCGCACACCGCAGCGGTGCGCGCCGTCATATCAACAAAACAGCAGATAAAACCTGCCAAAATAAACCTGTCCCTACATGGCAGGTTTTAGGCCTCGCCGTGCTTCTCTTCCCAGCTGCGGTCGTCGTATTTCTCGACCACGGCGTCGTCGTCAAAGTACAGCGGCTTATCCAAGTTGCGAGGCTTAAAGCCCTCCATAAACTTGTCGCGGCCAAAGCTGTCGGGAATCGCCACGGGATAGCGGCCGGTAAAGCACGCATCGCAATAGCCACCCTTGGGCATGACCTTCAGCAGGCCCTCGACCGAAAGGAAGGCGAGCGAATCGGCGCCGATATACTCGCGGATCTCTTCGACTGTCTTGTTGGCGCTGATAAGCTGCGACTGCACGTCGGTATCGATGCCGTAAAAGCACGGCCAGATGACCTCGGGCGAGTTGATGCGGATGTGGATCTCCTTGGCGCCGGCGTTACGCAGCATCTTGACGAGCTGCACCATGGTGGTGCCGCGCACGATGGAGTCATCGATGACGACCAGGCGCTTGCCCTCGATGTTATCGCGCAGCGGGTTGAGCTTCATACGCACGCCCATGGCGCGCAGCTCCTGCGTAGGTTCGATAAACGTACGGCCCACATAGCGGTTCTTGATGAGGCCCTCGCCAAAGGGAATGCCGCTCTCGTGCGAATAGCCCTCCGCGGGCGGCAGACCGGAGTCGGGCACGCCAATGACCAGGTCGGCCTCGACGGGCTCCTCGTGTGCCAGCTGGCGACCCATGTCATAGCGGCAGGCGTAAACGCTCTTGCCATTCATGATGGAATCGGGACGGGCAAAGTAGACCTGCTCAAAGATACAGTTGGCGGGCTCTTCGGCAGCGGGCACGCCTTGCTCGGACACCAAGCCCTCGGCGCTGATGCGCAAGATCTCGCCGGGACGGACGTCGCGGACGTACTCGGCACCCACAATGTCGAGCGCGCAGGTCTCGGACGCAACGACCCAGCCACCAGCGCGGGTGACATGGGTGGTGGCGTCGACCGTCGCGGCGCCGTCCTGCGACGGCAGTTGCGAAACGGATGCGGCATCGGCCTGGTCCAGGCCCTCGTCCACCAGCTTGCCCAGCACGAGCGGGCGAATGCCGTGCGGGTCGCGGAATGCGTAGAGCGCCTGCTCGTTGATGAGCGTCATGGCATAGCCACCGCGCACGAGTTCCATCGTCTTGCGAATGCCCTCGCGCAAATGGCCTGTGCGCTGCGTAAAGTAGCCGATGAGCTTGGTCGCGACCTCGGAATCCGAGTTGGAGAGGAACGGCACGCCCAGCTCGATCAGCTGGCGGCGCAGCTCGTCGGTGTTGACGAGGGTGCCGTTGTGCGCGAGCGCGATAATGACGCTATTGATGGTAGAGAGGTGCGGCTGAGAGGCTTCCCAGCTCTTGGCGCCGGCGGTGCCGTAGCGCACATGACCCACAGCCAGCTGACCGGAGAGCGTCGACAGGTCGGCGTTGGAGAACACGCGGTCGAGCAGGCCCAGGTCCTTGCGAACCATAACCGTGCCGCCGTCACCCACGGCGATTCCCGCCGATTCCTGGCCGCGGTGCTGCAGTGCACGCAGACCAAAGTACGTCAGTCGAGCCACATCGCGATCGGGCGCCCAGACACCAAAAATACCGCATTCCTCATGCAGCTGGTCGGAGTCCGGATCGTACGTCGACATGGTCGTCACCTGTCCCGTGGCACGCTCGGCCGCGCGGATGGTTTCTTGAGACATGGCATCCCCTCAGAGCCTCGTTATTTGGCGTTACCCGCCTTATTATACGCACGGCGCTACGCGCTCCCCAGCGCATGAGCAGCGCTTTTTAAAAGCCCACCGAGCTAATAATCCGTTTTGCGGCCAAACATTTTATCGGTCTGTCCGGTGCAAGCGCCCGCGGCCCCAGATGGCCGCCGCGTCCACCGTTGGGAATTACAAAGTTGCATTTGGGACGTTCGTCCTGTCTTTTGGCAGGTCGGCGGCGTATCCTTATAACCTGTAACAAAGCGAGAAAGGTTCTGTATGGATCGAAACGAGCTCGACCCCAGCGTCCCCAGCGCCACAGAGGTCAAGAAGATCCCGCTCATCATTAAGGTGTACGCCGTCCTGTGCATCCTGTCCGGTGTGAGCACGCTCCCGTCGGTCGCCACCTTTATGTGGCAGATCATCACCGCGCTCATCAACGGCAACGCCGCCGCCAAGCTCGGCGACAACACGCTCGTCGCGGTCGGGCTCATCGTCGCAGGCATCATGCTCTCTGCGGCAAGCGCCGTCATCCTGATCATCTTTGGCCTGGACCTTATCAAAAACCAGCGCCGCAACGCCGCCCGCCTGTCCTACATCCTTATTGCATTCACCGTCGTCGAGCTTTTGGTCGACGTGATGCTCCAGGGCATCGGGCCCTTCCTGCTGCGCCCCGCGATCCAGCTCGGCATCCTCGTTGCACTTTCGACAACCGTCGACCCCACGCTGCGCCAGGAGCGCGAACTGCAGCGCCGCCTGCAGGAGATGCTCGACCGCGACGCCGCTGCCGAGGGCATGCTCGGCCGCGATGAGACCGGTGAAGGCTACATCAAGCTCAACTACTTCAACCTGTTCTGGGTATTCTTTGTCTGTTGCGTGCTCGGCCTGATCGCCGAGGACATCTGGCACATGACGGTCGACGACCCCGGCGTCTACCAGGACCGCGCCGGCATGCTGTTTGGCCCCTTCAGCCCCATCTACGGATTTGGTGCCGTACTCATGACCATGGTGCTCAACCGCTTCTACAAAAAGAACCCCATCATCATTTTCCTGGTGAGCGCCCTACTCGGCGCCAGCTTTGAGGTGTTCGTGGGCTGGTTTATGCAGACCGCGTTTGGCGTGGTCTCGTGGAGCTACTCGCACATAACGCTGTTCGGTTTGCCCGATCCGCTCGTGGTCCTCACGGGCGGACGCACCTGCACGGGCTTCGCCTGCCTGTGGGGCCTGGGCGGCCTCATCTGGATCAAGCTGCTGCTGCCGAGGCTGCTTAAGCTTATCAACAAGATCCCCTGGAAGAGCCGCTACTCGGCCACCGTCATCTTTACCGTTATCATGCTGGTCGACGGCGTCATGACACTGCAGTCGCTCGACTACTGGTACCAGCGCGTTAACGGCACGGAGCCGGACATTCCCGTCGCACAGTTCTACGGAGAGCACTTCGATAACGAATACATGGAAAACCGCTTCCAGAGCATGACCATGAGCCCCAAGGATGCGACGCGCGTGTAGCGCTCACCGCGCCCAAAACGCAAAATGCCCGCCGGTATCACACGTACCGGTGGGCATTTTTATAAACGATCCTTCTATCGACGCAAGCCTCTACGCCTCGCGCTCGACCTCACTCACGCATTCGTTCTTGATGGTGCCAACGAGCGCCTGCAGCGCATCGACCACGTGTGGGCGAATGTCCCCGCCGATAAGCACGAGCATGATGTCGTCACCTACGGCAAGCCCGCCGCTTGCCAGCCACACGCGCACATAGCCGATACCCGGCATCGCGCGCGTGGCCTCGATAGCAGACCGTACCTTTTCGGCGTCGTAGTCAAAGACCATGCCGCCCACCCTGTGGCCTGGCGCCACGCCATCGGTCTCGACTCCGCGCACCTCGGCCTTGGGCGTCGCGCGCACCACACCGTTATGCGTCAGGTACATGCCGCACCCGGACGCCGAAGCATCGGCCTTGGCCTCGCGCAGCCAAGCATCAACAGAAGGCATCGATTTGCCACTCTCAAGCATTGTTTCTCCCCTTGCCGCATTCAGTAGCTAATTTACTCCTCGACCGGTGTGAGCACCATGACGGCACGTGTGTTGCTCAGCGACAGCGAACGGCAGGTCACGAGCGTTACGACCTTGGTTGCCGAAGCAGCACGATCTGTCGCGTCACTCGCCGCGGCCGAGGCGCCATCGAGCATCTCGGACAGATAATTCGTCAGCCCATCATCGCCCTCAAAGTTGGGTGTACGCGCCTTGGCATACGTATCCTCGACCACCTTGGTCGCCAGCGGGCGCAGCTTATACGTTGCGTCGCGCGTGATGTAGTACACGTATTCCATGCTGTCGAACGTCGCCTGATCGGTCGTGTCCGAAATCACGTTGAACATCGACCCGTCGTTCATGTGATGGCCGTAAATCGTGGTCTGCTGATCCACCATGCCCGGCGCGGTATCGTCGCTATCCAAGAAGATGGCACCCGACGCATTGGCGGTGCCGTCGAACAGCGTATTGAGGTACTTGGAGTTGTTGTTGGTCTGCACCACGGGGTAGTTGATGTTGGTGCCGGGTGCGTAAATCCAGCCCACAACCTCGGGATTTGTCTGAGCGAGCGCATTGAAGTCGATAATCGGCACGCCACTGGCGTCTTTGTCGCTCACATATTGCTTTTCGATCTTTTGATACGACTCACTCGCCTGCTTGTAGCCAATCTGTGCATTGATAAAGATGGCAGCGGCGGCAACAATCAGACCGATGCCGATGATGATGAGCAAGATGGGGATGACGGAGTGGCGCTTTTTGCGCGGCGGCTCGGCGTAATCCGACGGCGCGGCGTGCGACGAAGACCGGGGCGGCTTCTTGGCCGTGCTGTATGACGAGGGGCGATACGCGGCAGGTGTATCCTGTCGGCGATGCGTCGCCGGCGTCACGGGGCGCGGCGCACGCGGCTGCTGAGGAGAGGATGTCCGGCCCTGCTGCGCCGCATGGGCAGCGTCTGGCTTCGACGGATCGGGAATCTGAGAAGCCGAAAAACGTTTTCCCTGATAGTCGGACATGGCTCTCCTTATGCTGCAAATAGGATGGCGGGGCGCCTAGGCGTCGGCCATCTCCTGCTTCATCTTCTCGATAACCTTGCGGTACTCGGGGTCGCAGGCGCCCAGGATCTGCGTGGCATAGATTGCGGCGTTCTTGGCACCGTTGATGGCAACGCAGGCCACGGGGACGCCGGAGGGCATCTGCACCATCGACAGCAGCGAGTCCATGCCGCCCAAGTCACTCGTCTTCATGGGCACGCCGATAACCGGCAGCGGGGTAAACGCAGCCACGACACCGCCCAGGTGAGCAGCCTTGCCGGCGGCGGCGATAATCACCTTGATGCCGCGGTCGGCAGCAGTCGAGGCCCACTCGTGGACCTTCGCCGGCGTGCGGTGCGCGCTCGCGATCACGAGCTCATAGGGCACACCCAGCGCCTCGAGCTCGGCGGTGCAACCTTCCATAACGCCCAGATCGGACTTGGAGCCCATGATGATCCCGACAACCGGCTTCTGATCTGCCATAAACAAAGACCTCCTGTTGAGAGCGGTGACGCAGCGAATCCGCGACCCTTAACTACTGAGAGTAGTATAGCCGCTCCCGTCCCTGCGGTCTGCGTGGTGCTTTGCGGACGGGGCAGGCTTTATCTTCACTCCGGTTGCTTCGCAAAGTCGTTCAGATAAAGCCTGGCCCGCCCGCAAAGCACCCCTCGACCTACCGGGGATTGCCATGACGTACGTTAGCTGAAATAAAAAAGCGTGCCCACCGTCCTTGGGTGGGACGGCGGGCACGTTTGCTTAGTTGTCGCTGGGACTACTCAGCCTTATTGCGACGGTGGAAGAAGGCACCGATCGCAGCGATGATGGCTCCAAGGCCACCGACAGTCGCGACAGTTGCCGCCGTTTGATCGCCAGTAACGGGGATCGCCGAACCGTTCTTCTTGCCGCCCTGGGCCTTGTCGCCTGCGGGCTTGCCCGCCTGGCCGCCGCCGTTCGAGCCGTTGCCGGAACCCTGGTTGCCCGAGCCGCCGGTGTTGCCCGAGCCGCCCTGGTTGCCGGAGTCGGCATCCTTAAGGCCCTCAATGGCCAGTTTGAGCTGGTCATAGGCCGCCTGGAGCTGGGCGTCGGAAGCATTCTCATCACCCAAGACATCCTCGGCGTAGGTAATGGCATCCGTCAGGGCCTTGACAGACTCGGCCGTCTTTCCCTTGGTGTCAGTCTCCTTCGCCTGCTTGACCAGGGCCTTGAGTTGCTTCTTGGTCGGGTTCTCGACCGGGGTCACCGGGGTCTTCTCGAGCGCGTCACGGGCATCCTCGAGCGCCTTGAGTGCCTGGTCGACCTCGTCCTGCGTGGCGTTCTCGTCGCTCAGGATGGCGCGGGCGCTCGCCAAGGCGTTCTGGAACGCGGTCCAGGAAGCCTCGGTGTAGTCACTGGCCTTAAGGTCGCCGGCTGCAACCTCGGCATCAACCTTTTCAATCGCGGCAGTGAGGTCGTCCTTCGCCACCGGATCGGGAACGGCCGCACCGTAGAACTTGAGTTCCGCCATGCTGCAGTAGGCGTCAACGCTGCCACCGCCGGCGTGGAGCACCTTGACGGTCACGTAGCGACCGCGCGCGGCACCAAAGCTCATCTGCCTCCAGTCGCCACGGTCGGTGAGCACGCGGCCGTCGTTGTCGAAGGTAAACGTACCCATCGACGCGGCGGTGCCCATCTCATAACCGTCGGCGGTGTCGGAGACCAGCACCTCGGCCTCAAAGATATCGCCGTTCGTGCCGCCGTCCTGGCGCGGCAGGAACGTGACGTCGGTGAGATCGTAGTCGCGGCCCAGGTCGACGGTCAGGTGCTGGGGCATACCGGCCTTATAAGCATAGTCGCTGTGCCAGAGCGTCTGCTCATCGCCGTCAAGAGCGTTGACGGCGTTGCTGCCCTCATAGTCGGCCTCGCTCGAGAAGCCGGTCACCTTGACGTTCTCGCGGTTCTCGGGCGTGTTGATGAGCTTCTTCTCATCAACGGGGCGCATCTTGAGGCCGTCGATTGCCTTTTCGATCTTGGTCGTAGCGTCTGCGACATCCTTCTTGCTATAGCTGCCCTGGCCGCCGTCGAGAAGCTTCTGAGCCGCCTCGACCGCAGCGGTGAGAGCTGCATAAGAATCCTTGGTGTAGACGGACTCGCTGTAGCCCGCGGCCTTGGAAAGCGCCGCCATGAGCGCAGAGCTGTCGACACCAGCCTTGACCTCGACCTCATAGGATGCGGTCTTGGAGGGGTCGAGCACTGACGCCACCGTGATCGTTGCCTTGCCGGCCTTGTTGGCACGCAAGTAGTAGTTCACGCTATCGCCGGCCTGAACAGCGGAGACGCTCACCACAGAGGAGTCGGAGCTCTCGACCGTCACATAGGGGTAGCCGGCGCTCTCGGGCGTGGCCTTAGCGTCGACGAGCGTAACGTCGCCCTCAAAGAACTCGGTCTGGTTCTTGCCCAGCTCGATACCCTCGATGGCCTCGACACCCTGCGTGTAGTTGAAGTTGATCTCGCGCAGTGTGAGCATCTGGTCACCCGATGCCTCAAGCGGCGTGATCTCGACCTTAGTCGCCTTCTTGCCCTTGTTCTCGGCAGAGAGGCCAAAGGCGTAGCGAGCCTGGAAGGAATCGTACTCCCCACCCGCGAACTCCTGGGTCGAGCCATCCTCGAACGTCACAACGGCCTTGATCTTCTGCACGGTGCCGTTACCGCCGTCGCGGTTGATGACCTCAACGGCATCGAGCTTCGATGGTGTCTTAAAGGCAAATGTCATCGTGGCGGGAAGCTTCACGTAACTCGGAAGCTTGCCCTCGCTGTCCCAGTTGCCGCTCCAGTTCCACAGGAACTCAAAGCCGTTGTCGCCCTCATCGTTATCGAACAGCGCGTTATAGCTCTTCTGCTGAATAAGCTTCTCGACGTTGGAACCGTCGTCGGTCGTGAGCTCGTCGTTGGTCATCGTGATGTTGAAGGCATCCTGACCGTACTCGGCAACCGTGGGCTGCGGAACGTCCGGCATCGTCACGGTACCGTCACTCGTAAACTCGAGCGCATCGCACGCCGGACCGATGAGCCAAGACGTCGAGGGCAGTTCAACCTTGCCGGCCGTCTTGGCCTTGAGTTTGAAGCTCGCCACCGCGCCAGTGCCGTTGTAGAGCTTGCCGTCACCGCGGTTGGCAAAGGCGAGGTTGATGGTCTGTGTGCCGTCCGCGAACTGGACCTTCTCGCGCGACAGGTTCTCCATGCCGGCGGTCGAACCATCCTGCGAGATGCTCTCGGACACAAATTCAAACTGGTCACTCTTAAAGTTGACGAGCGCGCCCAGGGCGTTGACGTTCTTGGCGTCGGCCGCATAGACATCGACGGTGATCTCATCGCCGGCATCGACCTCGGTCTTGCTCGGAATCACCGCGAGCTTGCCGGCGACCTTGCCTTTCTGTTTGGTGCCGCCATCAAGCCCCGCCATGGTAAACGAGTAGTCGTAGACATCATAGACCCCGTTGCCGTTGAGATCGGCAAAGTGGTCGCGAATCTGCGAGTCGAACGTCGAGGTATCGGGCTCGCGGTTCTCGAGACCCAGATAATTCTTCATGTTGGAATAGTCGCCATCGGAGATCGTTGCCTTGTTGAGGTTGGAACCCACAGCAAAGCCGTCCGTACCATCGGCCTTGTAGATGGCGATCTCGGACGCGGAGAAGAAGTTACCAACCGAAGCGAGCGGCGTCATACGCACGTAGCGTGCGGCCACGGCGCCGTCGAACGTCACCGTTTTGCAGGCGGCGGAGCGCTCCCAATCGACCTCCTGGCTCGTCCAATGGACACCGTCGAGACTCGTCTCGATGCGCATCTTGGTCACAGTGCCGTTGCCGGCGTCGGTACGCGGATAGTACTCGAGCTTGTCGAGCTTGTAGGCGCGGCCGTAGTCGACGGTGAGCGCCTTGCCCAGGTCGTTGCCGCCGGAGTGGAAGCCGCCGTCGCTCGTCTGGAACTCATGGTCGAAGGCGAGATCGGCCTTATGGCTGCCGTAGATCGAGCCCTCCCAGGTGATCTTCTCGGCCTCGGGCACGTTCCGCCATGGGTCGAGTGCGGAGTTCGCCGCGAGCACATCGCTCCAACGGGAGTAGCCCTCGGCGTTGCGCGAACGGATCTGGTAGGTGTGCTTGCTATTGTAGGCAAGATCGGTATGCGTGAATTCCGCTGCATCGCCCACGGCGAACACGGTGCCATCGACCTTAAGGTCGTAGGAGGTAGCACCATCGACCTTTCCCCAGGTGAGCTTAATGCTCGTGGGGGTCGTGGCGTCCTCGGGGGCAGCAAGGTTCGCGGGTGCGGAGAGGTTCTCGTTGAGGCGGTCGGCCGCGAGCGTGGCGTCGGCGTTCACGAAACCGCCCAGCTCGAGCGTCTGCTCCGCTGCAGCGACATCGGTCTTCGCAAACTTGACGTAGACCTTGGGGTTCGTGGTGATCTTAGTGTCGTTGAAGCTCTCGCCCTTCTCGGCCTCGGTGCTGTCCGCATCGCTGCCGTAGTGGTTGAGGTTGGGGCTTTCGTTGTAGAAGTAGACCGCTTGGCCAGCCTCGGGGGTCGCGGCGTCGAAAGCCTCCTGTGAGTCGACCTCGGTCACGTTGAGCGCAGTGCCGCCATTCTTGGCGATGACGCTCGCAGGCTTGGCGGACACGTTGGCCACGAAGGTCGTGGTGCGGTTGGAGTCGTAGCCGTTGTAGCCACCCTGCGAAGCCTCGGCGGTAAAGGTGGCGGTGCCGCCCGTGGCCTTGGAGCTGTAGACGGTGCTCACGTGCTCGCCGTAGGAGATGTTGTCGATCGTGCCGTAGGCATCGTCCTCGGTCGTGTTGTTCTGGATGGAGGAGCCGTCGTCCTCGTACTGCGTAAAGGTGCCGTCACCCTCGGTGGCGAAGAACTCGACGATACGCTGGCTGCGATCGGTGCCCTTGGTGTTAGTCTCGGTCACGGCCTCGGGGTTGTTGTTCTCGGCATACATCGGCACGATGGCGTTGGCCTTTACAAAGAGCGGCAACTTCCAAAGCGGAGCATCGTAGTTGTTGAGGACCTGGCCGCCGCGGTACTGCTTACCCGAGAAGTAGTCAATCCAGATGGTGGGATTCTCGTCGGTGCCGTAGTTGGGAAGGTAGATACCATTGCGAACGTCGTTGCCGTTCTCATCTGCCTGGGTATCCTGATACACCGGTGCCACCAGGAAGTTCTCACCGAACATGTACTGATACTGCGTCGAGGTGCTTGCGGCGTACTCGGAGTTGTCGGAGAGCAGCATGGCGCGGATCATGGGCAGGCCGGTATCGCCGTTGCCCGTGTCGATGTTGGCCGCCGAGGCCGCGCTCGTGTAGATATAGGGCATGAGTTGCGCCTTGAGCTTGAGGTAAAAGCGCGAAATGCCCGTGTAGGGATCGCCGTGCGTCATGGGCGACTTGCGGTAGGTGCCCCAGCCGTCCATGTCGAGCATAGAGGGCGTGAACGTCTTCCACTGGTAGTCGCGCGCGGAGATGATGGGGCTGCCACCAAAGATGCCGTCCATATCGGAGCCGATGTTGGGGTTGCCCGAGAGGCTCTGACCGATATACGTGGGGATGTGGAAGCGGATGTACTCCCAGTTGCCGCCGTACTGATCGCCGGTCCAGATGCCGCCAAAGCGCTGCGTGCCGGCCCAACCGTCAAGCGTGATGATGTTGGGGCGCTTGTTGGCGCCGGTCGTCACCGTATCGTAGGCCGTCTTGATGCCGTTGAGGCCAAAGGAGTAGCCAGAGCCCACCCAAGCGACGTCGGTCTTGAGGGTGGTAATGCCGCCCGTCTTGACCTCGGCGTCGAAATCGCGAAGCAAATGCCACGGGGTCTCGGAGTTGCTGTCAGGCTCCAGGTTAGACTGGGTCCACAGACCCGTGCTCACACCCTTGGAGTTAGCATACTCGGTAAACTTCTTAAGGTTGTCGACGTTGGCACGCACGGCGTTGAGGCGCTCGGCTGAACTCGTTCCGTCGGAGTTGACGCCGCCGGTCTTGTAATAACCGTTCTGGCCATAGCCGGCACCGTATCCGTCGTTCGGCAGGAACCAGCCGAGCGGCATGTCGTTGTCCTCGTAGTCATCGATAACCCGCTGGGCGGAGAATTGGCGGTCGAAATCGGTCGCCTTCATGTTCTCGGTATCGACCGTGGGGCCCTCACCGTTGAGCGTCTCGGCCGCAAGCGTGCCGTCGAGCTTGTAGCCCGTCGCCATGCCAGACTCGTACTTAACGTCGCCCTCCTTGCTCGAGGACTTGCTGCCCTTGGTCTCCCACTTCTTCTGACCCGAGGTCGTTGACCAGCCATCACGGTTATAGGCATTCAGATGACCCAGGTAGAAACCGTACTCGGGCAGCAGTACCGGATTACCGGTCACCTTGTAGTAGTCCTGCAGCATCTCGGTCGCCACGTTCGAGGCGCCCTCATTGGTCGCCACGAAGTAGTAGGCGTCGAACTCATTCTCGCTGTGCGAAGTCGTGACTGTTGATGCGTCCGTGGAACCGAAGTCGTAGGAACCCTCTGCAAACGTGTTTCGGAGCACGCCGTAACCGTCACTCGTCCAGTAGAACGGGTTGGGCGAAGCAACGCCGCCATCGGTCCAGTTGTTGGTGTTGGAGATGGCGATAGTCTGGTTGGTGTGCAGGAAGCGGCCGTTCTGAGTACCGCCGCCAAAGAAGTTCTCGGACTTCTCCTTGGCGAGCGTCTGTACGGTGCCCTTCTTATCAAGGTCGAGGGACGCGGACTCGGAGACCACGACACGGTCGCCCGACTTGATGCTCATCTTGCCAGTCGCCTTGTCCAGGATCACGGTCGCCTTTCCACCGCTGATCTCGATAGTGTTGCCCTTGTCGGCAACCGTCGCACTCGGCTTGCTGTAGGTGTCCGAGGCATCGGGCTGGGCCTGGATCTTAGCCGTGTGGGACTTACTGCGCGGCGTTGCGTACTCGGAAAACTCACCCTTGGGATCAACGTTGTAACGGAAAATACCGTCCTCGAGGAACGTAATGCGGCCCTTGATGCCGCCGGCGAAATCGATGTCAACGACGTTCGAGGCAGACTGAGACACGGTCGCCGATTCGACGCCCTTGAGTGGCGTGGCAACCGCCTGCTGGGGACTGGCGAACACGAGCGTCGCTGCCGTGGCAACGAGGACTGCGCTTCCCTTCACCCATCGTTTCGTAAAAATGGAATTCCTACGCACCTGGACTCCTTCCCTCCGACATGCGGAAGTGTCGCGGACGCGCGCCCCGCAGCATGGGCGAACGCATCAAACGGGGGGGGTGTTCGGTACATTCCGTACAATTGGCCCACCCGTTACCAAGGGGTCAACTGGTAGTAACCAGATAGCCACCTATAAGGTTGAACCAGCATACGTGAGCAGTTGCGCAAATTAAGTTTGGAATTCTCCCAGCGGTATAAAAATGAACGTAGATGGCGAAGTGGGTCTAATCAACCATACCAATTGGTTCTCCAGCCAGATACCACTTAAGCATAGTTTTACTGTTTAACTGGTATTACATAACCAATACCTTTCCTCGGAAAACGGGCTTCGCGAATTATCCTGAGGGAAAGTCGTAGCCGCCACCCCGCGACCCACCGGGAATATCCATGACGCACGGTGGCTGATTTGATTTGAAATAGGAGGTTGTTGGAGGGTGGTGGACAGTTAGTTCAGATACGTATATTTTGGCGGTGCTAATTGGCGCTAACAAACTGGTTTTAAGTCGCTTTAGATCTAATAATAGGTCTTTCTCGCTATTGCCCGCGCGGCCTTGTCGGTCCAGACTATCAAAAATAGCTCAATTGTGCCCAAATTGGCCTCCACACGTCCTCTGAAAAATACGTATCTGAACTAACTGTCCAAGAGGAATGTCCACAGATAGAAAAAGGCTCTGGCGGACCTCCGAATCACCAGAGCCTTTCAAAACTCGCACACCTGAAGCACATCGCTGCATTCCTGTTTTCGCCCATGAAGTTAGAGAGCCTCTTCCGCCCACTTCTCGAAATCAATCGCACGCCTTTGGGCGGTTCGGTACGCTTCCATGTCTTCACGAGCGCCTACCACTACGATGGCCATTTTTCCTTTGATTTTAATGAGGCGGTACACAATCCGAATGCCACTTCCCCTGAGCTTGATTTTCATGAAGCCCGTCAAATCCGTGCCTGCCTTGTTTCCAAGAGGCTTGCCGAATCCGCCTTCGTTCTGCGGCAATGGGTTCGTTCTGATTCTTTCTATAGCCTTAAACACGTGTTTTCGCTGGGAACCATCGAGACGCTTGAGATCCTTGAGAGTATCCGGGTAGAAAGCGACTTCGTACCCGCTCATTCAAACTCGACCTCATCCATCTGATCGAGTTCGTCCTGGCCCACACCCAACTCTGCCATAACATCAGATAGGGAAACGAGTTCATCATCGCTTGTCGCAGCCGTCCTCTTAAGGGCCAACGTCAACAAGGCGAGGTCCTCCTCCGCCTGCTTAGCCTCTCGGTATTCATCGGGCGTCACGATAACGAACGCCGGCTTGTTGTGTTTCAAAACTACAACCGGGTTGTCGTTGCTCACTCTCGAAAACGCAGCGGGACCCTTACCGTGACTGAAATCGCTGATGGGAACAAGATTGTCGAGCATCTTTAAAGCAGGCATCGAGACCTCCAAATATAAAGTCTTTTATGCATTCATTTTAGCATGCAGAAAATACCAGCAATCACGGAATAGTGGCACGGACGAGGCATCGCTTTCCACCAACCGTTGATCATCGACCGAGCAAAATGTCCCGCCAAGAGATCGAGCGAGGATTCCGTCCCTCGAAGAGGGCCGTATTGGCCTCCTCGCGGGACGGAATCCTCGCTCGTTCGTTCCAGCCCGCGTCATCGCGTGCTAGACGGCCAGCTCGCCTGATTCACCCATAAGCCATCGTGCCAGGTCGACGACCTTGATGCCATCCCAATCAGTCGTTTCGTGCCCTGTTCGGGCGATGACGCACTTGGGATAGGCGTCTCGAATCCGTCGCAGCGGATCAAGCTCACGCTCAAGCGTCGCTTCTTGGGAAATGTCGTCACTCACCTGGATATAGACACGGCGGTCACGCCTGATGGCGACAAAGTCTACTTCCTTTTGGTAGAGAACGCCCACGTAGACTTCCCATCCGCGGCGCATAAGCTCGATTGCCACCATATTCTCGTAAACATGGCCAAAATCGAGCTTTTTCGTACCAAGCGCGGCGTAGCGAAACGAGTGGTCGGCCAGGTAGTATTTATCTCCCGTCGACAGGTATTTCTTTCCTGAGACGTCAAAGCGACGAAACCGGTAGAACGCAAACGCATCACACAGGTAGTCGATATACACAGCCAGCGTCTTGTCGCTTATCTTAAGGTTCGCTCGTGACAGCTCAGCCGCCATCCCCTTGAGAGAAGAGATGTTTCCGACGTTATCCATCAGGAACTCGCAGGAACGTTTAAGCTGCTCCGCATTACGTATACGATATTTTTGTCTGATGTCGCGCAGGATAAGAGTTTCAAGCACATCCGAGATGTATGAGAAACGCATCCTTTCGTCCTGGTAGATATAGGAACCCGGCATTCCTCCCTCGCGGACATAGCGAGCAAGGGCCTCGGCTGGAGAAGTGATCTCGTGATACGCCGAGAACTCCGCAAGTGAAAACGGAAAGACCTCGATCTCCACCGTTCTTCCCGTGAACAACGTCGAGAGGTCGCTTGAGAGAAGAAAGGCATTCGACCCCGTGATGTAAATGTCATATTTCTCTGACGCATGAAGACTGTTGATAGCCCGCTCGAACCCTTCACACATCTGGACCTCGTCGATCATGACGATATTCCGGCAACCCTCGATATAATGCTTTTCCACATATGTATGCAGCGCATGGTATTCCGCCAACGGCTCGAACTCAAGTAGATTGAAGTTGACGTGTATGACGTTGGCCGAGGGGTCGTTTGAACGAAGTTGGCTGGCAAACGCCTCAAGCAATTTCGATTTTCCGCATCGCCTGATTCCGGTAATCACCTTGATGTCTGGCGAACCCGCCACCTTGGAGAGCTTATCCATATAGAACGGTCGATTAATAAGTCTCATGGCAATCCACTTCGCAAAATTAAGATTAACTGAAAAACGCGAAGTACAATATATCATCTACTTCGCGTTTTTGAGAAATCCTAGATTTCGCGTAATTATATTCGCCAAGCTATCGCAAACCCGACACGGGTGAGATCTCCGCCTGATTGACCCTGCGCAGCAGTCCGAAGCGAAAGACGCGAGTCCTCAGACCGCTCCGGTAAAGTGAGGGCCGCGACGGTTACCGCGGCCCTCTTGGGAAACGTGTGCGATTGTCAATCGCTCGCGCTAGTCTTCCTTGCGGCGGAAACGAGCAAGGAAGACTCCGATTGCGGCGATCGCGGCACCCAGGCCGCCGATCGCGGCGACGGTCGCCACCGTTTGATCACCGGTGCTCGCAAGTGAGTTAGCGGACTTGCCACCCTGAGCCTTGTCACCAGCGGGCTTTCCCGCCTGGGCGCCATCGTTCGAACCGCCGGATGTCTGCCCACCGTTGCCGGAACCCTGATTGCCACCGGACGCACAAAGCCCCTTCTGCAGCACACGGCACAACCAAGTCACCGCAGGCCGGGGCGGGGGAGCCGAGTTTCCCACTGAGCGACTCTGCTTGCAGCCGGAGCGAAGGGGGAAACTCGGCCCCCGCCCCGGCCGGACAGGTCACCCTACACCGTGTACTGCGGCAGGTCCTGCAGAGCGATGACGTCCATGCCCATGTCGTTGGCGCTGCCGTGACCCTGCTGGTCCTCGCGCACGGCCTCGATGGCACTCACGTAGGTGTTGGCGGCAGACATCGCCGTCACGCAGGTCACACCGCGACGCACGGCCTCGGTACGTAGCAGGTAGCCATCGCCACGCGAGCCCGGGCCGTACGGCGTGTTGATGATTACCGCAATCTTGCCATCGGCGATGAGGTCGCCGATGTTGGGACGCTCGCCGTCGTGCGGGCCGCTGATCTTCTCCACGACTTCGCACGTCACGTTGCCGCCGCGCAGGACGCGCGCCGTACCCTCGGTAGAGCAGATGTCAAAGCCCAGGTAGCGCAGGATACGCGCGACCGAAAGGATATGGCGCTTGTCGCGGTCGCACACGCTGATGAACACCTTACCGCAGCTCGGATCGGGCAGCTTGTAGTCGATCGCCAGCTGCGTCTTGGCGTATGCCTCGGGATAGCTCTTAGCGATGCCCATGACCTCGCCCGTCGACTTCATCTCGGGCCCCAGGATAACGTCGGCACCCGGGAAACGACCCCAGGGCATTACGGCTTCCTTCATGCAGAACCAGTCCAGCTGGCGCTCATCGCTCGGCAGGCCCAGGCTGGCGATGGAATCGCCCGCCATGATACGTGCCGCGCACTTGGCCAGCGGCACACCGGTGGCCTTGGAGATAAACGGCACGGTACGGCTGGCACGCGGGTTTGCCTCGATCACGTAGACGGTCTCGCCCTTGATGGCGTACTGCACGTTGACCAGGCCGCGGACTCCCAGCGCTATCGCGATGCGGCGCGTGGTCTCGCGGAGCTTCGCCTGCAGGCTCTCGCTAAAGCTAAACGGCGGGATGCAGGTCGCGGAGTCGCCAGAGTGAATGCCGGCCTCCTCGATATGCTCCAGGATACCGCCGATGTAGACCTCTTCACCATCGCACAGGGCGTCGACGTCGGACTCGATCGCGCCCTCCAGGAAGCGGTCCAGGTACACCGGGTAGTCGGGGCTAATGCGCGCAGCCTCGGCCATGTAATCGCGCAGATGCTCGGCATCGTAGGCGATCATCATGCCGCGGCCGCCCAGCACGTAGCTCGGACGCACCAGCAGCGGGTAGCCGATGTGCGCGGCCACGGCCTCGGCCTCCTCAAACGAGGTGGCCTGGCCCGCCGGCGGGTACATGATGCCCAGCTTGTCGAGCAGAGCGGCGAAGCGCTCGCGGTCCTCGGCAAAGTCGATGGCATCGGGCTTGGTGCCCATAATGTTCACGCCGCTCTCCTCGAGCATGCGCGCCAGCTTAAGCGGGGTCTGGCCGCCGAGCGTCACCACGACGCCGTCGGGTCGCTCAACATCGATGACATCCATGACGTCCTCGTAGGTGAGCGGCTCAAAGTACAAGCGGTCCGAGGTGTCGTAGTCAGTCGAGACGGTCTCGGGGTTGCAGTTGACCATGATGGTCTCGAAGCCGCGGGCGGCCAGCGCGTAGCTCGCGTGCACGCAGCAGTAATCGAACTCGATACCCTGGCCAATACGGTTGGGGCCGGCGCCCAGGATCATCGCCTTGGGTTTGTCCGCCGGCGTGGTCTCGTCGGGAGCCACACACTTCTTGGCATCCGGGCTCGTGCGGTAGATGTTCTCGTAGGTCTTGTAGTGGTACTCCGTGGCGCTCGAGAACTCCGCAGCGCAGGTGTCGACCGTCTTCATACTGGGAACCACGCCCAGGCCCTTGCGGTAGGCGCGCACAAAGCGCTCGTCCGAGCCGGTCAGCGCGGCAATCTCGGCGTCGCTCGTGCCATACTGCTTGAGCAGACGCATCGCATCGGCGTCAATGTCCTCCACACGCAGGCCGCGGATGCTCTCCTGGACCTGCACCATATCGTTGATGCGGTTGAGGTACCACGGGTCGATGCCGCAGATGGCATGGATACGCGCGACATCCCAGCCGCGGCGCAGGGCTTCGACCACAAAGAAAATGCGGTGCTCAGTCGGGGTTGACACGGCCTGAGTGAGCTCATCGTCGCTCAGTTTGTCGGCGCCCTCCTTGCCACCGGCGCAGATACCCTGGTGACCGTCCTCCAGCGAACGCATGGCCTTGCCGAAGGCCTCCTCAAAGGTGCGGCCGATCGCCATGATCTCGCCCACGGCCTTCATGCGCGTGGTGAGCGTGGGGTCGGTACCCTTGAACTTCTCGAAGGCAAAGCGCGGCACCTTAACGACGCAGTAGTCAATCGTGGGCTCAAAGCAGGCGGGCGTGGCCTTGGTGATGTCGTTGACAATCTCGTCGAGCGTATAGCCCACAGCCAGGCGCGCGGCGGCCTTAGCGATGGGGAAACCCGTGGCCTTGGAGGCCAGCGCGGACGAACGGCTCACGCGCGGGTTCATCTCGATGACGATTAAACGACCGGTGTTGGGGTTCACGGCAAATTGCACGTTGGAGCCACCGGTCTCGACGCCAATCTTCTCCAGAATGGCGAGCGAGGCCGCGCGCATGCGCTGATACTCAAGATCGGAGAGCGTCTGCGCCGGCGCCACGGTGATGGAGTCGCCGGTATGCACGCCCATGGGGTCGAGATTCTCGATGGAGCACACGATGATGCCGTTACCGGCGTGGTCGCGCATGACCTCCATCTCATACTCTTTCCAGCCCTCGATGGACTCCTCGACCAGCACCTCGTGGGCGGGCGAGAGCTCCAGGCCCTGGCTCACGATGGAGACGAGCTCCTCGTGGGTATGCGCGATGCCGCCGCCGGCACCGCCGAGGGTAAAGCTCGGACGCAACACGCAGGGATAGCCCACGCGCTCGGCGATGGCCTCGGCATCAGCCACGCTGTAGGCATAGCCCGAGTGCGCGACCTCCAGGCCAATCTCGGCCATGGCCTCGTTAAAGAGCTTGCGGTCCTCGCCGCGCTCGATAGCGGCCAGGTCGCAGCCGATCATCTCGACGCCGTACTTGTCGAGCGTGCCGTCTTTTGCCAGCTCGACGGCGGCGTTCAGACCGGTCTGGCCGCCCAGCGTGGGCAGCAGCGCGTCCGGGCGCTCTTTCTTGATTACGCGCTCGATAAACTCGGCGGTGATGGGCTCGACATAGGTGCGGTCGGCCAAGCCCGGGTCGGTCATGATGGTCGCCGGGTTGGAGTTGACCAGGATGACCTCAAAGCCATCCTCCTTGAGCACCTTGCAGGCCTGGGCGCCGGAGTAGTCGAACTCACAGGCCTGGCCAATAACGATGGGGCCCGAACCAATGACGAGGATGCGCTTGATGTCAGTACGTTTCGGCATGTTAGTTCTCCTCGGTCTCGGTCGCGGCGGTCTCGGCAAAATTCCAGCCGGCAAGGCGGTCCTTCGCGGTGTCGATGTCCAGGTAGTTCTCCTCGCCGTCCATGAGTCGCGTAAAGGCGGTAAAGAGATAGTGGGCATCGGTGGGGCCGGGTGAGGCCTCGGGGTGGTACTGGACCGAGAAGCACGGGGCGTCGAGCAGCTGGATGCCCTCGGCGGTGCCATCGTTGAGGTTCACGTGCGTCAGGCGAATGCGGCCGAAGCGCTCGTTCATCACGACCGGCGCGATGCCGCGACGCACCCAGGCGCGCAGGTCGCCGTCGGCCGCATGCTCGGTCTCGCCGCCAGAAAGCTCCGGGATCAGTTTGCCCAGACTGGGGAACAGCAGGCCAAAGCCGTGGTTTTGCGCGGTAATCTCCACGCGACGGCTCACCAGGTTCATAACCGGCTGGTTACCGCCACGGTGACCGAATTTAAGCTTTTCCATTTGGGCGCCGCACGCCAAGCTGATCATCTGGTGACCAAGGCAAATGCCAAAGACCGGCACCTTGCCGATCAGTTGCTGCACCTGCTCGTAGGTCTCCACCACGGCATCGGGGTCGCCGGGGCCGTTGGATAAAAAGACGCCGTCGGGATTCATGTCGAGCACCTCACTCGCGGGCGTATCCCACGGCACGACAGTAAGGTCGCAGCCGGCGCGGACGAGGCCCTCCAGAATGCCGCGCTTGACGCCGCAGTCGTAGGCGACCACGTTGTGGCGGGCGGGGGCGGCAGGGGCAAGCGCAAAGTCATGCGTAGCGGGCAGGTCGGCAGCTGCAAACTCGTGGGGCTCAGGGCAGCTCACGGTCTTGACCAGGTTCTCGCCCACCAGCGTCGGCGCTGCGGCCAGACGCTCGGCAAGCTCGACGACGTCAAAGATTTCCGTCGAGATAATGCCCATCTTGGAGCCGTTGTCGCGCAGGTGGCGCACAAGAGCGCGGGTGTCGACGCCCTCGATAGCGACGATGCCGTGGGCACGCAGGTACTCCGGCACGCTGACGGCCGAGCGCCAGTTGGAAGGCGTGGCGCACATGTCGCGGACGATCATGCCGCGCATAGCCGGAGCGCTCGCGGGGCGGGCGGTATCACCGGGGAAGGCCGACTGGACGTCGGTCTCGTCGATGCCGTAGTTACCGATCTGCGGATAGGTCATGGTTACGATTTGGCCGGCATAGCTCGGGTCGGTCATGACCTCAAAGTAGCCCTCAAGCGAGGTGTTGAAGCAGACCTCGCCGGTCGCGGTACCCTCGGCACCGCATGCACGGCCATAAAAAATGGTCCCATCCTCAAGGTACAGGATGCAGGGACCGCAGGTGCCCTTGCTGGTTTTGGCCAGCATGCGCTGGCAAAGCTCGCTGGGCGCGAAGGTGCGGGCGGCAGCGCCCGCGGTATGGTTGTTCGCCATAATTCTCCTTCCCGGTCTCACAGGACCGGCTTAAAGGTGTGTAGTTAGGCCTCGCGGTATTGTAACCGCAAGCATGCCTCATGGCGTTAATTTCATCGAAATGTTTACGAAATGATAATTATGACTTTCTATGCATAATGTTTTTTAATCCCCGTCCCAGAAAAATCATCCCGCGGGGCTTGTGGCTCACGCGGGATGATGGCGTCTTATTTTTTCTTGTCCTGCTCCAGCAGTTCGGACGGTGTGCGATCGGGCTTGCCGCCACGGAAAATCTCGCGGCCATGCAGACGATGCTCCAGATCGCGCTCGGCTTTTTCCTCGTCAATCTTGGTCTGGCTCACCACCGGGTCCTCAATCAACGACGACACCGAGTTCACCTGCTTCTGAATGCGCTCGGCGATGGTGTCATCCATACTCACGATGCGCATCTTCCAGTCGATACTCGTGGCATTGGATGAGCTCTTGGTCCACACGAACGTCAAAATGGCGCTCTGGTGGCCGCGCGCGGGGAACATGCCAAAGAAGGAATCGTGCTGAATGTTGCTATCCTCGTCGATATAGGCGTGAACGTTATACACCACGCGGTCGATCTTATCGTTGAGCAACGCGTTGGTCGCAAGCGCCGCGGCCTGAATCTGCCCGTTGGACAGCAGCTCGAGCTCGTTGGCAGACGATGTGTCCAACACCGTCACCTCGACCGTGCCCGTGCGTTCATCGGCTTCATCGACGGTGAAGTCGAGCGGGAACTGCGTAAAGCCGTTGCCCCATTCAAGTCCACCCTTGAGCGCGGTCGAAACGGTATCGACCGAAACGCTCTCGGACAGGTTGGCGGTGTTCAGACGACGCATCACGCCGTAGCCAATCTGCATGCCCACGATCAGCACCAAAATACCGATGACCACGGCCATCGCGGTCTTCGTAATGGTATGGCTCACCTGCGAACCCGAAGGGTCGTCCTCGGACAGCGGGTCGATATGTTTTGCCTGGCTCGCGCGGTCCTCGCTGCGCAGCTGCGCTAGCGCCGCTTTGTCACCGCGCTTGGCCGCAGCCTCCTTCTCACGCATGCGCTCGGTGCGCTTTTTGGCGAGCGTGGGATCCAAGACGCCGGATGCATCGATTTCGGAGAATAACTCCGTCACTTCTTCCGGAGTCAAAGGGTTCTTGTCAGCCATAAACTTCCTGTCATATCAATCAGTCGAGCTCGTGCGCACGCGCACCTTCGAACTGCATTCGATAGTAACGGGCATAGGTGCCGCCACGGGCGAGAAGCTCCTCGTGCGTGCCACGCTCCACAACGCGACCATGCTCAACGGTCGCAATCTCGTCGGCATGTTTGATGGTCGAGAGGCGGTGAGCGATGATGATCGTGGTGCGACCGCGCGCCAGGCGCTCGAGCGACTCCTGCACCGCCTCCTCACTCTCGTTATCCAAGGCGCTCGTCGCCTCGTCCAGAATCAGGATCTTGGGGTTCTTGAGAAACACGCGCGCAATGGCTACGCGCTGCTTCTGGCCGCCCGAAAGACGGCTGCCGCGCTCGCCCACGACCGTGTCGTAGCCCTGCGGCAGCGACTCAATGAAGGCATCGATATTGGCGCGGCGGGCGGCCTCGGCGACCTCTTCTGCCGTGGCGCCTGGCTTGCCGTAAGCGATGTTCTCGCCAATCGTACCGTCAAACAGATAGACATCCTGCTGCACCAGGCCAATGGCGCGGCGCAGACTCTGTTGCGTCACGTCGCGCACGTCTTGGCCGTCGATGCTGACAGATCCAGCAGCCACGTCATAAAAGCGCGGCAGCAGCGAACACGTTGTGGACTTGCCACCGCCCGAGGGGCCAACCAGGGCAATGGTCTGTCCGGGCTTGATGGACAGATTCATGTGGTCGATAACAGGGCGTCCGTCGGAGCCGCCCTCGCCCAGCTCAACATCCTCGTAGCTAAAGCACACGTCGCGATATTCAACCGCGCCAGCCGTCACCTGCAGGTCCGCGGCATCCGGCTTATCCTGGATATCCGGGGCGGTCGAAAGCACCTCGTCCATACGCTTAAAGCCGGCGATGGCCTTCTGATACGTTTCGGCCGAATTGACGAGCGTCTCGAGCGGCGTGCAGAACAGTGAAATGTAGAGCGCGAAGGTCGCCATATCGACCGCCTGCAGTTGGCCTTGCGCCACTAGCCAACCACCCAGCAGCACCACGATCACGTACAACACGCCCGAGAGCAGGCCGTACATCGCAGTGTAGACGCCCATGGCGTGATACATGTTCTCCTTGGACGAAAGATAGCGGTCGTTCGAGGCGCGAAACTTAGAGCGTTCGGTCTCCTCGTTGGCAAAGCTCTTGACCACGCGCATACCCGCCAGCGAATCCTGCAGCTGCGCATTAATGCCGCTGATCTTTTTGCGGTTGTCGCTAAAGACCTCGCGCATGCGCATGTTCTGCCAAAACATGATGACCGCAAACACCGCCGTCACCACGGCCATGGCAAGCGCCAGCACCGGAGCGATGGTAAAGAGGATCACAAACGAGCCGATAATCTCGATACCGCAGATGATTATCCACTCGGGTACGTGATGCGCTGCCTCGCAGATATCGAACAGGTCGTTGACCACGCGGCTCATCATGTCACCCGAGCTGTTGCGATCGAAGTACGCAAAGCTATAGCGCTCGTACTGATCGAACAGGTCCTCGCGCATCTTGGACTCCATGCGCGCGCCCATCACGTGGCCCCAGTAACTCACAAAGTAGCGACAGGCGCAACGAATGGCATACATCAGTACCAGGCCAACCGCGATCATGCCGAGTGCCTGCATAATAGCAACCTGACCCTGGGTAAAGAGCCCGCCGGTCAGATTGCGCAGAATGATAGGAAACGCCAGGTCAATGGCGGCAAGCACCAGGGCACAAACAGTATCGGCAACAAAAAGCCCCATCTGGGGCTTGTAATACGAAAGAAACCTCTTCAGCATGTGATCCTCAAAGATATATCAGCAACGTAAGGCCCTGGGACAAAGCAATCAGCAGTACTTGCCCCAGGGCTATCCCCACTCGTTAAAGCTCCGCGCCCCCAAGGCGATGCGCGATGCTATCGCAGGCCAAGGCGCCCACGACGGTCTTGGCATCTTCGATCTTGCCGTCGAGCACGGCGTCGATCAGCTCGTGCAGCGGCACCAGGTCCACGTTGACGAACTCGTCATCATCGGGGTTGGGTGCATCGAACTCAAGCTTGGTGGCCAGGTAGATGTGAATGATCTCGTCACAGAAGCCGCAGGACGTGACAATCGACGTCAAAAAGCGAATGCGACCGGCCCTAAAGCCCGTCTCCTCATGCAGCTCGCGCTTGGCGCAATCGAGCGGGTCCTCGCCTGGATCGAGCTTGCCGGCGGGAATCTCGACCGTCACGCGGTCGATGGCGGTGCGGTACTGACGCACCAGTACAATCTTGCCGCTCTCGGTCAGTGCCACAACGGCCGCCGCACCCGGATGGCGAACGATATCGCGGGCGCTACGGCGACCGTTGGGCAGCTCAACCTCAAGACGGTGGACGTCGAGGATCTTGCCCTTCCAGGCGCACTCCTCCGAAAGAATCTTCTCGTGCAGCTCGGCATCGTGCGGGTCGTCGTCGCCCAGCACCAGCGCCGGCTCGTCAGCGACCTCGCCACCAGGCTCGCCCTCGGCGTGCCCATATATGCGGCTATCTTCCTCGACGATCTGCGCATCCACGAGCTCTTCGTTCTTCTCGTCCATCCGTCTCATCCCTCTCGGACTTTAGGCATCCCAGGCGTCACGGCCACGCAGCGCGCGCAGACCGATGTCATGACGCAGGGTCTTGCCCTCAAAATCAATCTTCTCGCAGGCCTCGTAGGCAAGGTTGCGAGCGTTCTCAAACGTATCGCCCAGCGCGGTCACGGCAAGCACTCGGCCACCGTTGGTCACAAGCTGGCCATCCACCACGGCGGTGCCGGCATGGTACACGGTCACGTTCTCCATGGCCTCGGCGTCGGCGATGCCGGTGATGACTTTGCCCTTCTCGTAGCTGCCAGGGTAGCCCGCGCTCGTCAGGACAACAGCCACAGCCCACTCGTCGCGCCAATCGAGTTCAATCTGATCGAGCTCGCAGTTGGCGCAGGCGAGCATAACCTCGACCAGGTCGTTCTTGAGGCGCGGCAGCACGACCTGCGTCTCGGGGTCGCCAAAGCGGGCGTTGAACTCCAGCACCTTGGGGCCGGCGGGGGTGAGCATAAAGCCGCCGTACAGGCAGCCGCGGTAGTCGATGCCCTCGGCGGCGAGCTCGGCCACGGTCTGCTCCATGACCTTCACCATGGTGGCGTGCTCCTCGTCGGTCACGATGGGCACCGGGCTGTAGACGCCCATGCCACCGGTGTTGGGGCCAAGGTCGCCCTCGAGTGCACGCTTGTGATCCTGCGAGGTGGCCATGGGGCGCACGGTCTTGCCGTCGGTAAAGGCCAGCAGCGAGCACTCGGGGCCGGTCAGCATTTCCTCAATGACAACGGTGTTGCCGGCATCGCCAAAGGTGCCGCCAAAGCACTCGCGCACGGCCTCCTCGGCCTGCGCAAGCTCAGTCGCCACGATAACGCCCTTGCCCGCGGCAAGGCCGTCGGCCTTGACGACCAGCGGGGCGCCCTGCTCGCGCACATAGGCAAGAGCCGAAGCCTCGTCAGTAAACGAGCCGTAGGCGGCCGTCGGAATGCCGGCACGCTCCATGAGCTGCTTGGAGAATAACTTGGAACCCTCCATCTGAGCGCCCTCGGCACCCGGGCCAAAGCAGGGAATGCCCGCCGCGCGCACGGCATCGGCAACGCCCGCCACGAGCGGAGCCTCGGGGCCAATCACCACGAGTCCGCATCCGTGGCTCTGGGCAAACGCCGCCACGGCCGCAGGATCGCAATCGTCGAGAACCACGTTCTCGCCGCAGCTCGCGGTGCCGCCGTTACCCGGCGCAATGTAGAGCTTGCCGGCGCGCGGTGATGCTGCGAGCTTTGCTGCCAGAGCATGCTCGCGGCCGCCGCTGCCCAACAACAGGATGTCGATGGTTTGAGTGTCCGCCTTCAAGGGTGCCTCCTCTATGGATGAACGGCCCGCTCCGCGCGAGCCCTTTGCAAGCAAATATACCCCTCAGCCGCCCGTCCGGGCTGCAAAGGGGTATATCGCAATAACCGAATAGTGCCGATTACTTCCAGAATCGGTTGATGATCTGCTCGCGACCGGCACCGACGCCAATGAACGTCACGCGGGTGTGTGCCAGATCCTCGATAAACGCCACGTAGTCCTGAGCCTCCTGCGGCAGCTCCTCAAAGCTGCGGCAACCGGTGATGTCGCACTTCCAGCCCGGGAGCTCCTCGTAGATGGGCTTGGCGTGCTCAAAACGAACCTGATGCTCGGGCACGCTCGTGTAACGCTCGCCGTCGACGTCGTAGGCAACGCACACCTTGATGGTATCGAAGGCCGAAAGCACGTCGAGCTTGGTCATGGCGATATCGGTGAGGCCGTTAACACGCGAGGCGTAGTTGGCGATGGGGCCATCGAACCAACCGCAGCGACGGCGACGGCCGGTAGTCACGCCGTACTCATAGCCTTCCTCGGTCAGCGTATGGCCGGCCTCGGACTCATAGGAAAGCTCGGTGGGCATGGGGCCCGACCCGACACGGGTGATATAGGCCTTCATGACGCCCAGCACGCGGTCGACATTCTTCATACCGACGCCGGAGCCGGTGATGGCGCCGCCGGCGGTGCAGTTGGAAGATGTCACGTACGGATAGGTGCCGTGGTCGATGTCGAGCAGCGTTGCCTGGGCGCCCTCGAACAGCAGGTCCTTGCCCTCGTCGATCATGTTGTTGAGCAGCAGGCTCGTCTCGGTGATGTAGGGACGCAGGCGCTCGGCCATGGGCAGGTACTCGTCGCAGATCTGGTCCACGGTGTAGGTGGGCAGGTGGTAGATGAGCTCGAGCTCGGGATTCACGCGGGCAAGAGCGGTCTCCAGCTTGTCGCGGAACAGCGTCTCGTCCAGCATGTCCTGCATGCGCAGACCGATGCGGGCCATCTTGTCCTGGTAGCACGGACCGATGCCGCGCTTGGTGGTACCGATGTTCTTCTTGCCGAGCTTCTGCTCAAAAGCACCATCCAGATCGATGTGGTACGGCATGATGATGTGCGCGTTGCCACTGATCTTGAGGTTCTTGGTGGTGATGCCGTCGGCCTCGAACATGTCAATCTCCTCAAGGACAACCTTGGGGTTGACGACGCAGCCGTTACCGATCACCGACACATGGTCGGAATACATGATGCCGGAGGGCACCTGGTGCAGGCCGTACTTCTTGCCGTTGACGACGATGGTGTGGCCGGCGTTATTACCGCCCGAATAGCGCACGACGGCATCGAAGTCGCCGGCGACCAGGTCGCAGATCTTACCCTTGCCCTCATCGCCCCACTGGGCACCGACCAAAACGGTTGACGGCATGTTTACTCCTTACATTCATGGACTGTCTACGCGCCACGCCGGCACGCAGAAGCACAAAACATTCCCAGTATACCCGTGCAACGGGCGCCTGTCCTACTCCTCGGTATGCGCCCCATCAAGCTCATAGAACTTGGTGGATGCCGGCAGGAACATCAGGTCGACGTCACCGATCGGGCCCGAACGGTTCTTGGCCACGACGATACGCGTGACGCCCTCGTCGGGTCGATCGTCACGCGAGGCCTCGGCCTCATCGGCGGAGCGGTCCAAGAACATAACGATGTCGGCGTCCTGCTCGATGGAGCCCGATTCACGCAGGTCGGACAGCTGCGGGCGCTTGCCGGTACGGGACTCGACCTGACGCGACAGCTGCGACAGCGCGATCAACGGAATCTTGAGCTCCTTGGCCATGATCTTTAAGCCACGCGACATCTCGGAGACCTCGACGGTACGGCTCTCGGAGCGACGTCCCGGCGGAGGACTCACCAGCTGCAGGTAGTCCAGGATGATGATGGCCTTCTCCTTGTTGTGGAGCATGCGGCGGCTCTTGGCGCGGATCTCGGTCACCGTGGTGCCGGGCGTATCGTCAATCAAAATGTCGAGCTTAGACAAGGTCTGCGTGGCCTCGTTGATATTGGCCCACTGCTCGGGGCTAATGCGGCCCGTACGGAAGTCGCTGATTGAGATCATGGCGTAGGCGCAAATCAGGCGCTGGGCAATTTCCTTGCCCGACATCTCCAGCGAAAAGAAGCCAACGGTATAGCCCGCAGCGGCGGCATTCAGCGCCAGGTTCAGAGCGAACGACGTCTTACCCACGGCAGGGCGGGCGCCGATAATGATGAGCTGCCCCTCGCGGAAGCCCATGAGCATGCGGTCGAGCGACGGGAAGCCGGTGGGCACGCCCGCGGCCTGTCCGCCGGCCTTGCACACTTCCTCGGCCTCGTTATAGGCCTCGACCATAAACTCGGTCAGTGTCTTATAGCTCGACTTGACCTCGCGCGCCGTGACCTTGAGCAGCTTGCTCTCGGCCAGCTCCACGACCTCTTTGGTGTCGGTAGGGGCGTTATAAGCCAGCGCGTTGATCTCGTTGGTGGCACCGATCAGCTCGCGCAGCATCGAGTCGCGACGGACGATGGCGGCATGGTGCTGCCAGTTCACGAGCGACAGGGTCTGACCCATCAGTTCCAAAATGTAGGCCTCGCCGCCCACGGCATCAAGCTTGTTGATGCTGCGCAGGTAATCGATCAGCGAGATAGAGTCGATGGGAATGCGGCTGTTGTACATATCGACCATCGCGGTGTAGATGGTCTTATGAATGGGCCGGTAGAAGTCATCGGGCTGCAGCTCGACCTGGGCCTCCTCGACCACCTCGGGTGACAGCAGCATGGCGGCCAGTACATTGGCCTCTGCATCTTGGTTTTGAGGGAGACCCAACTTGGAGCCACGGTCCTCGACCGTCAGCCCCGTCTCCCTTTCGTCATATGCCATGAGCATCCTCATTCATATCGCTTGCGAGCATCCATAGTATCAGCCACAGTCCCAAAACGGGCCGCGCCCCGGCAATCATCGCCGAACGAAACGGATGAACGGTCCCGTGTATAGGACTTCACCACAACGCCTGCCATGGCGCTCGCCGAGCGTGGAAAACAAAAGGGCGCCCTGGTCTCCCAGAGCGCCCTTCTTAGAACAAGATTGTTGCGTTGCAGCAAATGCTACTCGGCAGCAGCCTCAGTCTCGACCTCGGCGGTCTCGGCCTCGGCGACCTCAGCGGTCTCCTCAACCTCAGCCTCGGCAGCGAGCTCCTCGGCGGTAACGCCAACGAGAACGACAACCTCGGCCTTGATCTCGCGGTACAGCGAGATGGCAACGGTGTGGGCACCGGCAACCTTGATGGGCTTACCGAGCTCGACGCGCTTGCGGTCGATGTCCATACCGAGCTGAGCCTTGATGGCGTCAGCGATCATAGCGGCGGTAACGGAGCCAAAGAGGATGCCCTCGTCGCCGACCTTGACGTCAACGGTGACCGTCTTTCCCTCGAAGGCAGCCTTGGTCTCGTTGGCGGTAGCCAGACGGACGGCCTCGCGCTTGGCGATGTTGTTGCGACGCTCGTCAAGCTGCTTGAGGTTGCCCTTGGTGGCGGCAACAGCGAGCTTCTTGGGGAACAGGAAGTTCTCAGCGTAACCCTGAGCGACCTCTACGACGTCACCCTCGCCGCCCTTGCCCTTGATCTCATCGAGAAGAATAACCTTCATGATGCGTCTCCCTTCTTAGCCGCGGTCGCGGTTGCCACGAGAGGAAACCACGGGGACGGTGTACGGCAGGAGAGCCATCTCGCGGGCGCGCTTGATGGCGTTGGCGATGTCATGCTGATGCTGCGTGCAAGCGCCAGTGACGCGACGGGGCTTGATCTTGCCACGGTCGGTCATGTACTTACGGAGAAGCTGAGTATCCTTATAGTCGATGAACTCAGTGTTCTCCTTGCAGAACTGGCAGTACTTACGACGCGGCTGACGTGCAGAAAAATCATTAGCCATGTCAAAATACCTTTCGTTTGGCAACTTCGGCGAACCGAAGCCGCCTCTCACTCAAAAATAGGTGAACAGCCCTTAGAACGGGATGTCCTCATCGTAGACGTCGACCGCGGGCGGCGTAGCCACCGGTGCGGCAGGACGCGGTGCGGGCGCTGCAGGGGCTGCGGGGGCGTAACCGCCCTGATCGTAGCCACCCTGGCCACCACGGGAGCTCATAAACTCGATCTCATCGACGATGACCTCAAGCTTGCTCCGGCGCTGGCCGTCGCGCTCCCAAGAGCTGTAGCGCAGCTTGCCCTCGATCGCGACCTTGTTTCCCTTTGCCAGGAAACGGCTCACGGCCTCGGCGCGCGTGCCGAACATAGTGCAGTCGACAAAGTTGGGATAGTCCTCCCACTCGCCAGTCTGCGGGTTGCGGCGACGATCGTTCACAGCGACGCCAAAGGACAGAACCTGGGTTCCGCCGGCGGTGGCGCGCAGCTCGGGATCACGCGTGAGGTTACCGGTGATGTTCACTCGATTGATGCTCATAACTCACTACTTCCTCTTGGGGCACAAGCCCAGTCCAAAACGACAGTCTTACTCCTGGTCGTCGCGACGGACGATCATGTGGCGGACCACAGCGTCGGTGATGCGCAGGACGCGATCAAGCTCGGCGATCTGGGTAGGATCTGCGTGGAAGTTGATGAGGGTGTAGTCACCATCGGTGAGGTCGTTGATTTCGTAGGCGAGCTTGCGCTTGCCCCACTCGTCAACGGAGTCGACCTTGCCAGCGCCCTCAGCGATCGTGGTATCGATACGCTTCATAACAGCGAGACGAGTCTCGGGGTCGAGCGACGGGTCAACAAAGAACAGCAGTTCATAAGCCTTCATATTGTCACCTCCTCTGGGCAAATGTGGCTTCAGGTCGTGAAGGTGCGCCTGAAGCAGGAAAAGACTTGGTAATAATATCTTTCAACCTTCCAGGCTGCAAGAATATGCAGCTACAACCTCATGACCTCCACATATGTCCATACTCACACGGCACTTCATGCGTCTTCCAACCAAATGCTGACCAAATGCTTGACGAATCTGTGGACAAGATACGGCGCTGCGGGGACAAGCCAAATCAAACCGCAGGTCAGCAATTGCAAGGCTTTGGTCGCGAAATGCATACCAGTGGTTCACAACACCGTCCAAAGATTTTTAAATTGCTGCAACGTCGTCTATAAATACCTATTTTGAACAATTTGCTGCATGCAGCCATGCTGGTCAGAGCCCGTTTTTGGCCTCCTAGACCCCGTCACGAAGCCAAGCGTTTGGTTGATTTCCGATCTCAGCCGAACACATTGAGCGGATAGGCCATTCCCGCAGTTAGCCGAACGCCCCCGCGGCCCCTCCTGGGGTCCGGGGGCGCCGTTTTCCCAGTTGAAGGAACGGTG
>JAXIYC010000005.1:0-3552 GCA_036304725.1 Collinsella sp. | reverse complement strand
CCGTTGACTCCAATATGTACATCCACGATCTTGATCGCAAAGCCATGCGTTCTCTCAAGGCTATCCCGGCTTTTTCTCAGGTGATGAAGGCTTTCATGGGGGCATGGAACGAGCAGCTGTTTTACATCGAAAATATGTCGACGAACTTGCGCATCAGCGAAAAACAACTCCCTGCTTATCATGCGATGCTGGAAGAAGCTTGTGCGAAGCTGGGTATTGCCGTTCCCGAAATGTATTTGAAGCTTGACGTCAATCCCAATGCGTACACCTATGGGGACACAAAACCGTTCATCGTTCTAACCTCGGGGCTTATCGAGACGCTTCCAGGGGAGCTGATCCCCACGGTTATTGCTCACGAGTGTGGGCATATTGTTTGCCGTCATACGCTTTATACGACAATGGGCAATTTGCTGTGTGGCGGTCTGCTGAATGCCCTGCCGTTCGACGTGGCCCAAGTAGCTTCCATGCCCGTCATAGCCGCATTCTCGTACTGGATGCGCTGCTCTGAGTTCTCCGCCGACCGCGCGGCAGTGTTGTGCGACGGCGGTGCCGAAAAGATGAAGGAAGTTTGCGCCCGCTTCGCTGGCTTCGATAAGGATATTCCTGGCGAGTTGAATATGGATGCCTTTATGGAGCAAGCAGCTGCTTATGTGAGACACATCGAAGACGGTCCTGCAAACTCAATCATGGAGTTCATGCCTCCTGCGCGCTTGTCCGATGATGATTCCGCGCGTCGCCGATACTCATTCCACGCGTTGCCGATAGCCTAAGGCTCTTTCCTCCTCCACTTCCTTTCCTAGAATTCACCTGGGTGCCAAAAGGGCGCCTATGGCCATCTAGGGAAAGGAAAGAAGAATGGTCAAGTACAGAGAAATCCTCCGATTGATCGCGATGGGGGTGAGCCAGGAAAGCGTCGCCTTCTCTTGCGGCTGCGCGCAATCGACCGTCTCGGACGTTATCCGAGCGGCACGAGCGCGCGGCCTTTCCTGGCCGCTCCCGGAGGAGATGGACGATGCGGCGATCCGGTCCGTTATCTACCCGAAGAGGAGCCGCAAGGCCACGGACAAGGCCGCCATCGACTTCGAGCATGTGGCCCGGGAGCTTGGACGGCGCGGCATGACGCTGTCGCTTCTGTGGAACGAGTACTGCGATTCCGCCGTGTCGCGGGGCGAGGAGCCCTACATGTACTCGGCCTTCTGCAGGGAGTACAGGAAGTGGGCGCAGGCCCACGACATCCGCATGCGCATCGACCACAGGCCGGCCGAGACCATCCAGGTGGACTGGGTCGGGGACACGGCGGAAGTGGTCGATCCCGATACGGGCGAACTTCTGAGGGTCTACGTGTTCGCGGGATGCCTGCCCTACTCCAACTACCTGTTCGCCGAGGGATTCTACAGAACCGACGAGCAGGCCTGGATCGACGCCCATGCCCATATGTTCTCCTTCTTCGGCGGCGCGACCCCCGTTCTCGTGCCGGACAACTGCAAGACCGCGGTGTCCAAGAACACCAAAGAGGCGCTCATCGTCAACGAGCAGTACCGCCGCATGAGCGAGCACTACGGGTGCGCCGTCGTGCCCGCCAGGGTCAGAAGGCCCAGGGACAAGGCGAGCGTGGAGATGGGAGTCGGCCTCATCGAGCGCCAGGCCATGCTCGCGCTGAGGGGAAGGCGGTTCATGTCCCTCGGCGAGTTCAACTCGGCCCTTGCGGACCAGGTCGCCGCCATCAACTCGCGCCCCTTCCAAAGGCGCGAGGGCAGCAGGGAGAGCGTATTCCTCGCCCAGGAAAAACCGCTGCTCATCCCGCTGCCGGCGACTCCCTACGAGATGACGGCCCGCAAGGAGGTCACCGTCAATTTTAACTACCACGTGTGCTTCGACGGCTGCTGGTACTCGGTTCCGTTCGAATTCGTGAAGCGCACGGTCGCCGTGGTCGCGACGGCGAGGACCGTGTCGGTGATGGCGGACGGCACGCGGATCGCCATGCACGAGCGCGCTCACCGCAAGGGCGAGTACCGCACCAACCCCGACCACATGCCGGATGCCCACAGGGACTACGCCGAATGGGACGGCGCGCGGTTCAGGTCGTGGGCCGAGAGCATCGGGGAGGCCACCGCGCGGGCGATCGGGGCCATCCTGTCGTCGCGCAGGATCGAGCAGCAGTCGTACCGCTCGTGCCGCGCCGTGCTCGCCCTGGAGAAGACCTATGGAGGGGAGCTTTTGGAGGAAGCGTGCCAAAAGGCCCTTCTCAGGACGCAGAGGCCCAGCTACAAGACTATAAAGGGCGTAATAGCGGCACTTGCCCGGGAAGTCGGGCGCACCGACGAGGCGGCAGGCGCCTATCTGAGGGGCCAGGACTACTACCGAAAGATCGAGAGCGCAGGCGCCGACAACGGCGAGAAAGGCGGACGATGATGGCGAGCCAATCGACTATGGACAAGCTGCACGACATGAGGCTGTCGGTGATGGCCCGGGCCTATCGCGACCAAGAAGAGCTTCCCGCGGCATCAGGATTGAGCTTCGACGAGCGCCTCGCCATGATCGTCGACGCCGAATGGGACTCGCGCAGGACCAACAAGCGCCTTCGGCACCTGAGGCAGGCGGGCTTTCCCGAGCAGGATGCGAATATCGCCGATGTCCGCTACGATGACGACCGAAAACTCGACCGCGCCCAGATGGTCGAGCTGTCCAACTGCTCGTGGATCGCGAGCAGGCGCAACATCATCGTCACAGGGGCGAGCGGAGCCGGCAAGACCTGGATATCCAACGCCCTTGGAGTGGCTGCCTGCAACGCGTTCTACACCGTGCGCTACACCAGGCTGCCGGAGCTGCTGGACGAGCTCACCGTCTTCAAAGACGAGGAATGGCTCAAGCAGCGCAAGAAGTACATCAAGTGCGATCTGCTGATCATCGACGATTGGCTGCTGGAGCAGGTCAAGCCAAATGAGGCCAGGGAGATTATGGAGGTAATCGAGGCGAGGGACAGGACCGGATCGCTCATCCTGTGCTCGCAGTTCCCGCCGTCGGCATGGCACGCGAACCTGGGCAACGGGGCCATTGCCGACGCCGTCATCGACCGCGTGGTGTACAAGTCCTACACCATCCACATTGCAGGCGAGGAATCTATGCGCAAGCGGATGAGAGGAATGGAATAGGAGCAAACCGACGAAGAGCGGGAGGGGTCGAAACGGCCCCTCCCGATTATCGGCGCTGCATGGAACAGGCATCGGCGCTGTGGACATACATCATCGGCGTAGCGTGGAACAGTCACCGCTCAGGCGTACCGTACGCACGAAGCGAGCGAGTTCAGGCGATCCTTGCGCCCCGACAGCTGCGCGAGCAGGATAAGGGCCTCGTCGATAGTGATGCCCCGCTCGGGCAGAACCGTCTGCATGTTGAACCGGTGCAGGGCGTGGCGGATGGCCCGCGCCTGCCCGTCGATCTGCGCAACCTTCTCGCGCACGGCCCCGTAGTCGTAGGCGGGAGGCTCGGCCGCCTCCCCCTCCGCGAGCACGTAGGTGCTCACCTCCTGCTCGGTCCGCAGGAGCCGGTCCT
>JAXIYC010000004.1:0-17696 GCA_036304725.1 Collinsella sp. | reverse complement strand
CTTAATGTGGCCTTCGTCTTGCGCAGGACTGTAGAGCAGGCAACCTTATGCCTCGCCCGCGGTCCCGGACCAACTTACTTCAAACCGCAGCTACGACAGCGCAATACCGCCAAGCCAGCCCCAACGCACGCCAGAGCCAGTGCCATAGAAGCTAATAAACGAATCGAGCGACTTAGACGTAATGGCACCCTCGTTGCTCATAACGATGCCGCCGCCAACGTAGATACCCACATGACCGTAGATAAGGCCCGGAGCACCCGTGCCGCTGTGCGAGGAATCGGCCACGATCATGCCCACCTGCAGCGCCGAGCGGTCGGAGCTATAGCACCAGGCGTTAAACATGTCGCACGCATTGCCGCCAAAGTAGCCAACGCCGGCGTTACGGAAGACATTGGTAACCCACGCCGCGCACCAGTTCTGGCCCGGCGAAGGCGTGGAGTAGCACGCGTTGACGACGGCCTGTTGCTTGCCCGAGCCGGCATTCTGCTGCGGAGTTCCGGGCGCATACGATCCGCCACCCGAGCTCGAACCACCCGAGTAGGAATTGTTCTTGTTCGCGGCGGCCGCGGCAGCGGCGGCCTTCCTAGCGGCCTCCTCGGCCTGGGCGGCAGCGAGAATCTCGGAATCACGCTGAGCCATGAGCTCCTTGACATCGTCAGAGAGGCCGTTCAGAACCGTCTGGACTTCCTGCTGCTTGGCCTGCATGTCCTGCATCTGGGCAGTCTGCTGGTCCTTGAGCTTCTCTAAGTCGGCCTTCTGCGACTCGAGCTCGGTCTTTTGCGCATCGAGCTCTTCCTGGATGGTCTGAATGTCCTCGATGGCGTCGCGGTCGCTCTTGTTGATCTTCTCAACGTAATGCGCGTTGGCGACGAGTTCCTCAAACGAGCCAGAGGCCAGCAGCAGCGACAGGATGTTCGTGCCGCCGGACTTGTAGCTGGCGGCCACGCGATCGGAAAGGTCGTTGCGCTTCTTCTTGAGCTCGGCCTTCTTTTCATCGATCTGGGCCTGCGTGTCGTCAATCTTGCCCTGGACATTCTCGATGTCGTTGAGGGTCTGGGCATTCTTGTTGGCCAGCGCCGCATACTCATTTGCGATGCTGTCGAGCTGGGCCTGAACCTCGTCGAGCTGGGCCTGGGCGGCATTCAGTTTATCGGTGGTTTCTTTGGAAGCCTCCGCCGCATGGGCGCGAGCGGGCAGACCAAAAAGAACTGCCGCAGAAGCGGCGCCGAACAGGGCCTTGAGGGCAGTGCGGCGCGAGAGCTCCTGGGAAAGGATGGAATCGCTGTTTGGTGACATATGTACTCCGTTACATGCTTATTTATATGTCGCTCAACTCATACATATTAGCGTACATATGGCGCGTCCCAACGATTTCCACGAACGGCAGGAAACTACAAGGTCAGCGGCTCGTAAGCAAATGCCAAAGATCAGGTTATGCGTACGCAAGCTCTTCTATGAGTACGTTAGCACAATCCTCTGCTTTTCCTACAGCGCACGATTTGGGCGTCCCTGCCTGCGCTATACTCCCCTGAAGAAGTGTTCCTGATTCGATAGGAGACTACATGTCCAAAGCACTCGACCCCAAAGACACCTGTGTCCTCGTTACCGGTGGCGCCGGCTTTATCGGCTCGCACACCGTCGTTCAGCTGCTCGAGGGTGGCTACCAGGTCGTCATCGTCGATGATCTCTCCAACTCCAGCGCCGTCGCCGTCGACCGCGTCAAGACCATCGTGGGCGACGAGGCCGCCAAGAACCTCACCTTCTACGAGGCCAACGTGCTCGACCGCGATGCGATGAACAAGATCTTCGATGCCCATCAGATCGACCGCGTCATCCACTTTGCCGGCTTTAAGGCCGTCGGCGAGTCGGTGAGCAAGCCCGTCGAGTACTATCACAACAACATCGAGAACACCCTGGTGCTCATCGACGTCATGCGCAACCATGGCTGCAAGTCCATCATCTTCTCGAGCTCCTCGACCGTCTACGGCGACCCGGACAACCCGCCCGTCACCGAGGAGGATCCTAAGAAGCCCGCGACCAACCCCTATGGTTGGACCAAGTGGATGATCGAGCAGATCCTTATGGACGTCCACACCGCCGACCCCGAGTGGGACGTCGTGCTGCTCCGTTACTTCAACCCCATCGGCGCCCATCCGTCGGGTCTGATCGGCGAGGACCCCAAGGGCATCCCCAACAACCTGGTGCCCTATGTCGCCCAGGTCGCCGTGGGCAAGCTCGAGGCCGTTCAGGTCTTTGGCAACGACTACCCCACCCCCGACGGCACCGGCGTGCGCGACTACATCCACGTGTGCGATCTGGCCTCTGGTCACGTTGCCGCCCTTAACTGGATGAACGGCAAAACCGGCGTCGAGATCTTTAACCTGGGCACCGGCACCGGCACCTCGGTACTCGAGGTCGTCGCCGCCTTCTCCAAGGCTTGTGGCAAGGAGCTGCCCTACGTGATCCGCGAGCGCCGCGCCGGCGACATCGCTGCCAACTGGTGCGATGCCTCCAAGGCCGAGCGCATGATGGGCTGGAAGGCCCAGTACGACATCGCGGACATGTGCCGCGATAGCTGGAACTGGCAGAGCCACAACCCCAACGGCTTCGCCGACGCCGAGTAGTAAAAACCTACATACCGCTCTTGCCCCGATCTCACGTTGTGAGGTCGGGGCTTTTTCATGGCATGTAACCATTCGCCGAAAATCGAGCAACTTTTTTATCTTGCCTGTACATGTTTAAACAACATGTTTTACAATAGGCGTATCGAATCAGAACATCGGAGGCGGACTGCACACCCATCGGCAGGCCGACCCCACAACAAGAAGGTTGGTGAGCGCATTCATGGAGCGTGCAAGCGGCGTCCTCATGCCCGTCTCATCTCTGCCCGGACCATACGGAATCGGCGGCTTTGGCTGGAATGCCTACGACTTCGTCGATTTTCTCGCCTCGTGCAAACAACATTACTGGCAGATTCTGCCCCTTACGACGACCAGCTATGGCGATTCGCCCTATCAGTCGTTCTCGGCCCGCGCAGGCAACCCCAACTTTATCGACTTTGCCGAGCTTATCGAGGCAGGGTATCTGGAGCAGCACGATATCGATGGCGTGTATCTGGGATCCGACCCCAGCAATGTCGACTACGGTGCTATCTTTGGTGGCCGCCGTCAGATTCTCGACCGCGCCGCTGAGCGCTTTGCTGCCGACAAGCCGGCCGATTTCGATGACTTTATCCAGGCCAACGAGGACTGGCTCATCCCCTACTGTGAGTTCATGACCGTCAAAGAGGAGTGCGGTCTCAAGGCGTTTTGGGAGTGGCCCGCGGAGCTCCGCACCCGCGGCGAGGCTTCTGCCAAGGTCTGCGCCGACCATCCAGCGCGTATGCTCTACCACCAGATGACGCAGTACTTCTTCGATCGCCAGTGGAGCCGCCTCAAGGCCTATGCCAACGAGCGCGACATTCTCATCATCGGCGACCTGCCCATCTATGTCTCGCGTGACTCCGTCGAGATGTGGGCGACGCCTGAGCTCTTTAAGATCGACGCCGCCGGCAATCCCGTGAGCGTCGCCGGCACGCCGCCCGACCAGTTCTCGGCCACCGGCCAGTACTGGGGCAACCCCATCTACGACTGGGACGCCATGGAGTCCGACGGCTTCTCCTGGTGGGAGGACCGCATTCGCGCCGCCCTCGACATGTACGACGTCATCCGCCTGGATCACTTCCGCGGCTTCGAGGCCTATTGGGAGGTGCCGTTCTCCTCGCCCGATTCGTCCTACGGTTCGTGGACGCAAGGTCCCGGCCTCAAGTTCTTCAAGACGCTCGAGGAAAAGCTCGGCACGCTGCCCATCATCGCCGAGGACCTGGGCTTCCTCACCCCCGGCGTCATCGACATGCGCGACAACTCGGGCTTCCCCGGCATGAAGATCCTGCAGTTTGCCTTTGAGGGCACCAACTCGTACTACCTGCCGCATAACTACATCGCCAACACCGTCGCCTATGTGGGCACCCACGACAACGAGACGGCGCGCGGTTGGTTTGAGGGAACGGCCACCCCGCGTCAGCGCGAGCAGGCAGCCCTGTACACCCATCAGCAGGCCGGCGAACCCATGGCAGACGCACTCAACCGCACCATCGCCGCCAGCGTGAGCGACACGTGCATCTACACCATGCAGGACCTGCTCAACTTGGGCAACGAGGCGCGCATCAACACCCCTGCCACGCTGGGCGGCAACTGGACCTGGCGCATGCTCGACGGCGCCATCACCCGCGAGCTCGAGCACAAACTCACCGACTGGACCGAGACCTACTTCCGCATCCCGTCGGAAGCCGAAATCGAGCTTCCTCAATAGGAGCTACCGCGCCCGACCCCTCCCCACCGTGCGGACGCGCTTGCTTTTCCCGCGCGAGGCCACCCCAATCCCCTCGCGCGGGCTTCTTATGAATTGCAGACATGAAACAACCCATCACAGGAGAAAACATGCCCCAAATTAACCTCATGGAACTCGCCGAGCAGTCTTTTGGCACCTCGCTCGAGCAGCTCGACGACCGTCGCATTTACAAGCTGCTGGTCAAACTCGTGCAGGAGCGCTCCGCCGCCTGCCCGCTCAACAACGGCAAGAAAAAGCTCTATTACATTTCCGCCGAATTTTTGATCGGCAAGCTGCTCATCAACAACATGATCGACCTTGGCATCTACGACGAGGTTAAGGACCAGCTCACCGCCGCAGGCCACGACCTCAACAAGATCGAGGAGTTCGAGGTCGAGCCGTCGCTCGGCAACGGCGGCCTGGGCCGCCTGGCCGCGTGCTTCCTGGATTCCATCGCCACGCTGGGCTTGACCGGCGATGGCGTGGGCCTCAACTATCACTACGGTCTGTTCCGTCAGCGCTTTGTCGACAACCAGCAGAAGGCCGTCCCCGACGAGTGGCTCGGTGAGCAGGACATCCTAGTCGACGATGACCGCTCCTACACCGTCGAGTTCGGCGATTTTGCCGTTACTTCCAAGCTCGTCAACATCGATGTGCCCGGTTACGGCCAGCCCACCAAGAACCGCCTGCGCCTGTTCGACCTGGCGAGCGTCGACGACGGCCTGGTCCCCGGCAGCTCCATCGACTTCGACAAGACCGAGATCGCCAAGAACCTCACCCTGTTCCTCTACCCCGACGATTCCGACGAGCAGGGCCGCCTGCTTCGCATCTACCAGGAATACTTCATGGTGAGCAACGCCGCCCAGCTCCTGATCGACGAGGCCATCGAGCGCGGCAGCAACCTGCACGATCTGGCCGATTACGCCGTGGTCCAGATTAACGACACGCACCCCACCATGGTCATCCCCGAGCTCATTCGCTTGCTCACCACCGAGCACGGCATCGAGTTTGACGAGGCCGTGACCATCGTACGCTCCATGGTCGCCTACACTAATCACACGATTCTTGCCGAGGCGCTCGAGAAGTGGCCGCTCACCAGCCTGAAGAAGGTCTCCCCTGCCATCGCCGACATTATCGTCAAGCTCGATGAGATCGCAAAGGCCGAGCACGACGACCCGCGCGTTGCCATCATCGACGAATACGACACCGTCCACATGGCCCACATGGACATCCACTTTGGCTTCTCCATCAACGGCGTCGCCGCACTCCACACCAAAATCCTGGAGGACACCGAGCTTCATCCGTTCTACGAGATCTACCCCGAGAAGTTCTCCAATAAGACCAACGGCATCACCTTCCGCCGCTGGATCCAGGGAGCCAACCCCGCGCTTGCCAGCCTGCTCGACGATGTGATCGGTACCGATTGGCGCAGCACCGGCGACCTGAGCAAGCTCGCCAAGTTCGCCGACGACAAGGATGTTCTTGAGTGCCTGGCCGCCACCAAGACCGAGGCCAAGGCCATCATGCGCCAGTTCATGGCGCTCGAGCAAGGCGTGACTATCCCGTCCAACGCCATCATCGATGTTCAGGTCAAGCGTATCCACGAGTACAAGCGCCAGCAGATGCTCGCACTCTACATCATCTGGAAGTACCTCGATATCAAGAACGGCAACAGACCTAAGCACCCCGTCACCATCATCTTTGGCGGCAAGGCGGCGCCTGCCTACACTATCGCGCAGGACATCATCCATCTGATCCTGACGCTGTCGCAGTGGATTGCAAACGACCCCGACGTGGCTCCCTACCTGCAGGTTGTCATGATCGAGAACTACAACGTCACTGCCGCCGAGCGCGTGATCCCCGCCGCTGACATCTCCGAGCAGATCAGCCTGGCCTCCAAGGAGGCGAGCGGCACCTCCAACATGAAGTTCATGCTCAACGGCGCCCTAACCCTGTGCACGCTCGACGGTGCCAACGTGGAGATTGCCGAGCTCGTGGGCGACGAGAACATCTATACCTTTGGTGCCTCGTCCAAACAGGTCGAGCAGCTCTACGCCGACGGCACCTACAACGCCGGTGCGCTCTACCGCAAGCCCGGAATTAAACTGCTGGTGGACTTCATCACCAACCCGGCCTTTATGGCAACCGGCAACGCCGAGCGCCTGCAGCGCCTGCACGACGACATTAAAGGCAAGGACTGGTTTATGGCCCTGCTCGACATTGAGGAGTACATCCAGACCAAGGAGCGCGTGCTGGCCGACTACGAGGACCAGGACGCTTGGATGCGCAAGGCGCTCATCAATATCGCCAACGCCGGCACCTTCTCGTCCGACCGCACCATCTCCCAGTACAACGACGAGATCTGGCACCTGAACTAATTTCGCTTCCCTTACCCATCCTCCTGAGAAACGGAGTCGTGGCAACACGGCTCCGTTTTTTGTGCCCGCACGTTACCCTGTGACCCGACTCGACCAAACAATCTCAATCTATAACAACTACTCAATCAAAACGGCCCTACCCGTTACAGATCGAGACAAACGACCGGCCAGACAACCCCAACACAAAGAAAGGCTCCCCTCTCGCCCAGTGGACGGGAGGGGAGCCTTATATGTGACCGCGGCAAAAGGATGGCAATACCGCAGTCGCCCAAAGGGAGGGCCCGGATGCACCGGGCCTAGATAAGGTTCTTGCCAGAGACCTTATCGAAGAGGTGGGTCGCGTTCTTCTCGAACTTGAACCAGATGGGGTCGCCCGCCTTGAGCGCACCCTTGGCCTCAAGGTCGACAACGGGAATGATCAGGACGAACTGGCCATCGGGAGCAGTCACGTGGACATGCTCGGTCGAACCCATGAGCTCGGTCACCTCGACGGTACCCTGGAGCGCGCCCTCCTCGTCCTTGTCGGCAAGCAGAATCTGCTCGGGGCGCACGCCAGCCGTGATCTCCTTCACGTCGCCGCCGTCCCAGTTGAGGGCAAGCTGAGCGCAGGTCTCGGGGGCGAGCGCCACGTTCATATCCTCGGTCTTGACGGTAAAGCCGTTGCCCGAGCGCACCAGCTGGGCATCGAAGAAGTTCATCTGCGGCACGCCGATGAAGCCGGCGACGAAGATGTTCGCGGGATGGTTGAAGACCTCCTGCGGGGTGGCGATCTGCTGGACGACGCCGTCCTTCATGACCACGATACGGTCACCGAGGGTCATAGCCTCGGTCTGGTCGTGAGTAACATAAATGAACGTGCCCTTGATCTCGTGGCGCAGCTTAATGAGCTCGGCACGCATCTGGTTACGAAGCTTGGCGTCCAGGTTGGACAGCGGCTCGTCCATCAGGAAGACCTTGGGGTCACGCACGATGGCGCGGCCGATAGCGACACGCTGGCGCTGGCCGCCGGAGAGCGCCTTGGGCTTACGGTCGAGGTACTCGGTAATGCCCAGAATCTCGGCAGCAGAACGAACCTTGCGGTCGATCTCGTCCTTGGGAACCTTCTTGAGCTCGAGCGTAAACGCCATGTTCTCGTACACCGTCATATTGGGGTACAGAGCATAGCTCTGGAACACCATGGCAATGTCGCGGTCCTTGGGCGCCACGTCGTTGACGCGCTTGCCGTCGATGAGCACGTCGCCCGAAGTGATGTCCTCCAGGCCAGCGACCATGCGCATCGTCGTGGACTTGCCGCAGCCAGACGGGCCAACGAGAACGACAAACTCCTGGTCATGCACGGTGAGATTAAAGTCCTCCACCGCGAGCACGCCGTCCTCGGTAACCTTGAGGTTGTGCTTCTTCTCCTCGGTCTTCTTCTTTTTGCCAAAGAAGCCCTTCTTTTTGGACTCGTTGTTGGGATACACCTTCTGAACATGTTTGAGAACGATCTCGGCCATGTCTTTACCTTTCGATATGCGGCGCCGCGCTGAGGGGCGCCGCAGAAACTTGCAAAACAGTTACGGCATCAGCCCTTGACGGCACCTGCCACCACGCCGTCGATGATGTACTTCTGACAGAGGATGTACATGATAACGATGGGGATAACGACCATCATGATGCAGGCCATCATGGGGCCGAGCTCGACGTGGCCGTAGCCGCCGCGGAAGTACTGGATCAAGATAGGAATGGTCTTGTACTTGGTGGAGTCGAGCGTAAGGTAGGGCAGCAGATAGTCGTTCCAGACCCACATGGTCTCGAGGATGCCGACCGAAAGATAGGTGGGCTTCATGATGGGAAGGACGATCTTAAAGAACACCTGGACCGGGTTGCAGCCATCAATCATGGCCGCCTCCTCGATCTCGAGCGGGATGTTCTTTACAAAACCGGCGAACATAAAGACCGCCAGGCCCGCGCCAAAGCCGAGGTAGATAAAGCAGATGTTGAACGGCGTGTTGAAGCCGATGCGGTCCGCCAAATTGGACAGCGTGAACATGAGCATCTGGAAGGGCACGACCATCGAGAACACGAACAGGTAATAGAAGAAGTTCGAGATCTTGTTGTTGACACGAACCACGTACCAAGCGCACATGGAGCAGCACACCAAGATCAGCACGACCGACGTGACCGTGATGATGAGCGAGTACATAAATGCCGAGGCAAAGCCCTGCTCGTTAAGGGCGTGCATGTAGTTTGCGAGGCCGTTGAACGTCTCGGGCGTGAGCAGATCGAATGCCGTGGTGGTGCTGATTGCAGTCGCTTTCTTAAAAGAATTAAGCGCAATCATGAACACGGGGTAGATCCACGCGAGCGACAGGATCGTAAAGAAAATCGAGAGCGCGCGGTTGATAACCTTATCGCGTTTCATTACTGCTGCACCTCCTTGGACCTCGTGGCCTTAAGCTGGATCATGGAGATGGCCACGACCAGGATGCAGAAGATAACCGCCTTGGCCTGACCAATGCCCTGCCATGCGATACCGGCACGCGAATAGAACGTGTTGTAGATGTTCAGGGCGAGCATCTCGGTGGAGTGCGCGGGGGCGCCGCCGGTAAGGGCGAGGTTCTGGTCGAACAGCTTAAAGCCGTTGGTGATGGACAGGAACAGGCAGATGGTGATGGTCGGCATCAGGTTAGGGATCTTAACCTTCCAAAACGTCTGCCATGCCGTAGCGCCGTCGACCTTGGCGGCCTCGATGTAGTCGGACGGAATGGACTGCAGACCAGCGATGTAGATGATCATCATGTAGCCGACCTGCTGCCACAGGGTCAGGATGATAAGGCCCCAGAAGCCAGCAGCAGAGTTAAGGGCAATGAGCTGGGCGCCCACGTTGGAGAGTAGGCAGTTGATCAGAATCTGCCAGATGTAGCCCAGCACGATGCCGCCGATCAGATTAGGCATAAAGAAGATCGTACGGAAGATATTGGTGCCCTTGAGCGCTTTGCGGGTGAGCGCCTGCGCAATGGCGAGGGCGATCACGTTGATGAGCACCGTCGACAGGAAGGCAAACGCCACGGTAAAGAAGAACGACGTGGCAAACTGCGGATCGGACAGTGCGCGCACGTAGTTCTCGATACCGACAAAGTGCGTATTGTTGATGGTAATAAACTGGCAGAACGAGAGATAGAAGCCCTGGATAAAGGGGATCACGAACCCGATCATAAACGCCAGGCACGTGGGCAGCATAAAGAGCGGCCACCAGCGCTTGAGTGCTTTGCCCATAGAAGGGTCCTTTCAATATGCAGGGGGCGGGCAAACCAACGTCTGCCCGCCCCCTGTCGCTAATCAGATAGCTTGGGCAGCAACTACTTACTCGGAAGCAGCCTTCTCGGTCTTCCAGCCATCGACGAAGGCGTTCTTGACGCCGTCCCACTTGCTGTTGTCGGCAGCATAGGCGATCAGAGCCTGCTTGAGGTTCTTCTTCCACTCCTCAGAGGGGATGTAGACGAAGTCCCAAGCGACGGTCTTCTTGCCGTCCTTGGCCATGGCGACGGCCTGCTGCGAGAAGACATTGGTGGTTTCCTTGGCGCTCTTGAACGGGGCAGTCAGACCCATCTTGTCAGCGATGATGCTGGTGGCGGTGTCAGAAGTGACGCACCAATACATGAAGTCCTCGGTGGCCTTCTGGGCATCCTCGGAAGCCTGGGAGCTGACGCACCAGTAGTTCTCGCCGCCGGAGCACAGGCCCTGGTTCTCCTCGCCGTCGACACCGATGTAGATGGGCATCATGCCAATCTGATCGTCGGTCATGCCGGCCTTGGTGAGGTCAGCGTAGGCCCAAGAACCGTTCTGATAGAAGACGGCCTTGCCGGTTGCGAACTCGTTGGTGGCGTCGTCGCCGGTCTTGGAGGCAAGCTGCGAAGGATCGCAGGTGGAGTCGGTGATGTACAGGTCGAAAATCTGCTTGAAGTTGTCGAGATACTCGCCCTTGATCTCGTCGTCCTCCTGGTTGTGCTCCTTCTCGAACTCGTAGTAGAGCGGGAGGTTGGCGAGGTGGGTGGTGTAGCGCCAGCTGGAGGAGTCATCCATGCCAGCAGAAGTGAAGGCACCCTCAATGCCAAGCTCGTCCTTGCGGGCCTGGATGTCGTCGGCACAAGCCTTCAGCTTGTCGAAGGAGTTGATGTCCTCGGCCTTGTAGCCAGCCTTCTCGAGCAGCTGCTTGTTGTAGATGATGCCGTAGCTCTCCTGGACCCAGTCGATACCCAGATCCTTGCCATCGGACTGCAGAGCCAGGGAGTCGTCAATGAGCTCACCGCGGAGCTTGGTATCGGACAGGTCGGCGCAGTAATCCTTCCAGTTCTTAAGGCCGGTGGGGCCGTTGACCTGGAACAGGGTCGGAGCGGAGCTCTTGGACATCTCGGACTTGAGCTTCTCCTCGTAGGTGTTGGAGGCAGCGGTCACGATCTTGACCTCGACGCCCTTCTCCTTCTTATAGGCCTTGGCGATCTCCTTCCACTCCTTGTCGACCTCGGGCTTGAATTGGAGGAAGTAGACCTCGGCAGCGTCACCAGAAGCAGAGGAGCCGGAGCCGGCAGAACCACCGCAGCCCACGAGACCCAGACCAAGAACCGCAGCCGCGGAACCAGCAAAGCCCAGGAACTGCCTTCTGCTCATTTCGTTCTTCATTACAATCCACCCTTTCACACCGTGGCGGCACCCTTTGCCGCCGCCTTCGGAGATTGGCTCGGGGACTTTGCCCCTTTTGCTGATTTGTACGATACGCTATTTGGCTAGTTGTTTGAACATGTATTACTAGAGCGGTAGAAAAACTTCGGTGAACGGTAATTTCAACTTGATACTTGACAAGTTTTGTATAAACAATTATTTGTTATCGAATGCAGAGAAAACGCCCGGTCAAGCCGATGCGTCGTCGGTTTGACCGGGCGTTTTCTCTTTGAGGGCATGAGTCTCGTCAGGCTGCGAGCTAGCCGGCTATCGCTTGGAATTGACGCGGTAATGGAAGATCTCGGGGTGTGTGCGAGTGTGCGTCACCTCAAACAAGATGCCATCCGAGGTGTACGACTGACTCTCCATGACGGCAACGCAGTTGTATTTGCCGAGGTCAAGATAGCTGCAGTCTTCATCGTTGGCGAGCTCGACACTCACCGTACGACGGCTCGCCATCACTTTGACACCGCGCTTGTGCTCCAGATAGCCGTAAATAGAATCTGCCGCGATCTCGGGGGTCAGGCCCTTGGCGATCGACGCCAAAAAATAGCCATGGTCCACTTGGCGCGCGTTGCCGTTGAGGCTTCGGACACGCACTACGCGAATAAGCTCCTCGCCCACCCTAAAGCCCAGGCGACGAGAGAGCTGCTCGGTGCAGACCAGATGTTCAAAAGACTTAACGTCCGTCGATGCAACGGCATTGTTGCGCTTTGCAAACTCGCCAAACGACTCAACCTCTTCGAGTGCGCCCAACATGTCGGTTTCGCCCTTAAGCCAAATAACGCGCACGCCCTTGCCGTGTATGGGCTGCACAAACATCCCGTCGGCCAGCATGCTCAAAGCGCGGCGGACGGTATTGCGCGTGCAGCCAAATTCCGCGGTCAGTTCGGCTTCGGTTGGCAGCATCTCCTGAAACGCATAGGTCCCATTAATGATGCGCGAGCGTATTTCTCGGTAGATTCCTTCGTATATCGCTTTTGGCATTGTTTCACCTCTACATTGTTCATTACCGGCTAGGCACGATAGCATTTCTTAAAGTTGTTTAAACTGAATATCGGTAAAGCGACAGGATTTAACCGTTGACGGTTTCTGTCATGCCCAAATCGGTTTCGCTCAAAACTGCCGGTACGACAATCGTCCGGTCCTCTACAATGAATCCATTGTTTAAACGTTTCCCCACGCGCAACGCGCCTCGATATTCGGAAGGCAGAACATGCTGCAAAAAATCCAACGCTTTGGCGGGGCAATGTTCGCGCCCGCCATGCTGTTTTCTATATCAGGCCTCATGGTCGGCGTCTCCGCTCTCGCAACGACTGCGGACATCGTCGGCAATCTCGCCGTATACGGAACCCCTTGGTACGCTTTTTGGACCATCATCCAACGCGGCTCGTGGACGGTCTTTAAACGCCTCCCGCTCCTTTTTGCCGTAGCGCTGCCCATCGGCCTTGCCCAAAAACAACCGGCTCGTTGCTGCCTCGAGGCTCTCGTCGCCTATTTTGCCTATTGCTTCTTTTTGAGCGAAATCATTAAGCTGAGCGAAGACAATCTTGGACTTAAGTACCCGTCGTCTTTGACCTCCGCCAGCGGCATCACCATCATCGACGGCATCAAGACGCTCGACACCGGCATTATCGGCCCGCTGGCGGTGTCGGCAACCGTCGTCGCCATCCATGACCGCTTCTACGATGCCAAGGTTCCCGATTGGCTCGGTACCTTCTCGGGCTCCTCGCTGGTCTACCTCATCAGCTTTTTTGCCGTGTTCGCCCTTGCCGCCATCTCGGCCGCCATCGTGCCCTTCGTATACGCTGTGACCGAAACGCTGCGCCATGCACTTACGAGCGTCGGCCCCTTTGGCGTGGGCATCTTTGTGCTTTTGGAGCGAGCGCTCGAGCCCATGGGGCTGCACCACCTGCTCTACATGCCGATCTACTACGACAACCTGGTCATTAACGACGGCATCTACGCCACGTGGAGCAGCTTGCTCCCCATCCTCTCCCATAGCACGCGCCCCCTTAATGAACTTGCGCCGTGGGCCGGTTTTACCGCCACCGGCTGGGTCAAGCTCTTTGGCCTTCCCGCCATCGCAGCCGCGTTCTACTCCACCGCAAAACCAGAGCGCCGCGCCGGCCTCAGGGTCATCCTTGTTCCCGCCATCATCGCCTCGGTGGTTTGCGGCGTTACCGAGCCACTCGAGTTTCTCTTTATGTTCACCCACCCCGGGCTCTTTTTTCTCTACGCCGTCTTATCGTCTTGCCTTGCCACAACCATGAATCTCTTTGGCATCGTCGGCATCTTCTCGGGCGGCCTCATGGAGATGGCAGCCTTCAACTTTATTCCGCTCATGCGCACGCATGCCGGTGCCTATCTTTTGGCACTCGGTATCGGCCTTGCCTTTAGCCTCATCTTTTTTGTTAGTTTTCGAGCACTCATCTTGATCTATGACCTTAAGACACCGGGCCGCGAGGATCATGTCGCCAATCGCGCGGCAATCGATCATTTAACGGGAAGCGGCTTTGCCAAAGAGCAATCTCCCAATGACGAGGTCAATAGTCGATCCGATCAAGATCACGTCCTCGCTGAGCGGGCAATTCAGCTTTTAGGTGGCGTTGGCAATATTGTGGGCGCAACCAACTGCGCCACGCGCCTGCGCGTCGAGGTCGCAGACCCTTCCATCGTTGCAGATAACGCGGCGTTTGTCGCGGCGGGCGCCAAGGGCCTCATCATTACGGGCAAGACCGCCCAGGTGATCATCGGCATCTCCGTTCCCCGCGTTAAAGAGCATTTTGACCAGATCATGGGCCTCGAGCCGGGATTTGTGCCCACCGCCTCGGCCTCCCCTGCCGCCAGCGCAGCCCATAAGCGCGGCGATATTTGCTTCTTCGATATCGACGGAACGCTCGCCTGGCAAGACCCCAGGCTCGCCCAAGACCTTCCCGAAGACGAGCGGGACCTCTCCCCCTATCCCAACGAGGCGGTTTCGCAGGCAATCCGCGAGTTTGTCGCCAACGGCAACATGGCCTTCATCTGCACAGGGCGCACCCTCAGCTGCATCCACCCCAAACTTCTTGAGCTGCCCTGGACCGGCATCGTCTGTCTTGCGGGCGGTTACGCCGAGATCGACGGACACGCAATTCGCGATCTGTCGATGACACCCAGCATGCTGCAGCATCTTGCCCCCTATCTTGAGCAATCGGGCGAGGTCATCCGCTTTGAGGGCCTCAACGGCGTCGTGCGCATGAGTGCCGATGCCCCCGATGCCCCCGGATACGCGCGCACCCTGGGCGACGCAGTCACGCAGCTGCAACATTACAGTGTCTACAAGATCTTGATGTCTACATCGCTCGCCAACCACATCGCTCAAGATAAGACACTTGAGCCGCTGCTGTGCTTTAACGAGCTCGAACTCGAGGTAACCGAAATCTCGCCCCGCGAATGCACGAAGCGCGGGGGCATCCAGTCTGTACTCGACGCCCTCGATCCCCACCACGGAACCGTATACGGCATTGGCGACGCCAGCAATGACATCTCGCTGATGAACGCCGTCGATGTCGGTATCGCCATGGGCAACGCACCAGACTATCTCAAGGATAAGGCCGATTACGTGACCGACACCGTCGATCACGACGGTGTCGTTGCGGCGCTCGAGCATTTTAGGCTGATTTAGGCACACTCCATCAAACGCACGCCCGTTGTCCTAAATCGCCAAAACTGCCGCGCCAAACGCCCTGATGTGGCAATATGTTGTCTGCATATTGCATCAATGCAACCTCAGAAAGAATGCGAGAACCCGTGTCCAGTCCGTTTACCAGCTTTTTAGCCCAACACTTTGACCAGATTAACGACTATCTGGCCACGTTCTTTGACGGACAGGCGACCTCTGCCGATATCGAGCGCTACCTGTACGCGCCGCTCTCGGCTTTTACGGCCAACGCCGGCAAGCGCCACCGCCCGCTTATCTGCATGCTCGCCGCAACCGCAGTGGGCGGCAGCTTTGAGAGCGCCCGCAGCGCCGCGGCAGCTATCGAGCATTTCCAGTCGGGCGCGCTGATCCACGACGACATCGCCGACAACGGACAGCTTCGTCGAGGCAAGCCCTGTATGCACCTTACCGAGGGCACGGGCCTTGCCATCAATTGTGGCGACCTGGCGCTCACCATGGTCACCAAGACGGTTCTCGACGACCCTACGCTGGAGTCCGACGTGAAGCTGCGCGTGCTCCACGAGCTTACCGAGATGATCGTCCGCACCATTGAGGGTCAAGCACTCGACCTGGGTTGGGTCCGTGACGGGCGCTTTGATATCTCGGTTGATGACTACCTGGACATGGCGACGCACAAGACCGCGTTTTACAGCGGAGCCACGCCGCTTGCCGCCGGAGCCATTATCGGCGGCGGCAGCGATGAGCAAATCGGAGCGCTGCGCGCCTTTGGCCTACACACAGGCCTTGCCTTTCAGATTCAGGACGACCTGCTCAACCTTGTCGGCACTAAGGAAGCCGCCAACAAGGACTTCCGCACCGACATCACCGAGGGCAAGCGCACGCTTGTCGCCGTACACGCCCTCTCTGATGAGCGCCACCACGACGAGGTCGAGGCGATTCTTTCCTCGGGCACCGATGATCCCGCGCAGCTCGCACGCGCCGTGGAGATCTTCCAGGAGACCGGCTCTATCGATTACGCCCACACTTACGCGCTCGACCTGACCGCTAAGGCCAAAGCGGCCATCGAGAACGTTGAGCTTGATCCGCACGCACGCGAGCTGTTCCTCTCCATGGCAGATTTCTTTGTGGAGCGCCTTAACTAACGGGGGTTATAAAACCTGTCAGCAGCGTATTTAGGCACAACTTGCTACACTGTTGAGTGCATGTTTATGCATCCCTTTGCGTTGTCTATCCGACAGACGCTCAAATAGTACGAATGGTACGCCGAAAGGGGTTCGTTCATGGAACCTATTACAACGGGCATGCAAGGAGCAGCCGTCGAGGACGTGCAGTCTCGTCTCCTGCAGCTCGGCTACACGATTGATGCCGCCGAAGTCACCGACAAGTACTTTGGAGCCACCACTGAGCAGGCCGTCAGCACCTTCAGGCTCGACAGCGGCCTTGCTGCCGGTCATGCCGTCGATATCCCCTGTTGGAGCGCCCTTGTAGACGCTTCGTATAAGCTGGGCGACCGCACCCTCTATCTGCGCATGCCCAATTTCCATGGCGCCGATGTGCAGGCCCTGCAGCGCGCTCTCAACGTTTTGGGCTTTGCCTGTGGCGAAGACGACGGCTACTTTGGTCCGCATACCGAGGCCGCCCTGCAGCAGTTCCAGGAAAATGTCGGCCTGTTTGCCGACGGCATGGCCTTCCAGGACACCTACGCCTACATCAACCGCCTGCACCATGTGTGGGAGGGCAAGCCCTCGGTCACCGAAGCCGAGTCCCGCATCGGTTTTGCTCGCGCCGCCAACGTGCTCGAGCGCTTCCAGATTGCCGTTATCGGCGAGGACCCCATCGCGCGCAGTGTTGCGTCGCGCATGTGGAATATCGCCACGGCAACGACCGACAACAGCGGCATGATGCTCTGCGACTCCGAGGTCCCAACCGACGTTGACCTGGTGCTCGAAATCGCAAGCGACGAGCTGCCCGCCGACGCCGCACCGCGCGCCACGATTGCCCTCGCCGAGTGTCACAACCTGGCCCAGCGCATCCGCACTGCCAATGTCGCCGCGCAGCAGAAGCCGGCTCGCATTCGCATTGAGCTCACGGGCATGACGCGCTACAACGGCACTTTCACGGCCAGCGACGCGCAGACACTCGCCGTACGCCTGCTCGACGGCGTTTGCGATGCCCTCGCAGATTAGGTAAACTAAACGAGTTGCTTTTGGGCAACGCCACACATTGGGACGTAGTTCAACGGTAGAACTCCGGTTTTTGGTGCCGGCTGTTGGGGGTTCGAATCCCTCCGTCCCAGCCAAAGAAACAAGTCTCTCGAACGCATAGCCGATCGGGAGGCTTTTCTTGTGAGCAAGCGGAGGGATTCGAACCCGCAAGGAATCTACCTATATAAGACAGACGCCCCAGGCCCATAACGACCAAGAGCGCCTTGCATCTAGAATTATCAGCCCTGTTCCGAAAAGCGAGCCGCATGCAACAACCAAGTAACCACAGGCCCCGGGAGAGTGGGGACACCGGCTTAGGTTTATCGCGAGTTCCGCACGAACAGGAGGCCACTTAATGTGGCCTCCGTCGTGAGCAGGACT
>JAXIYC010000003.1:0-130558 GCA_036304725.1 Collinsella sp. | reverse complement strand
GCCGAGCCCCGCGGCGGCCTGCTTCTGGGTCACCCGCATCGCCTTGCGCATCTTCGCGAGCTCGGGGCCCTCCGGCGCGGCGCCGTCGGGGTTCGGGTCCATGAGCACGCGGTACACCTCCCGCGCTATGTAGCGCTTCAGGCAGCGGATCGCCTCCCTCCGGGACTTCCCCTCGGAGGTTCGCCTCGCCACGTACCTCTTCGTCCTCTCGTCGTACGCCATGCGCTTGATCGCGATCTCGTAGAGCGCCCAGTTCGCCTGCCGGTTGCCGCCGCGGTTGAGCCTGTGCCGCTCCGTCTTCCCGCTCGACGCGGGGATCGGGGAGGCGCCGCACAGCATCGAGAACGCCGCCTCGCCCTTCAGCCTGCCGGGGTTGTCGCCGGCGGCCACGACCAGGGCGGCGGCGGTCGTCGTGCCGCAGCCCTCGAGGCCGAGCAGCGCGGGCGCGTTCGCCTCCAGCAGCTCGCGGATGCGCTCGTCGAGGGATTCGACCTGGCTGCGGGCCTCCTTCCAGACCGCCGCGACGGACCGCAGCGAGGCCAGCACGCTCTCCTCGAGCGCGCTGGCCGCCTTCCTCCCGCGCGCGAGCAGCGGCATGAGGTCCTTCGGCCGCTCGCGGCCCCTGAACCGCTCCCTCAGGGCGCCCGGGGCCGTCGTGAGCATCGACTTCGCGCAGGCCACGCAGGACGTGGACGTCGCGACGGCCAGCCTGCGCGCGACGTAGAGCTGGCGCACCGCCTCGACCCAGCCGTCCTGCGACTTCGGCACGGAGCAGCCCCTCCCGGACGCCGCCTTGCGCGCCGCGCGCTCGGCGTCCAGCGGGTCGCTCTTCCCCTCGCCGGGCCTCGCCTTGTCCCTCTTGGGCCTGAGCACCTCGACGACGTTGTACCCGAGCTCCACGAGCCTCCTCGTCAGCCCGGCCCCGTACGATGCCGTGCCCTCGACGCCGACGACCATGCAGCTCCCCGGGTCGCCTATCGCCTCCGCCAGCCTGTCGTAGCCCTCGGGGTCGGCCCCGAAGCTCCCGCTCCAGATCTTCCTCCCGAGGCCGTCGAGCAGGCACAGGACATGCACGTCCTTGTGCGTGTCGACGCCCGCGATGACCGTTTCGCCTTCCATTTTCGCTCCCCTCGGTCTGCCGCCTGCTCCGCGCCCGGGTCTCCCAGACATTGCACTGACGGGAGCGCTACAATCAAGTTGGCTTGTCCGATTGTCCGCGCTCATGCTCCTATTAGGTCATGGCAGGACTCCGGGACGCGGATGCCGGGGCGAGACAGGTCGGATTTGAGGACGGCCGAAGAGGCGTCAGCAGGTCAGTGGGTCATCGTCCCGGCATTCAGCATCAGGGTAGCGCTGCGACGCGGAAATCGCGCGCCGTTGCCGCGCCCCGCAGTGCCCGCTTCCCCCGAGAACAATTATCAGTGCAGGTCGCGAGAGTCTAAAAAGGCGGTGTGCTCGGGAGGTTCGCGTTTTTCCCCGCACTTCCGAAATTCGAGTGCACAGAAGGCTGCGACAAAACGATTTGCGCAACATATGTCCAGCAAAAACGGGTGGTAGCCGGTACGGCTACCACCCGTTTGTCTCATATCTAGCACATAGCAGGCCAACTACTTCTTAATGCCGCGTCCCAGGCGCTCAGCGACCGACGCCACGGCACTCTCGTCGACCGAGCCGCAGCTCACGCAGCCATCGTGGGCACGCATCTGGCCAGTGACCTCGTCCATCGCGAGCGGCGCCACCTTCTCGAGCTTAAAGCCCTTGCCGGCGCGCATGTTTTCCTTGGCCGCGCTGATCATGAGCTTAATGCGGTTGAGCTGGTTGACCTCGGACGCACCGGGGTCGTAGTCCACCGCGACAATGTTGCTCTCGGGATGCTGGCGGCGCAGCTCCTTGATCACGGCCTTACCCACCACGTGGTTGGGCAGGCACGCGAAGGGCTGCGTGCAGATAATGTTGGGCGCACCGTGGTCAATCAGGTCGAGCATCTCGGCCGTGAGCAGCCAGCCCTCGCCCATGTTGTTGCACACCGAAAGCACCGTGCGGGCCTTGTCAGCCATGGTACCGATGCGCTCGGGTGCCTCAAAGCGGCGGGACTTTTCGAGCATCTCCTCCACCGGCGTACGCATCCAGTCCACGAGCTTGATGAGCGCCTGCATGCCCGCACGCGTGGTAGCAGAGCTACCCAGCTCGTCCTTCTGCAGCTCGGCGTTGCTCATGGAGTACAGGAAGAAGTCGAGCAGGCCCGGTACCACGGCCTCGCAGCCCTCGCGCTCAATGACATCGACCACGTGGTTGTTGGCCGTGGGATGGAACTTGACCAGGATCTCGCCAACCACGCCCACGCGCGGCTTGGTACCCTCGCCCACAAGCGGCATGGTGTCGAACGCGCGGATGGCCTCGCGGCACAACTTGGTGTAGTTGTGCCTGTTGAACTTAGGCGCCAGCTTGCGGGCGCGCGCCATGTACTCCTCGTAGAGTGCGTTGGCGGCACCGGGCGTGGCCTCGTACGGGCGGCAACGATAGAGCATCTGCATCATGACGTCACCAAAGAGCACTGCGTAGACTGCCTGCTTAAGCAGTGCCGGCGTAATCTTAAAGCCGGGGTTGTCCTCACCGAGCGCCACGGCCGAAAGCGAGATCACCGGGATCTCGGGGTGGCCGCTCTCGCGCAGGGCCTTGCGGATGAGTGCGATGTAGTTGGTGGCACGGCAGCCGCCGCCGGTCTGGCTGATGACCACGGCCGTCTTGGACAGATCGTACCGACCGCTCTCGATGGCCTCCATAATCTGGCCCGTCACCAGGATCGACGGATAGCAGATATCGTTGTTCACGTAGCGCAGGCCAGCCTCGACGGCGTCGTGATCGGTCGAGGGCAGCAGCTCCAAGTTGTAGCCGGCACCGCGGAACACCTCTTTGACCAGGTCAAAGTGGATCGGCGCCATCTGCGGGCACAGGATGGTGTAGCCCTCCTCGCGCATCTGCTCGGTAAAGGGCACCTTGGGCCACGCGGTCGAGGCGCTTCCACGCTGCGCCTCGAACGTGTACTTGCGGCTCGCGAACGCGGGGGCATCCTTGGAGGGAGCCACCGGCGCGGCATCGCCCTGCTCGTAGGCCTCGCCCGCGGCCGTGGCCTCTGCCAAGCGCTCGGCCTCCTGGTCCTTGAGCGCTGCCATGAGCGAGCGGATGCGGATGCGCGCGGCGCCCAGGTTGGATACCTCGTCGATCTTGAGCACGGTGTAGATCTTGCCGCTGGCTTCCAGAATCTCCTGCACCTGGTCGGTGGTCAGAGCGTCCAGGCCGCAGCCGAAGGAGTTGAGCTGAATCAGGTCCAAATCGTTGCGCATCGTCACAAAACGGGCGACGGCGTACAGGCGGCTGTGGTACATCCACTGGTCGACGACGCGAATCGGACGCTCGGGCTTCACCAGGTGCGCGAGCGAATCCTCGGTAAAGACCGCAAAGCCAAAGCTCGAGATAAGCTCGGGCAGGGCATGGTTGATCTCGGGGTCGTTATGGTAGGGACGACCGGCGAGCACAATGCCATGGCCACCGTGGTCCTCGACCCACTTAAGGGCCTCCTCGCCCATGGTCTGGATATCCTCGTGGAAGCGCGCGTCTGCCTCGTAGGCGGCGTTAACGGCGGCATCGACCTCGGAGCGCGTGATTTTAGGACCGCGCACGCGACCTCGACCGGCCTCAGCATCGGCCACGCGGTCGACGGCGAGCACCTGGTACAGGCGGCGCTTGAGCTCGGTCTTATCGTGATAGGGCACAAACGGGTACAGGAACTCGATATTCTGCTCGCGGATCTCGTCGATATTGAGCGCCAGCGCCGTGGGGTAGCTCATAACGATGGGGCAGTTATAGCAGTTGCCAGCCGTCGGATCCTCCTTGCGCTCCCAGCGCACGCACGGCATCCAAATGAAGTCGACATCGCGGTCGATAAGGTTCATCACATGGCCGTGGCTTATCTTTGCCGGGTAGCACACGCTCTCGGACGGCATGGACTCGATGCCCGCCTGGTAGGTCTTCTTGCTCGACTGGTCGGACAGCTGCACGCTAAAGCCCAGGCGCGTAAAGAACGCGTGCCAGAAGGGGTAGTTCTCGTACATGTTGAGTGCGCGCGGGATACCCACGGTGCCGCGCGGGGCCTCGTCGGGGCTCAGCACCTCGCGGTTAAACAGCAGCTCGTTTTTCTTTTTGAAGAGGTTGGGGGCCTCGGTCTTCTGCTTTTTGTGGCCGGCGCCCTTCTCACAGCGGTTGCCGGTAATGAAGCGCCTGCCGCCGCCAAAGTCGTTGACGGTAAGCTGGCAGTTGTTAGAGCAACGGCCGCAGCGGACATGCTTTTGCGTCACGGTAAGGTGCGCGATGTCCTCGGCAGAAAGAATGGTCGAGGTGCCGTCGGCGCCGGCGCGATCGCGGGCGAGCAGGGCCGCACCGTAGGCGCCCATGCAGCCGGCGATGTCGGGACGCACGGCATGAACGCCGGTGAGCTGCTCAAATGCGCGCAGCGTGGCATCGGACATAAAGGTGCCGCCCTGGACGATCACCTGGTTGCCGATCTCCTTGGGGTCGCGCAGCTTAATGACCTTGAATAGGGCATTCTTGATGACGGAATAGGACAGGCCGGCCGCGATGTCGCCCACCGTGGCGCCTTCCTTTTGCGCCTGCTTAACGCGCGAGTTCATAAAGACCGTGCAGCGACTTCCCAGGTCGACCGGGGCTTTGGCATGGATGGCGGCGTTGGCGAACGCGCGCACGTCCATGTTCATAGAGACGGCGAAGCTCTCGATAAAGCTACCGCAACCCGACGAGCAGGCCTCGTTGAGCATGATGTGCTCGATGACGCCGTCCTTGACGCGCAGGCACTTCATGTCCTGGCCGCCAATGTCCAGAATGAACTCGACGCCGGGCAGGAACGCCTTGGCGCCGCGCAGGTGCGCGACGGTCTCGATCTCGCCGGAATCGGCCTTGAGGGCCTCAATGAGCAGCGCCTCGCCGTAGCCCGTGGTGGTCACGTGGCCGATGGTGCAGCCGGCGGGGATATGGTTGTAGAAATCGGCCATGATGACCTTGGCCGTGCCTAGGATGTCGCCGTTGTTGTTGCCGTACCAGGTGTGCAACAGCTGGCCGTCCTCGCCCACGAGCACGGCCTTCATGGTCGTGGAACCGGCGTCGATGCCGATGAACACGCGGCCGGTGTAGCCGTCGAGCTTGCCCTTGGGGACGACCTCGGTGTCGTGGCGGTTCTTGAACTCAGCAAAGTCCTCATCGGTGGCAAAGAGCGGATCCAGGCGCTCGACCTCGGCACCCTGCGTGTCGCCCAGGCTGTCGATGGCATCGATGAGCTGCGGGAACGTGCTGAGCTTGTTGGACTCGTGCGCCATGGCGGCGCCGCTCGCCACAAACAGGTGAGCGTTTTGGGGCACGATACGGTGCTCCTCGTCCAGGCTGAGCGTGAGGTAGAAGCGGTGGCGCAGCTCGGAGAGATACTGCAGCGGGCCGCCCAGGAAGGCGACGTTGCCGCGGATGGGACGGCCGCACGCCAGGCCCGAGATGGTCTGGGTCACGACAGCCTGGAAGATGGAGGCGGCCACGTCCTCGGGGCGGGCGCCCTCGTTGAGCAGCGGCTGGACGTCGGTCTTGGCAAAAACGCCGCAGCGGCTGGCGATGGGATAGATGGTGGTGGCGTTGGCCGCGAGTTCGTTAAGGCCGCTAGCGTCGGTGTGCAGCAGAGTGGCCATCTGGTCGATGAACGCGCCCGTGCCGCCGGCGCAGGTGCCGTTCATGCGCTGCTCGATGCCGTTGTCGAAGTAGATGATTTTGGCGTCCTCGCCGCCCAGCTCGATGGCAACATCGGTGGCCGGGATGAGGGTCTCGACGGCACGCTTGCTGGCGATGACCTCCTGGACAAACTCCAGGTCGAGCCACTGGGACAGCAGCAGGCCGCCCGAGCCGGTAATGGCGCAGGTCATCTGGGCCGTCGGCAGCACGGTCGCAGCGCCCTCGAACAAGTCGCGGGCGCAAGCGCGGACGTCGGTGTGGTGACGCTGGTACTTGGCGTAGACGATCTGGTTATCGTCGTTGAGCACGGCGAGCTTGACGGTGGTGGAGCCCACGTCAATGCCCAGGTGCAGGTTGCCGCGAGCGTTCTCGGGGTTGAAAATTGCGCCTTCGGGGGCGTGGGCGGCGGCTACGGGCTCAGCGGCAGTGACGGGCTCGCTAGCGACGGACGTCTCCCCTGCCGCATTCTTGGCCTCGGCAACCGCCTCGGCAACTTTCTCGGCAGCCGCGGTCGCGGCCTTCTGCGCGGCGTCCACCACGGCGGGCGCGGCCTCGCGTGCGGCAGCGACCATGCGGTCCTTGATGCCCTCGACGAGTTTGCTCATCTGTCTCTCCTCTTAGTTGTTGGACTCGACGGTTGCGACGGTGTCGGCCGCATCCTCGAGCTGCAGGTTCAATAGCTTCAAGCCGTATTCCGGCACGTTGATATCGATGGGTTGGCCATATAAGTCGCCGGGACGCACAAAAGCGATAACCGTCATAATACGCGCCATGGCCTCGGGCGATTCGGTGAGCCCACGCTCAAACCAGCGCTGAATCATGCCGACCTCGGCACTCACGACGTAGGTGACGTAGTAGTCAAAGAACGTGCCCAGCGCCAGGCCCAAAATGCCCGTCTGCGCACGCGGCACCACAGCCTCACGCGCGGTGTCGATGATCCGCTTAATGAAGGCCTGGTCGCCGCCCGGACCCAGCAGCGCACCGATTAAGTCGCGGTTGGCCGCAAGGTAGCGCAGCAACTCAACCGAACCAGGCGCCGGCTCGAGCTCATCGATGTTGTGATAGAGATCGGGCAGCTGAGCTGCGGTGATGAGCTCAATGCGCTCACGGATCTCGGCCAGTAAGCCGTCCTCGATTTGATTGATAAAGTCGGGGATATCACGGTAGTGCGAATAGAACGTGCGGCGCGTAAGACCGGCACGCTCGGTGAGCGACGCGACGTTAATGCGCGAAAGGTCGCCGCTCTCCGCAAGTTCGCTGGCAAGCGCCTGGCGAAGGGCGCGCTGCGAGCGAAGGGACCGGCGATCGCATTTCTCGAGCTGGGACAAACGTCCTCCTTGTTACTCAGCCTGTGCGCTATTGCACAGTGCGAGTATTATTGCACACCGTGTGCATCAACACGTAAAGGCAATATTTGGAATGTGACAAATGGCAGTCCCTTTGTCGCATTCAGCGACCGCCTAGGTTGTGCCAGTTGTGCCTGGCTTTTGGAGCGGCATTGCCGATTGTTCAAAATGTCATTCGTGGGTAGAATAGTGTCGACGGCAGCCCAAGTTCTGGAAAGCTGGGCAGCGCCGTTGCTTGGATTAAGGGGTCAACGCCTTAGCGGCGGCGACCCCTTTAATATGAGAAAGCCATTGTCAATAGGCGTGTTTGTTCGAGCCCGGTTTTAAACCGGGCTTTTTCGTTTCCCGTCGGGAGGGACCGCGCACGCTGCACGTTTAGTCGACGCTTGCCTGGCAAGCTAATATCCGCGGGCTCTTGCGGGCGCGCTGCCGGCGGTCAGCCCGGTATGTCCGCACACCCCACCGCATTTCGATTCTCCGTCCGGCGCGCTCGTCCGAAACCAGTCTTGTTCACGGGCGCGGCCCTTGGGCTGCCCAAAAAGGGCTCGTGAACGCGCGCCGGCGATGCGTCGAGGCGCGGGCCCTCCCGGCGGGAGGCTTGTTGTCCGACGGGGTCAGCTGAGGGTCCCCTCCGCCCGGCGCCCGATCTCCCAGACCCAGCAGGCGAGCTCGCGCGCGACGGCGGCGTTTGCCTTGCACGAGCTCTTGCCCGCCGCCGCCAGCGCCTCGCGGCGGCGGCAGAGCCTGGCGGTGCAGGCGTCGGCGCGCGCCCGGATCGCCGCGGGGACGTCCGCGCCGGGCGCCGGGGCCTTCGGGCGGGGCGTGCACGTCAGGTAGTGCCACGCCGACTCCACCAGTGCCGTCCTGGCGAGCCGGTTGCCCGTCTTGGTTATCCCGCCGCGCCGCTCGGTCTCGCCGCTCGAGCGCTCCGACGGGACTAGCCCGCACCAGCTCGCGAAGGCCGGGGCCGTCCGGAACCTCGTGAAGGAGCCCGCCTCGGCTGCGAGCCTGAAGGCCGTCAGGGTGTCGATTCCCTTGATGCAGGAGAGCGCCTCGACGGCCGGGCGCCACCGGTCGGTCCGGGCGAGGGCGAGCACCTTCTTCTCGAGCTGCCGGCGGTCCGACTCCGCGCACCTCGCGGCCGTGACGTAGTACTCGAGCACGTCGCGCTGGGGCCCCTCGAGCCTGATCCCGGATATCCATCTCCAGTGGGCGCGCGTCCAGGATCCCTTCCTCGTCCCGTCGGCGTTGCGCTCGTCCCAGACGTGGCCCAGCCTGATCAGGAACATGTTGAGTCGCTGCCTGGCGCGGCGGCACTCCGCCGTGGCGTCGTCGAGGGCGCGGTCGAGGTCCCGGGCGGCCTCGACGGCCGCATCGGGCAGCGGGACCTCCACGATGTTGTGGGTGGCGAGCATGCGGGCGATGAACTCGGCGTCGCGCCGGTCGTTCTTGCGGCGCGCGTCCGCCGCCGGCCTCTGCATCTTGGAGACGGCGGCCACGGCGCAGTCGAGGCCGAGCGCGCGCAGCTCGCGCGCCATGTGGAACCCGGTGGGGCCGCTCTCGTAGCACGCCCTCGGGTCCTCGAAGCCGAGGGCCCACTCCGCGATCTCGGAGGCGTCGGTGCCGAAGTCGCGGCGCACCACCTCGCCGGTGAAGGGGTTGAACGCCGCGGCGGCGACCGATCGCGCGTGGACGTCCAGGCCGATGGAGGTAACATGGGGCATGGGAAGCCTCCTCCCCGCAGGTGCGGTAAGGGCTACCGCACGGGCCGATACTCAAAGCCCATTGTGGCACCCCGAGCCCGCGGAAAGAAGCTGCGCCGCGGGGGAGGCGGCCCCCAATGGCTTTCTCATATCGTCTTTTCATCCATTTGAATAGAGCGGGCGACTCTCTTGGGGCCGTCTGCATAGCGTGTGATTAGCGCATGGTATTGCGCCCAGCTTTCATGTCCGCGCGGCCACCTATCCTTACGGCAATGTAGCCGCTTATGTAACAAGCGGCAAGCAACGGAGAAAGGCCCTAACCGTGTCAGCTGAAAAGACGCCGTGTATCTCGGCTATCGATACGACGAACTTTGCGCGCCAGATTGTGCTGGACTTTGAGTTTGCGCCGGTGCCAAAGCAGCGCCAGCGCCGTGGGCTGCGCAATGAGATTATCGAGGTCGGCGCCGTTAAGCTCGATTACCACGGCAACGTTATGGGCGAGTTCTCGCAGTTTGTGCAGACGGAATTTACCGAAGGCGTTGCGTATCCCGTCCGCGAGCTCACGGGGATATCGGCCGTGGACACCGCGATGGCCGATCCGCTCTACATGGTGATAAAAAGGCTCAGCGATTGGATCGGTCGCTACTCCGCCCAGGTGGTCTGTTGGAGCGGTGCGGACCGTCGGCAGCTTTTGACCGAGTGCCAGGCAAAGCACATCGACCTTTCCACATTTCCTACGGACTGGGCCGACCTGCAGGCGTTTTACACCTCGATCATGGACGTTGGCAGCCACGGGCGCGTCTCGTTGGGCGACGCGGCAACGTGGTTCGGCATCGAGTTTGACGAGTCGACGGGCCATGCCCACAGCGCCCTAGCCGATGCGCGCGTGACCGCCAAGCTGCTCAAGCAGGTGATGGACGGGGACTATCACGTGAGTCCGCGCGCCCAAGAAGTCCGCCAACGTTGGGGGATGGGCGAGCGGGCCCAGACACGCCTCTCTAGCAAGTGCCCCGAGCTGGGCGACCTGCTGCTGAAGCTGAAGGCGGCGGGAAGGTAGGGGCGTTAGCTGTCTGCATGGCGCGTGCCTGTCGCGTATCGTTACTCTTCCTGCTGCTTGGCAGGCAAGATGTAGACGTTCTCGGCGTCCACGGCGATCTGCGCGGGGCGGTTGTAGAGGGTGTCGATCTCCTTTACGCTCTGCTTGAACGGCGTGACGTCGGGCGTCTTTGCCTGATGGAGCTTTTCGAGGAGTTTCTCGGATTGCTTGTCGTTGAACTTTCCGATGCTCTCTCCTGCGCCTTCGAGCGCCTCGTCGATGAGTGTATGGTCGCCCACGGGGGTCTTTGCGATGGCGTGACCGAGCAATTTGCCCGCGGACGCGATACCGCCCAGCAGTGCCGCATCGACGGTGTCGACAGCCCCCGCTTCGAGTGCGTTGTAGCAGTCGGTGTAGAGCTCGCGGTACGCGATCGAATCAGCCTCGATCTTCGCAGTGGCGTCCGCGAGCTTTGCGGGCTCGAAGTTCTGGGCGAGCATGGGTTCGAGGAACAGCGAGAACGCGTGGATGTAGGTGGCGAGCTGGCAGTCTTTGAGGTAGTCGAGCACCTTGTCGAGGCGTCTGCCCAAGCCGTCTCGCACCTCGATGAACCCTTTCTTTTTCAGATCCGCCTGTGCCTGCGAGCGGAAGAGTTCCATGTCCTGCGCGGACGACTGCTTGATGTCGAGCACCTTCATATGGGCGTTTGCCATGTAGGTGGCGTTGCCGTAGTTGAGGCCGTAACCGTTGAGGATGTCTGCGAGCGTCTTGAGGTTGCCACGCATGTTGGCCTTGTCGCGCTGACGCATGTACTCGAACATTTCGTCGACGGACTCCTGGATGGAGTCGAGCTTTTGGTTTATCTGCGCGATTGCGGCTGCCATGAATAGCGATGTTGGATCGTAAGGCACCTGCGTGACGCTCGTGGCGATGTCGCCCTCGACTACGTGGAAGCGCGCCTGCCCAAGGCCCTTGGCGGCGTCGCGGTAGCCCCCTGTGAGACCGCTGCCGTCCTTGAACGTGTTGAGTTTCGACGGATCGAGCGGGTTACCATATTTGTCAGTCGCCTGGAGCAGCGTGGGCACGCTCACCGTGTTGGTGACGGTGCGAAACATCGAGGGGAGCGAGGCGAACGCCACGCCGAGTTGGGGAATTCGCTCGAGCGGTAGCTTGATGGCGCCGGAGACGTCCACCCGCTTCTGAGTGAGCGCGAGGTGGATTTTGGTCGATGCGAGCTGTTTTGCCACGAGCTCCTCTCGGCCGTCGTTCGCCGAGGGTTTGGTCTCGTTGTCTGCCATAGCGCGCTCCTTGCTTACGTTGATAGTCGTGGGCATTATCTCATCGCCTGGTGGCTTGCTAGAGCGGGGTAGAGGCCGAGCGTCTGGCGAAACTCGTTAACTGATTGCATTTCAGCGGATTGGGTTGATTATAAGAGAAGGACGGCTATCCATCTGCCCTTCCCAGTTGAGTTCGCTTTGAGCTACTGTTCGTGCCTATGCTGCTTGGGCTCAAGCCTTCTCGCTGCCGTGAAGCAGGCCGTGGCCGCCATGGCCAATGCGATGCTGGCCATCCAAGTGGAGTCGCCGGTTGCAGCGAGCTTTGGTTCATCGGCTGTCGTGCGTCCCGACTTTTTTGTAGCCGCCTCGTCGGCGTCCTTTTCAGGAGTGGCAGGATCACTTTTGTTGTCGCCGGGTGAATCTACGTCGGTCTTTCCGCCCGCCTGCTCCCCTTGGGCCTTCCCCTCCACGGTGAAGGACGCATCGGTCGCCGTCCCGTCCTTCCAGACGGCCGTGACGGTGTGTCCGCCGCCGGCGAGCGTGTCCAGGTAGGACGGCCTGAGCTCGATAATCGTGCTGCCCCTGGTTGCGGTGTAGTTCTCGGCGGAGACCTCAGTTCCGTCCACGAGGAGACGCGTGAACTCATCGAGAGGACCGCTGAAGCGGAAGGTCAGACCGGCCTCGCCGTCCTTTGCATACGCCTGCCCGTCGCCCTTGGTGGCGGCATACAGCGGAGCGGTCACGTCGAAGGTGACGTCCCCCGCGTCGTCGACATCAAAGGTCTGAACGCCGGTCTTGCCGTTACGCTCGGCGTAGGCGGAGCTGTAGACGAAGGTCTCGTGGCCCGTCTTGTCGAGGACCGCGAGGGCTTGGATTTCAAACGAGCCCATCGAGAGCGACGTGGGGAACTCGATTTCGATATAGCCCCTTGCCGCATCGTAGCTGCAGCTCAACGTTTTGCGGGTCTTTAAAGAGTTCGGGTCCTCGACATAGCCGGGGTCGCCGAGGATCGGGGAGACAGACTTTACGCCGTCCGCGTCGCCTACATTGCAATAGATACGGAGGATCCCGCCGACGGGGACCCTCTTCGCGGAGATGGAAACGTTCGAGACCGTGGGCGGGTTCCGGTCGATCGCGCTGCCGGTCACCTCGAAGCACAGCTCGCTCGGGTCGCCAACCGAGAAAGTCGTGCCCGAAATGCCGTTGGCCCTGGCGTAGGAACTCTCGTACACATCGGTCTCGAACCCTAGGCCATCGGTGACCGAAAGGCCGATCAGCCTGTGCCTTCCGATCCTATTGCTGTCGAATGTGAGGTCAAACCCGTCGATAGACGAGCCTCCGTGATAATAGGCTGACGAAACAGAGCAGCCGTCGTCCGAATTCTCCCAGCCCTGCCGCAGTATGGGGGAAACGGAGCGAACGCCGTCGGCATCGGAGACGGTCCAAGAGATGTGGAGGTCGGCACCGGTTGCGACCTCCCTGCTCGAGAGCGACACGGAGGACACGGTCGGCGGGTTTTGGTCCTCGGGTCCCTCGGTCACCTCATACTCGAGGGGGTCGGTGGTGAAGGTCGGACAGTCGAGCCCCTTCTCCTCGGCATACGTCGTGTCGTAGACATCGGTAACCCATCCAAGACTATCGGTCACGCCGAGGCCGATGATCCGGTACCTGCAGGGCCGGTCGCTCGGGGAGGTGGAGATATCGAAGCCCGCGGTCGTGTTGCCGGTCGACGAGAAGGCGAGACGGGAACTGATTCCATGGTCTCCGGTATCGTTTTCGACAAGGACTTCGACTATGGGCGTGACGGACCGTACCCCGTCAGGGTCATCGACGCTATAGCCGACATGCAGCGTGGAGCCGGCCGTGACTGTCGTCGCGGATATCGTCACGTTGGAGATGCTGGGCGGGTTCGGGTCCGACGCGGCTAGGGCGGTTGAGGGCAAAGCAAGCGCTACGGTGGCGGACAGCGAGGCGAGCAGGCTAAGCGCGAAGCGCCTGGAGAATTTCAAGGAGGTCATTGGTGGTGCCGATCTTCCATAATTGTTGCAGCGATACCAGTATATCTTTGGCCCATGCTAGCCAGATGTTCTTTCCGCGAACGGCTCGTTAGTTTAGAGACGGCATATGGACGCCTGTCTCGTCCACGTTTCTCCTAAGGGCGATTATAAGGACATGAAGAGACTTTCTCGGAACAATCAATTGGGGATATCAAAGAAATGCTGGACGCCTCCTGATCGCTCAATGCCTTTGAGGTGAAATGCGGCGCATCGGCTACGTTGTTGAGATCATTTATCGAGCGATACGTCATTCCAGCTGAGGCCACCGTCATGAGGCTTCTGTTCCTACACCCCCCCGCAATCCCGCGCGCGGCACCCAACAGCTCGTACTCCCTCTCGCTCCACTGGCACAGCTCGGCAGTCTCGACGGCGTCGCGACACAGGTCCAGAAACACCTCAGCTCCCTCGCAGAAGCACTCGCGGGCAAAGTCACCCGAACCGCTTGCGACGCACGTGCCGTCGGCAAACAGCTTCCAGCTAGACAGCTCGCGCGAGTCGTCTCCAAGCAGCTTGATCTGCAGTACGTGCGGGTCGCCGGCGGTGTAGAGCTCTTTCTCGAGCGCCTGCACGGTAAAGCGCATCTGGTGGGGGAGACTGCTCTTGACCATGGCCGAGGCATAGCCGTTCGGCTTGTCCAGAAGATGCATTCGTTTTGGCTTGGCTGCCAGGTTGTGGAAGTTGCGCTCACTGCGCACGGAGAAATTGTCCATACGGACTCCTTTCATCGATATTGGCAGGGCCACCGTGCCTCTTGGCCGGTTGGCGTCGGGATCGTGGAGCCAACTCTCTACCCCGACTCTGGATAAAACGCGCCCGCTCCTTGCGGGCACGATGGGGTCTATCAACGTGTACGGACAGAAATCAAGCGCCATCCGCGAAATGACGCGCGGATGGCGTTGGTTTCCCAAGTGATTATTCGGCTTCCATCCGGAAAAGTGTCGAAATCAGCCGTGTAAAAGTACGGAAAAGTGTCGAGATGGGCACCTTAAAACTTCGGAAAAGTGTGGCTGGATGACAAAACAGCACTTAGAAGTCGGTGCTGGATGCGGGATCCTGTGGTCGCCTTCAGCCCTCGCTACTCGTCGTCCTCGTCGTTGGGGTCGCCCTTGAGGGTGTTGATGTCCAGGTACTGGTTGTCGTCCTCTTTTTGCTGGGTCTCCGACTCCGCTTGGGTGGGGCCGCGGAACAGCTGGAACCCCTCAAACGCAATGACACCGAGCAGGGCAATGATAATGGCGATAAAGGCAACCTTGACTGCCTGCGGAAATTCCGAGAAACGCAGCGCCTTTTCCTCGGCGTAATAATCGGCGAAGCGCTCTTCGCCCGTGCTTTTGGTATACGCCGGCGCGGACGCGGCCTCCGGGTCATATTCCGGTGCAGGCGTGGCGGCGTACGGATCGTTGAGATAATCGCTCGATGCGGTGCCATAATCCTCGGTCTCGATGCGACCGGTGCCAGCATAGCCATCGGAATAACCGGAATATGCCGCACCGCCCTCATAGTCCGCGGCGCTCGTGTTGGCGGCAAAAAGCGGGTTAACTGGAACATCGAGCGCCGGCATGCCGGTAGAGGTCTCATCCAGATCGGTTGCAGCCCAGGAATCGTAGGCAACCTGATGGGCAACGGGCTCATCGAGCCTTGCGACCGGAGGCTTGCGTGCCGCAGGAACAGGCAACTGCTGGGCGCTGTACATAACGGTGCTGTCGGCCGATTTGCCCTGCGTCGCTGCTGCGAGAAATGCCGCCGTCTCGGACGGGTCGCTTGCGGGGCGGGGAGCGGGCGTGGGCGCCGAAGTGGGTGCGGGCGTAGGCGCGGGCGTCGAAACAGGCGACTGCGCAGGAGTCGGCGCAGATACGGGCTCAGGCGCAAGTGCGGGATTGGGGCTTGACGGGCGAGCCCCGCCGCCGCCCATGAGTTCGTCGGCGGTCCACGGGCGATCATCCATCACGTCGTCAAGGCTCAGCGAAAACAGGTCGTCTTCACCCTCATCGAACATGCGGTGCACATGTCCACCAATTGCCGGAATCAATCCGCGACCGGTGCATGATGCCTTGCTCAACGCCATTCTGTCCCATCCTTTCGAAATACTAATGACATCGATTATATGGAACTTCCCAAGCGGCTCGGTCTCGGATTCGTGCTTTCCAGAACTCGCGCCCAAAAAGGGAGGGGCAATCCAGGCGAGTGCCTACTTGTCGCCGGCCGCCGCCTTGGCCTCATTGAGGTAGCTATAGAAGCTGTACTTGGAGATGCCAAAGAACTCGCAGGCGCGCTCACTCGACTTGGAAATGAGGAAGGCACCGCGACGGTCGAGGTAGCCAATGGCACGAATGCGCTCGTCTTTGGTCATGAGTGCCGCGGGCTTGCCCACAAACTGCTCGCACTCGTGCAGCAGGTCCTCGAGCAGGTCGCCGATGTTCTTGGTAATGGGCTCGGGCTCGGTATAGCCCGTGCCGCCGGTGCCGGTAAAGGCGTCGAGCGAACGCTCAAAAGCCTTCATAAGCGTAATGTCAAAGTTGATGCCCAAAATGCCGACGGGCTTGCCCTCGTCGTTGCGGATAAAGATCGTCGACGATTTGAGCAGCTTACCGTCGGTGGTTTTAGTGAGGTACGGCTCGCGGTCGTGTACATCGGTGACGTCCTCGTGCATGGACTCAAACACAATATGGCTGGGGCCGTCACCCAGTTTGCGCCCGCTGACGTGGCCGTTTTCGATCACTACGATGGAGTGGTCCACGTCCTCGGTCTCCAGATCGTGGACGACGACTTCGCAGTTGGGGCCAAATTGGAGCGCCAGGCCGTGTGCGAGGCGCTTGTAAAACTCAATCTGTGCGGGGGTCATGGGTGCCTTCCTAAAAATTAGTTTGGGCACACTTTGCCATAAACCACACCTGTTCGCAAATAACGAAAGCGTTGCTGCGTTATGTAACCGTTCGTCGGCGAAAAGGTACCGATTACGGCAACAAACAATTTGTTAGGTTTGCCAATCAAAAAGTGTGATAGAACAGTGCTAACAAACTTTTTGTTTGGCATCCACATAAAAGTTCAGTCGCATGAATGGGAATGGGCTGAAACGCGTATGCGGGGGCCGGCAAGAGAGGACTTAAGGAGTTCAACGTATGGCCGATAAGATCCAGTGGGCGGGCAACACGATGCCCAAGAGCGATGACAAGCACTTGGGAATCATGAGCCTCGACCACGTGAAGAAGGCCCGTGCCTTCCACCAGTCGTTCCCCCAGTACACCGTCACTCCGCTTGCCCGCCTGGACGGCCAGGCCGCGCGCCTGGGCCTGTCCAACCTGTGCGTTAAGGACGAGAGCTATCGCTTTGGCCTCAACGCCTTTAAGGTCCTGGGCGGCTCGTTTGCCATGGCCAACTACATTGCCGACGAGACCGGCAAGGACGTTGCCGAGTGCACCTTCGATTACCTGACCTCCGATCAGCTTGCCAAGGACTTTGGCCAGGCCACCTTCTTTACCGCCACCGACGGCAACCATGGCCGCGGCGTGGCATGGGCTGCCAACAAGCTCGGCCAGAAGGCCGTCGTGCACATGCCCAAGGGTTCCACCAAGCCCCGCTTCGATAACATCGCCGCCGAGGGCGCCACGGTGACCATCGAAGAGGTCAACTACGACGAGTGCGTGCGCATGGCCGCCGCCGAGGCCGACGCCTGCGAGCGCGGCGTCATCGTTCAGGACACCGCCTGGGAGGGCTACGAGAAGATCCCGTCCTGGATCATGGAGGGTTACGGCACCATGGCTTCTGAGGCTGCCGAGCAGCTGCGCGAGATGGCCATCAACCGCCCGACGCACGTGTTTGTCCAGGCTGGCGTGGGTTCGCTCGCCGGCGCCGTGGTGGGCTACTTCACCAATCTGTATCCCGATAACCCGCCCACCTTTGTCGTGGTCGAGTGCGCTCCTGCCGCCTGCCTGTACAAGGGCGCTGCCGCCGGCGACGGCGACCCGCGCATCGTGGACGGTGACATGCCCTCTATCATGGCCGGTCTGTGCTGCGGCGAGCCCAACATCCTGGGCTGGGATATCCTGCGCAACCACGCCACCGCCTTCGTGTCCTGCCCCGACTGGGTCACCGCTCGCGGCATGCGCACCCTGGGCGCTCCCGAGAAGGGCGACCCGCGCGTCATCTCCGGCGAGTCCGGCGCTGTGACCACCGGCCTGGTCGAGACCCTCATGCTCGATCCCGAGTATACTGAGCTCAAGGAACTCATCGGCCTGGACAAGACGAGCTCGGTGCTCTGCTTCTCCACCGAGGGCGATACAGACCCCGACCAGTATCGTCGCATCGTCTGGGAGGGCGAGTATCCGACCTGCTAGCAGACTGACCTGTCCGGAGGCAGCCGGAGGACTTTACTCCCTGCTCGGACAGTCCTGCTCGCACGGAGAGCACATTAAGTGCTCTCCGGCTCGTGCGGAACTCGCGACGGAGCAAAGTCCTCCGTCCGCCTCCTACGTTTACTTGCTTGCCGGGTACTCGACCTCACGCTGCTTGGCACAAGTGATCTATCTGAAATATCTACCTGTAGGTAAACCCTTGTAGAAAGGTTGACTGTTATGACTAAGGAACTCGATTTCGAGGCAATTAAAAACGCTGCTGAGTCCCATCGTGCTGATATGACGCGTTTTCTTCGCGCAATGATTAGCCACCCCTCTGAGTCCTGCGAGGAGGGTGAGGTTGTCGCTTGCATTAAGGCCGAGATGGAGAGCCTTGGCTATGACGAGGTCAAGGTCGACGGCCTGGGCAACGTTATGGGCTTTATGGGCGAGGGCGACAAGATCATCGCCATCGACTCCCACATCGACACCGTCGGTATCGGCAACATCGAGAACTGGGATGCCGATCCCTATGAGGGCTACGAAACCGACGAGATCATCTACGGCCGCGGCGGCTCCGACCAGGAGGGCGGCATGGCTTCTGCTACCTATGCTGCCAAGATGATGAAGGACATGGGCCTCATCCCCGAGGGCTACAAGATCATGGTCGTCGGCACCGTCCAGGAAGAGGACTGCGACGGCATGTGCTGGCAGTACATCTACAACAAGGACGGCATTAAGCCCGAGTTCGTCATTTCCACCGAGCCCACCGACGGCGGCATCTATCGCGGTCACCGCGGCCGCATGGAGATCCGCGTCGACGTTCACGGCACCTCCTGCCACGGCTCCGCTCCCGACCGCGGCGACAACGCCATCTACAAGATGGCCGACATCATCGCCGACGTCCGCGCCCTCAACAACAACGGCTGTGACGAGTCGACCGACATCAAGGGCCTCGTCAAGATGCTCGACCCCAAGTACAACCCCGAGCACTTCGAGGACGCCCGCTTCCTGGGCCGCGGCACCTGCACCGTCAGCCAGATCTTCTACACCAGCCCCAGCCGCTGCGCTGTCGCTGACTCCTGCGCCATCTCCATCGACCGTCGCATGACCGCCGGTGAGACCTGGGAGTCCTGCCTGGAAGAGATCCGTAACCTGCCGGCCGCCAAGAAGTACGGCGACGACGTGAAGGTCTCCATGTACATGTACGACCGTCCGTCCTGGACCGGCGAGGTCTACGAGACCGAGGCTTACTTCCCCACGTGGATCAACAAGGAGACCGCTCCGCACGTCAAGGCCCTCGTCGACGCCCACAAGGCCATGTTCGGTGACGAGCGCATCGGCTGCGAGCCCAGCATGGACAAGCGCACCGGTCGCCCGCTGTGCGACAAGTGGACCTTCTCCACGAACTGCGTTTCCATCCAGGGCCGCTATGGCATCCCCTGCGTCGGCTTCGGCCCGGGTGCCGAGTCTCAGGCTCACGCTCCCAACGAGGTCACCTACAAGGATGACCTGGTCACCGCTGCCGCCATGTATGTGGCTGCCCTGAACCTCTACGATCCGAGCCAGGCCGATGGCGACGCCACCGTGTTCCGCGCCGGTCTGACCAACAACAAGATCGATTAGTCCCATTCCTCGATCTTGTTGAGCCGGGGACAGCTCGTGTCCCCGGCACCCCCTGTTGACTTGGGGCCCGCGGTCGTTATCTCCCATGCTTCCTCGACGGTAGCGGGTCCTCGTCATAGTGCTCTGCATGTTCTAGCCACACGCGCATGCCGGAGCACATCTACTCATTGCAATCGTTTCATCTTTGGAAAGGATATTTACATGGACGCCAAGTTTACCGAGCTCGTCGAGCAGCTGAACGGCCTCGATTTTAAGGGCATGTACGGCAGCGACTTCCTGCACACCTGGGATAAGACCACCGATGAGCTCAAGGCGCTCTACATCGTCGCCGACGCCCTGCGCGAGCTGCGCGAGAACAACGTTTCGTCCAAGATCTTCGATTCGGGTCTGGCCGTCTCCCTGTTCCGTGACAACTCCACCCGTACGCGCTTCTCCTTCTCTAAGGCAGCCAACCTGCTCGGCCTTGAGCTGCAGGACCTGGACGAGAAGAAGTCCCAGATCGCCCACGGCGAGACCGTCCGCGAGACCGCTACCATGATCTCCTTCATGGCCGACGTCATCGGCATCCGCGACGACATGTACATCGGCAAGGGCGACGCCTACATGGCCGAGGTCTCCGAGTCTGTCCAGCAGGCCTACGAGGACGGCGTTCTGGATCACCGCCCCACGCTCATCTCCCTGCAGTCCGATTCCGACCACCCCACGCAGTCCTCTGCCGACATGCTCTACCTCATCAACGAGTTTGGCGGCCTTGAGAACCTCAAGGGCAAGAAGGTTGCCGTCACCTGGGCCTATTCGCCCTCTTACGGCAAGCCGCTGTCCTGCCCGCAGTCGCTGATCAGCCTGCTGCCCCGCTTTGGCATGGACGTCACCCTGGCCCACCCCGAGGGCTATGACCTCATGCCCGAGGTCGTCGAGCGCGCCAAGGGCTATGCCGCCGAGTCCGGCACTACCTTTAAGCAGGTCAACACCATGGCCGAGGCCTTCGAGGGCGCCGACATCGTGATCCCCAAGAGCTGGGCTCCGTTTGCCGCCATGGAGAAGCGTACCAACCTGTACGCCGAGGGCGACGACGCCGGCATCGCAGCGCTCGAGAAGGAACTGCTCGCCCAGAACGCCACCCATCAGGACTGGTGCTCCACGACCGAACTCATGGAGAAGACCGCCAACGGCCAGGACACCATCTTTATGCACCCGCTGCCCGCCGACATCTCCGGTGTCTCCTGCGAGCACGGCGAGGTTAACGCCGACGTCTTCGACATGCACCGCGTGGGCATGTACAAGGAGGCCAGCTACAAGCCGTACGCCATCGCTGCCATGATGTTCCTGCAGAAGGTTGCCGATCCCGCCGCTACCCTCAAGGCCCTCGACGAGCGTAACACCGCCCGTTGGCTCCAGGCCTAAAGCCGGGCTGAGGTAAGCCATGTAAAGGGGGCGCTCTGCCAACCGGCGGGGTGCCCCCTTTTTGCATCGTGGGCGTGCGGGATAAGCGCTTTCGATGTGGATGCCCGCGGCGCGAGTTATGGGTACGATGGTTTCAGGGGAGGTATCACCATGAAACTTGGATGCGTCATTATGGCTTCGGGCGAGGGCAAGCGGTTTGGCTCTAACAAGATGCTTGCCGATATCTATGGCGAGCCGCTGATTGCCCGGACCATCGATTCGGTTCCCCGGGGCTTTGACGTCGTGGTTTCGACGCGTTGGCCCGAGGTCGCTCAGATTTGCGAGGACAAGCATTGCCCGTGCGTGCTGCACGACGGCGAGCTGCGCAGCGAAAGCGTCCGTGCGGGCCTTTCATGGGGAGTCGAACGCAACTGGAAAGGTTGCCTCTTTTTGCCGGGCGACCAGCCGCTCGTGAGTTCGGGTTCATTTGAGGCTATGGTTCGTGCGTTTGACGAGTGTGGCCGCAAACATCCGGTGCGTCTTGCGTGCAACGGTGAGCCTTCGAGCCCGGTGCTCTTTCCGGCGGAACTGCTCGATGCACTTATGTGTCTTGAGGGCAAGGACGGCGGCGGTTCGATCCTCAAGGACCGTACCGACGTGGTGCTGGTCGAGGCGCGTGCCTACGAGCTGTGGGACGTCGATACCGCCAAGGGACAGCAACGCATAACGGAGCATATCGCCGCCTGCTCGTATTTTGATCGCGTGGCCAACTGCATCAATCAATAAGGAGCAATTATGATCATCATCAAAAACGGCGCGCTCGTGACGCCCCAGGGGCTTCGCCGCGCCGATCTTGCCATGGAGGGCGATAAGATTGTGCGGATTGCCGCGGCAATCGAGCCGGGCGAGGGCGATACCGTCCAGGACGCCACCGACTGTTGGGTGTTCCCCGGCTTTATCGACGGCCACACGCACATGCAGTGCTGGACTGGCATGGATTGGACGGCCGATAGCTTTGAGACCGGTACGCGTGCGGCTGCCTGCGGCGGTACGACGACCATCGTGGACTACGCGACGGCCGATCGCGGCGTGACCATGCCCGATGCCTTGGCCGAGTGGCATCGCCGCGCCGACGGAACCTGCACGGCCAACTACGCGTTTCATATGGCACTCGCCGAGTGGAATGAACGCAACCGCGCCGATCTTTCGGCCATGCGCGAGGCGGGCGTGTCGTCGTTTAAGACCTACTTTGCCTATGACCACCTGCGCCTGGACGACGCCGAGACGCTCGAGGTGCTGGAGGAACTCAAGCGCGTGGGCGGCATGCTCTGCGTGCATTGCGAGAACGGTACGCTGGTGAATGAACTGCAGAAGCGCGTGTACGAGCAGGGGATTCATGGGCCCGAGGGGCATGCGCTCAGCCGTCCGGACGTGTGCGAGGCCGAGGCCGTGAGTCGTCTGCTGTATCTGGCGCACTTAGCCGGGGACGCTCCAGTCAATGTGGTGCACCTTTCGACCAAGCTGGGTCTTGAGGCCATCCGTGCCGCCAAGGCGCGCGGGCAGAAGAATATCTATGTCGAGACCTGCCCTCAGTATCTGATGCTCGACGATACTTGCTATCTGGAGCAGGGCGAGGACGGCTTTGCGGGCGCCAAGTACGTGATGAGCCCGCCGCTGCGCCATGCCGGTGACCGTGCCGCGCTGCGCGAGGCGCTTGTGGCCGGCGAGATCGATACTATTGCGACCGATCATTGCAGCTTTAACCTGCACGGGCAAAAGGACCGCGGACGCGACGATTTCCGCGCGATTCCCAACGGCGGACCCGGCGTGGAGCATCGTCCTGTCGCGATCGCTACGAGCTTTGAGGGACAGCTGGGTCCCGAGGATCTGTGCCGCTTGATGAGCGAGAACCCGGCGCGCATCTTTGGCATGTATCCGCGTAAGGGCTGTCTTGCCGAGGGCGCCGATGCCGACGTGTGCGTGTGGGATCCCAAGGCGCGCTGGACCATTAGCGCGGCGACGCAGCATCAGGCTGTGGACTACACGCCGCTCGAGGGTTTTGAGGCACATGGCCGCGCCAAGGCCGTGTTTGTGAACGGCGTGCTGGCGGCACGCGACGGCGAGCCCACCGGAGCCCAACCTGGCCGCTACGTGCCCCGCTAACGGGGACGACGCCAAATTAGCTACCCCTGGAGGATGGTGGCGACGATGGGGCGGTCGAGAGCTGCCTCGAAGCGGTCGGCCATTGTGGGGTCGCTGAGCGTGTCGACTTGGTTGAGCATGACGCGTGCGGTATTGAGTTTCAGCGCCTGCATCTCGGCATTGAGCACTTGGGCGACGCGCTCGGGCGTGGCGGTATCGGTGGGCTCGCAGCCGCAGCGCTCGCAGAAGAGCTCGGGGCGGTGGACAACCTCGGCGACGGGCTTGCCGAATCCCGAGGCGCCGACGATCCAGACGATGTTGGCCGTGCCAGAGGGAATTACCGGCTCCCACGGGGCGTGCGCCTTGAGCGGGAGCCGCTTGCTGCCGTCCGCCTCGGCCAGGACGTAGTCAAAGCGCTGCGCCAGCTCGTTGAGCGGCTCGGCGGGGGCGGAGAGCTTGCCTGTCTCCGGGTCCAAAACACCCGCCTGGCAGATACTTCCGCGGCTCATGCCAGCGCATGCCTCGCAAGTGCAGCCGGGAACATGCAGGGCCCCCGGCTTCCAAGGCGCGGCGCCCAGGCAACGGCTCGACCCGTTCCATGACACGCCGGCGACGGGAAACATGTGCGTGGTGGTACAGAGGAGCACGCGGCCGCCCGCGCGCATAAGCTCAAGGCCGAGCGTCTTTAGTAGGGTCGACTTGCCGCCACTGCCGATAATTGCGGTAATGCCCGGCTCGATCTTGAGCGTGGAGGCAAGGTTTCCGCTCGTCGTTTCCATCTGTTCACCGCCGTATAATACTGTGATAATAAATAATCATCAGAGTAGCGGTCGAACCGCATTTGCTCTGCTCAAACCGTAGCACAGGGAGGTGCCCCGGGAATGCTCGTTTATGTTCGCGGTGCCGGCGATATCGCCACGGGCGTCGCCGCTCGCTTGGTGCGCGCCGGCGTGTCGGTCGTTATGGCCGATATCGCGGTTCCCACGTGCATCCGCCGCACAATCAGTTTTTGCGAGGCCATTCGCCTGGGCGAGGTCGAGGTCGAAGGCATTCGCGCTCGCTTGGCACAGACGCCGGCTGAGGCGTTTGCGATTACCGAGGCTGGAGACGTCGCCGTTGTGGTGGACCCCCAGGCCAAGATACTCGGCGAGCTGAAACCCGCGGCTGTGGTCGACGCGATTTTGGCCAAGCGCAACCTGGGCACCACGCGCGACATGGCGCCTGCCGTCATCGCCGTGGGGCCGGGCTTTACCGCGCCGGTCGATTGCGACGCCGTGGTCGAGACCATGCGCGGTCATTTCCTCGGCCGTGTCATTACCCAAGGTTCGCCCCAGCCCAACACGGGCGTGCCGGGCATTATCGCCGGCTTTGGCAAGGAGCGCGTTATCCACAGCCCCGCCGCCGGCGTGTTTCGGTCCGACCGCGCAATCGGCGACATCGTGAGCGCCGGAGACGTGATTGGCTACGCGGGCGATACGCCCATGTGCACGCAGATCGATGGCTGTCTGCGCGGGCTTTTGGCGAACGGCGTGCAGGTGACTGAGGGCTTTAAATGCGCCGATGTCGATCCGCGCGGCGATGCCAGCTATATCAACTACATTTCGGACAAGGCGACGTCGGTCGGCGGCGGCGTGCTCGAGGCACTCGCTATGCTCACCGATGTCTTTAGAGGATAGAAGGCGGCAATGGAAAAGCTCGATGTTGTGAATGCGGCGCTTGCTGCCCTGCGTGCTGGCGAGACGTGCGAGCTCGTGGTCGTGGCCGGTACGGCGGGGTCATCGCCGCGCGGTGTGGGCGCATGGATGACTGTCTTTGCCGACGGCAGCCAGGCGGGCACTATCGGCGGCGGCAAGATTGAGCTCTTTGCGCTGGATGAGGCGCGCGAACTCCTGAGCGCGGGACAGTCGCGTCTGGTCCGCTACACCATGGGCGGCGAGAACTCCGATACCGGCATGATCTGCGGCGGAGCCATCTGCCTGTGCTATCTGCACCTGGATGCGACCAAGGTGCCGTTGCTCCAGTCGGTTGCCGACGTCTTGGCCTATCGGCGCATCGGCGACTTCGTCATCGACTTTGAACCGTTTATCGCGAGCGCGCTCGAGGGCGATGTGGCCGAGTACCATGGCGAGGAATCGCGCCGCACCATTGCGGGCTGCCCCGGGCTTTCGCTGGTGGAGGAGGGGAGTAAGGTCACCTACACCAACGCGGCCTCCGAGATTCCCGCGGCGCACATCGAGACGCTCTGCCCCGAGGGCCTGACCTATATCTTTGGCTGCGGCCACGTGGGCGCCGCGACGGCGCGGGTGCTTACGGCGGCGGGCTTTGCCGTCGTGGCGTGCGACGACCGCCCCGGCACGCTGACCCCCGATTGGGTGCCCGGTGTCTACGACCGTCGTCTGGTCGACTACAAGAGCCTGAGCAAGCAGTGCCCCATCGGCCCGCGCGACCTGGTGGTCGTCGCCACGGCGGGTCACAAGTCCGATATCGACGTGGTGATTCAGGCCATGCGTGCCAAACCCGCCTATCTGGGCTGCTTGGGCTCGCGTCGCAAGACGGCCTTTGTGCGCGCCCGCCTGGAGCAGGAGGGCTTTACGCAGGACCAGATCGACGAGCTGCACCTGCCGATCGGCGTTGCCATCGAGGCCGAGGATCCCGAGGAGATCGCTATCTCCATTGCCGCCGAGATGATCCACCTGCGCCGCACTAAGCTCGTCCCCCGCAAGCGCTAATCGCATTCCCACCAATAAGTTGCGGTGAAATACGGATTGTTTAAGCCTGTTAGGCCGCCAAACAGTCCCTATTTCACCGCAACTGCTTTTTGGGACCCATTTGTGCGGGGGAGTTGTGGAGTTGTGCAGGCAGACGAGGTTTTTCTGGAAATACGCACCCAATGCGCGTATAGTACCGATTGTTTTGTCGGCTCCTGCTGCGTCGAGTCCAAACCGCGAAATGCCATGAGCGGCGCGGATGCAGCCAGGAGGCACGAGGACAACCCATCGTGGCCACGCCCCGTGCTTAAAACCCCAAGAAGGAGTGAACAATGGCAGAAGAGAAGTATGTGCCGCGTCTGAAGACCAAGTACAACAACGAGGTCAAGCAGCAGCTTCAGGACAAGTTCCAGTACGAGAACGTCATGATGATCCCCAAGTTTGAGAAGATCGTCGTGAACATGGGTGTCGGCGAGGCCGCTACCGATTCCAAGGCCATCGACGGTGCCGTGCGCGACCTGCGCGCCATCACCGGCCAGCAGCCGATGATCACCCGTGCCCGCAAGTCTATCGCTACCTTCCGCCTGCGCGCTGGTATGCCGATCGGCTGCAAGGTTACCCTGCGTGGCGACCGTATGTGGGAGTTCTTCGATCGTCTGACCTCCGTCGCAATCCCCCGTATCCGCGACTTCCGCGGTATCTCCGCCAAGAGCTTCGACGGCCGTGGTAACTTCTCCATGGGCGTCACCGAGCAGCTCATCTTCCCCGAGATCGACTTTGACTCCGTCGATCACCAGCGTGGTATGGACATCACTTTCGTGACCACCGCCAACACCGATGAGGAGGCCAAGGCCCTTCTGGACGCCTTCGGTTTCCCGTTCAAGAAATAGGTTCACCTGCCCTAAAAGCGCCGTTTCCAAAAGGGGACGGCGCTTGGGGCGAACAATACTCTATGTGAGGAGGATATAAGTGGCTAAGACATCGATGATCGTCAAGTGCAATCGCAAACAGAAGTTCTCTACTCGTGAGTACACGCGCTGCCAGCGCTGCGGCCGTCCGCACTCTGTGTACCGCAAGTTCGGCCTGTGCCGTGTCTGCTTCCGTGAGCTTGCACTCAAGGGCGAGCTTCCCGGCGTTAAGAAGGCCAGCTGGTAAGTCACTACCAGCGTTTCAAGCATCCGTTTGGAACAGGGAAAACGCGCTAGTTAGGCTTTGCCGTTAAGGGCGGCGAAGAACCAAGAGCACGTGTTCATCAAGAACGAAGGAGAATCTGTATGAACCTTACAGACCCGATCGCAGATATGCTTACGCGCATCCGTAACGCTAACTCTGTGAACAAGGCCACGGTCTCCATGCCGAGCAGCAAGAAGCTCGTCGAGATCGCTCGTGTTCTGCACGAGGAGGGCTACATCGAGGGCTACGATGTCGAGGACACCGTTCCCCAGAAGACTCTGCACATCACGCTTAAGTATGGTCCCAAGAAGGCTAAGGTCATCAACGGCATCCGCCGCATTTCCAAGCCGGGCCTGCGTAAGTACACCGGCGTTGCCGACATGCCCCGCGTCCGCGGTGGCCTTGGTACCGCCATTATTTCCACCAGCCATGGCGTCATGACCGACCGCGATGCTCGCAAGCACAACGTCGGCGGCGAGATCATCGCTTACGTCTGGTAATTCGCTCGGTAGGTAGAAGGAAAGGAGATCACCGTGTCTCGTATCGGTAATAAGCCTGTCCAGATTCCCGCCGGAGTCGAAGTGGCAGTCAACGGCAACAACGTTGTCGTCAAGGGCCCCAAGGGCCAGCTCGAGCTCGATGTCTTTGAGAAGCTCGCTATCAACGTCGAGGACAACGTCCTCACCGTTTCCCGTCCCGACGACGAGCGTGAGACCCGTGCCCGCCACGGCCTCACCCGCGCCCTCATCCACAACATGGTTGTTGGCGTTTCCGAGGGCTTCGAGAAGAAGCTCGAGCTCGCCGGCGTCGGTTACCGCGTGCAGCAGAAGGGCAAGAACCTCGAGTTCTCCCTGGGCTTCTCGCACCCCGTGATCGTCGAGGCTCCCGAGGGCATCACCTTCGAGGTTCCCGACAACACCCACGTGAACGTCAAGGGTATCAACAAGCAGCAGGTCGGTCAGATCGCCGCTGAGATCCGCGGTCATCGTCCTCCCGAGCCTTACAAGGGCAAGGGTATCCACTACGTTGGCGAGCACATCCGCCGCAAGCTGGGTAAGGCCGCCAAGTAGTCGTAACCGACTCACTCGCATAAGACCAGCACCCCGTCAGGTGCTGGCAAGATCAACCTTTTTAGGAGTTTACGTATGAACAAGCATAAGGCGAAGCTGGAAGGCCTCAAGCGTCGTCAGCGTCGTGTTCGCGGCAAGGTCTCGGGTACCGCCGAGCGTCCGCGTCTTCGCGTGACCCGTACTAACGCCAACATCTATGCCCAGATCATCGACGACAGCAAGGGCTCCAGCCTGACGCTCGTCTCCGCCTCGACCCTCGAGGCCGAGTTCAAGGGCACCCACACCTCGAACAAGGAGGCTGCGGAGAAGGTCGGTCAGCTCGTTGGCAAGCGCGCCATCGAGGCCGGCATCACCAAGGTCGCCTTCGATCGTGGTGGCCGTATCTACCATGGCCGCGTCAAGGCCCTCGCCGACGGTGCTCGTGCCGCCGGTCTCGAGTTCTAGGAGGTATGTAGCACATGGCTCGTAATCAGAAGCAGCAGCGCGAGGCCTCCGAGTTCGAGGAGCGCGTCGTTTACATCAACCGCGTGTCGAAGACCGTCAAGGGTGGTCGTCGCATGAGCCTCGTCGCCCTCGTCGTCGTTGGCGACGGTAAGGGCAACGTCGGTGTTGGCATGGGCAAGTCCGCTGAGGTGCCCCTGGCCATCTCCAAGGCGTCTCTCGATGCCAAGAAGAACATGTTCCACGTGCCGGTGACCGATCAGGGCACCATCCCGCACGAGGTTCTCGGTCACTTTGGTGCCGGCCGTATCATCATCAAGCCCGCTGTCGAGGGTACCGGCGTTATCGCCGGCGGCGCTGTGCGTCCCCTCTTCGAGCTTGCTGGCATCAAGAACGTGCTGTCCAAGTCCCTCGGTACCGACAACGGCCTCAACATCATCAAGGCTGCCGTCGAGGGCCTCAAGGAGCTCTCCAGCCCTGAGGACGTCGCGGCTCGCCGTGGCCTGACGGTCTCCGAGATGTTCGTCGGTAAGGAGAACTAAGCATGGCTGACACCATCAAGATCAAGCAGGTCCGCAGCACCAATGGTTGCAAGCAGGACCAGGTCCGTACTGTCCGTGCCCTCGGTCTCCACAGGATCCGCGAGGTTCGCGAGATTGCTGACAACGAGTCCGTCCGCGGCATGATCTTCAAGGTCAAGCACCTTGTCGAGATTGTAGAGGAGTAGCAAATGCAGCTTCACGATCTTACTCCCGCGCCCGGTTCCACCAAGAACCGCAAGCGCGTCGGCCGTGGCAATTCTTCGGGTCACGGCACCACTTCTGGCCGCGGCCAGAAGGGCCAGGGTTCCCGCTCTGGTGGCACCAAGGGTGCCGGCTTCGAGGGTGGCCAGACTCCGCTGGCTATGCGCCTGCCCAAGCTTCCGGGCTTCCGCAACCCCCGTCGTATCGAGTACACCGCCGTCAACGTCGAGCGTCTCGAGCGTAAGTTCGAGGACGGCGCTGTGATCGACGGTGCCGCTCTTAAGGCCGCTCGCATCACCAAGAGCGAGTTCGAGCCCGTTAAGGTGCTCGGCAATGGTGAGCTCACCAAGAAGTTCACGGTCAAGGTCGACAAGGTCAGCGCTTCTGCGCAGGCCAAGATCGAGGCCGCCGGCGGAAAGGTCGAGCTGCCGTGCTAAATGGTCTTAAGAATGCTTTCCGCATCAAAGAACTGCGCGAAAAGATTCTTTTTACCATAGCTATGCTCGTCGTGTACCGCATTGGTGCGCACGTTCCTGTGCCCGGCATTCCCTTCCAGGGGATGCTGGGCCTTTTCTCGACCGGGAGCAACTCGGTCGCCGCAGGTGCTATGGCCCTCCTGAATCTTTTCTCTGGTGGCGCGTTGAGCTATGTCTCGGTGTTCTCTTTGGGCATCATGCCGTACATCACGAGCTCGATTATCCTCCAGATGCTCCAGGCCGTCGTGCCTTCCCTGCATGAGCTTGCCCGCGAGGGCGAGGTCGGTCAGACCAAGATTACGCAGTATTCGCGTTACCTCACCTTGGCTCTGGCTATCCTCAACTCCGTGGGTTATCTCTTCCTCTTTAAGAGCTTCGGCATTAGCTTCAACGGTGCCGGTGCTCCCGAGATCATCTTTGACCTCATGATCGTCGGTACACTCACCGCGGGCGCCATGCTGATCATGTGGATTGGTGAGCTCATTACCCAGCGCGGTATCGGCAATGGCATGTCGCTGATCATCTTCGCGAACATCATGGCCGGTCTTCCGCAGGCGATCTTCTCCAGCACCGAGGGTAACGCCGGTGGCATCATCACCATGGTGATCATCTGCGCCATCATCCTGCTGGTTATCCCGCTGATCGTTTTCCTTGAGCGCGGCCAGCGCCGCATCCCGGTCTCTTACGCCAAGCGCGTCGTGGGCCGTCGCATGATGGGTGGCCAGACCACCTACCTGCCCATCAAGGTCAACACCGCGGGCGTCGTGCCGATCATCTTCGCTTCGGCGCTGCTGTACTTCCCGGCCCAGATTGCCGTGTTCTTCCCCGGCATCGGCTGGATTCAGGCAGTTGCCTCCGCGCTTTCGACCGGTTGGCTCAACTGGGTGCTTAATGTTGTCCTCATCGTGTTCTTCGCGTACTTCTACACCTCCATGGTGTTCAACCCCGATGACACGGCCGACAACCTTAAGAAGCAGGGTGGCTTTATTCCGGGCGTCCGTCCGGGTAGGGCTACCGCGGCCTACATCAAGAACGCGCTCAACAAGATCACGCTTCCCAGCGCTGTCTTCTTGGCGCTCATCGCCATCGTGCCTTCGATCATCTTCTCCTTCACGGGTAACCAGCTGATTCAGGCATTTGGCGGCACGTCCATCCTCATCATGGTCGGCGTCGTGCTCGACACGGTCGACAAGCTCGAAGGCCAGATCAAGATGTATGATTACGATGGATTCTTTAAATAGGCTAGAGGAGGATTGCTCATGAACCTCGTATTGCTCGGAGCTCCGGGTGCCGGTAAGGGCACCGTCGCACAGGAGCTCGTCGCCGAGTTTGGCGTCGCTCACATTTCCACGGGCGACCTGCTGCGTGCTGCCGTTAAGGGTGGCACCGAGCTTGGTATTCAGGCTAAGAAGTACATGGACGCCGGCGAGCTCGTTCCCGACCAGCTCGTTATCGACCTTGTCAAGGAGCGCCTTGCCGCCGATGACGCCCAGCAGGGTTTCATTCTCGATGGCTTCCCGCGCAACACCGCCCAGGCTGTGACGCTCGATTCCGAGCTCTCCGCCATGGGTCGCGAGATCGACTGCGCCCTTCTGGTCGATGTGGCCCCCGAGGTCATCATCGATCGTCTGTCTTCGCGTCGCACCTGCCGCGCCTGCGGTTACACCGGCACCGCTGCCGATGCTACCTGCCCCAAGTGTGGTGGCGAGATGTATCAGCGCGACGATGACAAGCCCGAGACCATCAAGAACCGTCTCGACGTCTACGAGAAGTCCACGAGCCCGCTTGTCGACTACTATCGTGGTCAGGGTCTGCTCAAGTCGGTCAACGGTGACCAGGCGCGCGAGACCGTGTACGGGGATGTCAAAGAGGCTCTCGGTCTATGATCAAGATTAAGTCTGCAACGCAAATCGAGCAGATGAAGAAGGCAGGAGCGCTATCTAAGATGGCGCTCCGCCACGTTGGAGCCATGGTTCGCCCTGGTGTTTCGACCTTTGAGCTTGATCAGCTTGCGGAGCAGATTATCCGCATGCATGGTGGCACCCCGGCCTTTAAGGGTTACGGCGGGTTCCCCGGTACCATTTGTGCATCGATTAACGATGCCGTGGTCCACGGTATTCCCAACCCCGACATGATCCTGCGCGATGGCGATATCATTTCCATCGATACGGGTGGCGTTGTCGACGGTTGGGTCGGCGATAACGCTTGGACGTTTTTCGTTGGTACCCCCACGCCCGAGGCCAAGGCCCTGTGCGAGGTTACGCGTGATTGCCTTAAGGCTGCCATCGAGCAGGCTGTTCCCGGAAACCATATAGGGGACATTGGCTATGCCGTCCAGTCTCTCGCCGAGTCTCACGGCTATGGCGTGCTTCGCGATTATGTGGGGCACGGTATTGGCCATGTGATGCACGAGGACCCCAATGTTCCGAATTATGGAAAGAAGGGGAGGGGCGTTCGTCTCCAGGCCGGTATGGTCATTGCCATCGAACCGATGGTTACGATGGGATCCAACCATGTGAGCACGGGCTCCGATGGTTGGATCGTTACGACCAACGACCACCTGCCCGCCGCGCACTACGAGAACACCGTCGCCATTACCGATGACGGTCCGGTGATTCTTACCACCGATGCGCAAGGTGCTTGGTGTTCGCTCCAAGGCGGAGAAATGTAAAAGTCGCCGCCCCCTGATGCCCAACCTCGCCTTTCAATTTCGAAGGCATGACCCCAAGGTCTATGCCTTCTCATTTCAAGGCGATCTTGGGCATCAGGGAACGGCTTTGTTTTACATTTCAAATGTAACAAGTTCCACTTAGTTGTGGAGCCATTACGAAGTTATTACGATGCGTACATACGTGTTGTAGAATACTCAATCGCTGTCGTTTTCTAGAGAAAGATGATTGCTTGTGAAGAAGGAAGACGCAATTGAGCTCGAGGGTACGGTAAAGGAACCGTTGCCCAACGCCATGTTTAAGGTCGAGCTCGAGAACGGTCATTCGGTTCTGTGCAACATTTCTGGCAAGATCCGAATGAATTACATCCGTATTCTCCCCGGTGACAGGGTTGTCGTGGAGCTTTCCCCGTACGACCTGACCCGCGGCCGCATCACCTATCGCTATAAATAGCGGCACGCATACACGCACTCCTTTTCCGACTGCAGGCTTAGCTCAACCTACGGTCGGATTGTGTGTGAAGACCAGCCATAGTTTTAAACGCCTGCGGCTGGGCGAGTAGATAGTAGGGAAGTAGTTTGAGCGCTACCGAAAGGAAGAACGATGAAGGTACGTCCTTCGGTCAAGAAGATGTGCGATAAGTGCAAAATCATTAGGCGCCATGGCAAGGTCCTCGTCATTTGCGAGAACCCCCGTCATAAGCAGCGTCAGGGTTAAGAGAGGAGACTACGTTGGCCCGTATTAATGGTGTCGACCTCCCGCGTGAGAAGCGCGTTGAGATCGGTCTGACCTACATTTACGGCATCGGCCGCACCACTGCGACGAAGATTTGCGTCGAGTGCAACGTTAACGTGGATACGCGCGTTAAGGACCTCACCGAGGATGAGGTTAACGCCATCCGCGATTACATCGACAAGAACCAGATCATGGTTGAGGGCGACCTCCGCCGTGAGCGCAACCAGAACGTCAAGCGCCTTATGGACATCGGCTGCAACCGCGGCCTTCGTCACCGCAAGGGCCTCCCGGTCCGCGGCCAGCGCACCCACACTAACGCTCGTACCCGCAAGGGCCCGAAGCGTCAGATCGGTGCTAAGAAGAAGAAATAAGGAGCGCTAGATAGATGGCTACTGCTAAGAAGAACGTTCGCGCTGCCCGTCTGAAGCGCGCGGACCGTAAGAACATTTCCGTGGGCCAGGCTCACATTCGTTCTACGTTCAACAACACGATCGTTTCGATCACCGATCCCCAGGGCAACGTCATTTCCTGGAAGTCGGCTGGCCAGGTGGGCTTCAAGGGCTCCCGTAAGTCCACGCCGTTCGCTGCCCAGATGGCTGCCGAGGCTGCTGCCAAGCAGGCCATGGAGCACGGCATGAAGAAGGTTTCCGTCTTCGTCAAGGGCCCCGGCTCCGGTCGTGAGACCGCCATCCGCTCCCTCCAGGCTGCTGGCCTCGAGGTCTCGAGCATCCAGGACAAGACCCCCATCCCGCACAACGGCTGCCGCCCCAAGAAGCGTCGCCGCGTGTAACTGAAAGGATCGTATCAATATGGCAATCGACAGGACTCCTGTTCTTAAGCGCTGCCGTCAGCTCGGGATCGATCCCGCTGAGCTCGGTTACAGCAGCAAGAAGGAATCTATCCGTCAGCCCAAGCGCCGTCGCAAGGAATCTGAGTACGGCATGCAGCTGCGCGAGAAGCAGAAGGTCAAGTTTATCTATGGCGTTCTGGAGAAGCAGTTCCACGGCTACTTCAACAAGGCCCGTAAGATGAACGGCGTCACCGGTGAGAACCTCATGATCATCCTTGAGTCTCGCCTCGACAACGTCGTCTTCCGTCTTGGCTTCGCCCGCACCCGCAAAGAGGCTCGTCAGTCCGTCCGTCACGGTCACTTCACCGTGAACGGCAAGCGCGTGGACATCCCGTCCTACCGCGTCAAGGCCGGCGACGTCGTCGCTGTCGGCGAGAAGTTCCGTGACCTCCTCCCCATCAAGGAGGCCCTGATTTCCTCCGAGCGTTTCGAGGTCCCTGGCTGGCTCGAGGTCGATATCGAGAAGCTGTCTGGTAACGTGCTCGCTCTGCCGACGCGTGAGCAGATCAGCGGTGATATCAACGAGCAGCTCATCGTCGAGCTCTACTCTAAGTAGTCCATCCGGGCTGCTGAGGCTGGAGGTAATACATGTCAGAATTCATTAGGCCTCAGGTTCAGGTCGAAGAGATTAACGAGACGTCTGCTCGTGTTTCCGTCGAGCCGCTCGAGCGTGGCTACGGCGATACGCTGGGTAACTCCCTTCGTCGCGTTCTTCTGTCCTCGCTCGAGGGTGCCGCCGTCGAGGCTATTCAGATCGATGGCGCGCAGCACGAGTTCATGACCATCCCTAACATGGTCGAGGATGTCACCGACATCGTCCTGAATGTCAAGGGTCTTGTCTTCAGGGCTCTCGGCACGACCGACGAGGCGACCGCCACCATTTCGGTTGACGGCCCCTGCGAGGTCACCGGTGCGGACTTCTTTATTCCGTCCGAGTTTGAGCTGGTCAACCCCGAGCAGCACATCGCTACGCTCACCGAGGGTGGCCATCTCACCATGAGCATGCGCATCGGCTATGGCCGCGGCTATGTTTCTGGCGAGGCCAACAAGCGCGACAACGATCCCATCGGTGTGATCCACGTCGACTCGCTGTACTCGCCGGTTTCCCGTTGCGCCAAGCTCGTTGAGGCTTGCCGTGTCGGTCAGCACACCGACTACGACCGCCTTGTCCTTGAGATCGAGACCAACGGCTCCATCGCTCCGCGCGATGCCGTGGTCCAGGCTGCCAATATCATCAACCAGCATATGGCCGCCTTTATGAACCTTGCCGAGACCCCCGAGGTCGAGGAGGAGGCTTCGATCTTCGCTCCCGAGGTCACCAACGACAACGCCGAGCTGGACAAGCAGATCGAGGATCTGGACCTTTCCGTCCGTTCCTACAACTGCCTTAAGCGCGCCAGCATTCACTCGGTCCGTCAGCTCGTTGAGTTCTCGGAGAACGATCTGCTCAACATCCGTAACTTCGGTGTTAAGTCGATCGAGGAAGTGAAGGACAAGCTTGAGTCCATGGGCCTGAGCCTGAAGGCTTAATGCTTCGCATATTTGAGGAGAAACTAGACCATGCGTCACAACGTTAAGAAGGGCCTGAAGCTCGGCACCGATGCGAGCCACACCAAGGCCATGAAGAAGAGCCTTGCTAAGGCCCTCTTCGAGAACGACCGCATCAAGACCACCGAGACCCGCGCTAAGGCGCTGCGTTCGGTCGTCGACCCGATCATCACTTGGGCCAAGAAGGGCGACCTGCACTCTCGTCGTCTGGCTATCGCCAAGCTCGGCGATAAGCAGCTCGTTGCCGAGATCTTCGACAAGGCTGCCCAGGGCATGTGGCAGGACCGCAACGGCGGTTATACCCGCATCATGAAGCTCGGCAACCGCAAGGGCGACAACGCTCCCATCGTTATCATGGAGCTCGTCACCGAGCCTTGCACGCCTAAGGCCAAGAAGGCTGCTCCGGCCCCCAAGAAGGCCGCTGCTCCCAAGAAGGTCGAGGCTGTCGAGGAGGCTCCTGCTGAGGAGACCGCTGAGTAGACTTTCCGTCTGCATAGGCTATATTCGAGGGGTACGTTCGCGTACCCCTCTTTTTTGTCGCGATACCGTTACTTGTTTGTTGGGAGCGCCCATGACTGCGCCGTCTGATTTCAATTTGACCCCCGAGCTTGACGCCACGCTCGTTTTCCGCGTGGCCTACGATGGCTCGTCCTATAGCGGCTTTGCCGAGCAGCCGGGACAGACGACGGTTGCGGGTGAGCTGCGTCGAGCCATCGAGACGCTGCTTCGCCGTCCGATCGATCTGACGTGCGCAGGTCGTACCGATGCCGGCGTGCATGCCGTGGCTCAGTACATCAGCGTGCCCGTAACGGACGCTGAGCTCGCCCTTACGCGCCGTAGGTGGCTGCGGGCTATGAATGCCCTGCTGCCTAAAGATATCGCCATAAACGAGGTCTACAGGGCCCGTAAGGGCTTTTCTGCACGCTTTGACGCGCGTTCCCGTACGTATACGTACTGTATTGCCGATCGCGATGCGCGCCCCGTGCTGTCCCGTGGTGCCGTGTGGTGGCATCGCTATCCCTTGGACGTCGAGGCCATGTCTGCGGCCTGTCCCGCGCTTTTGGGTGAGCGGGACTTTAAGAGCTTTTGCAAGGTCGCCTCTGCCGTGGGCAAGCCTACGCACCGCTGCGTGATGCGGGCCGAGTTTGGCCATGAGGTGGCCTTTGGCGAGGATATCCTGACGTTTACCATTGAGGGCAACGCATTTTTGCATTCGATGGTCCGCACGATCGTGGGCACGCTTGTCGAGATTGGCATGCATCGCCGCGAACCCGAGTGGATGCGCGAGGTCATCGACGCTTGCGACCGTACCGCTGCGGGCCCCACGGCTCCTGCCTGCGGCCTTACGTTTATGGGCGTGGATTACGATCCCGCCGAGCTTGTCGTGCTCGACTAGGGGAGGGCTCGACGCGTCGTGCGTCGACACCCGTCATCTGTGGGCTGCGCGTGTTCAACATCTGTTCTTGGCGTGCAATACAACCGGTGTCTCACTGCTTTTATTGCTGGGGTGTACCATGAACCACGGTTTGATTCATTGCTGTCGAGAGGACGGATAACTTGGTTCGACGTGGCTCGCATCCGCGACTTTCGGTGATCCTTGTGGTAGAAGGTTCGCCCAGCTATGCGATGCGTGCGCTCGAGAGTATCCAGAACCAAGACCTCTACGATTTGCAGATTGTCGTTGTTTGCCGCGATGCTGCGCCCGGTGTGCGCCATTCGCTTCAAGTTGCTGCCGACAGGGACATCCATATTGATTTGATTGACGTCGAGGACGCGAAGCGCGGCGCTTGCCTTCGTGCCGGTTTTGCTGTCTCGCGCGGCTCTCAAATCATCGCTATGAACGCCGATGAGTGGTTTGCTCCGCAGTCCCTTTCCAAGATGGTCGATATCGCGTGCGATACTGCGGCAGACATAGTGTTCCCCACGGTGTCGCTCGACCGCTATGATGCACATCGAGAACGCCATTCGCGCGTCTTGGATGCTGCCTCTATTGCCATAGAAGACGAGTCTTCTATGGTGACTGGGCTGCCCCAGTTGATTTTGGGCGGCCTAGTCGCTCAGACCTCTGGCGTGATGTATAGCCGTCCGCTGTTTGAGGCATGCCTGTCGCGCGGCAAGGCGTACCGTACGGTTGAGTTTATGGCTTATGCGCTCTCGCAGGCACGATTCGTGTCCGGCTGCGGCGACGCTTGTTTCCACGCGGTGGCACCTAAGCTTACAGATGCCTTTGATCCCACCATGTATGCCAGAATATCCGATGACACTCGAGCGCTCGACGAGCTTGCGGACTCACTCTCGGAAGCAGATAGCGGTGGTCGGCTCAAGCTGGCAAGCCAAAAGTTCTACTTTGCCGGACTGGTCGCCTGCATCGAGAATTTGTGTCTTAGCCCGCATGGAGTGTCGTCAATCGAGCGTTCCGCCCGCATGCGTGATATGCTCGAGGCGCCTCGAACCCGTCAGATGGTCGCCGCGCTCAAGGATAACCATCGGGGACTCGGTTTGTTGTTTGGGCCGATCGCCAGCGCCAAGCCCGCGCGCTGCGTGATGTGTACGCATCTGGCAGCTTTTCTTAACCGGACGGGCGCAAAAACCGCCTAAACGGCTCATTTCGAAACAAATTTGCATAGAATTGTTTCGAAATGCGTTCTTATACACAAAAGCCTTCAAATAGCGTTAAACTATTCAGTCACTGATTGATTGTCTCCGCCATCTTTTGGAGAGAGGGTTTGTATGGCTAAAAAACGCAATGGGCGCCAGGATGCCATTAGAGATATTGTGCGCAATAAGGACGTCCGCACGCAGCGCGTGCTGGTCGATGAGCTCCGCGCTATGGGCTTTGATTGCACGCAGGCGACTGTCTCTCGCGATATTGCCGATATGGGGCTGCGTAAGCTCCCTGAGGGCATCTATGTTCTGGCAGAGGACCTGCACCTGCAGCGTATGGTTTCCGAGCTCGTAACGGGCGTTCTGCGCACCGATAATCTGGTTATGATCAAGGCTCAGCCTGGTACGGCTTCCGGCATCGCCGCCGCCGTTGATGCGGCAGAGTTGCCCGATGTGCTTGGCTCGCTTGCCGGCAACGATACGATTTTGGTTATTGCCCAGACGGCCGAGGACGGCGAGCGTCTCGAGGCGCTGATCAATAAGCTGAGCAATTCTCGCAAGTAGGCGTGCGGGTCGTGCGCTCGGCACTGTGTGCGTGACATGGTGGCTTGTAAGGGGGTATCGACGTTGGTCGGTACCCCCTATATTGTTTGCCGGTATAAAGGCCGTCCACCAGGTCGCTTTAAACTAAAAGGCCCCCGAGCACTTTAATAAGCTGCTCGGGGGCCTTGTTGCTAATGGCCGGATGAATTTCTAGCCAACCGTATCGTCAGGCGTGGGCGAGGGGTCGGGAGTGGGTGTAGGCGTAGGCGTAGGCGTGCCGCCATCGCCGCCGGTCGAACCACCAGTGGAGCCGCCCGTCGAGCCACCGGTCGTACCGGTGCCGCCGGTGGTGTCGCCGCCCGTGGTCTCGGTGGTCGTGGTCGTCGTGGTAGTCGTTGTGGTGGTTTCCTCTTCGTCCTCGTTCTCGTCCTTGTCGTCGTTCTCCGTCTTCTTGGTGTTGTTGGTGCCGTAGAACTTCCAGACGCTGTTGTTCTTGTAGGTGGGCGCCGTTCCGGTCGCAAACTCCTCGCGCTCGGTACCGGTCAGAACGGTGTTCATAAACCGCTTAAAGACAGGCAGGTTGGTGCTGTCGCCCAGCAGGTCTGTGCCGTATTTTTGGATGGGAATCTCGCCCGCGGAATAGCCGGTCCACAGGGCGCACGCCAGCTGCGGGGTATAGCCGCAGAACCACAGGTTGGTGGTGTTGTCGGTGGTGCCCGTCTTGCCGGCATAGGGCTGGTTGACGCTCAGGGCGCCGGCAGCACCCGTACCGCCGCCCTTCATGACGCCGGACAGAACATCGGTGACCGCGGCGGCCTCGCCCTCGGTAAGTACCTGTGAGGGATTGTCGGTGTGCTGGTACAGCACCGAACCGGTACGAGAGTCAATCTCGGTGATGGCGATCGGCTGGCGATAGTAGCCGCCGTTGGCAAACGTCGCGTAGGCGGCGGCCATCTCGAGCGGCGAGATCGAGCCGGTGCCGAGGGTCATGACGGGAACGTCCTCGATGTTGTCCTTGGCGGGATCGATGCCGAGCTTTTTGACGAGCGAGATGATCTTGCTGTTGCCGACGGCTTCCGCCACCTGGATGTAGCCGGTGTTGGAGGAGTATGCCGTCGCCTGCTTAAGCGTGATGTTGCCATAGCTATGGTTGGCGTAGTTTTGGACCTCGGTCGTGGTGCCCTTGGCCTTGAGCGGCGAGTTGCAGTTGAGGGTGACGTTGGGGTTCATGCCGTTTTGGATGGCAGTTGCCAGCGTAAAGGCCTTAAAGGTGGAGCCGACGGGACGCTTGGCCGTGGCATGGTTTACGTGGTTCTCGTCGGCGTTGTAGTCATAGCCGCCCACCATGCACTTGATGTAGCCGGTCTTGGGGTCGACGACGACCATGCCCATGTCCAGGCCGTCGAGTGAGAGCGTGTCGAGCTGCTCGCGGACGGCATTCTCTGCCACCTGCTGCATCGTGGGGTCGATGGTGGTCTTGACGGTCAGGCCGCCCTTAAAGAGCACGTCGGTCGAGAACTCCTGCTCCAGCAGCTGCTTAACATAGGCGACAAAGTAGGGCTGCGAGTATACGTCGACGCCGCTGCCCGAAATCTCGGTCACGTTGAGGGTGATGGGCTCGGCCTGTGCGGCATCGTGCTCCTCCTGCGTAATGTGGCCCAGGCGCAGCATGTTGTCGAGGACCTTGTTGCGACGGGACAGCGCCAGGTCGGGGTTGACCGTGGGGTCGTACTGCGAGGGCGAGTTGGGAAGGCCGATCAACAGCGCGGCCTCGCTCAGGGTGAGGTCTGCGGCGCTCTTGGACAGGTAGGTCTCGGCGGCGGCCTCAATACCGTAGGCGCCGTGACCGTAATAGATGGTGTTGAGGTACATCATGAGGATCTCGTCTTTGGAGTACATGTCCTCCATCTTTACGGCGATGTAGGCCTCGCGCACCTTACGCTCGATGGTCGAGTCGAACTGCTCCTCCTGCAGGATGGTGTTGCGCACCAGCTGCTGGGTGATAGTCGAGGCGCCTTCGTGCCCGCCGCCGAGGGTTGCCACCGCAGCACGCGCGATACCCCACAGGTCGATACCGCCGTGCTCGTAGAAGCGCTCGTCCTCGACGTCAACGGTGCCCTGTAGCACGTAGGGGGAGACCTTGTCCTTGGTGATGGACTTGCGGTTTTGCGTGTAGAAGCTCGCGATCTTGTTGCCGTTGCAGTCGACGATCTCGGTGGGCTCGCTCACCAGATACGCGTTGGCGTCGGTGTAGTCGGGCAGATCGGACAGCCAGCGGTTGACGTTGCCGACCATGCCGATGCCAAATGCCACGCCCGCAATCAGCAAAAAGCCCAAAAACGAGAGCAGGATTATGGGCAGGGCATGCGTCTTTGAACGGCTGCGTCCCTGTCGTTGGCGAGGACCCATATATTGACCTCCAGGTATGTCGTGCCGGACGGCGGATGTGCCGTCGGGGCAGGATGGACATAAGTTATTACACGATAAACCAAACGGGGCGCGCGAGGCCTCGTGTATGCTGGAAGACGGCATTTTTCAGAGTGAATGCATACCTTGGTAAGGAGTTTGCCGATGGCGATTCGGGCGATGGGGCCGAGCGGACAACACAAGACTGGATTGGATGCTGCCGGTGCGGCGCTGCCCGAACTGCTGGCGCCGGCGGGCGGGCTCGACCAGATGTTTGCGGCCATCGCCGCGGGCGCCGATGCCATCTATGCGGGGTTGGGCGGCTTTAACGCCCGTGTGAGTGCGCACGGTTTTACCGACGACGAGTTTGCGCGCGGCTGCGCCGTGGCGCATGCCCATGGCGTGCGTGTGTACGTGACGCTCAACGTGTTCGTGTTTGACGATGAGTTGTCCGACGCGGTGGCGTTGGGAGCTCATGCACTGGAGCTGGGCGCCGATGCTCTGATTGTCGCCGATGCCGGGCTGGCCTGCGCGCTGCGTGCGGCGATTCCCGGGGTCGAGATTCACCTGTCCACGCAGGCGGGCGTTCATAGCGAAGGCGCCGTGCGACTTGCCGCCGATGAGCTGGGGGTCGAGCGCGTGACGACGGCACGCGAGCTGACGGTCGACGAGATTGCGGCGCTATGTGCCACGGGCGTGCCCATCGAGGTATTCTGCCACGGTGCGATTTGCATCGGCTATTCGGGGGCGTGCGAGTTCTCGGCCCTGCGGCGTGGGCGCTCGGCGATGCGCGGCGACTGCACGCAGCCGTGCCGTCTGGCGTACGACCTGGTGGACGAGGCGGGGCAGAGCGTTGTCGCCGTCGAGGGAGATCGCCTGCTGTGCCCGCGCGACTATCTGGGTATTGCACATCTGCCCGAGCTTGTAGATGCCGGCGTGGCGTCGCTCAAGATCGAGGGGCGCATGAAGAACCCCGATTACGTATTCAACGTGGTGCGGGTGTGGCGCCGGGCACTCGATATGCTGTACGACGGCGCGTGGGACCCCGGTGCCGTGGAAGAGCTTGAGCGCGAGCTGGGAAGGTCGTTTAACCGTGGGTTTACCGATGCGTACCTGCGAGGGCGTTCGGGTGCCGAGCTGATGAGCTTTGAGCGTGCGATTAACCAGGGCGTGCGCGTGGGGCGCTTGGTCGCTGTGGGCCACGAAGAGGTGACCGTTGAGCTCGACGCCGCCGTGGCGGCGGGTGACACGCTCGAGATCCGGTTTTATCCGGGTGCCGACGCGCGTCCCGATGTGCCCAAGCGCTGGCCGCAGGTGCCCTGTCCGGTGGATGCCGCAGCGGGGGAGCGCGTCGTCGTGCATTGCAAGCGTAAGGTTGACACGGGCTGCGAGGTGTACCTGATTCGCAGCGCCGGCGTGTTGGATCAGACGGCGGCGGTGTTGGAGCGCATGCGGGCCGAGGCGGATGCGATTGCGCCCGTTGCGCGTGCCGTTGAGGTGCTGCCCTTTGAGGACGTTGCGGTGGATGGCGGCGCGTCCACGGAGTTGGTGGAGTGCGCGGTTCCCACTCGCATGGTTTTTGCTTGGCAGCTGATGGATGCCGACCCGCGCGGAGAACTTGATTTGTCCGACGCCGTTGTGGTGCTTGACGAGGTGTGCCGCACGGGTGACGCTGACTGGACCCGCTCACTGATACAGCGTGCCGGGCGCGTCGTCTGCCGCAACCTGGGACAGGTGGTGATCGCTCGCGAGCTGGGCGTGACGTTTGACGTGGCGGCGCCGGTGTTCTGCGCGAATCGGGCCACGCTTACCTGGCTGCGCGGACTCGGTGCGGGGCGGGTGTGCTTGCCGGCGGAGTTGCTCGGCAATGATGCGGAGCGTATTGCCGAACTGGCCGCTGAACCCGGCGTCTTGGGTCCGGTCGACGCCGACCGTCCCGAGCTTATGGTGTGCGAGCACTGCCTGCTGACCGCCGAGGGCGTCTGCGCCACCGATGCGACGGGACAGGTTCGTTGCCGCGACTGCTTGCGTCGTCGGCAGGTACGCTATCTGGTCGAGCGTGACGGTACACGTCTGCCAGTTGCCATTGACGCATGCGGCAGGACGAGGATTTTCCTGTCGTAGGTGCTGCGTCGCGTCAGTTTGTTATCATAAGAGAGTTTATGGACTTCCAGCACCGCCGTTTTCGGCGAGGGTGCTATAGCAAAAGGAGGATACCCAATGCTGTCTGTTGACGAGCAAATGCGTATCATCACCTCGGGCGCCGCGCAGATCGTTCCCGAGGCCGACCTTCGCAAGAAGCTTGAGAAGGGCGAGCCCCTCAACATCAAGCTCGGCGTCGACCCCACCAGCCCCGACCTGCACCTGGGCCACGCCGTGCCGCTGCGCAAGATGCGTCAGTTCCAGGACCTGGGCCACAACGTCACCCTCATCATCGGCAACGGTACCGCGTTGATTGGCGACCCTTCGGGCAAGAATTCCACCCGTCCGCAGCTTTCGCAGGAGCAGATCGAGGCCAATGCCGAGACCTACGTGAGCCAGGCCATGAAGATCCTGGATCCCGAGAAGACCACCATCGTGCACAACGGTGACTGGATCCTTTCGATGGATCTGGCCGGTCTGCTGCAGGTGTGCTCCAAGTTCACCGTCGCCCGCATCCTCGAGCGCGACGACTTTACCAAGCGCTACCAGTCTCAGACGCCGATCGCCCTGCATGAGTTCCTGTATCCCGTGATGCAGGCTTTCGACTCCGTGCAGATCAAGGCCGACGTCGAGATGGGCGGCACCGATCAGCTCTTCAACCTGCTCGCTGGCCGTGAGCTCATGGAGAAGATGGGCATGGAGCCGCAGATCGCGCTCACCATGCCGCTGCTCGAGGGCACCGATGGCGTGCGCAAGATGTCCAAGTCCTATGGCAACTACATCGGCCTGACCGACGCTCCCAAGGATATGTTCGGCAAGACCATGTCCATCCCCGACGAGATGATCGGCAAGTACTATCGTCTGGCCAGCTCGCTCACCCCGGCCGAGGTCGACAAGATCGACGCCGCCCTGGCCGATGGTTCTGCCGACCCCTACGAGCTCAAGCGCGCTCTGGGCCGCGACCTGTGCGACACCTACCACGGCGCCGGCGCCGGAGACGAGGCTCAGGCCGAGTTCGACCGCGTGTTCAAGGAGGGCCAGCTTGCCGACTTCCCCGAGAAGCATGTCGAGCTGACCGTCAACGACGAGGGCCAGATCTACCTCGCCGGCCTGCTCAAGGACTTGGGCCTTTCGGCGAGCGCCGGCCAGGCTCGTCGCGATATCGACGGCGGTGGCGTCAAGATCAACGGCAAGGCCGTGGCTCCCAAGAGCTACAACATCGATCCCAGCGCCCTCAAGCTGGGCGACACCCTTTCTGTGGGTAAGCGCAAGGGCTTCAAGTTGGTCTAGCAAGTAGGTCAACCTCACATGTGCAATAGGGCCGCAGCCGGAACGATTCCGGCTGCGGCCCTTTTTTGGCACTTGGGGACGTTCCTTTTGTGCCGGCACTTTGGGACACTCCTTGCCATTGGTGCAAAGTAACCTGCCCCCATTGCGCTGAGCGGCGTGTGCCGTTAAGCGGAGGGGCGTATTGTTGGCCCATCGTTTGGGCATACAATGGCTATTAGCTTGCTGCGGTGAAGGCCTGTCCGCTCCGCAGCTGTTTTCTACGGTTAAAGGAGTATGTATGTCCGTTGAGGTCATGAGGTCTGTGATCGATGCTGCCGAGGGGCGCGTGCCCGTCGACACGCTGTTTACCAATGCGCAGATTGTCGACGTGTATGGCCAGCGTGTGGCGCCCGGCAGCGTTGCCGTCAAGGACGGTGTGATCGCCGGCGTGCTCTACGATGGTCGCGACGATGCCGCTGGCACCTACGAGGCAACTGAGGTCATCGACTGCCAGGGTCGCTATCTCGCTCCCGGTTTTATTGACGGGCATCTGCATATCGAGTCTTCGAACATCCGTCCCGCCGAGTATGCTCGCATGGCCGCGACGCGCGGTACTACCACTGCCATTGCCGACAGCCACGAGATTGCCAATGTTGCCGGTCTCGACGGCTTGCGCTTTATGATCGAGGATGGTCGCCGCGCGCCCATCTCCATCAAGTACATGATGCCTTCGTGCGTGCCCGCGCTGCCCGACGAGCAGGCCGGTGCCGTTATTTCGGCTGCCGATATGCAGGCGTTTTTTGCCGAGCATCCAGGCGATGTCTTTGGTCTGGGCGAAATGATGAACCTGCCGGGCGTCTTTATGGCCGACCCCGAGACCTGTGCTCGCATCGATGCTGCCAACCAGACGCCGTCCAAGCAGGTTGACGGCCACGCGCCGCTCGTTGCCGGTAAGGACCTCAACGCCTATGCCGCAGCGGGCATTATCGCCGACCACGAGTCGACGATTCCCGAGGAGGCACTCGACAAGCTGTCTCGTGGCATGTACGTGATGCTCCGCGAGGGTACGTGCAGCCATGACTTGGCCAACCTGTCGCCGATGCTGCTGGAGAATCCCGCTCGCGCCCGTCGCTGCTGCTTTGCGACTGACGACCGTCCCCCTTCCGATGCGCTTGCGACCGGCATGATCGACAATGCCTGCCGCGTGGCGATTGAGGCCGGTATCGACCCCGTGGTCGCTATCTCCATGGCGTCCCTCTCCACGGCCGAGGCGTTTGGCCTGGATCACGGCTGCCGCGACCCGCACGAGCTGCGCGGTGCGATTGCCCCGGGCAAGCGTGCCGACCTGCTGGTACTCAATGACCTGACGTTTGCCACGGCTCCGCATCGCGTATATGCCGCCGGTACTCTGGTGGCGCAGGACGGCACCTTTGTGGGCGAGATCGCACCCGAGATGGCCGAGGTTGCGGCCCTTGCCGATGAACTGCGTGCTTCCGTTAAACTGCCGAAGCTATCGCTCGACGTGTTTGACTATGCCTTTAAGCCGGGCGAGGCCGTGATCGACGTGGTGCCGGGCAAGGCCATCACGGGTATGGCTCGCCCCGAGAACGCCGAGGGCCTGCGCCGCATTATGCTGATCGAACGTCACGGCCGCGGCGTGTCGCTGCAAGCCGAGGGCGCCGACGGTGATGGTCCTGCGGGCCTGGGTCTTGTTGGCAAGCACATCGGTCGCGGCTGGGTGCGCGGCTTTACCATCACGGGCGGTGCCATCGCCTCGACGATCGGCCACGACTCGCACAACGTGTGCGTGGTGGGCGACAATGCGGCGGATATGATGGCTGCCGTTGAGGCCGTGGGCCAGGGCGGCCACGTGCTGGTGCGCAACGGCGAGGTCGTGGCGCGCATTCCGCTGGCGCTCGGTGGCCTTATGAGCGAGGGTACGGCCGAGGACGTTGCCGCGCAGCACGACGACTTTATGGTCAAGGCGCGCGCCATGGGTATTGAGCCGCCGCTCGACCCCATCATGGGCATTATCTTCCTGCCCCTGCCGGTCATCCCGACGCTCCGCATCCGCCCCGAGGGCATGTTCGACGTCACGACCTTCACCTACGCCGACTAGTCATCGGGGACGTTCTTAAACGACTAATCGTCGGGGGCACTCTTTGGCGGGCTGCCTGACGTCGCGACCGTGGGGCCTCTGGCGCGCGTGAGCTATTTGCTAGGTCCTTGTAACGTTTGCGCCCGCGGAGTCTTATTTGAGCTCCCTTTGGGTACGGTGATTTTGGATATACGTCCGATTCCATCAAGCCCGAAGAGAGCTTTTCTATGTTTAAACTGATTGCATCCGATATGGACGGCACACTGCTTGACGAAAACGGCCAGGTGCCTCCCGAGACCTACGAACTGATTCTGGCGCTACACGAGCATGGCGTGCATTTCGCTGCATCGTCAGGTCGTCGCTACGATCGCCTGTGCGAGTTCTTTGCGCCCGTTCGCGACAAGATGGACTTTGTCGCCGCTAACGGCGCCCAAGTCTACGCCGACGGTAAGATGGTAGACCGTGAGGTGTATTCCCACCTGGCGATTCGAAGGCTCGCCCAGGCCGTCAGGACGTTTCCCAATCTGCATCTTGCGCTCTTTGACCGAACCAAGTCCTTCCTGCTCGATGACGAGTGCAAGTTCGTGCGTGAGGTCGATAAGGACCTTCCCAATGCCGAGCGCATTTGGGAGCTGCCCGATCCCAGCGTAAATATCATCAAGGCGAGTATCTTTTGCGATGACTGTGCCGTTATGGACAGTGCCTACGTACTGCAGCGCGAGCTTGGCCAGCTCTTTACCTTTGCGCCTTCTGGAAACGCATGGATCGATGCCATGCAGCCCGGTGTGTCGAAAGCCTCGGGAATCGAGCAGCTCATGGAGCACTATGGCGTCGAACGCGACGAGGTCATGGCGTTTGGCGACTCGATGAACGACTACGAGATCATTCGCTTTGTCGGCACGGGCTGCGCGATGGAAAATGCGCGCCCCGCGCTCAAGGCGGTGGCCGATCGCGTGGTGGGTTGTAACCGTGACCACGCCGTCCAACGTGAGCTCCGTCGCGTGCTGGAGAGTTTCTCCTAATCCGGCAGATGGGGACGTTCCTTTTCTGCCGACAGTGGGGGACAATCCTTGCAGCTTTTTGCGAAGAGTGTCCCCAACGACTAGTCGTTTAAGAACGTCCCCAATGATTGATCAATGACTAGGCGAGGGCGGCCATGATGGTGCGGGCGACGCCGTCGTGGTCGTTGTCGTATTCGGTGATGGCGTCGGCGGCCTCGCGATCTTCAGGCTCGGCGTTGATCATGGCCACGCCATGGCCCGCTGCCTGCAGCATGGGGATGTCGTTGATGTTGTCGCCGAAGGCCCAGGCGTCGGCGAGACGCTCGCCCAGGTGCTCGCATAGCCACGTGAGGGCCGTTCCCTTGGTGGCACCCTCACCCATGACCTCGATATTCATGGCGTACGAACGCGTGACCTCAATGCCTCCGAGCGTGTCGAGCTCTGCTGCGATGCCGTCGCGATCGGCCGGGTCGTGCCAGTACATGGCGATGCGTTCGAGCGTCTCGACCTCGTCGATCTTGCTGTCGATATCCATGTCGATCGGTGTTCGTGTGCGCTTGAGCGAAGCCGCGATGTGGGGGTCGCCGCCACAGAACTCATCCAGACGCCCGTATAGCGAGCGGGGGAGGAAGCACTGCCCATCCGCGAAGATATCGAAGGTCACATCGTGGCCGGCGGCAATGCGATGGATGCGGTGGGCAATGCCACGGTCGAGCGGACGGCTCAAGATGCACGTGGCGCGCGAGGCGTCGGTGGGCGTATCCTCGTCGAGCTGCCAGACGCTGGCGCCGTTGGCACAGACCGCGTAGTGCACGGCGGGATGGGCGAGAATGGGCTCAAAGATGCCCGACAGTGGACGTCCCGTGCAGGGAACAAACTCGATGCCACGACGTGCGAGCTCGTCGAGCATTGCCCAGGTGGCATCGCTCATCTGCTTATCGCTCGTCAGCAGCGTCCCATCCATATCGGAAAACACAATCATTCGTTGCGATCCTTTCTACTGGCATAAAAAGCGTGGCCGAGGGCTTGGGTCCCTGACCACGCTCGAGTTCTATAACGGTCCGCGTCCTAGCGGTCGGCGAGCGGCTTGTACTCCAGCGGCTCGATCACCGGACGATAGGCGGGGCGGATGATACGGTGCGCGCAGAAGAGCTCTTCCATGCGGTGCGCCGACCAGCCGGCCATGCGGGCGACGGCGAATAGCGGCGTAAAGAGCGTCTCGGGCACGCCGAGCATCTTGTAGATAAAGCCCGTGTACAGGTCGATGTTGGCGCAGATGGGCTTGGTCATGCCGTGGTCGCGCATCACCTGCGGTGCCAGGCGCTCGATGCGCTCGATGAGCGCGAACTCCTCGCCCAAGTCCTTCTTGGCGGCAAGCGTGCGCGCGTAACGGCGGCACACCTCGGCGCGCGGGTCACTGAGCGTATAGACGGCGTGGCCCATACCGTAGATGAGGCCCGTGCCGTCGAAAGCCTGCCTGTCGAGGATCTTGCCCAGGTAGGCCGCGACCTCGTCCTCGTCCTTCCAGTTGGAGACATGCGCGCGGATGTCCTCGTGCATAGACACGACCTTGGCATTGGCGCCGCCGTGGCGCGGGCCCTTGAGCGAGCCGATAGCCGCGGCGTAGGCGGAATACGGGTCGGTGGCCGATGAGGACAGCACGCGGCAGGCGAACGTGGAGTTGTTGCCGCCGCCGTGCTCGGCATGCAGCATGAGCATCACGTCGAGCAGCATGGCTTCGTCGCGGGTGAATGCCATGCCGCCGCGCAACACCTGCAGGATGGTCTCGGCGGTGGAGAGGCCGGGTGTGGGGTGCGGTACATGAACCTCGGAGCCGCGGCGCTTGGCGACCGAGGCCATATGCGCGAAGGCGGCGATGCGGGGGAGACGGGCGAGCATGGAGATGGCGACGTCGATTTCGTGCTCGGGTGTAATGGCGTCGGGCTCGGCGTCGAAGGCGTAGAGCAGCAGCACGGCGCGCTGAAGCACATTCATGATGCTCGACGACACCGTGGTCATGGGGAACTCACGGACGTATTCGTCGCTCAGGTGCCTAAAAGCACCCAGGCGTCCGCAAAAACCGTCGAGTTCCTCTTTGGTGGGCAGCGAGCCCGTGATGAGCAGATAGGCGACCTCTTCGTAGCCGTAGCGGTTCTCGGCCTGGGCGTTGTTGACCAGATCCTCGATGCTGTAGCCACGAAGTGTGAGCTTGCCCTGATCGGGCACGACTTTACCGTCGACCTTGTTGTAGCCGTGCACGTCCGAGATGCGGGTAAGGCCCGCGACCACGCCCGAGCCGTCGGCATTGCGCAGGCCGCGCTTGACGTTGTGCTCTACGAACAGGTCCTCGTCGTACGGGGCGGTCGGCAGGCCGTGGTAGAGGTTTTCGCTTTCGGGCGAAATCTGACGGCTCGCCTCGTAATCCAGAACCAGGCGGCTCAGGTGATCGTCGAAGCGGTAGTAGATTTTCTTGGCGTCGTAGGCCATGCGCGCTCCTCTCCGGTCCGCTTTGGGGCCGCGCGCTTGGACGATATGACGTCAAGCTGCCCCGAGCGGCTTGTTCGCTACAGGCGGTACATAAAGTTAAAGACGTCCTCGCGCTGGATGGACACGTTGACGCCCGAAAGCTCGCCGGCCTCGGCCAGCGCCTTCTGCAGCTCGGCGAAGTCGAGCTTGGACTCGGCGGTGTCGGCCAGCATGGTCATGGTGAAGATGTCCTCGATAATGGACTGCGTGATGTCGCGGATGTCGACGTTGGCCTCGCCCAGGACACGGGTGACGCCGGCGACGATGCCGGGGCGGTTCTTGCCAAGGACGGTGATGACGATACGGGAGGACGAGATCTCGGCCATGGGAAACCCTTTCGCGTGGTTGCGGCGCGCGCGGGGCGCTCCGCTACGGTACAGTGTTCATCATTGTACCTGTCTGGCGCAAAAAAGGCGCGCTCGCTGCGGCGTTACATGCCTGCAACATGAGCGTAAGGGGGAAGGCCGTACGGGGAAGAGCCGTCTGGCGCGTGTCCGGCTCGTGTTGGGTTGATTTCCGATCTCAGCCGAACACATTGAGCGGACAGGCCGTTCCCGCAGTCAGCCGAACGCCTCCGACGGCTGATTCCGAACTGGAAGCGGAGGGCATCCCCGCCCTTCGGTAGGGGATACCGCTCCGCGGCGCATGCCGCGGGCGGCGCCCCTATCGGACCACCGTGACCTCAGTTGGGATGGGCCCAGCACTGCCGCGTACTCGGTGAGCTAGAGCCAACTGTTCGTCTTCACGTCGCGTATGGCGATATTTCGGTCGTCCGGCTCGGTGATGCCGTAGCCGAACGCCTGGAGCGTCTCGATGGACTCCTGGATCCTCTGTTGGAACATGGGACCCGGATCGACCCTCGGCCCGAGGTGCCCGCGCCAAAGGCACGGCGTGGCGCGCAGCATGTTATGGATTTTGGAGATGGGCTCGATGTCGGCGTAGACGTTGAGCGTCGCCATGGCGTCCTTGTGGCCGAGGATCGATTGGAGCGCCTTGATATCGCCGCCTTGGCGGATCCACTGCGTTGCGAACGTGTGGCGAAGGCCGTGGAACGTGATCAGCTCGTCGTTGGTGCCCATGAGGCCGTTGGTCTCCGAGAACGTCTTGAACGCCCTGCGGATATAGCTTGTCGTCGCGAAGGTCGCGCCCGGCTCCGACAGGATGTAGCAGTCCCCGATCTCGACCGCCCCGGTAAGGCCGCGCAAGCGCAGCTTTCCGCAGTCGATCTCGTGGGTCTCCTTCAGGAAGGGGAGTAGGCCGACCGGGTCGATGGGGATACCCCTGGCGTCATGAGTCTTGGTGTCCTTGATGAACGAACCCATTCCCTTCGCGTACGCCACCGAGTGTCTGATCGAGATCAGGCCCGTCTCGAAATCCACATCGCACCACCGAAGGCCGCAGACCTCGCCGATTCGCATCCCCGTGTGCAGGGCGAGTACGACCGCCCTCTAATCCTCGGCGGACCAATCGAGTCCGAACTCCTTTCGGGCATCCTCCTCGCTCATGACTTCGAGAAGGTCTCCGGGTTGGCAACGAAGGGCGAGGCATAGCTGCTCGAGTGTGTTGAAGCGAATGCCGCGAATATGCCCTTTTTTAATACGGGACAGGTTCACGGGCGTGGTTCCAATCCTTTCGGCAAGTTCGTTCGAGGAAATCTTTCGCTCGGCCATGATCTTGTCGAGGCGAACAATTACGGGCATGGCGTTTCCTTACGCAATCTCGTCGGAGTCGAGGTACAGCTCTCGGGCGTACAAGAAGAGCTGGGAAAGCATGAACAGGACGATGCCGAGAACCAGAGAGGTCCAATCGAATGATGAAGCGATCTCTTGGGCGCCGACGGCCCCCTCGCCGCCAAACATCGAAACGGAGGTTTTGAGTGAGCCGGCGTAGAGGCTGGTGGCAGCTTGAACAACGAAGAGAATGCCGAGCACCTTCAAGCATGTCGCAGACCCTTTCTTGAAGGGGTCTCCGCTCTTGATCGTCCACACGAGAACGGCGCTGAGGATGGTCGTAGCGATACCGATGACGGCAGGGACCAATGTCGAGATCGCAAGGGCTGGATACGCGGGGGAGTCTGCAATTACAGGGTTGTCGAGCACTTCGATTGCTGGCTTTAAGGAGAACGCCACTTGTGCGATGGCGGTGGCGCAAAGGGTCGCAGAGGCTATCGCACATGCGATGCGGAAGGAATGAAGCCGGGGAGTGCGATTGTCGGAACTCATAATAACCTCCGAAGAATTTAAAAAACTCAGGTTACTTTTTAACAGTTTATGTTAAATTGACTTTGCCGGCAAGTAATAAGGGCCGAGCATTTTGTTCGGCCCCTCTGTTCCGACTGGATGAGGTTAAGGTTGGCGATGAATATGCTCAAAATCTCGAAGGCGATCTTTAGGTCGCTTCTCTCCTCCAGGTCGCTCTGTGTTGTCGTTGTTGCGTTGATGGTTCTTTGTGCTCTGCCCGTCTTCAGGAGCGCGGCTGGCATCGACGGACGGGTCGAATACCTCGAGTCGGGAATAACCCGTGTTGAGCAGGAATTGTCAGCATCCTATGCGGATGCGCTTGTGAATGCGGGGGAGGACGGTGTCTATACCTCTTCATCAAGCATGCCCGCGCTTCTGTACCCTCTTGCCGCGGGACGTCTTATCTTGGCACCGCTCTCTCCCCTACTTCCGTTTCTGCAGATATCGGATGGAGAGTACACCTATTATGACGGATCGAAGGAGTACTTGCTATGGGTCGCAACGGCCGTTGCCGTCTCGTTCCTTGCCGCGCGTCTTAACAAACGTGAAAAGCTCATCATCCAGGCACCGATGGGCGAGCTGGGTAGACTTGTTGCATCGAGCGTATGGGCGAGTGTTTTTGCAATGCTTGCCGTCCTCGCCATCAATCTTCCAGGGATAATCGCCGCGCTTGTGAAGAATGGCCCGGGCTCGCCGTTCTATCCGATAGGCTACATTCAATATGCGACTCCGGTTATCAAACCGGCTTGGCTGGTGTTCGCGCAGACGGCCATCTTGCAATTCTTGGTGGCAGCGTTCATCTCGCTTGTCGTTCACCTTGCCGTGAAGATTGCCAATAACCCTACGCTTGGAATCGTGTTCGTATGTGCCCTGATGGGGGTGACGATGGTTCCCGGGTATTACGGAAGATCCATCGCTTTACGTGAGTTCGCCCTGTTAAATCCCCTTACGTATGCGAACACTGAGTTGACCGTCGGCGCCTATAGCCCGTACCCGACAACGCAGATAGTGAATCTGCCTGGACTTTGCTTCGAGCGTGGCGCGATTACCCTCGTATGCGCAATCGGGATCGAGGTGCTGGCAATTAGCCTGCTTTGCGTTGCTGGAAAGAGCGGCTGCGCGCGCCCGATGTCCCCGATTTGTCTTGAGAGAGGTTCCTTCACCGCATCGAGAACGACAGCCCGTTCGAGCGCTTGTGCCTCCGCCGTTGCATACGTAAGAACGATGGGGAAGCTGCTCCTGCATTCTCCTGCCCTCGCCGTATGCGCGATTGCAATGTCGACGGCGATGCTGGCCCCGGCTCTGGTCGAGGTGTTTCCTGACGCTGGTGACGTTTCCGCTGTTCGGTATAGGGATGGGGAGCTCCGTTCAATAGATCGGTATCTAGAGCAGGACGCTGCGAATATGGACGTCGAGGGCAAAGCGGCCCTGGAAGGCATGCGAGATGCTCTTTCGGGTTTCGTGTACGCGCCCACGCCTGCGGAGGGGTTTCGAAGCCTTGCGACGTACGAGCGCGCTCGAGGCGAGCTGGGCGCGGCAGATGCGACCCTCCTGCAATCGATCGGAATCGAGCCGGAGACTCCTTCTCGTGCGGAGGCGCGCGCCCTTCTGCTCGAGTCGATCGCGAGCTTGCCGGACCCCAAGGTTTACGAGTTAAGTACGAAGATGCCCCCATTAATCCTCCTTTCCTATCTCCAGGCAGCGCTTCCCTCCTTATTTTTGCTGTTGCCCGTGGTTGTCACATCGCTTGCGTGCACCCACCTGCAGTGTCGTTCCCTTCTGGTTCTCCAGATCCCCGCAACAGCGCATGTGCGTTTTCTGACGGCTGTTGCGCTGTCTCTCCTGCTTGGCTTGGCGCTGCTTTTGGTGTCGATGGTTCCCGCTGCGGTTGTGTCCTTGATTAAGAACGGTGCGGGTGGATCGGAGTATCCCGTCGCTCTCATTCGGGCGGGAGCTTCGACAACGTCCATGGTGGGGGAGGCGGTGTTGTGCAGTATTCCGTTGCTGGTCATGGCATACGGCGTGATTTCCGTCGTCGCTGCGTTGACAGCAGCGATTAGCCGCAACCCCGTTGTCACCGGAGTGGTTTGCGCGGTTCTCCTGGTGTTGGGTTCGTTGAGCGCTCATGTTGAAAGCGCGGGCATGGGCGTCGCGCTGCTGGCTCCATTCGCCTCGTTTGATCCCGCTTCCCAGGTGGGGACGATTGGGTTCCTTGGGCGAGGGACGAACGCGATGCCTTTTGGAGAGGTCGTCGGCGCATCGGGCGCTCTGCTGGTGGTCTTGGGCGCCGTATCTCCGTTGATGGTGCGCCTGAGTGTTCCAAAGATCGAAAGGGGATGATCTCGATGATTGGCCTTCAAACGCTGACGATCTCTTATGGAAAGAAGGTGCTCGTAGATTCGGTGGACGCTGAGTTTGCCCCGGGTACGGTCTACGGTCTCGTCGCTCCGAACGGGCATGGAAAGACGACGTTGCTACGTGCGATGGCAGGTTTGCCGGGTCCTCGCGTGGACGGGAGCATCGTTCTGGATGAGGTGCAGGGTACGGGTGCGAGAGAGGTCCGTTCTATGATCTTCTATGCACCTGGTGAGGGGACGCTGCTGTATCCCGGATTGCGTGCGGAAGATCACCTCAAGATGGTTTGCGATATGTGGCCGCATGCTCGCGATATCGAAGAGATAGTGGAACAAACGCAGATAGGCGAGTTCGCGAAGATGAGGATCCGCACTCTGAGCCAGGGCATGAAGCAGCAGCTTACCCTGGCGATTGCGTATGCGACGGGTGCGCGGTACCTTCTATTAGATGAGCCCATGAACGCGCTCGACCCCAGCAGGGTGGACTTGCATTCCGAGATTCTCAGGAAGCTGGCCGATTCTGGTACGTGCATCATCATGTCATCCCACATCTTGGATTCGGTCGATAGACTGTGCGATGAGATTCTGTTTTTGAAGGATGGGAGGCTCATTAGAAGCATTCCGCAAGATGATGCTGCGCCGAAGTCTCCTGGATCCCATTTCGCAAAGCCTGCCGGACGCGCCGAGGGTGCGCTAAGCACGTATCGGCGACTCTACGAAAAGGGCGGGTAGAAATGCAAGTTAATAATCTATGTGGTCGATATGCCGTTAAACCCGCATATCGATACCGCTCAGCCATTCGCCTCGCCCCCGTCGCACGTATCTTCATCCGGTCTGTTACTTTTAATCTAACAGTTCTTTGAGGAACGTAGGTGCTTCTGAATGTACTGTCGACTTCTTCTCAAACTAATCCTAAGAGACAAGGCCGTATGGATTTGTACGCTCGTTCTTGCTGCAGCCTTCTCCGTCCCCATTGCGTTCAATTCACCCATCTACGGCCCCTTCTTTATGAAGCAGGGCATGCAGGGCTTTGTCGACGCATTCAATACGCGCGCGCCCCAGGCCAGCGGCACAGACCTATCTCCAGAGCAGCAAGCTGACGCTGAGCTTGCAAGATACGCGAACGCCGCCCTCGCCGCTCAAACCGACGCCGCCTTTCTCGACTCTGCCGAGAGCTACTACGCGCTCATGGACGAAGGCTTCCAATCCGGGTCCATCGTGGGAGACCGAGAGACCAATGACGCAGACCTCGCATATTGCCGCGCTCTGAGCAGCTCCGGCATCGCGGATATCCCGGCCTCCGCAAACGACCTGCCGTTCCTCTCCTTCCTGCCCTACGCCATTGCCCAGGCGCCGTCCTTCCTTCCCTTCATCCCCTTCCTTCTCTCGTCGATACTCGTGCTCGGCGCCACAAGGCCCGGGACCCTGGCGGCAAAGGCGCCCGTGCCCAAATTCCGGCGCCTTATCCAAACCGTGTTTTCGATAATCGGCGCGGGGACCGCGATGCTCCTCGCCGGCCTTGCGCCCGGGAGTATTTACGCCTTGGCCCTAAACGGCTTCGGGCAGATCGGGTACCCGATCGCCTTCTTCCATAACGGCGCGCTCACTACCACGACCGCGGGAAACGTCTTCACGACCATACTTCTCGCGCTGCTCGCGGGCGGAACCTTGATATCCGTTTGCTCCGTCGTCCTATCGACCGCAACGAGGCGCGTCCTCGCGGGCCCCCTTACCTCCGCGTTGCTTGTCGCGGCCCCGGCATTCCCGTTATTGTCCGATTCGGCACTGGGGCATAATGCCGCGCTCGAGCTCCTGCCGCTGGCCGTGTTCTCGCCTATCGAGGCAACGGGTTACGTAGGATGCTTCCCGACAGAATTCATTGGCTCCGGTTCGGGCGGCGCATCGATGCTTGCCGTGGCCCTGGTATACGTCGCGGTCCTTTTCGCGGTCGGCGCCGTTGTGACGCGTTCGCCCAAACAGGCTGGACCCGCTAAAAAGCACCATGGGCTTGAGCTCCTGGACGCGAGCGTGGGATACGGGAGCACGACGATACTTTCGATCGGATCGCTTTCCTTGGGCCCGGGAACGGCGGCGGGGCTCGTCGCTCCCAACGGCTCGGGGAAAACCACCCTTCTTGAAGCGCTGTCGGGCCAATTTCCCACCCGCATCCGCTCGGGAAGCCTGGCGGCAGACGGAATCTGCCAACGTCGATCAGCCGAATTCGCAGAACTCGTCTACCTGAGCTCTTCGGGCGGCGCGGATCTCTACCCCACGCTATCGGCCCGCGAGCACCTCTCTTTCGTTAGGGAGGCGTGGAAATCGGCCGCCGACATCGACTCGCTCTGCAACTCCCTCGGAATCTCCCCATATCTCGACAAGCCGACCCGTAAACTCTCGACAGGAATGAAGCAGCAGGTAAAGCTTGCCATGGCGATAGCGACCGATTGCCCGTACCTCATCCTCGATGAACCGCTGAACGGCCTCGATCCGGGAAAACGGAAAACCTCCTGCGACGCGATGCGCAGCGAGGTGGAGCGGGGACGCAGCGTGCTCATCTCAAGCCACCTGCTCGACGACCTGGCAGACCTCACCGACTCGTTCTACTTCATCGAGGCCGGCACGCTCGTGGAAAAGACCGAGTCGTCCTCGCAGACGCTCAAGCAGGAATACCTCGATACATACGAGGGAGGCGAATGACATGAAACTATTTGAACAGCTGAAGTCCAATGCGTCGCGCGTGGCTGTCTACGCCATCCTCGTGGCAACGGCTTTATGCGGAATCGCGGCACCCGTCTATGCGCTCAACGGAGAGAAAGGCGATGTCGAACCCGCGTACATGGCTTCGACGGTTAAAGACCGGTACAAAGCCTTCTCTGGAGACACGTTTTACGTAGCAGAGTACGACACGACCTACCGTCAGCTTCGCTACAACAAGGGCTACGAATATCTAGGCCCAGAAGTAATCAGCTATACATCGGGTTGGTACCGCTCCAGCTATGGACACATAACCCAGTTCAAGTGTAACTACCGTGTGTACAACTAAAGCAACCCGGCCGGGACGAGGGGTGACGCAAAAGCGTCGCCCCCGTTTTTAACCATGTCAACTGAACCTAGTTCAGTTTGGTTGATTTCCGATCTCAGCCGAACACATTGAGCGGAAAGGCCGTTCCCGCAGTCAGTCGAACGTCCCCGGGGCCCTTCTCAGGCCCCGGGGACGGCATTTTCCCAGTTGAAGGAACGGTGGAGATGTGTTTCGATGGGTCAGATTCGTGTCGTTCCGAAAAGACCGTGAACCTTTTGTGGGACACGCGGCGCCGTGGTACCATAGCCGAGTTTGTTGTCTTGGTCGGAAACCAAGACGCCTTATGCGCTGATCGGTAACCAGCGCCTGACCAATAAGGAGTCCTACCATGAAGCAGGGTATCCATCCCCAGTATGTCGAGTGCACGGTGACGTGCTCCTGCGGCAACACCTTCAAGACGCACGCTACCGTGTCCGAGATGAAGGTCGAGCTTTGCAACGAGTGCCACCCGTTCTACACCGGCCAGCAGAAGTTCGTCGACACCGGTGGACGCGTCCAGCGCTTCGCCGACAAGTTCGGTGGCGCCGCTGCCGCCCAGCTCAAGAAGGCCGAGGAGGCCAAGGCCGCCAAGGCCGCCAAGGCTGCTGAGGCCGAGGCCGCTCGCAAGGCCGCCGCTGAGGCTAAGGCTGCCGAGAAGGCTAAGCGTGCTGCTAAGTTTGCCGAGGAGGCTGCCAAGCAGGCCGCCGAGGCTCCCGCAGAGGCTCCCGTCGAGGAGGCCGCTGCCGAGGCCGAGACCACCGAGGCTGCTGAGTAAATAGCTCGCCGCGGAATCGCTCGCATTCATGGCATAAGGGCCGTGCATCCATTTGGGTGCGCAGCCCTTTTTCTTTTTAAATTAGTGCAAACTAACCTGTCCCCATGGCACCACATGGCAGAGAGGCAGCGTTTGCCCAGATAAACCTGCCAAAATTAACCTGTCCCATTGTGGCAGGTTGGTCGTAGTTATTACGTGGCGGTCGAGCTCGACCGTATAGGCCGCGCCTTGTTTGGCTAAAGTACAATCATCTGTGTTTAACTCGCCCGCAGCTGCACGGCGTGGGCGATGGCCAAAAAGGAAAACCACATGGGATTCATGTCAAAGCTGCTGTCCTTTGGATCCGATAAGGACCTTAAGCGCTACTACAAGATCGTCGACCAGATCAACGGTCTTGAGCCCCAGTTTGAGAAGATGACCGAGGAGGAGCTCCGCGCCCAGACCGATAAGTTTCGCGAGCGTTACGCCAACGGCGAGTCGCTCGACGACATGCTTCCCGAGGCCTTTGCTACCGTGCGTGAGGCTTCCAAGCGCACCATGGGTATGCGCCACTTTGACGTGCAGCTCATTGGCGCCATGGCACTGCACGAGGGCCACATCGCCGAGATGAAGACCGGCGAAGGTAAGACCCTCGTCTCCACGTTGGCCGGCTATCTCAACGCTATTGCCGGCAAGGGCGTGCACGTCGTTACTGTCAACGATTACCTTGCCAAGCGCGACTCCGAGTGGATGGGCCGCATCTATAAGTACCTGGGCATGACCGTCGGTCTGCTCCAGAACAACATGCCGCTCGAGCTCAAGCGCCCGGCCTACCAGGCAGACGTCACCTACGGCACCAACTCCGAGTTCGGCTTTGATTACCTGCGCGACAACATGGTTACCCGTCCCGAGCAGCGCGTGCAGCGCGGTCACAACTACGCCATCGTCGACGAGGTTGACTCCATCCTGATCGATGAGGCCCGCACCCCGCTGATCATCTCGGGCGCTGGCACCAAGTCCGCCAGTACCTACAAGGACTTCGCGCGTGCCGTGCGTGGCCTTGAGCGCGGCGAGGACGTGTCGCACGACATGCTCACCGCCACCGAGGACGTGGAGCCCACGGGCGACTACGTCATGGACGAGGCCAAGCACACCATTGCCGCCACCGAGCGCGGCCTTAAGAAAATCGAGCGCCGCCTGGGTATCGATGACATCTATGCCGATCTCTCCGGCCAGTTGGTCAACCACCTGCAGCAGGCGCTGAAGGCCCAGTACATGTTCCACCGCGATAAGCAGTACGTGGTCACCAACGGCGAGGTCAAGATCGTCGACGAGTTCACCGGCCGCATTATGGAAGGCCGCCGCTATTCTGAGGGCCTGCACCAGGCCATCGAGGCCAAAGAGGGCGTGCTCGTACGCGAGGAGAACCAGACCCTGGCCACCATCACCCTGCAGAACTACTTCCGTCTGTATGACAAGCTCTCCGGCATGACCGGCACGGCACTTACCGAGGATGCCGAGTTCCGCGAGATCTACAAGCTGCCCGTCGAAGTCATCCCTTCCAACAAGCCCGTGCAGCGCGTGGATCACGAGGACCTGGTGTACCGCACCATTCAGGCCAAGTACAACGCCGTCGCCGACGATGTCGAGCGACGTCACGCCAAGGGCCAGCCGGTCCTGGTGGGCACCGTCTCCATCGAGAGTTCCGAGAAGCTGTCCGCCGCCCTTACCAAGCGCGGCATCGCACACGAGGTCCTCAACGCCAAGCACCATGAGCGCGAGGCCCACATCGTGGCCCAGGCCGGACGCTACGGCGCCGTGACCATCGCCACCAACATGGCCGGTCGTGGTACCGACATCCTGCTGGGCGGCAATCCCGACGAGCTGGTGCGCGAGCGCCTGGAGTACGAGGGCCTGACCATGGAGGACGTGACGCCCGAGCAGCTCGAGCAGTTTAACGCCGAGGCCAAGGAGACTTGCAAGGCCGAGCGCGAGCGCGTGCTTGCCGCCGGCGGCCTGACCGTCATCGGCACCGAGCGCCACGAGTCCCGCCGTATCGACAACCAGCTGCGCGGCCGCTCCGGCCGTCAGGGCGATCCGGGCGAGACCCAGTTCTACCTGTCGCTCGAGGACGACCTCATGCGCCTGTTCGGCGGCGACAAGATGGACCGCGTCTCCAAGATGATGGTCACGGCCGACATGGGCGACGACATGCCCATCCAGCACAAGATCATCTCCAAGGCCGTCGAGAGCGCCCAGCACAAGGTCGAGAGCATCAACTTCTCCATGCGTAAGAGCGTCCTTGAGTACGACGACGTTATGAACAAACAGCGCCAGGTGATTTACGCCGAGCGCAACAAGATTCTGGACGGCAAGGACCTGACCGACCACATCACCGAGGTCATGCACGACACCGTGTACCGCTGCGTGCAGGAGTTCTGCACCAAGGACAGCCACGAGGGCGAGCGCGATCTGGAGGGCCTGCGCAAGTGGGTTGTGGAGCTCACCGGCCACATCGATACGCCGAAGTTCCCCGACGAGGATTATGAGGCCCTGGCTGCCGATGTCCTGGCTTACGTAGAGAAGTGCTACAACATGAAGGCCGAGCGCTTGGGCGAGGACCTGATGCGCGAACTCAACACCCAGGTCATGCTGCGCGTCATCGATACCCGCTGGATGAACTACCTGCAGGAGATGGACTACCTCAAGACCGGTATCGGCCTGCGCGGCTTTGGCCAGCGCGACCCGTTGGTCGAGTACAAGACCGAGGCCTACGGCGCGTTCCAGATGCTCGTCGACACCATGTACGAGGACTACCTGCGCACCGTCCTGCGCATCGAGATCAAGGCTGCCCCGCGTGCCGTGGAGCACAAGGAGGAGCCCGCGCTCGAGGGTGCCCAATTCTCGGGTCCTGCCGAGGTCGATGGTGACAACGGCGACTCGGTGCTGCGCAAGCAGGCGCAGGTGCAGGCCCGCACGGCTGTCCAAGGCGGACCGGCTGCCGTCAACAACGGTGGCAAGGTGACCACCTATCGCAAGTCCGAGAGCGACGATCCGTACGTCAACGTGGGCCGCAACGACCCGTGCCCCTGCGGTAGCGGCAAGAAGTTTAAGTACTGCCACGGCAGGAATCGTTAATGGCTGAGGCTTTAGAGGTAACGCCCGCCGAGCTGGACGCGTTCGCGGACCGGCTCGGCGAGGTCGAGTCGTATCTCCATTTGGACGAAAAGCGCACGCGCGTGACCGAGCTCGAGGCCAAAAGTGTTGCCCCTGGCTTTTGGGATGACGCCGACGCCGCCCGTGCCACCATGGAGGAGATCGCGCGTACCAAGGAAGATATCGCTGCCGTGGACACCGCGCGCGGCGAGCTTTCCGATGCCCGCGCCGCGCTGGAGCTTGCCGAGGAGATGGGGGATGACCCCGACGCCGTCGCCCTTCGCGAGGAGGCTACAGCCACGGCTGAGCGCCTGGCTCGGGCCATCGATGAGCTTGAGCTTTCGAGCTGGTTTACCGGTGAGTTCGATCACGGCGATGCCATTGTGACCATCAAGCCCGGACAGGGTGGTCTGGAGGCCCAGGACTGGACCTTCATGCTCTTTAAGATGTACATGAAGTACTGCCAGCGTCGCGGCTGGAAGGTCACCATCAACGACTGTCCCGCGGCCGAGGTCATCGGCATCGACCGCGCGACCTTTACCGTCGAGGGCAAGGACGCATTTGGCATGCTGCGCGCCGAGGCCGGCGTCCACCGCTTGGTTCGCATTAGCCCCACCGACGACAAGAAGCGCCGCCAGACCACGTTTGCCGGCGTCGAGGTCATCCCCGTGCTACCCGATGATATCGACATCGAGATCAGTCCCGATGACATCCGCGTGGACGTGTACCACGCGAGCGGCCCGGGCGGTCAGGGCGTCAACACCACCGACTCCGCCGTGCGCGTGACGCATTTTCCCAGCGGCATTGTGGTCACCTGCCAAAACGAGCGCAGCCAGATCCAGAACAAGGCCGCGTGCATGCAGATCCTCAAGGCTCGCCTGTACGAGATTGAGCTCGAGAAGCGCGCCGAGGCGCTCGATGAGATTCGCGGACCCAAGACCACGATTGGTTTTGGCAACCAGATTCGCAGCTACGTGCTCTACCCGTACCAGATGGTCAAGGATCTGCGCTCGGGCGTGGAGACCAGCAATGTCGAGGCCGTCCTTGACGATGGCGACCTGGACCCGTTTGTTATTGGCTACCATCGCTGGGCCACCGGCAACGCCGACGCGGAGACCCCGTCTGCTTAAACCGCCCGGTTTATGTGGAAATGGATTAAAACCCTCCCAGCAGGGTGGTTTTGTATCCAGAGCAAACCCTGCGCAGGGGTGGTTTTTGTCCGGCGAATCGGTAGAATCGAATACAGCAAGAAGTTCGAAGCGCATCCGTTTGGGTGCGCTTTTTTGAGGGAGGCAGCATGGCATATCGTCTGGACATCAAGCGCATTCTTTCGATGAACTTCTTTCACGACCTGCCCCAGATTATGTTGGGGTGCGCTCTGGCCGCTATTGCGACCGACCTGTTTTTGATCCCCAACGGCCTTGCTGCCGGTGGCGTTACGGGCCTTGCCACCATTATCCAGGCGGTCGGTGCATCGCGCGGCCTATCGCTTCCCGTTGGTATTCAGACGATCGTGATGAACGCCTTGCTGTTGTTGGTCGTTATGCGCGAGGGCGGCATGTTCTACGTGGTGCAGACCGCGACGGGCTTTGTGCTGCTGGGCTTCTTTACCGATCTGTTCGCCCCGTTTGTAGCACCTCTGGCGGATGCGGACCTGATGCTCCCTGCCATGTGGGGCGGCATTATTACGGGCATCGGTTACGGCATGGTGTTGCGCGCCGGCGCCAACACCGGCGGCTCGGACACGATTGGCCAAATCATCTCGCGTAACACCTCGCTGCCGGTGGGCTCGACCGTCATGGCGATCGATGTTGCCGTATGCGCGCTGTCGGCTCCGGTCTTTTCAATCGAAAACGCACTATATGCAGGCCTTTCGATGGTCATTAGCGGCTACGTGATCGATGCCGTGGTCGATGGTGGCAACAAGCGCCGTATGGTACTCATCATCTCGGACAAGTTCCCTGATATTGCTGCCGATATCATGTATGGCCTGGGTCGTGGTTGTACCAAGTTTAAGGCGACTGGCATGTATTCGGGTGCCGAGAAGCCGGTGATTATGGTCATCGTGAGCCGTCGAGAGCTCAATACCCTCAAGACGATCGTGCGCGAGCGCGATCCTCACGCCATTGTGACGGTCGCTGACGTTACGGAAGCCTTCGGCGAGGGATTCAAGGACATTAGCGCGTAGGGGCGACCGCGTTCCATCCAAAAGACGTTCACATTGATAAACCGTTTCATCAGCGGTTCTGCCTGCTAAATTGTTCAAATAATGATAAAAACTCTGGTAAAGCCATCAGTTTCCAGCATAATGAATGACGTACGTGCATCGCGGCTGGGTTGGGACGACCTTCTGTGCCGTGCGCATCTTGTCTAAAGAGGATGAAAGGAAGGCACAATGAGCGACGAAGAGCTCAAAAAGGTTGCCAACGAGGTAAGGAAGGGCATCGTCACCGGCGTGCACGCTGCCAAGTCCGGCCATCCGGGCGGTTCGCTCGGCGCTGCCGACATCATGACCTATCTGTACTTTGAGGAAATGAACGTCGACCCGGCCGACCCCCGCAAGGCCGACCGCGATCGCTTCGTGCTTTCCAAGGGTCACTGCGCGCCTGGACTGTACGCCGTGCTCGCTGAGCGCGGATTCTTCCCCAAGGAGGATCTCGAGACGCTGCGCCACATCGGCAGCCACCTGCAGGGTCATCCCAACATGAACGACACCCCGGGCGTTGACATGTCCACCGGTTCGCTCGGCCAGGGCATCTCCGCCGCTGTGGGCATGGCCGTTGCCGCCAAACACTGGGGCGACGACTATCGCACCTACGCCCTGCTGGGCGATGGCGAGAGCGAGGAGGGCCAGGTCTGGGAGGCCGCCATGTTTGCCGGCAACCAGCAGCTCGATAACCTCTGCGTGATCGTCGACCACAACGGCCTGCAGATCGACGGCCCCGTCGAGGAGGTCAACGACCCCATGCCGCTCGCCGACAAGTTCCGCGCCTTTAAGTTCCACGTGGTGGAGCTCGCCGACGGCAACGACTTCGACCAGATCCGCGCCGCCTTTGCCGAGGCCCGCGCTACCAAGGGTCAGCCGACCGCCATTATCGCCGAGACCATGAAGGGCAAGGGCGTCTCCTTTATGGAGAACCAGGTGGGCTGGCACGGTAAGGCCCCCAACGATGAACAGTTTGAGCAGGCCATGGCAGAGCTCACGGCCGCCGGAGAGGAGCTCTAGGATGGCAGACGTCAAGAAAATCGCCACGCGCGTAAGCTACGGCGAGGCCCTCGTCGAGCTCGCCAACGAGCACGATGACTTTGTGGTCCTCGACGCCGACCTGGCCGCCGCCACGCAGACCGGCAAGTTCAAGGCGGCCTGCCCCGACCGCTTCTTCGATGTGGGCATTGCCGAGAGCAACCTGATGGGTGTTGCCGCCGGTATCGCGACCACCGGCCGCGTTGCCTTCGCGAGCAGCTTTGCCATGTTCGCTGCTGGCCGCGCCTTTGAGCAGGTCCGCAACTCCATCGGCTATCCGCACCTTAACGTTAAGATCGGTGCCACGCACGCCGGTATCTCGGTGGGCGAGGACGGCGCCACGCACCAGTGCTGCGAGGATATCGCCCTGATGCGCGTCATCCCCGGCATGACCGTGATTGTTCCCGCCGACGACGTCGAGGCCCGCGCCGTGACGCGTGCCGCCTACGAGTGCGACGGCCCCGTGTACATGCGCTTTGCCCGTCTGGCCTCGCCGGTCATCAACGACCCCGAGACCTACAAGTTCGAGGTGGGCAAGGGCATCGTCATGCGCGAGGGCACCGACGTCACCATCATCGCCTGCGGTTTGATGGTCGGCGAGGCTCTCGAGGCCGCTGAGCAGCTTGCTGCCGAGGGCATCGATGCCGAGGTCATCAACATGCACACCATCAAGCCCATCGATGCCGACCTGATCGTCAAGAGCGCCACCAAGACCGGTCACGTCGTGACCGTCGAGGAGCACTCCGTGATCGGTGGCCTGGGCAGCGCCGTCGCCGACGTCCTGTGCGAGCAGTGCCCGACGCCGCTTAAGAAGATTGGCGTCAACGATACCTTCGGCGAGTCCGGTCCGGGTGCCGAGCTCCTGCACAAGTACGGCCTGGACGCCGCCAACATCGTGGCGACCACCAAGGAGTTCCTGGCCTAAGGCATTTTGCGTTGGCCTTAATTTGAGAGCCGTTCCCGTATTGGGCAATAAATAAGCCGGGGTGCCTTCCATGTGGAGGCGCCCCGGCTTTTTGTTTAGGGGAAAGCAGGGAAGAAGCTAGAGAGGTTTTACGGTCGGGGCCAGGGCGCAGTTGCGCAACATTCGGCCCTAAACCCTAACAGCCAGAGGCGAATCGGAGAGGATTTCGCCCTGAAATGCGATGGTATGCATCCACTCGAAGGCTCGCTGATTCACGCATCCTTGGCGGCAACGGCCCTCCTTGACATCATCAGGCAACCTGATGGCGTTTGAACGTCCTTATCGCGAGAGCAATGCCCGTCGCGAAAAGCAGGAGGTAGAAAGCGGCGAGGAACACGGGCAGCTCGACCACGACAGGGCCTATGGCATACGAGACCATGCCGAAGAGGTTGAGGGGGTTCAGTGCGTCGTAGGGGAACAGGTAGATGACGCGGTTCGCGATGCTGCTCGTCATCGTCGGCACGAAGATCGGAATCAAGATGAGAGCGACGCCGACTGCGAGGATTCCCATGGGGCTGTCTATCTTGGCTGACAGTGCGAGCACTATCCCAAGGAGGGCGAGGGTTGCGAGATACCCGACGAGGCAGCATATGAGGGCGGCGGCTGACAGGCTTATGCCGTAGGTGCATGTGATGTTGTAGATCTGGATGGGTAGACCTGCGCCGTCGGCTCCGTAGAAGACGAGCGTTATTGCCAGGAAGACGAGTGTGAAGACCCAGTATATGGCGCTTGCCGCGATCATAGAGGCCGCCGCCTTCGCGCGCCCGAGCCTTGATTTGCCGAACTTGGTGGACAGCAGGATGGCGTCGGTTTTGGCCCGGTACTCCCCGTTGAACACCGATGCGCACGTTATCACGACTGCGAGCATCGCGAATATGAGGAACTGGGCGAGGTTGAGGAAGTCCTCCCATCCTCCTGCGTATCCGTACTCGATGGGCGCTTGCATGCCTTGCGCCCTCTCGCTCCAGAACGCCCTCTCATCGTCGTTGTACGAGAGGGCCCCGTTCGCGTCGAGCCCGGAGGCTATCTTCGAGCGGACTCGCCCGTAGAGGTCGACGGTGCCAGTCGTGTCGATAGCGGCTGCCGCGGACACGGGCATCTGGTAGCCTTGCATCCAAGGGCTTGTCAGCAGCGCCATGAGGGCGCCGTTCTTCGCGCTGAACTCCCAGTACTCGTTCGCCTTCTCCCCGTAGGGCTTCCTGTCCGTCCTGTACTCTTCCTTGACCTCGCCGTCCGGACCGACGAACTCCTTGAACTCGCGGAGCGCCTCGGTGGCCTCCTCGTCGGTGATGGGGCCTGCGAGCGCTTCCGTGTTTGCCTTTATCTGGGCGATGGCGGCAGTGCCTTCGAATTCGGTGCCCATCTCCTTGGGGTCGAGGGCGTACTGGGACGTTATGTTGAAGAAGGCTATGACCGCGACCAGCGCCAGGACGGCCGCTATGGAAACCTGCGAGACGCGCCTTGAGAGCATCTTCTTGAGCTCGTATCTGATGAGGCTACCCACGGCGCGCTCCTTTCCTGCGTGCGATTGCGTCCCGTCCCGCTTCCGCTTTCGTCCGCGAAACCGGCAGGCCCCCGGACTGCTCCTGGAAGAGGTAGAGGTAGACGTCCTCCAGCGTCGGCTCCACGGCGCGCGCGCTCGGATGCGGGCGCTGCTGCGCCACCACGCGAACAATGGCAGAGCCGTCCTGGGCGTAGTGGATGTTGCCCACCGTGAGCGATGCCGACATGGCGTCTGCCTCCCTCGGGGCGACAGTGCACTCCCAGACGCATCCCCTGATGTCCCCTGTGATCTCGTCGACCGTGCCCGTCGTGATGATGCCGCCAGCGCGCATCACGAGGATCTCGTCGGCGATGTACTCCACATCAGAGACGATGTGCGTGGAAAGGATGACGATCTTGTCTTGGGCGAGAGAGGATATGAGGTTGCGGAAGCGGACGCGCTCCTTGGGGTCGAGCCCTGCGGTGGGCTCGTCGAGCACGAGGACAGACGGGTCGTTGAGCACCGCCTGGGCGATGCCGAGCCGCTGCTTCATGCCGCCGGAGAAGGTCTTGACCTTCCGCTTTGCGGCCTCTGCGAGACCGACAACTCCCAGGAGTTCGCGCGTACGCACTTTCGCCTGCTGCGCGGTGAGCCCCTTGAGCGATGCCAGGTACATCATGAAATCGCAGGCCGTGAAGTCCGGGTAGTAGCCGAAGTCCTGGGGCAGGTACCCGAGGCGCGCCCGATAGCCGTCGCCAAGCTGGTCTATGGGGGTGCCCCCGAACAACACGCTTCCCGATGTCGGCCTCATGACGTCGCATATCATGCGCATGAGCGTGGTCTTGCCTGCGCCGTTGGCCCCGAGTAGGCCGTAGACGCCGGGCGTGAAGCTGAAGCTCACGCGGTCGACGGCGATATGGCTGCCGAACTGCTTGGTGAGCCTGTCAAGCCTGAGTTCCATGTTCGTTCCTTGTCCTTCGTTCGATGTTGCAGGCATGCAGGAGGAGAGCTAGAGCGCCGCCTTTGACGGGCGTGGCGAGAGGCCGCCTGAGACGCAGCGTATGAGCCTTGACGCCTCCAGGGCGGTGAGCGCCATGGAGGCCATGAGCGCCGTGACCCATACGGCGAGAGACGCGCCCTCGTACCAGAGGGGGAACGCCGTGCTCAGCAGCCAGAGCGCTGCGAGTACGGACATCGCAGGGGCGACGCTGGCGACGAGCGAGTTGCCCGGCAGACGGCGCGCCGCATAGAAGCAGGCGGCACACGAGCAGAAGAACGGCGTGCATGCGTACAGCAGTACGCGAAGCGCGTCGATCCCCGCGAGCGTTGGCACTGCCGCAACGGAGAGCGTAATCCAAAGCACGTCGGCAAGGCCGAAAAGCAAAAGCCTGCTCGCCAACACTTGCACGCAGCTGAACCGGCACGAGTACTCCATCTCGCAGACGCGGGTCTCGAAGCTCTTGAATACCGATGGTGCCGCTATGGCAACCGAGAGGGCCGATGCCGCCATGACGACGACGGGACTTCCCGAGCGCGGGCCGATCACGCCGACGAGAACGAGCATGCATGCCAGAAGCGCGATCTGGAGCATCCATGCCCAGGGACGCACGAACCGGACCTGGCTCGCGACGAACCGCCAGAGCGGGATGTAATCCGCCTCCCTCGCGCCTCCGCAGGCGCGAGCCGCCTCTGCTTCCACGAGCAGCAAGGTGCGCTTGCGCGCCGAGGCATCGGGGGATGCCGCGTCGGCGGCGTAGTAGCTCCTCAGCGCATCCTTTAGCTTCGAGTCATCCATTGCCTTCTCCCGTCAGTTCCTTGAGCCTGCCGAGCGCGCGCCGCTCGATTCGATAGAGAGCGAACCTCGACTTCCCCGTCACGGCGGAGATATCGGACATAGGCAGGTCCTGGCCGTAGCGAAGCTCGATGACCTCGCGCTCCTCTTCCGTAAGGCGGGCGAGGGCACCCGCCATGGTCAGCCGTCCGTCCATGTCTGCATGCCGCACGTCAGGAATTGTCTGCACATCGTCCTCGTCCAAGGCACCAACCGGTCTCTGACCTCGGTAGAAGTCGGCACAGACATTGCGCGCGCAGGCGTAGAGATACGCAAGGGGCTTTCCATGCTCGGCGTATAGCGCATCGCTCCGCACGAGCCGAAGGAACACCTCCTGCGTCACGTCTTGGGCATCCTCTTTCGAGGGGAGCCTTCGCGCGCAGTAGCGGTATACCTTGTCGTAGTGCTCCTCTGCGAAGCGCCCTACCAAAGAGTCGTTCTCGCGGCCTGGCGCGTCCGCCCTGCCGTTGCTGCCGTATGGAAAGCTATGCATTCTCTTCCCTCACCTCCTATAGGGCATAACGTGGTTTGGCGCCGGGATGTGCGCGGAATTTTGATATTTACGTCCCATTTTGTATCCATGCGGCAGCCCTGTGAGTGGCGGGCATTTCACTGAATTCCAGCATGTCAGGGATGATGGCTGGGATATTAATGGGGTTAGGGTGCATCCAGAGCTTATTGCATCGGGCGGCTTGAGCGTTTTCGGAGAAGAGATTGGGCGGTTTATGCGAGAGTATTTAAGAGGTGGCACCGCTCATTAGAAAACCCTAACGTCAGACGAGTATCAGTCTGAGTGGTCTAGGTACAGAATTAAATTGATCTTAAAAGTCAATATTGACCTCAGAGGTCAATTGCAATATCCTTCTATCAAAGGAGGTGGCGATGGATATCGAATATGCAAGCAAGTCGCTGGAGAAGAGCCTTAAGGATCAGAGGGCGATAACGAGGAACTACGGCAAGATAGCCAAGAACCTCATTCATCGTCTTTCCGATCTGCGGGTTGCGAATGACCTTTCGCAGATTACCCATCTGCCGCCGCCGCGCAGGCACAAGCTGACCGGCAACTTTGAGGGCTGTTGGGGAATCGACCTCAGCAAGAACATGAGACTGGTCATCCGTCCCGTCGGGGAGTTTGACCCGGATGACCTTACGACGATCACCAGCGTCTGCATCGTGGATATTCAGGACTACCACTGAGCTAGGAGAGGAGAAGATAGCTATGAGTGATTTCATCGTCGCGCCCGGCGAGATCATCAAGGAATACCTTGATGCGCGCGGTTTGACCCAAAAGGAAGTTTCGAAGCGTACCGGCGTGAGCGAGCGCCACCTCTCCCAGCTTCTGAACGGGAAGACCAGGCTTACCGAGGACATGGCGCTGAAGCTTGAGAAGGTCATGCCCGACGTTCCCGCGAGTTTTTGGCTTAACTATGAGGTCAAGTATCAGGAGTACCTTGCCCGCGAACGCGAGGAGGCGCATCTGGAGGAGCTTGACCTTAAGGAGATCGCCAAGAGGTTTCATTTCAAGGAGGCTTTTGGACGTGTGGGCGGCATGTCCCTCGTTGAGCAGGCTATCGCGATGCTGAAGATACTCGGCATTACGGACTTTGACCGCTATGGGAATGCCGTTCCCGACGGAATCGAGTTCATGCAAGATGGTGGCGATTCCGAAGCCGTTGTGGTTTGGCTGGGGCTCTGCAAAGAAGAGATTGAGGAGCAGAACGACACTGAGAACTCTCCCGAATACTCCAAGAAGGATTTTGTCGATGCCATCTCCTATTTGAAGGACGTGGCCTCTAACACCGATTTCATGGCTTCGCTGAAGAGCTGCCGCATGCTGCTCAACTCGGTTGGCGTTTACTTGGTTTATAGGCCGGCTATCGCCAACGCCAAGGTACGAGGCGCCCTAACGTATTATCTCGGGCATCCGACTATTTACATCAGCGGACGCTACAAGACCCATGGCGATGCATGGTTTGCGATTGCTCATGAGATTGGGCATCTCCTCGACGGGCTTGGACAGAAGGGTACAGACATTTCTATTGATGACCCAAAGTTCAAGAGTTCTGACGAGGACGACGCGCGTGCCAATGTGTATGCGAGAAAGTTTTTTGTAGACGAGGACAGCTATCAGTCGTTCGCATCTACTGGAGATTTTTCCAGCGCCGCCGTAAAGAGCTTTGCCGCTTCTCAGGGAACGCCTCCGGGGATCGTCGTCGCCTTCCTGCAGCATGACGGCTTTGTGCCATTTGCTGAACTGAACGATTTGAAGGATCGCTTTAACTAGGGGGCGGAGCCGTGTACGTAATCGCCATCAAAAATCGGCAAAGCGAGTTCGCAGCGATGAAGATTCTTCAGGAAAAGAGCCTGTTACGCGACGACATGATTCCCCTTGTAGAGGTCATTCAAGAGAAGTTTACCTACGACAATAAGATTGACCCGTTTACAGGCGAAACCGTTCGCGAGGAGAAAGTCTGCAAGGGCGGGAAAATAATCCACCGAGCAGTAAAGGACTTGTCCTCTCCGCATGACGTTACGCTTGAGAAGATTGCCCGATTATTCCCCAATCGCCCTGTATTGGTCGACTACTTCAGGTGCGATCTCAGTAGATACCGTTATAAGCCTGACAAGATTCCCCTCGTCATTCAACTCAACAGAGACCTCGGGCTATACAAGACCAAGGTCCTCGGAATTGCTGCGTACCCAAACTTGATTCCCATCATCACTGTTAAGCGTGGCATTGACGCGCTGAAACCCGATGAGGTTTTGGCGCTTGCGGGTCAATTGAGGGTGGATAATCCGGCACAGCGAATTGCGATTCGCATCGACGACCTTGAGGGCTATGAAAGTGCGGTCAAACAAGTTCTGCGGGCGGACGATTTCCTTCTGTATGATTTCAACGAGCAGCCGATTCGCTCGAAGCCAATAGAGTGTATGCAGCTTCGGCGCCTTAATCTTCCCGCCCATCTTATCGCGCTTTGCTCTCCAAGGGCGAGAAACTCCACTGGCAAGGATTTCCCCAACGGAGACTATGCCAACATCATCAACAATAGCCACCTCGACACCTTTGCAAACTATGGTTTCCAAGGTGTCGGCGATTACGGCGGACTCCGCGACAACCTTCCATACGGAGGAACGAACAAGGGGCGAGCCCTTGCCGTTCTCTATGATGGCTCGAGGAACGAATTCAAAACCTTCGTGAACGACGACTATGATCGCGGGCCAAACGGCTACCAGGACATCATCCCAGCCATCTTGGCCGACGCCACGCTTAACCCCAAAGGGAACTGCCTTGCCCTTGGCATTGTTGCTGAAAAATACGCTCGAGGCACGCAAAGCACCTTTGCCGAGTGGATTAAGTACACGCTTATCCGCTATATACAGCAGCTAACAGAATCTTCGAGGGTGTTTCAGTAAACAATCCCCGGCTCTAACCTGTTGCGGTAGAACCACTCATAATCGATACCCAAGATTCGCGGCTTGACTTTGCAGAAGTGCTCCCAGTAGGCACCGTAGCGTTGCTTGAGATAGGCCTTGAACAGCCGGTTGATTTTGGCCTGGCTGTTCTCGGCAAGACACTCCTGGACGATGGCGGGCTTTGACATGCCCCCGCCGTCGATGCCGAAGGTCTCGCAGAGGGCGCGCTTGGGCATGACCGCGAGCTGCTTTTCGGAGTCCAGGTTGGTGCTTTTGATGGCTTTGCGCTGTGCCTTGAAGTGATAGGAGCCGTCCCTTGCGTCCTGGCTGTAGGAGTAAATCCCACAGGCCTCGGGGACGTAGCTTGGCAGTTCTTGCCAACGCTTGTCGGACGTCACGACGTAGACGGTCTCGAACACGTCGAAGTAGTCGCTCAACTGGCCCTCGAGACGATCGAACGTGTCGAGGTCGGTCTTGATCTCGTAGGCGGCGCTGTGGCCGTTGACCTTACACATGTCCACGCGGCTGTTGCCGATGGGAAGCTCGAAGATGGAGATGTTCGCGGGGCTCAGCGGAAAGAGGACCCTATCGATGAAATTGGCCTTGATGGTGGCTTCGTTCGGGTAATAACCCATCACCAAGTCGTTGATGGTCCTTCGGGCCGCGTATTTGGAGTCGAGCGCGGGGGCGAAGTCGCCGAGGACGTCTTGGATGATGGAGATGAGCTTGGATTCGGAGAGAACAGTCGAGTATGAATCGTAGAGCCGCTTTGCAGTCTCCCTCAACTCTATGTCATCAAGTAGCATGGTCTCCATCGTTACCTCCGATGGGAATTTTACCATGATGGCCCAAAAACGCTTCTTAAGTTCGGTGTGTGTAACCCAGTGGGACGTATTTCTTCGGGCACTGCCGCCTTGCGGCTCCGATGCGCGGTTGACTTTTTGACGCCCGCCTAGGCTGCTCTTGATGAGTAACCAGGCGGGCATCTTGTTGTGCTTGCCGTACGAGCGGAAAGGCGGTTCTCGTGAAGGAGGGCTCGAATGGCGGGCAAGCGGACGAGGCGCAGCAGCAAGAGGCGGGCTCGGAAGACGCGCAGGAGCAAGGGGAAGTGACGGCCCTGGGCGGAGCCGGCGACGACTACCAGGCGATGCTTGCGAAGCGGGACGAGCGGATCGCGGAGTTTGAGGCACAGGTGGCCGATGCCTCCGCTTCCAAGGAGGCTGCCGAGGCGCTTCGCGGTGAGATCGAGGCGGTGAAGACCGCCGCTACGGACGAGCGCGTGGAGTACGAGCTGCGCCTCGTGGGCGCTCGCAGCGTAACGGCGGCCAAGGCTCTGCTCGCGGATCACGGCGGCGACGTGGTGGCGCTCAAGGTGTCGCGCCACGTGGGCGACGGCGTGGAGAGCGGGCCAACGCCGGCGGCCCGCGCCGTGCTGGCGGAGCTTAGCGGCGCGGGGATCGCATTCTGCGGGGTGGCGTGATGCCGGGGCGGCGCCGATGCGGCGGTCGCTTCTGCCGGACGCGATGAGCGTGCGGGTGCCGTTGGAGGACGGGTTCATACGGCTCGGCGCGGGTCGTAAGGCGCGTGCGTCCCATGTAATGGGGGAAACCGCAGCCAGCGATGCTTGGTGTGTGGCGGATATGCGAAGGGGTGGCAGGCGGAAAGGGAGCTTATTCACTTTCCCAAACCGCTCTGGTCATTTGAACGAGGCGCGATCTCTTTGAGCTTCTTGGGAGTCGGGGGCGCAGGTTCAGTGCGACAGAGCTGATATGTGCTCACGTTCCGCGCAAAGTTGCCGGATTGTCGATATGAGGAGAATGCCAGACGGGCTTATCGAGGAAAGCGGCCTGCTATACGTCGGCGTCACTCGCGCTCGAAAGGCGGCATATGCCTCCGCCTCGATGCAACGCAGGACAAAATCGGGAGACTGTCAGGCCACCTGTCCCTCTTGTCTAATGTCTATTCCGGGTATTGCGCCTGTGAGCTGGGCGGTGATGGATACGGAGAGCTGACTTCTGGTGCTACGAGACGTGTCTGCTATGGCCGTGAGAGCCGGTCAGTGTTCCATATCGGGTCCAAAAAGTAAGAAAAATGCGGCTGAAGGTACAGGTACCCGCAGCCGCTAAAAGCCCCAGGGCTTTTCACAATGATTGAAGTATGCCCGATTGAGGCGGACGGGGGAAGCGCTTGGAAAGCGCGGACCATCCATCAGAGGAGTTCGGATGAAGTTGATATTCATGGCGGCCGACGGGAATCCAAGGCGCGCCATGCTTCTTATGTGCAGCAAAGGCAATCCTGCTAAAATACAAAGCGCTCATGTAGTTTAAACGCACGACGATAAGGAGCACCAGTGGGTAACCACTTCCGTACCTCCGGTGCGGGCGATGAAGCCCCCAAGACGCAGCCGAGCGTCGCGGGCAATCGTTTCGCCACTCCGGATTCAGAGGATCAGCTGTTTAGCCCGATCCCCGCACGGCCGGCAGATCAGGCACAGCCGGCGGCAGATCCCTTTGCCTACAACCCCAACAACGATGTTGCGCTTTCCGGCACGGCTGGCTTTGAGCCCGTTCAGACGGTGACCGCCCGCGTGGCTCAGCCTCAGATGAGCGCCGCCACGCCGCAGCCTACCATGGCCGGCGTCCCCGATCCCATGGCCCCTGCGGCTCCCACGCCGCAGCCCGCGCAGTCCGGTCTTTTTGCCGCTATTCCCGACCCCACGCAGCCCGCTGCGCCGGTGGTCGAGCGCGATCAGGCCGCCGAGGTCGCAAGTCTCGACAACGCGCTCAACAACCCCGATTTTACGTCGGTGTTCGCGCCCATCGACCCGCAGGCGAGCCGCAAAAAGATGGCCAAGCAGGCCGGTGTCGAGCCTGTCATCCTCATGGAGCACGTCACCAAGATCTACCCGGCGCAGCCCAACAAGCCCGCGCTCGATGACATTAACATCGAGATCTACCCTGGTGAGTTTGTCTTTTTGGTCGGTCACTCCGGCTCGGGTAAGACCACGCTGCTGTCGACGCTCAACCGCGACGTCAAGCCCACGAGCGGTCGCATTTTGGTCGCCGGCCAGGATCTCATGAAGATCAAGAACCGCAAGGTTCCGTTCCTGCGTCGTCAGATTGGCGCCGTGTTCCAGGACTTTAAGCTCCTGCCGCAAAAGACCGCCTACGAAAACGTGGCGTTTGCCCTGCAGTGCATCGGCAAGCCCAAGGGCGTCATTCGCAGCCAGGTGCCCGAGGTACTGCGTCTGGTCGGTCTGGCCGATCAGATGGACTCGCTGCCCGATCAGCTGTCCGGTGGCGAGCAGCAGCGTGTTGCCGTTGCCCGCGCTATGGTCAACCGCCCGCCGCTGCTGATTTGCGACGAGCCCACGGGTAACCTCGACCCGGCGATTTCGCTGGGCATCATGAAGCTGCTCGAGCGCATTAACCGCACCGGTACCACCGTGATCGTCGCTACGCACGACCGCGAGATGGTCGATAGCATGCACCGTCGCGTGATCGCCCTCGAGGGCGGCCACGTAATCCGCGACCAGGAGAGGGGAGGTTACGGCAACTATGGCACCAACTAACGTGGGCTACTCGCTCAAAGAGGCAATCAGCCACTTCTTCCGTAACTGGACCACCTCGCTCGGCGCCGTTATCACGATTTTCCTTTCGCTGTTTATCATCGGCCTGTTCATTATGGGTTCCGCGATGCTGAACTCCGTGATCGGCACCGTCGAGGATCAGGTCGTCATCAACGCCTTTATTAGCGATGACGCCGACCAGGCAGATGTTCAGGCCTTTGAGGCCGAGCTCAAGACGTGGAGCAACGTCAAGTCCGTGACGTACAAGGACAAGGACGACGCGCTGGCCGAGTACACGAGCAAGATGTCGGGTAACGCCGACGCTACCATGAGCGCGCTCGACGGTCAGAATCCGCTGCCGGCTTCGTTTGCCATCGAGATGGACGATCCGTCCAAGGTCGAGAGCACGGCCCAGAAGCTCAAGAAGAACGCCGATTTTCAGAAGATTGCGGACGACGGCGACGTCAACGCGAGCGTTCTGTACGGCCAGGAGGAAGTGAGCCGCCTGTTCCAGGTGACGAACTACGTCCGCCTCGCCGCTGTGGTGCTCGTCGGCCTGCTGACCTTTATCGCGTTCATTTTCATTAACAACACGATTCGCCTGTCCATTACGGCGCGTCGTCGTGAGATCGCGATCATGCGTCTGGTGGGCGCAAGCAACGGCTTCATTCGCGGGCCGTTCATTACCGAGGGCGTGCTGCAGGCCATTTTGGGCTCGCTGCTTTCCATCGGCGTGCTGGAGCTACTGCGTAACCTGATGGTTCCGCGTCTGCAGGAGAGCATCGGCTGGATGTCGTTTGCGCTGCCGATGCAGTACTACCTGGTGACCTACGCCGCGCTGATTTTGGTCGGCGTCATTATCGGTCTCTTTGGTTCCGCCATCGCCATGCGCCGCTATCTGCGCGTGTAGGCGTGGCCGGAATTCGTTCCTTCAACGGGTCGTCTCTTTTGGGGCGGCCCGTTTTTTGATCCCTAGGGGACGGCAGGATTGCGGATCATCGCGGCGCTGGTCTAGCTATGTGATCCGCAATCCTGCCGTCCCCTAGGGATCATTTGGGTAGACTCTTGGGGTGTAAACGGCCATCGATAGTAAGGAGGCGCCATGGGGCGCAATAACAAGCATAAGCGTGGAGCTCGCAATAAGCGCGGGCCGGTGCGCAGCGAGCGTCGCCCGAGTCTGACCGGACGCGTGCAGCTCCATGAGCATAGCGCCTACGTTGTAACCGAAAACGGCGACTACAAGGTCATGGGCCGCGGCAAGCGCGAGATTATGGACGGCGATACCGTTGCCGTGAGCATTAAGAACAGCCCGCATGGCGAGCGACGCGCCGTAATCGAGGGCGTCGTCGAGCGTGCAGCCATTAGTGTTGTGGGCACGTACCAGACCGCCGGCCCGCTCGGGGTGATCGAGCCGCTTGATTCTCGCCTTAAGGCCGATTTCTTTATTCTGCCGGAGGACACCTCGGCGGAGCGCTTGGGCGTTCATCCGGGTGATGCGGTCGTCGCACGCATTCTGACATATCCGACGCGCCTGGAATCGGGCACCGTGACGATCGAGCGCCGTATTGGCGGCGACGATGCGCCCGATTTGGGCGTTCAGTATGTGATGGCGCGCTATGGCTATACCGATACGTATCCCGAGGCCGCGCTAGCCGAGGCCGAGGCACTTTCGCTCGATGTGGCCTCGGCACTCAAGGACCCGCTCCGCCGAGACCTGCGCGACCGCTTTGTCATTACGATTGACCCGGTCGACGCGCGCGACTTTGACGACGCCATCTCGCTGGAGCGCACGCCCGAGGGTGGCTACAAGCTGGGTGTCCATATTGCCGACGTTTCGCACTATGTTGCCTGGGACGGACATATCGATCTGGAAGCCCGCCATCGCACGACATCGGTGTATCTTGCCGATCGCGTGCTACCCATGTTGCCCGGGCGCCTGTCGAACGATTTGTGCTCGCTGCGTCCCGACGAGGACCGCTTGGCGTTTACCGTCGACATTGAGCTCGACGCGCAGGGTCGCGTGCGCCATTACGATCCCTATCCCAGCGTGATCTGCTCGCGCGTGCGCATGGACTACGACGGCGCCGAGGCGCTGCTGGTACGTGCCGGTGCGGTGGAGTATTCGGTGCTGGAGGGTGCCGCCGAGGATGTTGCGGCTGCTGAGACCTCGCGCGAGGAAGCGCTTGAGCGCGGTCTTGCGTGCGAGGAGACCGCCCGCGGCTGCAACGTCGACCTCGGCAATTTCCTTGTCGCCGCTAACGAACTCGCCGAACTTCGCCGTCGTATTCGTCGCGCCCGCGGCTCAGTCGATTTTGACACGGCCGAGATTCGCGCTCTATTGGATGAGGACGGAGCGCCCGTGCAGATTGTGGCGCGTGAGCGTTCGTGTGCCACGTCGCTTATCGAGGAAGCCATGCTGCTCGCCAACGAGTGCGTTGCAGAGTGGCTGGCAGACCGTGATATCGAGGCCTGCTATCGCGTGCATGAGGATCCGAGCCCCGATAGCCTGCACGGTGCCGCCGTTGCGCTGGCGCAGCTGGGCATCATCAACGATCGCCGTGCTGCCGGTATTGCCCTGGGGAGTCCCGATGAGCTGCAGGCTGCAGTTGATGCTGCCGCCGGTACGGCAAACGCACCGCTCGTCAACACGCTGCTTCTGCGCAGCATGCAGCGCGCACTGTACAAGCCGCGCAACGAGGGTCACTTTGCGCTTGCCGCTCCGTGCTACTGCCACTTTACGAGTCCTATCCGCCGCTATCCCGATTTGGTGGTGCACCGCGTGCTCGAGCTGCAGCTGGCCTATGAGCAGCTCGGCGGCAAGGACGCCCTGGTCCGTACGCCGCGGCTGATCGGCAAGGGGCGCGAGTCGCTGCCGCGCATTCTGCCGCAGATCTGCCGCGCATGCAGCGATGCCGAGCGCGCGGCAGATGCCGCTAGCCATGCGACGCAAAAGATCAAGATTGCCCAGTACTATGAGGACCGTCTGGGCGAGCGCTATGCCGGAACCGTCTCGTGGGTTAGCAGCATGGGCCTCTTTGTGCGCTTGGACCTGACGCAGGTCGAAGGCTTGGTTTCGATCAAGAGCCTGGGCAACGAGTGGTTCGAGTTCGACGAGGATGCGCTTACGCTGACGGGCGCCGACACGGGGACTCGCTATGAACTGGGCCAGCGCGTGATTATCGAGGTCTCGCGCGTCAATACCACGCGTGGGCACTTGGACTTTAAGCTTATCCATTAGCTAAATCCCAACTCGTGGCGGGAGAGCGGAGGGCGGTCTTTCGGGGCCGCCCTCCGCATTTGAATCGTGGCTACCTTGCCGTCTGCTCGGCTGCCCGCTTACCTGCTATTTGAGAGGTAAAACCTACCAAAATAAACCTGTCCCTTTTTGGCAGGTTTACAAGAAAGCGGGGATGAGATGGCGACGGTGTATGGTTATGCGCGGGTGAGTTCGCGCGATCAGAATCTTAATCGGCAGCTGGATGCGCTGGGCGCCTATGGCGTGGGCTCAGCGAATATTTACGCCGACCATGCGAGCGGTAAGGACTTCGACCGCCCGCGGTATCGCGAGCTGCTGCACGTCCTGGGAGACGGGGACGTGCTGGTGGTGCTTTCTATCGACCGACTTGGCCGTAATTACTCCGAGATTCTTGAGGAATGGCGACGCATTACCAAGGAGCTCGGGGTTGCCATTGTGGTGTTGGACATGCCATTGCTTGACACGCGCGCCAGGGCCAGCGGCGCGCCGGATGTGACCAACACCCTGATTGCCGATATTGTGCTGCAACTGCTGAGCTACGTGGCGCAGGTGGAGCGCGAGAATATCCATCGGCGCCAGGCGGAGGGGATTGCGGCGGCGCGGGCGCGAGGGGTTCGTTTCGGTCGACCTCGCAAGCCGTGCCCTCCTCAGTTTGAGCTGGTGCGCAATAGCTATGAGGCAGGCGATATTACCCGCAGCCAGGCAGCAAAGTGCCTGGGCGTGTGCGTGGGGACGTTCGATCGCTGGATGCGCGAGGCGGGGTAGGGGTTTGCGTCGCTTTGTCGCTTCCTGTTGCGATTCAAATTTTGATACGGTGACGATGTCATTTGGGGCTACACTCGCTGATATTCAAAAAAGGAGGTAGGCCCTTGGCGCGCGTAAAACAAATAATCGGATGGACCGCGATCGTTCTGTTCGCTGCAACGCTGGCGGGCATCTGGGTGCTGACGGAGCAAAATGCGGTGGAGACGTCGTTGCTGAGCGAGTCCACCGCGCGTGTGGTGGAGGGGCAAGCTACGGGCGTACAGGCTGCCGATGTCGCGGGTGAAGCTCAGACCGAGAACGGGATGACCGGGGGCACCGATTCGGCTGCTTCGAATGTCCGGTCTGGCCGACTTGCTTCCATTCGCATGTGGGTGGGCACGAACGTCCGTCGCGTTGCCCATACCGTAGAGTTTTTCTTCGTCGGATTGTTCGCCTCGGTGGTCGTGGTTTGCTTTTCCAGGCGTCCGTGGAGCGTATGCTCCCGTTGTGTGCCCGTGTTGCTCTTTTGCGCCGTCTGCTCCGTTGGCGATCAGGTACATAAGATCTTTGTTCCTGGCAGGCATTTCGACGTTATCGATTTAGGATTCGATGCTGCGGGCTATGTCACCGCCATGCTGTTGGTATTGCTGGCAGCGGCGTTGGTGCGCTATGCGACTCGGCCGATCGGCGCCCATGCGAGGCGCTAGCCGGTAACAAACCCGTTTCTGATAATGCGACCTTGTTGAATTATTTTGTGTCGCGCGTATTTCCGAGCAGTCGGATTTGAGGGGCGAGCGGTAGAACGCTCGCCCTTTGTGCGCCACGATGCGGCACAATGTACCGTAAAAGCTGTTTGTATCCGGTACGAATCATTCGTTGGTCTTTAATTCTTCTCAACGGAGGTGTTTGAGATGGCAAACGGATTGCTTTTGCGGCTTCGCGAGCGTGAGCTCAGCGCGAGCCCGGCGGAACGCAATGTCATCGCATATGTAAGCGCTCATCCGCACGAGGTGGTCGGGCTGTCCGTCCGCGGTCTTGCCGATGTCACGTTCTCCTCGCCCTCGAGCATTTTGCGCTTTTGCAAGCGTTTGGGTTTTGCGGGCTACAAGGAGTTCCAGCGCGAACTGATTGCCGAGCTGGCGCTCTTAGGTGACAAGAAAGACGTAGCCCTCGAGGACATCTCCATGGACGACAGCGTCGAACGTATCGTGGGGAAGGTGATGAAAAGCAACGTGCGTACGATCGAGGCGACGGCGCGAACGCTCGATTACACCGTCTTGGAGCGATGCGCGGCCCGTCTTAAGCGGGCACGCGCGGTCAATCTGTTCGGTATTGGTGCCTCCCGTTTGGTCGCGCACGATCTGGCGCAAAAGCTCATGCGTGTCGACAAAGAGTGCCATCTGTACGACGACTGGCATGATCAGCTCTTGTGTGCCAAGAACATGCATGAGGGCGATATGGCAATCGCCTTTAGCTACTCGGGCTTGACGCAAGAGGTGCTGGACTGCACCGCCGAGGCTCAACGCCACAACTGTCCCGTCGTGGCCGTTACCAAAGTAGATGGATCATCCAAGCTTGCCACCATGGCCGATGCCGTGCTCGGCGTCGCTGCGAGTGAACCCTTGGTCCGCAGCGGTGCCATGGCTTCGCGTATGGCCCAGCTTATGGTTGTCGATGCCCTGTACGCTGCTTACGTTGCCAGCGACTACGAACGGGCGACGCATGTCATTAAGCAAAACTACATCGAGAAACAGGAAAGATGAGGTGAATGAAATGCTCGATTTAACAAAATTCACGACCGAACAGCGTAATCAAAGGTCAATGGACCTCGATACGATGACATCGCTGCAAATCGTCACGACGATGAACGATGAGGATCTTCGTGCCGTCCAGTCGGTCACGAAAGTGTTGCCCCAGGTTGCCACAGCAATCGACTGGGCTGCTGAGACACTCGAGCGCGGCGGGCGCGTCTTTTACATGGGCGCAGGCACCAGCGGTCGTCTGGGCGTACTCGACGCTTCGGAGTGTCCGCCCACGTTTGGCGTGTCACCCGATCTGATTGTCGGGCTCATTGCCGGAGGCGAGACGGCGTTTATCAAGGCTGTCGAAGGTGCCGAAGATAGCGATGAGCTTGGCGCGAACGACCTGCGGGAGCGTGGACTCTCGGACAAGGATCTTGTCGTTGGCCTGGCGGCAAGCGGTCGTACTCCTTATGTGGTGGGCGGCCTTGTGTGCGCCAAGGCAACTGGGTGCAAGACCATTGCAATTGCCTGCAACCAAGGGTCGAAGATCGGGGAGAGCGCAGATCTTGCCATTGAGCCCGTGCCCGGTCCCGAGGTGCTGACCGGCTCAACGAGACTCAAGGCGGGAACGGTTCAAAAGCTCATTCTCAACATGATTTCGACCGGTGCCATGGTCAAGATTGGCAAGGTGTACCAAAACCTGATGGTCGATGTGCAGCAGACGAACGAGAAGTTGGTGGTGCGCGGCCAGAACATCGTGATGGAAGCGACCGACTGCACGCGCGAGCGCGCTGTTCAGGCGCTTGCGGATGCCGGCGGCCACGTAAAAACCGCTATTGTCTCGGTGCTGTTGGACTGCGATGCCGAGCAGGCTGCGGTAGCTCTTGAACGGGCGCACGGCCATGTCCGTACTGCGGTGAGTGGCCATGAGAAGAGCAATGCCGACGCCCAATAGGTGCGCGGCGTGAGCTGATATGACATCCAGACGAGATACCCAATACAAGGAGGAGTTATGACGAACAAAGAGCTGGCCCAAAAGCTGTTGGACCTTTTGGGCGGTAAAGACAACGTGCTCGCAAACGCGGCGTGCATGACGCGCCTGCGCGTGACCGTCAAAGACGCGGGCAACGTCGACACGGAGGGCATTAAGGCACTCGACGGCGTGATGGGCCTGGTCGAGGACGACACGATGCAGATCGTGCTGGGTCCGGGCAAGGTGAATAAGGTGCTCGAGGAGTTCTCCAAGCTCACTGGCCTTGCGAAAGGCGTTGCCGACGAGAGCGTGGTTGACGCTGCGGCCACAAACAAGGCCGCGCAGAAGGCCAAGTACGAGTCTAAGCCGGTTCAGGCCTTCCTCAAGAAGATTTCCAATGTCTTCGTCGCCCTGCTTCCCGGCATTATTGCGGCTGGCCTCATCAACGGTATCTGCAACGTCATTAACGTTTCGACGGCAGGCGCGCTTGCAGGCGAGTGGTGGTACCAGGGCATTCGTTCCATGGGCTGGGCCCTGTTTGCCTATCTGCCCATCTTGGTGGGCTATAACGCGGCACGTGAGTTTGGTGGTTCCGCTGCGCTGGGCGGCATCGCCGGCATGATGTGCATCGCCAACAGTGCCATGCCCCTGCTTGCGCCTGGCGCGGCTGATCCTGCCACTGCCATTCTGCTGCCGCTCACCAATGCGCAGTACAACCCCGCAGCGGGCGGCATGATCGCGGCTCTCATCGCTGGCGCATTTTTTGCCTGGATGGAGCGTCAGATTCGCAAGATTATGCCCAACGCACTCGACACGTTCTTGTCCCCGCTGCTGGTGCTCATCATCGGCGCCTTTGCTCTGATGCTCGTCATCCAGCCGGTTGGCGCATGGCTGACGACTGCCATCTTTAGCGTTTTGACCTTTATCTTCGAGAAGCTGGGCGTCCTGGGCGGCTATATCCTGTCGGCAGGCTTCTTGCCGCTGGTGTCCGTCGGCCTGCATCAAGCGCTCACGCCGATCCACGCTATGCTCAACGATCCCGACGGCGCTACCAAGGGTATCAATTACCTGCTTCCCATCCTTATGATGGCTGGCGGCGGCCAGGTCGGTGCCGGTTTGGCGCTGTACTTTAAGACCAAGAACGCCAAGCTCAAGAAGTACGTCGCAGAGTCCATTCCCGTTGGAATCCTGGGTGTGGGCGAGCCTCTGATGTATGCTGTTACGCTGCCGCTCGTTCGTCCGTTTGTGACGGCCTGCCTGGGTGCCGGATTTGGCGGCGCGCTCGCGGCGCTGCTTCACATCGGCACGGTTTCTCAGGGCGTTTCCGGTCTGTTTGGCCTGCTGATCGTCGTTCCTGGCCAGCAGCTCGGCTACGTTGCCGCTATGCTGCTTGCCTATGCCGCCGGCTTTGTCCTGACGTGGTTCTTTGGCGTCGACGAGCAGAAGATCAACGAGTTCTTTGGCGAGTAGTTTGATATCGCGAGCCGTGTTGCTCGGGGTTCGCGGCGCGCGGCAGATTTCTTGATGTTATGGTTGTGCCGGCGGGGCTAGCTGCTCCGCCGGCCTTTTTTAAAGGAGCGTTGAAGCGTGAAAACGGGTATTTCAATTTATCTTTCCAGCCCTTTGCAGGATATTGAGTGGACGATTGAGCGCGGTGCCGCGGCGGGCGCGCGCTATGCGTTCACCTCGCTGCATATTCCCGAGGATGGGGGAGCAGCGTATGCCGATAAGGTCCGTCATGTGCTGTCGCTGCTTTCCGCCCGCGGCATTGCGCTCATTGCCGATGTGGGGCCTCGCACGTGCGATTTGCTCGGGCTTGAGCGCATCGAGGACCTGCGCGATCTGGGGTTGGAATACCTTCGATTGGACTATGGCTTTAGCGCCCAGCGGGTCGCGGAGCTGTCCGGTGTATTTCACATTGTGGTCAATGCATCGACGGTGAGTTCTGATGAAATCGCATCGTGGCGTGAGGCTGGTGCCGATGTGACTCGTTTCGCCGCCTGCCACAATTTTTACCCCAAGCCTTATACCGGTTTAGCTCTGGAGGACATTGCTCGGGTGAATCTTCGTCTTGCGGCGCTTGGATTCGAAATCATGGCTTTTGTGCCGGGTGATGCTAACGTTCGCGGGCCGGTTTTCGAGGGGCTGCCGACGGTCGAGGCGCAGCGCGGTCGCGCGTCAAAGGTTGCTCTCAATATGCTTGAGCTTGCACATGGCGCCGATTGCGACATTGTGTTGGTCGGCGACCCCGATCTATCCGATGCGGGCTGGGCACAGTTTGCTTAAGTTTCCGCCGGATACGTGGACCTGCAATGCGAGCTTGAGCCCGGTTATGCCTATGTGCGCGGGCAGATTCATCACGACCGGCCCGACTCGAGCGTCCTCATCTTTAGGTCTCAGGAGTCACGTACGACGCTTAAGCCGGATTCCGTGCCGACGGATTCCGGAGCCGGCCTGCCGCGAAAGGCGGGGTCGATCGCTGTGAGCAATAGCGGATATGGGCGCTACGAAGGCGAGCTTGAGATTGCGCGGGTCGATCTTCCCGGTGACGAGCGCATGAACGTTGCGGGCCATATCACGCCCGAGGCAATGGAGCTGCTGCCGTTCATCAAACGCGGATTCGGGGTACGGTTCGTTTAGCGTGTGACCCGTGGGCTACAATTGGCCCATCATACGAAGGCGCCTCGTGTGGCGTGTGCCTGCGTTGGCCGACCTATATTCGGAGGATTTCCATGACCGTACTGTTTGTTGAATATCCCAAGTGCTCGACCTGTAAGAAGGCCAAGGCATGGCTGGACGAACATGGGGTTGAGTATATCGACCGCGATATCGTTTTGGACAATCCCACGGCTGATGAGCTTGCGACCTGGATTGCTCGTTCGGGGCTGCCGGTGCGGCGTTTCTTTAATTCGTCGGGCATGAAATATCGAGAGCTGGGCCTGAAGGCGCGTCTGGATGCGGGCATGACGGATCGGGAGTGCTACGAGCTGCTGGCGACCGACGGCATGCTGGTCAAGCGTCCGCTGCTGGTGGGCGACGACTTTGCAATTCCCGGCTTTAGGGAAGCGGCTTGGGCCGAGGCGTTGCTGTAGCGGCTGCGGAAAGTGCGACCCGGAATTCGCTTCCAGAATGGGATGCACTTTCCCAAAGTGGCCGGTTGCGGAAAGCACGTCCCATTCTGAGCTTCGATTGCGGGACACGGTTTCCGGTTGAGGGCTCGACGGGAAAGTAGGGACCAGTTTGAGCTTGAAATCTGGGACGCACTTTCCGCCGGCGGGCCTGCCCCAGTCAGTCCGCCAGCTGTGCCCATTCGTGCGGATCGTAGACCTTTACGTGTTTGTTGGGCTTGCCGCTCCAGTACTCCTCGTCCATAAAGGGCAGATATGCCTGAACGCCGGGGCAGATAAAGGGAATCCGCTGCTGTTGCAGTCGCTCGCGCTGGCGCTGCTCCAGGTGCGCCTCGGATATGACGGTCGGCATACCGGACAACTCGACGAGGCTTGCCTGGATTCGCTTAAGGTCGGGGAGTCCCGCGTGCCATGACATCCGCATGATCAAAAAGGATGCACGGCGGTATTTTGCCTGCACCACAGTAATGGCGGGGCGCAGTGTGGGATGGATTTTGTCCCGTTCGGGCCAAAGGTCGGCAGTGATCTCGAGGCCCAGGGTCTCCCATAGGTAATCAAGCTCTTCGTCCATGGCGCCTCGATATCTACGCGATCATTGATACTTCGATTGTGTTGCCTGGTGCTATCGTTTTCGCGGTAGAATCTGCCAACGGTTGACGGCTACCGCTCGCGGCGTTTTGCCCTTCGTGTACAGCGGTCGGCTTCACAGGTCCTTCACGGGTTGGACTAAATTAGGCCAATTTGACTGAATTTCAAAAAAGTCAAAATTGGGGCTTGCGTCACGGCGAGACTTCCCGTATATTTCTTTCTTGCGCAAAGGCACAGCCGAGCGCAGCGATGCAGTCATTGGGATGTCGTCTAATGGCAGGACAGCGGATTCTGGTTCCGTCAATGGGGGTTCGACTCCCTCCATCCCAGCCATTGCATTTGCTACATATGGCCCGTTCGTCTAGCGGTTTAGGACGCCGCCCTCTCAAGGCGGAGATCACCAGTTCGAATCTGGTACGGGCTACCAAAATTGAACGCCCGGGCCTCGTAAGAGACCCGGGTTTTGTGTATTGACCGTATATACGGCGCCTGCCGTGTTTCGCTCAGATCGAGGAGTAGCCATGGATCTGCCCATCAGCTTGCAAGACATCACGTATGCCGAGAACTATCTGGCGCAGGGCGACCTGGCTACGGCGACGCCGCTGCTGGAGCGTCTGGTGGAGCTCGCCGAGGAGTATATCGACGCTGAGTGCAAGACGGAGGAGAAGCGCCAATACTTTAGCTTCGATAGCAAGTTTGAGCGCTTGGCCTATCGCCGCGTGGAGAAGGATCCGCGCGAGCTCGTGCAGGTCGAGGTGCCGTTTGACCGCCTGTACTCTGACATGGCGTTTGCCTACATTCGCCAGCAGGATTATGTGAGTGCTCGCAACGCCTTGATGCAGGCCGTGCGCTGGGACCCCATGAACTGCAACTACCGCCTTGATTTGGCCGAGCTGTTCCGCGCTCTCGAGGACAAGCAGGAATGGGCATCGCTCTCGTTCTCGGTGCTGGAGCGTGCAAGCGATGGCAAGTGCGCCGCCCGCGCTTACGCCAATCTAGGCCAGTACTTCTTGGAGCCCGAGACCGAGAACGTTTCGGCTGCCGTGGGCTGCGCGCGTCTGGCGCTGCGCCTGGCGCCCAACGATGCGCATACGACGCGCCTGCTCAACAAGATCCATACCACCTATCCGGATGCCGCCGATGAGAGCGACGACCACGTGATGGGTGAACTGGCCCTGCAAGGCGTGCCGACCTCGCCTTCGGCCGAGATTGCCATCTGCCTGATTATGTGCGCGACCGATGCTGCAAGCGACGGCGACAAGCAGGAGGCGACGCGCCTGACGGTACGTGCTCGCAACTTGGTGGGCGAGGAGGCCTGCGCGGCGATTATCAAACTGGTGCGCGAGAGCGATGCCGAGCTCAATGCCGAGCGCAAGGCAAAGCGCACAGGTGCCGACAAGGGAACCGATGGCGCCAAGGAGGCCGGCGATGCCCAGTAAGCGCGAGCGCAAACTCATTTCCAAGAATCGCTCGGCACATCACGAGTACTTTATCGATGAGACGTTTGAGTGCGGTATTGAGCTGAGCGGCACCGAGGTCAAGTCGATTCGCGAGCGCGCCTGTCAGATCACTGACACTTTTGCGCTGATTCGTGGCGGCGAGTGCTGGCTCGTCGGCCTGCATATCCACCCTTATAGCCATGGTGGCGTGTGGAATCGCGATCCCGACCGTCGGCGTCGTCTGCTGCTGCACCGCAAGGAGATAGACTTTCTTGACGGCAAACTTCGCAACCGTGGTTATGCGCTGGTTCCGTTGGAACTCTACTTTAATACCGACGGCCGCGTAAAGCTGCTGCTGGGTCTGGGCCGCGGCAAGAAGCTCTACGACAAGCGCGAGGACATGGCCAAGCGTGATGTCCAACGCGAGATCGACCGCGCCCTTAAGGAACGCAACCGCTAGGCACTCTGTATAAGTTGCGGTGGAATACGGACTGTTTTGCCTGTTTGAGGGGCTATTCAGTCCCTATTTCACCGCAACTGCGGGCGTCTCATCTTTCTTACTGTTCTGACACATATGTCTCAAAGGCGGCGTCCGTTATGGGTGCCGCCTTTTTTGTGGGTACATACATTCATGAGGTTCCAACCCGAGTTAGGGGAGTGATCGTTATGGACAAAACTGCGTTCTTTACCATGCCGAGCGGTCTGTACGTGGTGAGCGCTGCGGCAGACGGGTTGCGCGCCGGCTGCGTCATCAACACTGCGGTGCAGGTGACGTCCATGCCGCCGCGTATTTCGGTTGCCGTGAACAAGGACAATGTCACCTCGGGCGTCATCGCATCGGCCAAAGCGTTCGCGCTGACCGTGATCGATCAGACCGCCGACATGCTCTACATCGGTAACTTTGGGTTCCGCACCAGCAGCGATTATGACAAGTTTGCCAAATACGAGACCCGCGAGACGGCTCTAGGCATGCCCTATGTGCCCGAGCACGCGGCGGCCCTGTTTAGCTGCCGTTTGATCGACACTGTGGATGTGGGCACGCATCTGCTGTTTATTGGCGAGGTCGAGGATGCCGAGCGCCTGAGCGACGAGACGCCGCTGACGTACGACTACTATCACAAGGTGCTAAAGGGCAAGACGCCGCCCAAAGCCTCGTCGTATCAAGGCTAGAAATGTTCTAAAAATACTTGCATTATACTATTGAGAATATATACTAATAAGTAAGTACACCAGCAGTCACGTTCGAGAGGAGAACATCATGGCTGAGGAGAAGAAGACGTATAAGTTTGTGTGCACCGTTTGCGGTTACGAGGTTGAGGTCGACACGCCCGAGCTGCCCGAGGATTACGTGTGCCCGGTGTGCGGCGTCGGTCCCGATCAGTTTGAGCTCGTCGAGGAGTAACTCGCAGGCACACGGCGAAAGCCGAACATAGCTCTGTCCAAGGGTCCCGGTCGAATTCTCGGCCGGGACCCTTTTGATTTATCTGACGGTTTAAAACGGTCTCACGTGTTACAGATTAAGACGTTATATCTGGACAGCCACGCCATCCCAATTACATTCCCGTTAGCAGCACGATGTCGAGAATCGTCACGATGGCACCGATCCCTACGAGCAGCGCGTTGAGCGGGCGCGAGTTGACGTATTTGCCCATGACACGGCGTGAGCTGGTGAGCCGTATGAGCACAAAGACCGTAATCGGCAACTGAAGCGACAGCAGCGCCTGACTCCAGATGAGACCCTCAAAAGGATTTGGGACGACCAAGCACGCCGCCACTGCGCCGACGAAACAGGCCGCCACCCCGATCGAGGAATGTCGGTCGTGGATGTCGTATTCCTCGTCGAACATGCCCGCGGTGATGGTGCCCGCCGCCATGCCCGCCGTCACACTGCTCGATATGCCCGCAAACAGCAGTGCCACCGCAAAGATGGTCGAGCTTGCCGGGCCCAGAATGGGGGAGAGCGTGTCCGCTGCGACGGCGAGGTCGTCTACGACAATGCCGTGCGCAAAGAAGGTCGTTGCGGCCAGGATGACCATGGCCGAGTTGATCGCCCAGCCCACGCCCATCGAAAAGAGCGTGTCGAAGAGCTCGTAGCGCAGACGTTCCTCGATAACCTGCTCGCCTTGGCCTTCGAAGTGCATGGATTGGATGACCTCGGAGTGCAGGAAGAGGTTGTGAGGCATAACAACCGCGCCTAGGACACTTACGATAATCGCGGCCGAGCCGGTGGGCATACTGGGTGTGATCCAGCTTGCGGCGGCCTGCGGCCAGTCGACCTTGACCAGCGTAAGCTCAGCCAAAAACGAGAGTCCTACCACGCCTACGAAGGCGATGATCCATCGCTCGGCGCGCTTGTAGGAGCTCGTCATGAGCATCGCCATCGATACTGCCGCCACGATGACGCAGCCCGCGCGCACGGGCAGCCCAAAGAGCATTTGAAGGGCAATCGCGCCACCCAGGACTTCGGCCATGGCGGTGGCGATGGTCGCGAGATAGGCGCTGGCGAGCACCATGTGTCCCACGATGCGGGGGAGGTAGTGTGTCGTGGCCTCGGCAAGACAGGTGCCCGTGGCGATGCCCAGGTGCGCCGCGTTGTGCTGCAGCACAATGAGCATAATTGTGGACAGCGTGACGATCCACAGCAGCGCGTAGCCAAACTGCGAGCCCGCGGCCATATTGGAGGCCCAGTTGCCCGGGTCGATAAAGCCGACGGTCACGAGCAGCCCGGGGCCGATGTGCCGGGCGATATCCAGACCTCCGTGGCCTCCGGTGCGGTGCGAGCCAAAGTGTTGTTTGAGATGGTTGAGCATGGTGCGCTCCTGCGTGCCGTTTGCCTGACGCCGCAAAGGATACCCGTTTTAGACTCAAAAGTTAACCACGACTAACAAAATTGTTGTATTTGAATGGGAAGGTGAAAGGGGATTGCCGAAATGTCTTGATCTGTAACAACTGGGGATGGAAATTGGGTCTAGGTGTTACAGATCAAGACAGGAAGAAATGGTCCTGTGGAAAATCTCGATCTGTAACAGCTGACCGCCAAAACCGGCCCTTCGTGTTACAGATCGAGACATTCGGAACCGTCTCTCGAAAACATCTCAATCTGTAACAGTTAGTCGTCGAAATTGGGTCTTACTGTTACGGATTGAGATGTTTGAAGCGGTGAGCTTACAGGCCGAACTTGGGGCCTATGTTGTCGCCCTTGAGGTCGGCGGTGTCCACTCGTAGGGCGTGCGTTACGCGATTGTTTCGAAACGGGCGGGAAACACAACGGGCCGGCGATGCACCTAGTATGCCTAGTCAACTGACTGTCTAATAGCTAGGGGAGGATCGCGATGCAGGCAGATTTCGCTCAGCAGCAGGGCCTTTATCGCCCCGAATTCGACCACGATGCATGTGGCATCGGCGCGCTTGCCGATATCAACGGCGAGCGCCATCACCAGATTCTGGACGACGCACTGTCCATTCTGGTCAACTTGGAGCACCGCGGCGGTACGGGACTCGAGAAGAACACCGGCGACGGCGCCGGCATCCTGTTCCAGGTTCCGCATCACTTTTTCCGTAAAGAGGCCCAAAAGTGCGGCCAGATTCTGCCGGCAGAGGGCGACTATGGCGTGGCCATGCTGTTCTTCCCGCAGGACGACAAGGGCGTAGAGGATGCCCGCCGCGTGTTTGAGGAGGGCTGCGCCGAAGCCGGCGTGCCGCTGCTCTTCTGGCGCGAGGTGCCGGTCGACCCGCACGACCTGGGCGAGACGGCCCGCGCCTGCATGCCTACTATCCTGCAGGCTTTCCTGGGCCGTCCGGACGACACGCCCGCCGGCGATGCCTTTGAGCGTCGCCTGTACGTGTGCCGCCGCACCATCGAAAAGAAGGCCGACGCTGAGTTCGCCCTGCGCGACAAGATCTTCTATGTGTGCTCCATGAGCTCGCGCACCATCGTGTACAAGGGCATGCTGGTCGCCACGCAGATGCGCCGCTTCTTCATCGATCTCAACGATGCTGCCGTCAAAACGGCCGTGGCGCTCGTCCACTCGCGCTACTCCACCAACACCACGCCCAGCTGGGAGCGCGCGCACCCCAACCGCTTTATCATCCACAACGGCGAGATCAACACCCTCAAGGGCAACGTCAACTGGATCCGCGCCCGCGAACCCAACCTGTACAGCCCCGTGCTGCAGCACGATCTTGAGCGCGTGATGCCCATCATCAACCGCGAGGGCTCCGATTCCGCGATTTTGGACAATGTGCTCGAGTTTTTGGTCATGAACGGTCGCCCGCTCACGCGCGCCGCATCCATGCTGTTGCCCGAGCCGTGGGACCACAACGACAGCCTGAGCGAGGAACGCCGCGCCTACGACGCCTACCAGTCCATGCTCATGGAGCCCTGGGACGGCCCGGCCGCCATCGCCTTTACCGACGGTCGCACGCTGGGTGCCGCCCTCGACCGCAACGGCCTGCGCCCCGCCCGCTACTACGTGACGCGCGACGGCCGCTTTATGCTGGCGAGCGAGGTAGGCACCATCGAGGTGTGCCCCGAGAACATCCTGACGAGCGGCTGCCTGGGACCGGGTCAGATGCTCGAGGTCGACTTTGCCCGCGGCCGCGTCATCTACAACGACGAGCTGCGCGCCCGCTATGCCAAGGAAAAGCCTTACCGCGACTGGATTGCCGAGGAGACGCTGACCGTCGACGCGCTCGATAGGCCTGCCGCGGCAACGCCCGCCGAGGATACCGAGGTGCCCGCCGCCGTGCGCATGGCCAAGCTCGGGTATCACTGGGATGATGTTGACGAAGTCGTGCGTCCCATGGCCCAGCAGGGCAAGGCGCCGCTCGCCTCGATGGGTATCGATGCGCCGCTGGCCTGCCTGTCCAAGAAGACGCGCTCGTTCTTCGACTACTTCTATCAGCTGTTCGCTCAGGTCACGAACCCGCCCATCGACGCCCTGCGCGAGCATATGGTCACCTCGACCACGCTCTACCTGGGCAACCACGGCAACCTGCTCGAGGATTCCCGTACGGCCTGCCAGCTGGTGCGCCTGGAGCGTCCGCTGCTGAGCGAGGAGGAGTTCGAGCGTATCTGTGCCATCGACCGTGTGGGCTTTAAGACCCGCCGTTTCCGTGCCGTGTACCGCCGCGATGCCGGCGAGGGCGCGCTGCAGGCTGCGCTCAAGCAGCTTGCCGAGGACGTTGAGGCCGCGGTCCGCGACGGCGTGAACATCGTAGTGTTGAGCGATCGTGCCGGAGCGGGCGAGGTGCCCGTACCGTCGCTACTCGCCGTGGGCTGCGTGCACAACCACCTGATTCGCGCCGGCGTGCGTACCTTTGCCGACATCGTGGTGGAGTGCGGCGACGCCGTGTCCCCGCACGACTTTGCAGCGCTGGTGGGCTACTCCGCGAGCGGCGTCTATCCGTACAACGCGCATGTGTGCATTCGCGACTTGGCGGCACGCGGTGACTTGGACGTGACGGCCGAGCAGGGCATCGCCAACTACAACAAAGCTGCGACCGCCGGCATCGTCTCCATCATGTCCAAGATGGGCATCTCCACGGTGCAGAGCTACCATTCGGCGCAGATCTTCGAGGCCGTGGGCTTTACGCCGGAGTTCGTCAACGCATACTTCGCCGGCACGGTGAGCCGTGTGGGCGGTATGGGTGTCGAGGACGTTGAGCGCGAGCAAAACGAGCGCTATGACGCCGCGCTCGCCATCCTTAAGAGCCCGGCTCCCGATCAGCTGCCCACGCTGGGTCTGACCAAGTGGCGCCCGCTCGGCGGCGAGGATCACCTTATCGACCCGCAGACCGTCTACCTGTTGCAGACCGCCTGCCGCGAGGACAGCTACGACACCTTTAAGGAGTACAGCGCCTGCCTGCACCGCACCGGCCGTGCCGTGCGCCTGCGTGACCTGCTGGACTTTAATGCCAACGGTCGCACGCCGGTGGCACTCGACGAGGTCGAGCCCGCGCTCAACATCGTCCGCCGCTTTAACACCGGCGCCATGTCGTACGGCTCCATCAGCAAGGAAGCACACGAGTGCATGGCCATCGCCATGAATCGCCTGCACGGCCGTTCCAACTCGGGCGAGGGCGGCGAGGACCCGCGTCGCGAGACCCCGCTGGCCAACGGCGATTCCAAGAACTCCGCGATCAAGCAGGTGGCAAGCGCGCGCTTTGGCGTGACAAGCCGTTACCTGTGCAGCGCCTTCGAGATTCAGATCAAGATGGCCCAGGGCGCCAAGCCAGGCGAGGGCGGTCACCTGCCCGGCAAGAAGGTCTACCCCTGGATCGCCGAAGTCCGTCAGTCCACGCCCGGCATCGGCCTGATCTCGCCTCCGCCGCACCACGATATTTACTCTATCGAGGACCTGGCAGAGCTGATCTTTGACCTTAAGAACGCCAACCCCGGCGCACGCGTGTCGGTCAAGCTGGTCAGCGAGGCCGGCGTCGGCACCATCGCCACCGGCGTGGCCAAGGGTGCCGCCGACAAGATTTTGATCAGCGGCCACAATGGCGGCTCGGGTGCCGCTGCGCGCGACTCTATCTGGCACGCGGGTCTGCCGCTGGAGCTTGGCCTTGCCGAGGCTCAACAGACGTTGCTGCAAAACGGCCTGCGCTCGCGCGTGGTGCTCGAGGCCGACGGCAAGCTCATGGACGGTACCGATGTCGCCGTCGCCTGCCTGCTGGGTGCCGAGGAGTTTGGCTTTGCGACCATGCCGCTCATCTCCATGGGCTGCCTCATGCAGCGCGACTGCCAGCAGGATACCTGCCCGGCCGGCATCGCTACGCAAAACTGCCGCCTACGTCGTGGCTTCCGCGGCAAGCCAGAGCACGTCGAGCACTTTATGCTCTTTGTTGCCGAGCAGCTGCGCGAGGTCATGGCGAGCCTGGGCTTCCGCACCGTCGACGAGATGGTCGGCCATCCCGAGTGCTTGCGCCAGATCGAGGTCCCGGGCAACCGCAAGGCCAACCTGCTCGATCTGTCGCCCGTGCTGGCGAGCGCGACCTGCGAGTTCGGTGCCCATATCCCGGGTGCCGACGGTCGCCACTTCCTGCCGCAGATGGCAGCGGACAGCGAACTCGACAAGACGCTCGACTCCACGTTGTTTGTGCCCTATACGGCCGATGCCCGTGCGCACCTGCGTCCGATTCGCTTCCGCGCCGACATCGCCAACGTCAACCGCTGCGTGGGCACCATTTTGGGCAACGCGGTGACCAAGGCGCATCCCGAGGGTCTGCCCGCCGGCTCTATTACCATCGATTGCGATGGTTCGGCCGGTCAGAGCTTTGGCGCTTTCCTGCCGCGCGGCATTACGCTCAACGTGTGCGGCGACGCCAACGACTACTTTGGCAAGGGCCTTTCGGGCGGCGAGGTGTCGGTGCGCCCCAACCCGCATGCGACCTACAAGTTCGACGAGAACATCATCGTGGGCAACGTTGCGTTCTTTGGCGCTACGAGCGGCCGCGGCTTCATTAACGGCCTGGCCGGCCAGCGCTTTGGCGTACGCAACTCCGGTGCCACGGTGGTGGTCGAGGGCTGCGGCAACCATGGCTGCGAGTACATGACGGGAGGTCTGGCGCTCATCCTGGGCGAGGTCGGGCAGAACTTCGCCGCCGGCATGACGGGCGGCGTGGCTTACGTCTTTGACCAGTACGGCACGCTCGATGCCCGTGTGAACCACGAGAGCGTTGAGCTCAAGGCCCCGACGGCCGGCGAGCTGGCGCAGATTCGTGCGCTCATCCAGGAGCACGTGGACGCGACGCAGAGCCCGCGCGGTATTAAGCTGCTCTACAGCTTTGAGACGATGGGCAAGCACTTTGTGAAGGTCATTCCGACCGAGTACGAGCGCGTGTTGGCGATTGTCGCCGCCGCCGAGGCCATCGGTAAGACGCATGCGCAGGCCGAGGAGCTGGCGTTTGACATTGTGACCGGTCGCGCCGACGCCGCCGATGTCGCTCGCTTTGATGTGGCGGGTGGTGTCGCTGGCGCTGTGCCCGCCGCCGCCAGCTCTGTTGCTTCGACCAAGAAGGAGGCGTAAGTGCCATGGGTAAGCCCGGTGCTTTTCTTGATATCGATCGCGTGACCCACGAGCTGCGCCCCGTGGAGGAGCGCAGCCGCGATTTCGATCCGCTGTACGTGGAGCTCGACGACGATGCGCGCCGTGCCCAGGCGAGCCGCTGCATGATGTGCGGTGTGGCGTTTTGTCAGATGGGCGCGAGCTTTGGCAAGGCGCGTCCGAGTGGCTGCCCACTGCACAATCTGATTCCCGAGTGGAACGAGCTAGTGTATCGCGGCCGCTGGGACGAGGCTGCCGAGCGTCTGTCACTCACCTCGCCTATGCCCGAGTTTACGAGCCGTGTGTGCCCGGCGCTGTGCGAGGCCGCGTGCAACCTGGGCTCGGTCGACGGTCAGCCCACGACGATTCACGACAACGAGCACGCGATCAGCGACCATGAGTGGGCAAATGGCGGTCCGCGCCGCTTTGAGCCGGCGGGGGAGGGCGCACCCACGGTTGCCGTGGTGGGCTCCGGTCCTGCTGGTCTGGTGGCAGCATGGGAGCTTGCACGTCGCGGTGCCTGTGTGACGGTATTTGAGCGTGATGACCGCCCGGGCGGCCTGCTCATGTACGGCATTCCCAACATGAAGCTCGAGAAGTCCGTTGTCGAGCGTCGCGTGGCACTTATGCGCGAGCTGGGTATCGTCTTTGAGCTGGGCGCTGACGTTACGAACCCTGCGGTGGCGGCCAAGCTCAATGGCTTTGACGCCGTCGTGGTGGCTGCCGGTGCTCGCGCCCCGCGTGGACTGGCTGCTGAGAATATTGACGCACCCGGCGTGGTGTATGCCGTGGACTACCTGACGGCCTCGACCGTCTCGATACTCGATGGCGGCGAGCCTGTCGTCGATGCATGCGGCCTGGACGTCGTGGTCATTGGCGGCGGCGATACCGGTAACGACTGCGTGGGCACCGCGGTACGTCAGGGTGCGCGCAGCGTGCGCCAGTTTGAGTTCTTGCCGGCGGCGCCTGATGCGCGCGCGGCGAGCAACCCCTGGCCGCAGTGGCCCAACGTGAAGAAGACCGATTACGGCCAGCAGGAGGCCATCGCTGCCATGGGCGGCGAGATGCGCGCTTGGGGCGTGGATACGCTCGAGGTGCTGCTGGACAAGAAGGGCGCTGCCGCGGGCCTGCGCGTGGTCGACCTGGATTGGTCGGCCGGCAAGCCTGAACGCATTGCGGGCTCCGAGCACGAGGTGCCGGCCCAGCTGGTGCTCATCGCCTGCGGCTTTACGGGCCCAGAGCACGGTGTGTTCGACGCCGTTGGCGTGCCCGTTGCCACTGCTGGTCGTCCGCTGCCTGTGATGGCCGCCGAGGGCTCGCATCTTGCGGCGCGTGTCGACGGCGTCGCCGCGGATGCCGCGCCGGTGTATGTTGCCGGTGACGCTCGCAACGGCAGCTCGCTCGTGGTGAGCGCCATGGCCGACGCCCTGGCCTGCGCTTCCGAAGTCGCCGAGGCGCTGGAGCTGTAAAGTAGTCATTTAAGAACGTCCCCAATGACTGGTCATTTTTGTCTAGTCGTTGGGGACACTCTTTGCGAGCGGTTCGTTCGTTTGTCGACGCGCGAGTGTCCATTCGGCGTCTTCTTGAGCTGTGGTGCTCTGCTGTTTCTGTGGTGGCCGGGGGCGCTTGGCTCAAAAGGGCGGGTTGGCCGTCTATGTTTACCTGCGGTTTTGTTGCGGTGCGCATTTTCGGTCAAGCATCCCGTCAAGTGTTTGGTCAGCAGTTGGTTTGCAGCCGGAGGCCTATTTTGTCCGTGCTGACAGTGGCTGCCCACCCTCCTCGTAAGCTCAAATTGAGGTTCATCAGTTTGAGGAGGATGCCGTGACTGACCACGTTTTAGACCGAGCGCATCTGGCCGAAGCCGTCGGCAACGATATTGCCGACATGGCCCATTTTTGGATGCTGCGGAAGTTTCAGTTTTTGGAGCCGGCGCGCGAGCAGTTCGAGATCATTGTCGACCCGTGGCTCGGCTATTGCACCGAGCCTTCCCAAAACGAAATCATGGCCTACAACATGGCATTTACCGATTGGCTGCTCTTCGAGCGCCCCTATCGCCATGGCAAGACGCTGCTCGAGCTGTATGTTGATGAGCCGCCGGCATCGCTTTCGCCTGCCTCGCTCAAGCGGCTCGAGCAGGTGCGCGACACACAGTATTTCTCGCGCTTTGGCATTTTGGACAAGGATCCTGCGAACGGCATGGTTGCGCTGAAGGATACGCGCACCGACCGTCGCTTTGATGTCTACGACCCGCATATCGTGCAAAAGGAGCATTGGAGCGACGGTGCGATTGCGGTGCGCCTCGCCTGCGTCGACGATATCTGGCTGACGGCGGGGCAGCTCTACCTCTACGACATAGCGCGCCTGAGCGATACGGCGATCGATGGGCCGGGCGCGGTGCATCCGGAGGACCTGCGGGACGGCTTTGACACCTCGTGCATCAGCTTCTTTTTGCGCCTGGTCCGCGACATCATGGGTGCCCAGGGGCGCTACGTAAAGTCGCTTAACATCTACGAACAGGAGTGGGAGTAGGGGATGTGACTGGTGCCGCCCTACAGTCCTGACTTTGTCTCAATCTGTAACGTTTGGCGGCTGTTTGGGCCCGTAACTGTTACAGATTGAGACGGAAGGTTGGCGGCTGCCGAAAGATCTTGTTCTGTAACAACTAGAGGCTCAAAGACTGTCTTCCTGTTACAGATCAAGACATTTGTCAGCGGAGGCAACGGTGACGATGGTCCATTTGTCTGACGTGGTGGTGATGAAAGTGTCTAATACCGTTCTCAAACACAAGCATACGACTCGCAACACGCTGGCGCGGAACAGGATGCTCGCGCGTCTCACGGAGACGGCCAAGCAGAGTGCGCTGCTCGCAACGCATGACAATACCGAGCTCATGTGGCTGCGACGCCATGTTGGAACCGACGATATCGCGGAGCCCGAGCCGTACCTGTTCTGTTTTCAGCATGATTGGGATGCATTGACGCCGGCGGAGCGAGCGCTGAGGACTATCAAAGGGCTTGCGGAATTTCATCCCGATTGGGCGTTTTGGGGCTATGACGCGGCGCTTTTGTGGGGTTTGGAGGTGCCGAATGATCTGCTCGGGCCGCGTTTTCTTGTTAAGACGGGCTGTTCGATGACGTTGAACAGCGGGTGCAGGTTGTTGCGTCCGCAGATGGCGGGCGCGCTCGAGCGTGTTGATGGCGTGCAGGTGACGTCATTTTGGCGCACGGTGGAGGATTGCTTGCTTCGTGCGCCGTTCTCCTACGGGTTGGCGATTGCCGATTCTGCACTGCGGGCGAAAGGCGTTTCACGTGGGGATTTGTGCGAGCGCCTCCGCGCCGATTGCGAGGGCAGGCGAGGGTATCGCAGGGCACAGGTGATTGCGTCGTATGCGGACGGGATGTCCGAAAACGGTGGCGAGTCTCGGTTTCGAGCGTTCTTTATTGCATACGGCTTTCCGGTTCCGGAGTTGCAGGTGGAGTTTCGCGATCCGCTCGATTCGAGCCAGGTGTTTCGGGTCGATTATTTTTGGCGGCTCGAGGACGGGACGTGTGTCATCGGCGAGCTCGACGGAAAGGTGAAGTACACCTTGCAGAACGGCGAGGGCCGGGAGTCGGTCGACCCATTCGTGGCAGAACGTCAACGGGAGTCTCATCTGACAATGCTCGGGCACAAGGTGCTTCGGTTTACGTTTGATGAACTCAAAGACCCGGGGAAGCTGGTTGAGAAGATGAGGTTGGCGGGTATTCCGCGACGGCCCGATTTGGCTGAGGAGTGGAGACGTCAGTGGTATGGGCGCTGAGAGGTTTTGTCTCGATCTGTAACGTTTAGAAGTTGTTTGAGTTCGTAATTGTTACAGATCGAGACAAACCGGTGAAACGTCGACCGAATGTCTCGATCTGTAACATCAAGGGGCCCAATAACCCTGTATCTGTTACAGATCGAGACATTCCCCTGATGTTGCTGGGGTGGGGCTGCAACGTATTCCGTCCCCCCACATCCCCTCTTCCCTCCGTTAACCGATATGTCCGCAGCAATCCTGCCGCGCTGGATAATAATGGACAGATGTTCAAGTTTTCTGAGGGGGAGGAGCTCGATATGGCGTCTGCCGATCGTTCTACGTTGTTTATCAATGCGACCATTCTGGATGGTTCGGAGCATATGGAGCCGCAACCCGATATGGCCGTGGCCGTTGAGCGCGGTGTCATCACATGGATGGGGCCGAGTGCTGTGGCGCAGGCGCCCGCGGGTGCCGAGGTTATCGACCTGGGTGGTGCGTATCTCATGCCCGGTCTCATCAATATGCACGTGCACCTGTGCGGCTCGGGCAAGCCTGTCTCGGCCGGCGATGCGGGCGCGCTGATGAAGAAGCTCGATAATCCCGTGGGCCGCACCATCGTCCGCCGCATCCTCAAAGGCAGTGCCCAGCAGCAGCTAGCAAGCGGCGTGACCACGGTGCGCGGCGCGGGCGACCCGCTGTTTGCCGATCTGGCCGTGCGCGATGCTATCGATGCCGGCAAGTATCAGGGTCCTCGCCTGGTGGCGCCGGGAACGGGCATCACGGTGCCGGGCGGCCATGGTGCGGGCCTGTTCGCCCAGGTGGCCAACAGTCCCGCCGAGGCAGCCGAACAGGTGCGCGACCTGTATGCGCGTGGTGCCGACGTCATTAAGCTGTTCGTGACGGGCGGCGTGTTCGATGCGACCGAGGTGGGCGAGCCGGGCGTGCTGCGTATGCCAGTGGAGGTTGCCGCGGCGGCATGCAAGGCGGCGCACGATATGGGCCTTCCGGTTATGGCCCATGTCGAGAGTACCGAGGGCGTGAAGGCCGCGCTTGAGGCCGGCGTTGACACGATTGAGCACGGCGCTCCGTTGACACCCGAAATCTTGGAGCTGTACCGTGGCGCCGCGGGCACGCAGCTCGAGGGGCGTGCTCCGAGTGTGACCTGCACTATCAGCCCGGCGCTGCCGTTTGTATTGCTCGACCCGGAAAAGACCCATTCTACCGATACGCAAAAGAAGAACGGCGACATCGTGTGCTCGGGCATCATCGAGAGCGCCCGTGCCGCACTGGAAGCTGGCGTTAAGGTGGGCCTTGGCACGGACTCAAGCTGCCCGTTCGTGACGCAGTATGACATGTGGCGCGAGGTCGCCTATTTTGCCAAGTATGTCGACGTGAGCAACGCCTTCGCACTGCATACAGCCACGCAGGTTAATGCCGAGCTGCTGGGGCTGGGCGGCGATACTGGCGCGATCGAGTGCGGCAAGGCTGCCGATATCTTGGTAACGCGCGAGAATCCTCTCGATAATCTGTGCGCTCTGCGTGAGCCGATACATGTGATGTGTCGCGGTGATCTGGTACGCAAGCTCAAGGTGAAGCGTATTCCCGAGGTGGACGCCGAGCTCGACGCGATTATGGCCATGCCGGCTGAGGCGCTGGCCGAGGAGCTTGCCCGCGACGGCGTGGCGTAAGCGCGCGATATGGCGATGCGAAAAAGGGACAATCCTTTTGTCATAATCAGAAAAAGCCGAGGTCCCGGTGCGAGGCCTCGGCTTTTATTTGTCCTATGGTGTAGCGGCTATGAGCGCGTCTCCATCTTGGCGTGGCACTTGGGGCAGGTGACGCGAATCTTGCCCTTGCCCTTGGGGACGGAGAGCATCTGGCCGCAGTTGGGGCACTTGAGGTATGCCGTGGTCTTGCGACCCTTCCACATCTTCTTGGCTGTGCGCTTGGCGCGCTCAAAGTCTTCCTTGCTCGTTCCGGCTGCGCGTGAGGTGCTGGCCGCTGCGGCGCCGGCGCCCAAGCTGGCGACAAACTTGCCCAAGCCGGGAACATTGGCGGTCGCGGCGACAAAGGCCTCGTTCTCCTTGTGACGTGCGTCGATATTTTTGGACAGGCCGCGCAGCACGCCAATCACGATTACGGCGATGGCAATCCAGCTGAGCCACTGGATGCGGGCTATCGATCCGATCATGGCGATGATAATGCCTGCGAAGCCCATCACGATGGTGAGTTCGTCAGCGCCATTGCGGCCCTTCATAAAGTCATTCATGCAAATTGCCTTTCATTCGATATGCCGCACGCCTTTATACCCGATTTAGAGCAAGGGGGACAGGTTAATCTGCACCAATGTGGTGCAAACGTACCTGTCCCCAATGCCCCAATTACTTGGAGAGTTTGTCGACGACGCGTTCGATTTCGGCGAGTTTGGCGGCTTTGAGGTCTTCGTCGCCCGATTCGATTGCCGAAGTCACGCAGCCCTCGATATGCGCCTTGAGCACGTCGGCGTTAATGCGCGCGAGGAGCGCCTGTGTTGCCATGAGCTGCGTGGAGATGTCGACGCAATAGCGGTCCTCATCGACCATCCGCAAGATGCCGTCGATCTGGCCGCGTGCCGTTTTGAGCATGCGGGTCACCGATTTGTGGTCTGCCATCATGGCGGGTCCTCGTTTCTGGTCGATCTTCCGGATGTCCCCGTCAGTTGCGGTGAAATACGGACTGTTTAAGGGCCTAGGGCGGCTCAACAGTCCGTATTTCACCGCAACTTCTGAGGGGGCAGGTGGCGCCTGCTACGCGGCGGTTACGGACAGGGCATGGAATTTCTCGCCGGCGCCCTCGACGGCGGCGGCGAGCTGCTCGGCGGTCACGGTGTCGGCGCACTCTACCTGGACGGTCTGGGTCTCGTGATCGGCATCGGCGTCGGTCACGCCGGCAACGTTGAGCAGCGCGGTCTCGACGGTGGCATCGCAATGGCCGCACATGAGGCCGGAAGTCTTGATTGTGAAACGCATGGATATTCCTCTCTGTTGTGTCGGCTTTCCCAGGCACCCGACCTTGACCTTCAAGCCGTCGCTCGCGTACCAAAGTACGCGTCGCTCCTCTTTCAGGTCAATCTCGGGCACCTGGAAAACCCGTTCTAAATGGACTTAATGGTGAGCTTATTTTGCCACTTTTGGCTTAAAGGATTTTAAGCGCAGCGCATTGCTTACGACGCACACGCTCGACAGGCTCATGGCCGCGGCGCCAAACATCGGCGAGAGTTGCCAACCGGTGAGGGGGAAGAACACACCCGCCGCCAGCGGAATGCCGATGCCGTTGTAGAACAGCGCCCAGAACAGGTCCTGCTTGATGTTGCGGATCGTGGCGCGCGAAAGCTCGATGGCGCGGGCGACATCCATGAGGTCGCTGCGCATGAGTACCACGTCGGCGCCCTCCTTGGCGATGTCGGCGCCGGTGCCGATAGCGAGGCCCACGTCGGCGCGCGCCAGGGCGGGTGAGTCGTTGATGCCGTCGCCCACCATGGCGACCTTGCTGCCCGCATCCTGCAGCTCGCGTACGTGGTGCTCCTTGTCGGCGGGGAGGACGTCGGCGATGACCTGTTCGCTGCTCAGCCCCACGCGGCGGGCGATTGCTTCGGCCGTCACACGGTTATCGCCGGTGAGCATGCGCACGTCGACGCCGAGCTTGCGGAGCGCGGCGATGGCCTCGGCGCTCGTCTCTTTGACCTCGTCGGCCACGGCGATGGTACCGGCAAGCTCGCCGTTCTTGGCAAAGAACAGCGGCGTCTTGCCCTCGGCGGCAAATTGCTCGGCAAGATCCGCGGGCACGGTAACGCCCAGCTCGTCCATCAGGCGTACGTTGCCGGCTGCAATGGCGTTTTGCCCTTCGCGCGCCGTAACGCCTCGTCCGGGCACGGCCGCAAAGTCCTCGACCATGCGCGCGACGATCCCGCGTGTCTCGCACTCGGCCATAATCGCCTCGGCCAGCGGGTGCTCACTTGAGCGCTCCAGCGCAGCGGCCAGCTTGAGCAGCGCCTTTTTGCTCATGGCGGGCGAGTCGTCGGCGCGCGTGGCCACTACGATATCGGTCACGGCAGGCTTGCCGCGGGTGACCGTGCCCGTCTTATCGAGCACCACGGTGCCCACGCTGCGCAGGTTCTCCAGCGCCTCGGCACTCTTAAACAGAATGCCCATCTCGGCGCCCTTGCCGGTGCCGACCATAATGGCGACGGGCGTGGCCAGGCCCAGCGCGCACGGGCAGCTGATCACCAGCACGGCGACGGCGGAGGTGAGCGCTTCGTTGACGCTTTCGGTCAGTGCCATCCACACCAAGAAGGTCACGGCCGAGATCACGAACACCACGGGCACAAACACGCCGGCGACCTTGTCGGCCAGTCGAGCAATGGGCGCCTTGGTGGCGTTGGCGTCCTCGACGAGCTGGACAATCTTGGCGAGCGACGTGTCGGCGCCCACGCGTGTGGCGCGGAAGGTAAACGAGCCGGTGCGGTTGACAGTGGCGGCGTTGACGGTGTCGCCGGCGGTCTTTTCCACGGGGATGGACTCGCCGGTCAGCGCGCTCTCGTCCACGGCCGAGCTGCCCTCGAGCACCACGCCATCGACGGGGATGGACTCGCCGGGGCGCACGCGCAGGACCTGGCCGGGAAGGATACTGTCGACGTCGACGGTGGCCTCGCTGCCGTCCTCTGCCACGACGGTCGCGGTCTTGGGCGCCAGGTCGATCAGCGCCTCGATGGTGCCGCCGGTCTTGGACTTGCTGCGCGTCTCGAGGTATTTGCCCACGGTGACCAGCGACAGGATCGTGCCCGCACTCTCAAAATACAGATTGTCCATGCCCGTCATCATGGTCTCGTGGACCTGACCCGCGGCTAATTGGTCGGCCATGATGAACATGGCGTAGAGCGACCAGGCGATGGAGGCGGTGGCGCCCACGGCAATAAGGGCGTCCATAGTAGGCGCGCCGTGCGCGAGTGATTTAAACCCGTTGATAAAGTACGCGTCGTTGACGTAGACGATGGGAATGAGCAGGACGAGCTCGGTGAGCGCGAGCGTCATGCTGTGGGTGTGGTCGGTGAAGATGCCGGGCAGCGGCCAGCCGAGCATGTGCCCCATGCCTATGTAGAACAGTGGGACAAGGAATACGATCGAGACGATGAGGCGGGTGCGCATGGCAGAGGCGGCGGCCTCCAACTTTTTGGTCGGCGACTCCATATGGGTGACGCCAGACCTGGCCTGCGAGCTGCCGCTTTGGACAGCGTCGGTGCCCGTGCTGATGGGCGAGGCCGAGTAGCCAGCGCGATCGACAGCGGTGCAGATATCGTCGGGGGAGACCTGCGCAGGGTCGTAGTCCACCAGCATAGAGCCGGCGAGCAGATTGACCGCGACGCTTTGGACGCCGTCGAGTTTGCTGACGGCGCGATCCACATGCGCCTGGCAGGCGGCGCATGTCATGCCGCCCACGTCGAACTTATCTTGAGCCATGGCTTCTCCTTTCTGTAGTTCGGTGTTGGAATTGTTAACCTGCCGATACTATACACCCATACCCCCTGGGGGTGTCCAGTACAGAAAGAAATGTATGACATTTCGTTACAGATGAGGATGGATGGTTGGCCGATGGATCGTCCCAACCAATCATCTCAATCTGTAACATCTAGCAGGGAAAATGACCTCTAACTGTTACAGATTGAGACAATTGCCGGGGAGGGGTCCCGTCACGGCAAGATGCCCGCTCCCTAGATACAGAACCCGGGGATCACACAGGTTCGTTTGTTTGGCTTTTCCGCAGGCGTTGCGTACGTAAAGACGTCGCCGTCGTGCCCCACGCGGTTCATATAGAGCGTGCCTTCGCTCTCCGATGTGTCGGGGCTCACCGTGCGCTCCCACCAACAGGTGTCCTTGCCTTTCCACTGGCGGACCATCGTCTCGTTCGTGGAATACGGGCTCACCTTGAGCTCGCGGAAGAGCTGATACTCCTTGCCCTCGCCGTTGTAGATGTCTGCCAGGTAGTGATAGCCCTCGGTAAACGAATCGGGCGGTTGCGTACCGCACAGCTCGACCATGGCGGGCAGCCAAAGGGTTGCGGGCAACTCGCTCAGGCACGATGCGCTGTTGGCGGCGCCCACATTGTTCGAGACCTTCTTGACCCCTTTAATGAGTGCGCGCAACTCGTTGGGCAGCAGCTTAAGGCCGTCGCCGTTGAGCCATTCCCGCAGCTCGCAATCTACCCAGCCGGCGCTCGGCGGTTCAGCTGCAGCGTTGCGCTCGGCAATACCCGCGTCGAACATAAACGCCAGCCCGGCCTTGCCCGTACCGTCCAGAAGCTCATCGTGACGGATGCCCACAAGCTGCGCGCCGACCTCCAGCCCGTTGGTGAGCGTGACACGCTTGGTGCACGGATAGGGGATATGCCCATCAGCGTCGAGCAGGTGGTAACGCTTGGCAATCTCGCGTGCCTCGCTACGGGTCTCGGCGGCCTTAATCTTGAGCGAAATCTCCTGCAGCTGATCCCAGGTGTAGTCGTCAAGTGAACCGCGGATGCCGTCCAGGTAGTCGGGGATGCCAAAGCCATGGGTTGCCGCCCCGATAACGCTGAGCCCCGCAACGGCTGCGATAGCGCCGCCGATAATAAAGCGGCGGCGGGTCATGGCATCGTGGCGGGCCTGATTCAGGATCTCTCGTGCGCGCTCGCCGGCGACGTCGACCTTAAGGTGCGTGCCAGAATCGATATCAATCGCGGCCTCGTCTCCTGTGCCTTCGCGGCCCTCGGATTCGGCGTCGGTGAGGTATGCCGAGAGCACCTCGAGCATCTGCTGCTCGGTGGGACGATCGCACTGCTCGACTGAGAGACCCTTCATGATGATTTGGACGAGCGCTTCATCGCCCTCGCAGCGCGGCTCGAGCGGCGCCGGCTTGGTCTTGGTCTTTACGAGATAGAACGAGCCGGTTGCAGCGGCGTCCGTCGACTCAAAGTCAAACGGTTTGCGACCGCTGTAGAGCTGGTACAGAATGCTCGAAAGCGCGTAGACATCGATTGCCGGCGAACGGCGAAGGGCCGCGATGCCTTCGATATCCTGCGTGAGCATCTCGGGCGCGGCGTATGCGGGCGTGGCAAAGCGCCAGATGTCGGCGCGCCGGGTGATCGTGTCGTCGCCGAGAGCCATGGTCGCGGAGCCCATGTCGATGAGGCAGGGGTCAAAGGAACAATCGGCAATCTGCTGCTCGAGTGTTCGGCTGGTGGTGCGGAACATGATATTGGCAGGCGACAGGTCGCGATGGACGACCGGATTCACGAGGCCTTGGGTCATCAAGAGCGCACGAAGCACGGCGTTTCCGACGGCGGCGACCATCTGGGTGGTCAGCCCGCCCGAGGCGTCGTGCGGAAGCAGGGGTAGCGCCTGCTTGAGTGAGGTGCCCTCGACCCACTCCATGAGGATGAGCGGGTCATCCTCGCACGATCCGTAGCCATAGACGCGTGGAAATCCGCGCAGGTGCGAGACGGTACACAGATGACGGTACTCCTCGAACAGCGCGGCGGTGTTGGCCAGGTGCGCTGCCGATTGCTCGGCGGAACGGTCGGGGGCTTGGCCGGAAAGGATGGCGTTGTCCTTGAGTAGCTTGACGGCAAAGACCTCGCCGCTCGTGTTGGTCGCGCGCAGCACGTGCCCGATGTTGCCGTTGTTGCGGTGGGCCGTCTGGAGAATAAGCGTCATAAACCGACGCTTGGCCTCGTCCTCGGCGCTGGGGTCGACCGCCACGGCGGTGTCGAACGTGTCAAGACGGATGAGTTTGTCGCCATAGGCGCTATCGGTAGTATCCATGGCGTTCCTTTGTCTGGCATGGGTTGCCGCACGTATACGTGAGCAGTGCGGATATCGGTAAAGAACCATGATAGCCGCACTGCCCACGTATGCCGCTGAGTATTGTCGTTTACGACGCAGAAGGTAGAAGACGAAAGACGGACGGCGACCGTCTTCCGATCGCCGTCCGTGCTAGTCCACAATGACAAGGAATGTCGTGTAGAGACCCAGATGGAGCCTGTCGCTGTTGGCGATTTCCGCGGGGGGATAGACTTTGCCGGGCTCGCGTTGGTCGCGCGGCGGCTCAATCACAATATCGCCGTCGCCCGCGCCCGATTCGAGCACTGTGCCGTTGGTCGATCCAAGGCCCTGGGCGTACCAGTGCTCACCCTCGAGCCAAATGCGAAGATGCTCGCGCGATTCGTCGGCGCCCACATCGGTGATGCTGGGCGAGGTTTTGGGCAAAGAACCAATCACGGTGCCGCGCGGATCGCGTGTGAGGGGATGGATTTGCATGTCGGCGCAGTTGTCGGCATGGGTTCTGAGCAGACCGAGGTTGGGGGCGACGGTGCGCGGCTGTTCCAGGCTGTTCATAAAGCCACGTCCGACGGTAGTTTCGGTGGTGCCGAAGTGCCCGCCCGTCTTGCTGCTGCAAAAGCGCTCGACGGTGGCCACGCCCTGAACGGGATCGGCGAGCGCCCCCGTTGCCACAAAGAGCATAAGGTAAAGCGTGCTTTTCTCGCGCACGGCATTGCCGTCGAAGTTGTCGATGCGATTGAGGGCATTTGCATATAGGCGGCTGTCCAGCTTGTAGCTGGCGAGAGCCGACATCATTTCGTTGGCGGCCGGACCGCGATAGTGCTCGGCGATTGCCCGATAGGCGGCCTCGCCGCCGCCGAGCTTGCTGCAGATTGCCGAGGAAAGGTTGAGTGTGGTGACGGTAAAGTCGCTGTAGATGGAGGGTGCGCACTGGTCAGGCTTGCGATGGACGATGTAACGGGTGAGATACGAGCGGTTGGAAGAGCATTTCTCGAGCAGGGTACTGCCGAGATAAGAGTTTCCATTGATGAGCATTCGGGCGATCTCGAGATGTTTAAGACCGCCGAACGAGCGAATATCGTTATAGAGGACCGAGCAAGGCGTCTCTGCTGCCACGGATACCTCCTTTGATTGCTTCCTAGCCAATATGGCGATAGGAATTAATGGCCCCGGTGGGCGACGTATTAAATGGCTGCACAATAAATAGTGTAACCAAAGCAACATTATAGGCCACATGTTCGAAATTGCAGGAAGACTGAGAGATTTGGTTTGGACTGGACGGAAATCCCCCTCTGTCTTGATCTGTAACAATTAGGGCCGATTTTACTCGGTAACTGTTACAGATTGAGACGTTTGTGAACTGTGTCGACCGTTTGTCTCGATCCGTAACACGTAGAGGAAGATTTGCCCTGTAGATGTTACAGATTGAGACAATCAGCCAGCCCCGCCCCGTCCGCCTCGTCATCTGTGGTTTACGTGGGGGCATACGGAGTGCGGGTATACTAACCGGCGGCGAATCTGCTCCATCGCTTAGAGCTGCTGCGTCTGGACGGCGCGTGATAGGGCTGCCAAAGCGATCGCCAGCGTGCTGAGCAACGTCCTCTCTGTGCGCACCCGTTTTTGTATGTATTAGCGCACTACCAAGCACGCCAGCGCGGCCGCATGCCGTGCCCATAGCGCGTGCAGATAAGGAACAACAACATATGCGTAATTCTGTATCCGACGTCACCGACGCCGAGATTCTGGACGAGACCCGCGAGGCCATGACCCAGGCTGCCTTCGATGCCGCCGACGAGGCAAATGCTGCCCAGGCCGTCGAGTCCGCTACCGAGAGCCTGCCCGCCTTTGACGAGCTGGGGCTTTCCGACGAGATGCTTCGTGCTATCGAGAGCCTGGGCTACACGGCGCCGACGCCCGTGCAGGCCGGCTCGATCCCCGTGGTGCTCGAGGGCCGCGACCTGCTTGCCGCCGCCCAGACCGGCACCGGCAAGACGGCCGCCTTTTTGCTGCCGACCATGAACAATCTGGAGCACATCGTTCCGCCCAAGCCCGTGCGTGAGCGCGGCGGCCGCAACCGTCGTCGCGGCGCCAAGAAGCCCGAGGGCAACGGCCGTGGCCCCGTGATGCTCGTCATCACCCCCACGCGCGAGCTCGCCCAGCAGATTGACGAGGTCGCGAGCAAGATCGCCGACGTCACCGGCCATGTCGCCGTGACCGTCGTGGGTGGCGTGAGCTACAAGCCGCAGACCGCGGCACTCAAGTACGGCTGCGATATCCTGGTCGCCACGCCGGGCCGTCTGGTCGACCTGATCGAGCAGGGCGCCTGCCACCTGAACGAGGTCAAGGTGCTGGTGCTCGACGAGGCCGATCGCATGCTCGACATGGGCTTTTTGCCCGCCGTCCGCCGTATTGTGCGCGAGACGCCGGCCGAGCGCCAGACGCTGCTGTTCTCGGCGACGCTCGACGAGGAGGCCGTGGGCGAGATCACCGACCTGGTGAGCGACCCGGCCCGCGTGGAGATCGCGCCCGCCACGTCGACCGCCGACACCGTCGACCAGTTTGTGTTCCCGGTGTCCATCGAGGCCAAGAATAACCTGTTGTCCGAGTTTCTCAAGAAGGAGGGCCCGGAGCGCACCATTGTCTTTATGCGCACCAAGCATCGCGCCGACAGCTGCTGCCGTCGTCTGGAGCGTAAGGGCATCAAGGCCGCCGCGATTCACGGCAACCGCAGCCAGGCCCAGCGCGAGCGCGCGCTTTCTGCCTTCCGCGACGGCACCGTCGACGTGCTGGTGGCAACCGATGTTCTCGCCCGCGGCATCGACATTAGCGACGTGCGCTACGTCGTGAACTTTGACGTGCCGGCCGAGCCGACCGACTACATCCACCGTATTGGCCGTACGGGCCGTGCCGGTGAGCTGGGCTGGGCCATCACGTTTGTGACCGAGCAGGACGTCGACGAGTTCTACGAGATCGAGAAGCTCATGGACAAGACGGCCGATATTTACGAAGCCGGCGACCTGCACGTGGGTCCCAACCCGCCCGCCGTTGACCCCGAGCGCGATCCTGCCGCCTTTAAGGTGAAGAAGAAGACCAAGCGCGGCAAGTCCAAGAGCAAGAAGAAGCTTGAGCAGGCGCGTCGCGACGGCAAGCGCAACGGCGACGATTACGGCGATGTGGCTGGTCGTTCCAACCGCGGTCGCGACGAGCGCCGTGGCGATGGCGAGCGTCCGAGCCGTCCCAAGCGCGGTGGCAAGACCCGCGTGCGCGAGGGCGTTCAGGCTCGCGTGGACGAGGCCGTGGAGAGCGTGGCCCGCGAGGTTGCTGCCGAGGAGCGCGGCGGTGCTGACGCCGTCAAGCAGGCCCCGCGTGGCAACCGTGCCGAGCGTCGTGCCAAGCAGTTCCAGGGCGAGGCACATCGCCGCCGCCGCGAGGACGAGGATCGCGGTGGCCGTCGTCGTGTCGAGCGCGAGGACGAGGGCCGCGGTTCGCGCGGTGGCAAGCGCGGTGCGGGCGACCGCCGTCGTTCCGGTCGTGATGACGAGCGCGGTGGCCGTGATGAGCGTCGCGGCGGCGAGGGTCGTGGTGAGCGTGCTGCCCGTGGCGGTGAGTCCCGTGGCGGCAAGCGCTTTGAAGAGCGCGGTAGCCGCGGCGGCGAGCGTCGCGAGGGCGCTCGCGGCAATGGCGGCCGCGGCGGCGCTGGTCGTTCGAATGAGTCGCGCGATCGTCGTGACCCGCGTGCCAGCCGCGATCGTCGCGATGACTGGCGCAACTACGACGATACACGCGAGGAGCGTCATGGCGGCTATCGTGGCGCTCGTGGTGGCAACCAGGCCGGCTCCCGTGGCGGCCGTGCCGGCGGTCGCGATAACCGTGGCAGCTATGGCAACAGCCGTGGCGGCAAGCGCGGCGGCAGCTCCCGTCGCCCCGGTGACGGCGGCGGCAAGCGCAAGTAACATACACATCGCACGCTAGCGTGAGACAAGCTAAGGGCCCGAGCAAACAACGCTCGGGCCCGTTTGTTTGCCGTGTCCATCGCTAATTCAAACGTGATTTTCTCGGGAATGCATCTGGGGGATGCTGAGGACCTATTTTCTGCCATGCAGCAATGGGCCCCATGGGGTGCGCCGTGCATTTTTTGGAGTATTCTGCAGTTCGAGTTGTCTGCATATGATCCGACGTCGCCAACGGTGGCCTTCGGATATCCCTGGCGAGCGTTCTGAGTCAGATTTCGCCGTTTTCCGGAGCAGGGGCGCGTCATTCTCGCCATGTCGGGACTTAGAATGATACGGCGCCCTACAGTTTTGCCCACCCGCGGCGGTGCTGGCGTGGTTACGTTGCAGAATACTCCGTTTTTTGCACGGGCTAGGATGGGGTACCTCAGGAGAACACAGCGGTATCCCGTAAATATATACAATTTGTACCGTAATTTATACAAAACGAAGAGGCAGACAGCGTAGGGTGGGTGCATTGGGGTGCTTGGTGCATTAAAACGGGGACCCCACGTGCCGTATACTCTGGCTGGATGTGAAAGCGGCTTGACGCGTTGCCAGGCGTAGGGGAGGGTGCCTCGATGAGCGTATTCGAAATTGTGTTTAGTCCGACGGGTGGAACGCAGAAGGTGTCAGGCCTTGTGGTCGGAGCACTGGGCAAGAATACCGTTACCGTCGATCTGACCGATAGCGGGTTGGATTTCAACGCTGTCTCGATGACTGAGGACGACGTGGCCGTAATCTCTGTGCCGGCGTATGCCGGTAGAATCCCGGCTGTGGTGGCTGACCGGTTGGGCATGGTGCGCGGCAACGGGGCTCGGGCTGTTTTGGTTTGTGTATACGGAAACCGCGCGTTTGAGGACACGCTCGTAGAGCTGGAGGACGTTGCGAAGCATGCGGGATTCCGGGTGATCGCGGCAGTTGCAGCCATTGCAGAACATTCCATTGCGCGACAGTTTGCTGCCGGTCGTCCGGATGCGCAGGATGCGGCGCAGCTTGCTGAGTTTGCTCAGCAAATTCAGCAAAAGCTGTTGGCTGAGGATGCGTCCGAGCCCTCTATCCCCGGCAATCGTCCTTATAAACAAGCTGGAGGTCACCGCATGGCACCCGAGGCAACAGAGGATTGCGTTTCCTGCGGTGCATGCGCCGCGGCGTGCCCCGTTTGTGCTATCGACAAGGGTGACCCCAAACGAGCAGCTGGCGAGGCGTGCATCTCCTGCATGCGCTGCATTGCCGTATGTCCGCGAGGTGCTCGTAAGGTTGATCCCAACAAGCTATCCGCTGTTTCCCAGATGCTGAGCAAGGTTTGCGTCGTGCGGAAGGAATGCGAGCTCTTTATCTAGCGCAAGTGAGATTGGTGCAAACAAACCTGGCCCTTTTGCACCAAAAACGATCCGTTTTCCTCCGTTCCCAAGGGATCATGTGATCCGAAGGGGACGGAGGAAAACGGATCAAAAAGGAAAAATAGTAAGGCGCTCTTTTTCACATTGAATAATGCAATTTGGTAACGCGTTTTATCAAATATGGCATTTATCTGCGGTAATGTTCTATTTCACCGCTGAGGGTGACATTTTATACCGCCTGCCGAACCGTATGGAGACCTCACAACTTTTTAGGTCAGTGTTGTGCGTGTAGCAATTTCGCCCGGCCTCGCCTCCGGGCTGCCATGTGAGAGGGGATCTTATGGCTCGACTGCACGTAATGGAACGCAGCCACGCTCAGGCCGTCATGGACGACCTGCACGATGCGCTCGGACGTCGTCTGGCGGTGAGTTCGCTCGCCCCGTGTCCCGTTGAGTTTACGGCAGCGCTCGTCAACCTGTGCTCCACCCAGAGCTGCGGCAAGTGCACGCCCTGCCGCGTGGGCCTGAGCGCGCTGAGCGATCTGCTCGCCGATGTGCTCGAGGGCCGCGCCGACGAGTCCACGCTCAATCTGATCGAGCGCACCGCCCGCACCATCTATCTTTCGAGCGATTGCGCCATCGGTTACGAGGCCGGCGCCATGGCGCTTACGGCTATCCGCGGTTTCCGTGACGATTTTGAGCACCACATCCGCGAGCACTCCTGTGGCTTTGACCGCGAGGCCCGCGTTCCGTGCGTCTCGGGCTGCCCGGCGCACGTCGACATTCCCGGGTACATTTCGCTCGTCGAGGCCGGCCGCTATGCCGATGCCGTCAAGGTCATCCGCAAGAACAATCCGCTGCCGCTCGTCTGCGGCCTGGTGTGCGAGCATCCCTGCGAGATGCACTGCCGCCGCGGCATGGTCGACGACCCCATGAACATCCTCGCCCTCAAGCGTTTTGCCGTTGAGCACAGCGACCTCAACGACCACAAACCGCATGTAGTGGACGACACCGGTAAGCGCGTCGCCGTGATCGGCGGCGGCCCGGCCGGCCTTTCCTGCGCCTACTACCTGGCCGTGATGGGCCATAAGGTGACCATCTTTGAGCAACGTCACCACTTGGGCGGCATGCTGCGTTACGGCATCCCCAGCTATCGTCTGCCGCGCGAGCGCTTGCAGGCCGAGATCGACTGGATTTTGAGCGCCGGTGTCGACGTGGAGCTCGACCACTCCGTGAGCGGCGAGGAGCTCGCCCGCCTGCGCGACGAGTTCGATGCCGTCTACCTGGCCATCGGTGCCCACAGCGATAAGAAGCTTGGCCTTCCGGGCGAAGAGGCTCCCGGCGTGGAGTCGGCCGTCAAGATGCTGCGCGCCATCGGTGACGACGAACTGCCCGACCTGAGCGGCCAGCGCGTGTGCGTCATCGGCGGCGGCAACGTGGCCATGGACGTGGCACGCTCTGCCGTGCGCTGCGGTGCCGAAAAGGTGAGCATCGTCTACCGCCGTCGCATCTGCGATATGACGGCCCAAGACGCCGAGATCGCCGGTGCCCAGGCCGAGGGCTGCGAGGTTCTGGAGCTCACAGCCCCGCTCGCCATCGAGACGGGCGAGGACGGTCGCGTGAGCGGCCTGCGCGTGCAGCCGCAGATTATCGGCGAGCCCCGCCGCGGGCGCCCGGCCCCGCGTGCCGCCGCCACGCCCGAGCAGGTCATTCCCTGCGAGCGCGTGTTCGTGGCCATTGGCCAGGACATCGACTCCAAGCCGTTTGAGGACATGGGCATCGCCTGCAAGTGGGGTCGCGTCGTCACCGATTCGGACGGCGCCGTGCCCGACTTCGATGGCCTCTTTAGCGGCGGCGACTGCCAGACCGGCCCCGCCACCGTCATCCGTGCCATCAACGCCGGCCGCGTTGCTTCGGCAAATATCGACCGCTACCTGGGCTTCGACCACAAGATTAAACTCGATGTGGAGCTGCCGACCGTTCAGTTTAAGGGCAAGCATGAGTGCGGTCGCTGCGAGCTGGGCGAGCGCGAGGCCGGCGAGCGCATTCACGATTGGAATCTGGTCGAACAGGGCCTTACCGAGGAGGAGGCACGCCAAGAGGCGAGTCGCTGCCTGCGCTGCGACCACTTTGGCTTTGGCGCGTTCCGCGGAGGGAGGAACCTGGAATGGTAGAGCCCAACAAAACCACCGTCAGCGACAACACCGAAAACGGAGCGCACAACATGGTCAGGCTCATTATCGATAACTGCGAAGTCGTGGTGCCCGAGCACACCACGATCCTGGATGCGGCCAAGTCCGCCGGCATTCAGATTCCCACCCTGTGCTATCTGCGCGATCTAAACGAGATCGGCGGCTGCCGCGTGTGCGTGGTCGAGGTCGAGGGCTGCGACCAGCTGGTTGCCGCCTGCAACAACTACGTGCTCGACGGCATGGTGGTGCACACCAACAGCCCCAAGGCCCGCGAGGCCCGTCGCACCAACGTGCAGCTGCTGCTTTCGCAGCACGATTCGCAATGCACGAGCTGCGTGCGCAGCGGCAACTGCAACCTACAGACCATCGCCAACGACCTGGGCATTTTCTATCTGCCGTATCAAAGGCATTTGGCGGGCGAGGGCTGGGATTTCGATTTTCCCATCATCCGCGAAAACGACAAGTGCATTAAATGCATGCGCTGCATCAAAGTGTGTGAGAGCGTGCAGGGCCTGGGGATTTGGGACCTGACCAACCGCGCCACGCATACCGCCGTGGGTACCCGCGGGCGCGCGCCGATTGGCAAGACCGATTGCGTCGCGTGCGGCCAGTGCATTACGCATTGCCCGACGGGCGCACTGCGCGAGCGCGACGATACCGAGACCGTGTTTGACGCGCTCGCTAATCCCGACAAGATCGTGCTGGTGCAGATTGCGCCGGCCGTGCGTAGCGCCTGGGGCGAGGAGCTCGGCATTCCGCGCGAGGAGGCTACCGTCGAGCGCCTGGCCTGCGCACTGCGCCGCGTTGGCTTTGAGTACGTGTTCGACACCGATTTCTCGGCCGACCTTACCATTATGGAGGAGGGCTCCGAGCTGCTCGAGCGCCTGGGTAAGGCCGCCAAGGGCGAGGGCGACAGCCGCGGCTGGCCCATGTTCACGAGCTGCTGCCCGGGTTGGGTACGCTTTGTGAAGGCGCGCTATCCGGAGTTTGTCGACAGCCTGTCCACGTCCAAGTCGCCGCAGCAGATGTTCGGCGCTATTGCCAAGACCTACTACGCCAAGGTGCTGGGCGTGGAGCCCGAGCGCCTGTTCGTGGTGTCCGTTATGCCGTGCACGGCCAAGAAGGCCGAGTGCGCGCTGCCGAGCATGGTGGGCGAGGACGGCACGCCCGATGTGGACGTTGCGCTGACGGTGCGCGAGATGGTGCGCATGATCCGCGCGAGCCACGTGAGCGTGGACACGCTGGTCGAGGAGCCGCTCGATACGCCGCTGGGCTTTGGCACGGGCGCGGGCGTGATCTTTGGCGCCACGGGCGGCGTGATGGAGGCAGCCGTGCGCTCGGCCTATTACCTGGTGACGGGCAAGAACCCGGATGCGGATTTCTTTACCGACGTGCGTGGCCTGGATGGCTGGAAGGAAGCCGTCGCCGATATCGATGGCACCAAGGTGCGCGTCGCCGTGGCGCACGGGTTGGGTAACGCCGCCCGCCTGCTCGACGCGATTCGCGACGGCCGCGTGAGCTATGACTTCGTTGAGGTTATGGCATGCCCGGGCGGCTGCGTCGGTGGCGGCGGTCAGCCCATCCAGGACGGCTGCGAGCTGGCGGCCGAGCGCGGCCAGGTGCTGTGGGGCCTGGATGCGAAGGCGGACATTCGCTTCTCGCACGAGAATCCCGATGTCCAGGCGTGCTACAGCGAGTTTTTGGGCGCGCCGCTCTCGCCGCTGGCCGAGGAGCTGCTGCATACCGACCATCACGCCTGGTCGATGCCCAACGAGGGGACGTGCTAGCGATGCGCGCGTTTGATGTTGAGATGTCGCGCCGGGGGTTTGCCTCGGCGCTCGCCGCGGGCGCGCTGTCGCTTGCGCTGGCTGGCTGTGGCGGCGGGGCTGCCGGGGCTGGGTCTGCTGCGGGCTCGGCTGCCACGGACGGCGCCGGTGCCGCTGCCGAGCCGGTTGAGGTGCACGTCGCCTCGCTCAAGGGTCCGACGTCAATCGGTCTGGTGCAGTTTATGGACCGGGCGGCCGACGGTGCCACGGACAACGAGTTCGACTTTGCGATCAACACCGCCGCCGACGAGATTGTGCCCAAGGTCATTCAGGGCGATGTCGATATCGCCCTGGTGCCCGCCAACGTGGCGAGCGTGCTCTACAACAAGACCGAGGGCGCGGTGCAGGTCATCGACATCAACACGCTGGGCGTGCTGAACGTTGTGACGGGCGACGCGAGTGTGGCCTCGTTTGGCGATCTGGCGGGCCATACCGTCTATATGACGGGTAAGGGCACCACGCCGGAGTACGTCATGAACTACCTGCTGGACCGCGCGGGCCTGACCGGCCAGGTGGCGCTTGAGTTTAAGAGCGAGCCCACCGAGGTGCTGTCGGCGCTGCTTGCCGATCCGTCTGCCGTGGGCGTGCTGCCCGAGCCGTTCAAGACCGCTGCCATCGCCAAGAGCGAAGGCAAGCTGTCGGCTCCGGTAAGTCTGACCGATGTGTGGGATGAGCTGGCGGGCGACACGGGTTCGCGCCTGCTGACGGGCGTGACCGTGGTGCGCCGCGCCTTTGCCGAGGAACATCCCGATGCCGTGGCGGAATTCTTGCGCTGCCATGAGGCGAGCGTGAAGGCCGTCAATGCGGCGCCGGCGGACTGGGCGCAGGCCGTGGTCGATGCGGGTGTCGTCGATAACGCCGCGATTGCCGAAAAGGCGATTCCCGGGTGCATGCTTGTCTGCCAGACGGGGAAAGATATGAAGGCGGCGCTCGGTGGGTACCTGCAGGTGCTGGCCGATGCGGATGCGAGCGCCGTGGGCGGCAAGCTCCCGGCTGATGATTTCTACTACATGGAGTAGCCCGTGCGTGCGTTTGCTCGACAAATGACAGAGCGTATGAAGGCGGTGGCGGCAGCAGGTGCCGTCGCCGCCTTTTGGCTTGCCGTGTGGGTCTTCGCGGCGGCGCTGGTGGCGCAGCCACTGATCTTGCCGGGGCCGGGTGCTGTTGCCTTGGCGCTGCTGCGCCTGGTGTGCGATGGCGGTACCTGGGCGATTTTGGCGGGCTCGGGCGCGCGGATATTGGGCGGGCTGGCGCTTGCCGCGGTGTGTGGTGGCGTGCTGGCCGGGATTTCGTCACGTTCGCGTGCGTTTGCCCGCCTGGTGGCGCCGGCGCTGTCGTTTGTCAAGGCGACGCCGGTTGCCTGCGTGGTGGTCCTGCTGCTCATTTGGCTGGGATCGGCGCGCGTGAGCATCGCCGCGGTCTTTTTGATGGCGCTGCCGGGCGTGTATTTTTCGCTGGCCGAGGGCTTGGCACAGGTGAATAAACCGCTGGAGCAGATGTTCCGTCTGCATGGCGTGCGCGGCTGGCGCCTGTTTTGCGCCCATACCTGGCGCGAGGTGCTGCCGTTTGCGCTTTCGTGCGCCCGTGCCGTGATCGGCATGAGCTGGAAGGCCGGCGTGGCGGCGGAGCTGATCGGCATGGCGGTGGGCACCGTAGGCGAGCGCATCTATCAGGCGAAGCTGCTCATCGAGACGGCTGACCTGCTGGCTTGGACCGTGTTGGTCGTGGCGGCATCGCGGGCATGCGAGCGTGTGCTGGTGTGGTTGCTGCGGGCTTCGGGGCCCGCGGCGTGGCGTGCTGCCGTGTGGGCACATGGGCGTGGTACTCGCGGGCGTTCGGGCGACCCTGCTGGCGCCGGCGCTGCGGCGGAGCTTGCGCTTGCCGTGGGCGATCGTGCGCCCTGGGCGCCGGCGCTCGACGGGCTGGTGCTTCGTGTGCCCGCCGGTGGGCGCGCCTGCGTGATGGGCGCCTCGGGCGTGGGCAAGTCGACGTTGCTCGCGCTGGCGGCGGGGGAGTGCGCGCCGTGCTCCATGGTGTTTCAGGATGTGCGCCTGGTAGAGGGCACCTCGGCTTTGGATAACGTGCTGGTGTGCGCCGACGCGCGCGTGGACGCCTCGAGTGCCGCAGCCCTGTTGCGTCTGCTGATACCGGGGATCGATGTGCATGCCCGCGTGGCCGAGCTTTCGGGTGGACAGCGCCGTCGTGTCGAGATTGCCCGAGCCCTGCTGTGCCCAGGCGACGCGGTGATTCTGGACGAGCCCTTTACCGGTCTAGATACCGCCGCGCGCGACGCATGCGCCGAGGTCGTGCTCGACTTTCTCGACGGCCGCATGCTGCTGCTTGCCACGCACGATGCCGTCGACGCTCAGGCCCTCAATATCTCGGACATCATCACGCTCTAAATACTTACTCAGCAACAAAATGATCCGTTTTTCTCCGTCCCCATGGGGTCGGGTACGGTATTCTATCTGCGGGGTAATACTTAAGAATACCAAGTAATACCAACGCCGTAGAAACAAATTCCAGATGCGGGCCAATCGGGTTGCCTTCACAGCCTGTCGCCCAGCCGCGTGGCCCGCATCCATCCGCACCACCGTCGTTTCAAAAAGGAAGCGCCATGGCAGAACACATGACCCCGGTTGTCGCGAAGGTCTTGCCCGAGGAAAAGGCGGCCTTCGCGGCGGCAACCCAACTCGTAGGTACCACGCCGTCCAACGCCATCCGCATGTTCATCGCCGCCTTCAATCGCTGCGGCACCTTTCCGTTCGACATTTCGCCCAACGGGGCCTTTGGCGCTGCGCCTGATTCTCATCAATAAGTGATCCGTTTTCCTCCGTCCCCATGGGATCAGCTCTCTGCCGAGTTGTGGTAGAACTAGGGAACGGTTTTGAGGAGGTTGGCATGCTCAATGCGATGATTTGGGCGCTTGCCTGTTTTGGCGTCGTCGCTGCCGATATTGCCCTGAGCGTCGTTTTGTTCTCCGCCCTTGGCGTCGCATCGGTGTTCATGGGTTTTTCGATCGATGATCTCGACATCCAATTGCTTCAGGCCGTCGCGCAGACGGCGTCGTTTTTGATGGCGCTGCTGTGGTGGCGTTATCTGTGGCCGCGTTCGTTTATGGCACGCCGGCAAAGCGCGCATCCGCTCGGCGGGGGAGCGCGTGGGGCATGGAAACGCATCGCCTGCGTTATCGTGATTGGCCTGGCCCTGCAGGTGGTCGTTGGTTACGTGACCGACGCCGTGCTGTCGCTGTTGCCCGATGCCGCGGCCGACTACAGCGAGCTTGTCGAGGAAACAGGTATGGGCGACACCAGCTATCTCGCCGTCCTGACTACGGTGCTCGGCGCCCCATTTTGTGAGGAGCTGCTGGTGCGCGGCATTATTTTTGAGTTTTCGCTCCGAGCGTTTAATCCGCAGTGCCGCCCACTTTGGAAGCGCCGGCGTCGTGCGAGCGCGCAGGACGGCGCCATGGTGCCCTGGGCGGCCCCAAGCACGTGGGGTATCGCTGCGGCGATTGTGCTGCAGGCGGCAATCTTCGGTTTTATGCACATGAATTGGGTGCAGGGTTGCTACGCGGGTGCCGCCGGCCTCATCTTTGGTTGGGTGCTCGTGACGACCGGAAAGCTCCGCTACACGATTCTGCTGCACTTTGCCTTTAATGCTGGGTCGTATCTCATGACGATGCTGTGGTTTGTGAACACCCCGCTCGACGTGGCGGTCACGGTTGCCATCGCCGGCATCATCCTCGTGGAGGCGATGCGCTCACTGCGCCACGCATGCGAGACGGACATAGCGACGGCACCGCTGCCTTAGTTGCGCCTGCCGCCGCCGTTGGCGCCCTGTCGTCCCTGGGCCGCGCGGTTGCGACCTGCGGTGTTCTGCGCACGCGACATGCCGCCGTGGCCCTTGCTGCCCTTGGGCCCCTTGCCAGCGCCGCCGCCATGCGGTTTGCCGCCCTTCTTGCCGGTGCCATGCCCGCCGCCGGCAGACGTCTCGCCCGGGCGTGGCGGCACGGGGCGAATCAGACAATGCTTGGTGTAGCCGATCAGATCGCGGCGGTCGGCTTTCTCTAACGCCTCACGCACGAGCTTGTAATTCTCGGGCTTGCGATACTGGATGAGCGCGCGCTGCATGGCCTTCTCGTGCGGGTCGCGCGCCACATAGATCGGCTCCATGGTGCGCGGGTCCACGCCGGTGTAGTACATGCACGTCGACATGGTGGACGGTGTGGGGTAGAAGTCCTGCACCTGCTCGGGCATATAGCCCATGTCGCGCACGGCTTCGGCAAGGTCCACGGCTTCCTTCATGGTTGAACCGGGGTGGCTCGAGATCAGATACGGCACAACATACTGCTTGAGTCCATACTCGCGGTTCAGGCGCTCAAATTTGCGGCAGAACGCGTCGTAGACGGCGCGGCTCGGCTTGCCCATCACGGACAGCACCGCGTCGCTCACGTGCTCGGGCGCTACGCGCAGCTGGCCCGAGACATGGTGCTCCAGCAGCTCGCGCAAAAACTCGTCCGAGGCATCGGCCATGGTGTAGTCAAAGCGGATGCCGCTGCGGACAAAGACTTTCTTGACGCCCGGCAGCTGACGCAGGTCGCGCAGCAGCTGCGTGTAGCCGCTCTCGTCGACCACCATGTTCTTGCATACGCTCGGCCACAGGCAGCGCTTGTTCTTGCACACGCCGTGCTTGAGCTGCTTGTCGCAGGCGGGACGGCTAAAGTTGGCCGTCGGCCCTCCCACGTCGTTGATGTAGCCCTTAAACTCGGGATCGCGCGTGAGCAGCTCGGCCTCGCGCATGATCGAGTCATGGCTGCGCATCTGCAGCACGCGGCCTTGGTGGAAGGTGAGGGCGCAAAACGAACACTCGCCAAAACAACCGCGGTTGGAGCTAATGGAAAACTTGATCTCGGCAAAGGCTGGCACGCCGCCTGCCGCGTCGTAGTCGGGATGCCAATCGCGTGCGTAGGGGAGTTCGGCCACCTCGTCCATCTCGTCGGTGGTGAGCGTGGCCGACGGTGGGTTCTGCACCACATAGACGCTGTTGGGGTAGGGCTCTACCAGACGATGCCCGGTGATGGGGTCCATGTTCTGCTGCTGTACGTTAAAGCTGCGCGCGTAATTGAGCTTGTCGGCGGCAAGGTCGTCCCAGCTGGGCAGCAAGTCGTAGTCGTAGACCTCGTCGAGCGAGCTGGTGCGGTAGACGGTGCCGTTGATATAGGTGATCTGATCGACGGGCAGCCCCGCGTCGAGCGCGTCGGCGATCTCGATAATCGCGTGCTCGCCCATGCCGTAGATGAGGATGTCGGCGCCCGAGTCGAGCAGCACCGAGCGCTTGAGCTTATCCTGCCAGTAGTCGTAGTGGGCCAGTCGGCGCAGGCTTGCCTCGATGCCGCCGATGATGATGGGGGCGTCCTTGAACGTCTGACGGATGAGATTGCCGTAGACCGTGACGGCACGGTTGGGGCGGTGACCTTCCTCGCCGCCGGGGGTATAGGCGTCGGTGTGGCGGCGGTGCTTGGTCACCGAATAGTGGTTGACCATGGAGTCCATGTTGCCGGCACTGACGAGAAACCCCAGGCGCGGCTCGCCGAGCGCAGTGATGCTGGCGGGGTCGGTCCAGTCGGGCTGGCAGATGATGCCCACTTTGTAACCGTGCGCGTCGAGTACGCGGCTGATGATAGCCATGCCAAAGCTCGGATGGTCCACGTAGGCATCACCGCAGATATAGACGAAGTCGCACTGGTCCCAGCCGCGCGCATCCATGTCGGCGCGGCTGACGGGGAGGAACTTATCGCGGCCTGGACGCCAAGGACGGACGGGCGTCGCCTGGGAATGCTTGGTGCGGGCGACCGTGGCCTGCGCCTTGCCGCCGCGCTTTTGCTGCTGGCCCTGTTTGCCCTGCTGTCCGCGTTGGCTGTTCTGAGCGTGCTGAGGCTTTTTTGCCACGATCCCTCCCGGTGTCTGTATGCTGCACGTAATTGTAACCAGTCTTTTTGGGACGGCGCTAAAAAGACTGGTGGAGTACATGAGCTGGTGAGTGAGAGCGTCGCTGAGCCAGTCGTTTGTTTCCAGACTGTGTATCTGCGCGTTGGAGAACCCGTCTCGCGCGCACGCCATGTTGTCAATGGGTTACAGTATGAACGGCGGTTATGTTTCCGCCAACGCACGAGAGGGTCGTCAACAAGGAGGATGCACGGCGATGCAGCGTGCCAAACAGATATCGGAGTCTATTGAGCTGGGCATCATCTTGGCGCTTGCCGGTGGCTTTATGGACGTTTATTCGTACATTGGGCGCGACCATGTTTTCGCCAACGCGCAGACGGGCAACATCCTGCTCGTGGGCGTGAGCATCTCGGAGGGCAATTGGGCACTTGCGGGGCGCTACTTCTTCCCTGTGGTTTCGTTTGCTGTGGGCATTATGCTTGCCGACCTGGTACACGAGCGTTTTGGCAGCGTGATCCACTGGCGTCAGGTGACGGTGTTTTTTGAAGCCGTTATCTTGTTGGGAGTGAGCTTTATCCCGGGCGGCAATTTCAACCTGCTCGCCAACTGCCTCACCTCGTTTGCCTGCGGCATGCAGGTCGAGAGCTTCCGCAAGATCCACGGTCACGGCATCGCTACGACCATGTGCATCGGCAACTTGCGCAACGCGCTGCAAAATGTGGACGATTACATCATCACCCACAGGCGCGGCTTTTTGGAAAACGGCCTGCTGTATTTTGGCGTGATCTTTACCTTTGTGTTTGGCGCCGTGTTGGGCAACTGGTGTATTGAGCGCATGGGCCTGCACGCCATCGTCGTGGCGAGCTTGCTGCTGTTTGTCGCGTTTGCCATCATGTTCATCGACCGCGAGCGCGACTTGCGCTTACGCTGGAAGGTTGCGGCCGAGGCTTGGAAAGAGGGCTGCCGAAAGTAACCGAATGCGGCAAAGGGGCCGTCCCTTTGCCAGATAGATCGATAATGGGGAGGGGACGGCCATCTCAGCCGCCCTTTTTTGAGTCTTAAGCCTAAGGTGCATGTTTGTAATGACAAGATTTGACGTCAGCAAAGCGTGCTGCTTAAGGCTATAGAATAAAAATGTCATCTTTCTAGCTATAATTATTAGTTGAGGGGATGGACATATGCCAGAGCTTTTTATTCAAAATAAGACGACAGTAATCAAGTTGATGGCGCTCTGCATTTTATCTGCCCTGGTGGAGCTGTCTGTTGTTAAAGCTGAATCGTTGATAATAGACTATGGCCTGCTTCGCTCTAATTATCGCAACGTTTTATGCATTGGGTTAGGCCTGCTAGTATTGCTCTCAGTTGAGCTGGTGACAAACCTGTTCAGATCAAAATATGCGGAGCAATTGGCTTCCGATGGCGCTAACTGCTTCTATAGATTGCTTGCCCGCCATGCTTTAGAGCGGCCCTTAGTTTTAGCAAAAGACAGTGACTACCTGTTATCGCGCATTGAAGAGGCTGGGAACCTACAGCCGATGATTGGAATATTTACAACTGCGTTTCTTCCGTGCCTAGTGACGGGTTTGGTATCGTTTGTGGCACTATCTAATATCTCTTTGTTGCTTTTGATTCCTGTTTGTGTTTCGGCATTGTTTATTTCGCTTCTATATCCGTTCGCTCTTAGTAAGCTATCGACTAAGAGCGAAAAGGTATTGGAGGCCCAGGCGAGGGGTTCTGCTTATTTAGCCCAACTAATAAATTGTCGACTTTACATTCGTATTTCTCGTTCAATTAACTTGGAATTACTTCGCTATAAAAAGATGCTTAAAGCCTGCAGGAACTCTCGAGTTGAGGAGAGTGTCTTTGCGAGATTGGCAACTGAAATAGTTGACGCTGGCAACATCATTACTGGCTTGCTTTCAGTTCTGCTGCTTATTTTCCTTGTGTCAAAGCGCGGACTGACGGTCGGGATTGCGGTGCAGAGCTATCAACTTGTACTTCTATGCTATTCTCCTTTTCCTCTTGTTCTGAATTGTTGGGCTCAGCTTCAGCCGTCGTTTAGATCGTTGCACCGTGTCTTGGAATTACGTCGTCTTTTGGAAGCTGAAAAACCTAATTTGATATGTTTCGATCACGCTGATCGAATTAGTTGGAAAGGAATCATTCTCTCGTTTTCGTCGAACGAAACTAATGAGAGGATAACAATTCCAGATTGCACGATACAGGCACCTTGTCTGGTTTTAGTAAGCGGCCCTAATGCATGTGGTAAATCTTCATTTCTGGAAGTATTGAACGGATTATTGTCGCCAGTTGCTGGCAGACTGTGTGTTAATGAGTCTACTGTCATTTTCGATGGTTCGACTTTAATCCAGCTACCCTGCGCAACTATGCCGCAAAGACATTTGATAATGGGGGGAACTTTCAGGAAGGCTCTTTACTATGGTCTTGTAGATATTGACTCTGAAAAACTCATCTATCTTTTGAAGGGTTTTAGCCTCGATAAATTATTTGAAGTAAATCCCATCATTGGAGCTAGGGGACACAATTTGTCTGGCGGAGAACTGGCTTCTCTATTACTTTGTAGGGCCTTTCTGAGCAGTTATTCTATTATTATTTTGGATGAGCCTTGCAACAATTTAGATAATGCTTCGATATCCTTTTTGAAGATGGTGGTTGCGCAGGAGATGAAAGAGCGAATCGTCATCATTGCGGATCATGGACATGGTTTCGAACAATTTGCAGACTATGCAATGCAGTTTCAGGAGCCAGAAAAAACTATCTAGCTCCTGAACGTTGCTACGAACTGCTTTTTGCGATTTATTCGAGATGCTCTTCAATCCGAGCCCTCAGAAGGGCAATGGCTGTGGGTATTCCAATTGCGGCGGCCAATTCGGCTTTATCCAAAACCTGTATGCTAAAGCACGATTGTTTATCACATTGAAGGACGATAACTGAAGATAGCTTCACTTCCCGTTGGCTGAATATGTCGTAATCTCCAAATAGGAAGTTACCTTTTATTGTGTAATTCGGTATGTTCGTTACGCACTTCATCTCAAGTCTGTTTAGGCCATAATCGAACACCGCAACTTCCTTGTGTTCGATGATGAGCGCAACCCTGGGCATGTTACTAAAACCACCGTCGACGACAGTAAAGAGTTTTTCATTTGCATCGTCATAAACGGTATATTTTAGACTCAATAGCTGTCCTAGTGGACCCGTGAACCCATGTCTTTTGATATTGAGGTTGTCTCCGGCTGGGTTGATGAGAGCTAGAGCATGCGGATAAGGGTTACCTTCAATTGAGATTCGATATTCGTTTGTAACCGTCTTGCTCGATTTAGGACCAGTAGCCACCACGCGTCATCGCCTCGATCGAATTGGAACCGACTTCTGCTTCGTGCGGAGAATTGCGCAGTATGTTGCAGTACATGCAGCTGCAATAACCGCATGGGCAATTTCTAACAAAATGAATGACGCTATTTACTGCATGCATGTTAAATGGACGAATACTTCTCATGATCTGCCTCCCATTGTTCGATTGTTTCTGACTGTTCTATTACCTTCTTCACCTCCTCAACACTGTTGAACCCTAGGTTTTCAATCGACGAGTACTCAACGTAAACAGAAAACCTGCTTTCAAGATAAATAAGCAGTCGAACTAAATCTGATGAGGACAAGTTGAATGGCGGGTCGGTCAATTGCTGATTTCTTAGATTTTGGTCAAATTGAGTCAAATCCAAATCTCTAATATTGCTTATCGCTTTTTCGATTTCTGCGTAGATGGTTTCATCTTTACGATATGCTGTCATTTCAGCACCCCAATATCGAAATCAAACAACTCGTTCTCGATTGTTTTGCAGCATAGTAATGATTCTTCTGGATCTAAGCTGGCTGAGAAACAGGGCATTCCTCTTAGTCGAAGTTCTCTTGCTGCTTGAATTGCTTTATCGCTAGATGAATAGCTTATTTGAAACCTATGCGTCTCCAACCCTTCAGTGGCGTCAAGTACTTCGTTTGTAATTTCAAATTGAACTTTCTCTGCTTGCGTTAGCGTTTCAATTATGGGCATGAGTCCAAGCATTATGTCGTAGTCGGCTATCGTGTATGGGATATTGATAATGGCCAAGTCAGGGCAGAAAGCTCGACATGCAGCAATCGATCCTAATCCGTAATCTCCGTAAATGTGGTCGTCGTATTTCATAAGCACATTGGGCGTTTCTAATAGAGCTAGGTCGGATTTATCATTCTCAATGATGATGTTGATCTGCTCATTCATTTTGATGACGGCGGATTGGCCACCATCAAAACTAAGGGTGTTGCAGCCCCAGATTTCATTTAAAGGATTGAAGCTCAAAGCGCATAGATTGGGATGGTGCTTTCTCATCTCGCTAACGATGCTACTAAACGTAATTGTTGAATCGGCGGGTGTATATAGATTCCCGACAACAATTTTTGGTATCAGGGCTAATTCCTGCATGTCGCTTTTGCTAGACTCAATTTGTTCAGTGGCGAGTTGACTGACAACCTTCTTATTTACAGAATGTGCATAGGTTTCAGCGTGTTTACTAAATTCTATGAGTCCTGTGGCGCTTTCTTTCGTCGATAAAACGACAACCAGGTCTGATTCATCGATTGTCGTTACATAGTTAATTCGATTTCTTATGCCAATTTCTTTGCAATTAACAAGGTTGGCAACATCTACGCCGTCCGGTAGAATGCCGCATGGTGTTGATACCCGAATATTGTAGCCAACTCCTAGCAATCCAATTAGAAGAGGATAGTCAGCTCTCGTGAAAGATATAAGTCCAATTGTCTTCATGATTATTATCGCTTGTTCCTTTTAAGAGCCGTTGTAATGGACACTTCGTGTCTATGAAGCTCAAAGCGAAGTATTTTCTGATTAAGTCGATCAAAGGCAATTCGTTTTGAGTTGTCGCATGCTGTTCGTTTGTAATCAGGGCTAATTACTCCTTTGCAATCTGCGCTTTTAATGCATTGAGTGCACAGCTGAAATGCCCAACATTTTTTACATGAATCGCTGGTCAGCTTTGAAACATTGATCATCTTTTCAATTTGACCTAAATCAAATCCTGAATCCAATGTACCGATATACATGTCCTTGGTTGTTTCGCTGACCCTTTCGCAAGGAAGAAGCGCTCCTGCTGTTGTCACAAATAGACGCGTAACTCCTGGCTCGCATGGACCACCGGGTATAGCTTTTGTTGGGATGTTCGAAGGTGCAAATCGCTTAATGTTTTGGTTGATGCTTGCAAGCGTATATGAAGCGAGCCTATCGCTACAGTTTCCTTTTTCGATCTTGCGCTCGTCCATAATTCTTGCTTTAAATAAGGCGTAATTCAGTTGACTTGAGAACTTGTCATTGTAGGGGGCGATACGTCCGTTGCGTTCCAAGTAGTTGAATTGAACATCGCAAGCCTCGATATCCTTATCATTTATAAAGGAAGAGACTGTTTTATAGATGTTGTTCGTGTCGACTACGGCATTAAAATGAATATATTTGTTGCGTTCAGGATGGTTGTCTAAAATCATATGAACATTGTCTATAACTGCTTGGTATGAGGACTCACCATTAGCGTAATGCCTAGACTTATCATGGATTTGCTGCGGCCCGTCAAGACTGATTAGCAAATAGAATTCATGTCCAGAATCGAAGAAGAATTTAACCATATCTTCAGATAAAAGAGAGCAATTGGTTGTAATTCGAAATGAGATGTGTTTTCCTTCAAATACCTGTTCTGCATATTGAGTAATTAGCTTAATTTCACTAAATCGAAGGAGAGGTTCTCCTCCATAAAATGCTACGACCGGGTTTGGGTTGTCAATCGAGTGCATCTTAAAGAATTCGATTGCATGTTTGGCCGTCGAAACAGACATAGAGTTATGACTGTGGGTTCTGTTGTATAAGGAGTTTTCGGAATAGATACAGTAATCACATCGGAAGTTGCAAGATTGAGTCAGCTGAAGGGTTATCATCCGTAAATTTCTTTCCAGCTTAACTTTCAAAAGGTCAATTGATGGATAAGCGACATCCTGCAATGGCGAATCGCAGCAGTAGCCACATGATTGTAGTAACTGGAATTCTTGGTCTGATTTATAGGAGTCGGGGCAAACTTCGCCTGCTTGGACTTCTGAGATGTAATTGAAGAGATCTTTGCTTACTGCAAGTATCTCGTTTCGATTGGCATCATAAATGTAGTGGCCCAAGAGGGTCTTTATGGGTAGAACTAACATCTCTACCGCCTTTTTCATTTCACTAATGTTATTTTAGTGAACTAAGATGTTTACTATAAGGTAACCATTTATAAACGTATTGTCAAACATATATTGCTAAAACAGAAACAATTTATAGACTGAGTGGTCGTATCCTTTGGGCGATTGCTTCTATAATCTAGCCTTCGCTGCTGTCGGGAGGGAAGGTCTAGGACTCCGTTATCATGTTGAAACGCTTTAACTAATTTGACGTTCTCACGTGTTTTTCGTTTCAAAAGCGTTAGGATGGGACTCATAGCGTGGGGCGTAATGGGTGTCCCGCACACGATGGGAGGCTATCAATGGCTAATCGTTTCGTTCTCAATACCATCTCTTATCATGGTTCCGGCGCCATCAAGGAGATCCCCGGCGAGCTCCAGCGTCGCGGCTACAAGAAGATTTTCGTCTGCTCCGACCCCGATCTGGTCAAGTTTGGCGTTACCGCCAAGGTGACCGACGAGCTCGACGCTGCCGGCATCGCTTGGAGCCTCTACTCCGAGATCAAACCCAACCCCACTATCCAGAACGTCAAGGACGGCGTCGAGGCCTTCAAGGCCGCCGAAGCTGACGCTATCGTGACCATCGGTGGCGGCTCCTCCATGGACACCGCTAAGGCCATCGGCATTATCATCAACAACCCCGAGTTCGCCGACGTCCGCAGCCTCGAGGGCGTTGCTCCGACTAAGAACCACGCCGTGTTCACCATCGCCGTGCCGACGACCGCCGGTACCGCTGCCGAGGTGACCATCAACTACGTCATCACCGACCCCGAGAAGGTCCGCAAGTTCGTGTGCGTCGACACCAACGACGCTCCCGAGGTCGCCGTCGTCGACCCCGACATGATGGCTTCCATGCCCGCCGGCCTGACCGCTTCCACCGGCATGGACGCACTGACCCACGCCATCGAGGGCTACACCACCAAGGGCGCCTGGGAGCTTTCCGACATGTTCCACTTTGAGGCCATTAAGCTGATCAGCGAGAACCTGCGCGACTCCGTCGCCGAGGCCAAGTCCGGCCAGCCCGGCTCCGGCCGTGAGGGCATGGCTCTTGGTCAGTATGTCGCCGGCATGGGCTTCTCCAATGTTGGCCTGGGCATCGACCACGCCATGGCTCACACCCTGTCCGCTCACTACGACACCCCGCACGGCGTCGCTTGCGCCATGCTGCTGCCGATCGCCATGGAGTTCAACAAGCCGGTTTGCGCCGAGCGTCTGGCCAAGGTTGCCGCCGCCATGGGCGTTGACACCACGGGCATGAGCACCGACGAGGCTGCCGACGCCGCTATCGCCGCCGTCAAGCAGCTTTCCGCCGACGTGAATATCCCGCACGTCTGCGAGGCCATGAAGGCTGACGAGATCGAGGTCCTGGCCAAGGACGCCATGGCCGACGCTTGTTTCCCGGGTAACCCGCGCGAGGCAACGCTCGACGACGTCATCGAGCTCTTCAAGAAGATCTGCCCGGCTGCCTAGCCCAGTTTGGTGGTCCTTCGCCCGTAGGTGTATGGTCTTTTGACGTGCCGCTGGCCCCGCCGTGCTACGCACGGCGGGGCTTTTTGTTCAAGACTTTAGTCTGCTGGGCGCGCAGCGGCCAGCTTCAACCCACCCGCTATGCGGGTGGAGACAAACGGCTTTACAAAGCCACCCCTCCGACCGATATTGACGATTGTTCAGGCCGTCAAGAATTCGAGTCG
>JAXIYC010000002.1:0-44791 GCA_036304725.1 Collinsella sp. | reverse complement strand
GGTCCCGTCGAGTGGGCGCGGCTTGAGGCGGAGGCCAGGAAGATGCTCGAGTCCGGCCTCGAGCTTGCGGACAGGGTCGAGGCGGCATAGGATATCAACCGTATTCCAGATTCCAGGACGCCGGGCCGACTCGCTTCGGATCGGGCGCTACACCAACTTTCTCGACATTACCCCGCCTTTGCAAGCAAGCGTGAATGGCAGATCGTAATGGAACAGCGTAACGTTGGGCTCTATGCCATTTTCGAGGCAGCAATCAATGACCCGATTATAAAAATCGATACCCTTTTCATTCACTTCGCCGATACCCGTGGGGATGATTCGACTCCATGAAAGAGAGAAGCGATAGGTGTTTTGTCCGCCTTCTTTCATCATGCGGATATCTTCTTCATAGCGATGGTAGAAGTCGCAAGATACATCACCGTCAACATGGTTGATGTTCTTATTGCTTGTGTGGTTAAAGAAATCCCACTCGCCAAGGCCTTTGCCGTCTTCGTTCCAGGCACCCTCGCACTGATAAGACGCCGTGGCGGAACCCCAGAGAAACGGGATGTTGTTCACGTTGCCCATGAATCCCCTTTCCATCATTCAACACGGTGGATACGTGTGGCGGAATTACGATTAAGATGACGTCAACTGATTTGAATCATAGGAGAACGACCAAAGCTGTTTGATTCAATAAATGAACTATGATTTCGAGGAGAGCGGAAAGAGGGATCACGTGAATATCAATGACTTCGATGTGCTCAATCGCATTAGCTCCATCATCAACAGCGAGTTTGGGTCAAACGATGCCGCCATCGCTCGATATCTCATCGCTCACATTAGGCGTTCGAGCGAAATCAATGTTGCCGCAATAACCCGCGATGCATTCGTGACCCGTTCCGCTGTTCGTCGTTTCTGCAATCGATTGGGCTACCAGTCTCTTAGCGATTTGAAAGAATCATTTACTCAGTCAGTCTTTCCAAGCGACTTAAGCCATCGAGAGGAGGAATTTGGCTACGAGGAATACAGGGCAGAGCTCGACGTTCGCATGATCGAGATGTTCGCTGAGGTTGAAAGCGGCGTGTCCGATATCGCTATTAAGCATCTTGTCGACGAAATTGATGGCCATAAAAACGTTGAAATCTGGTGCACCAATAATGTGAGCGCCAATCTCGTACGATTTCAGCAGGAAATGTTTTATGCGGGCAAGATAGTTCGCATAGTTGCTGGGGCTAACGTCGCGGAATTGAAAAACATGGGAGACGCTTCGCAGTCATTGATAATTCTCGTATCGGTCTCCGGGCTATTTGCGTCACAGGCGCGTGAGTATCTTGATTGCCGTTCGGGCAGGAAGATTCTAATTACTGCGTTTAGCAACGATGACAAATCGAGGTCTTTTGACCGTGTATATCGTCTTGGTAATGCGGGAAACGGAATTGACCGACTCGGCGTTTATTCGAAATACGCCATGACTTATTTTTTCGACTTGCTATCGTCGTGTTACTTGAGTCGCTACCCCTGCACCAAGGGGGAGCCGCTCTATGGGTCTACTTTGGCCTGGCCCGAGTAGTTGCGGCTTTACAGTTCTCTCGCCTGGAGAATGAACGTGGATAATCTGCCACTTTGGCCTTAGAGCCGCGCTAAAAGTGGGAGATAATCCACGCTCGATCGTGGCGTGGAAGCCCGATCTCGACCTATATATAGGTGCAAATAAGCCGGTATCGAAGTTCGATACTGAAGGTGTACTCCACTACACCAAAGTGTTACCTCGGGAAACGTCACCTCAGTATCCAAAACCACCGTCCTTCATATCCAAACTCAACAAAACCGCAGGTCACAGCTATATAGATACGCCCGGCACCGTGTATCTAGAGGTTTTCGTTGACAGCCCCCAAGGTTGCATCGTATTATCTTTTTCGTTCGCGGGGGCGGCGGTCCAAAAGACCAAAGGACCTGCGGATACTTGAACGATTGGGAGTTTGCCCGAGTGGTTAATGGGGACGGGCTGTAAACCCGTTGGCTATGCCTACATAGGTTCGAATCCTATAGCTCCCACCCGTCAAGTGCCTGTATAGCTCAGTCGGTAGAGCACTTCGTTGGTAACGAAGAGGTCACCAGTTCAAGTCTGGTTGCAGGCTCCATCCGGCGGTGTAGCTCAGTTGGTTAGAGCACACGGTTCATACCCGTGGCGTCACTGGTTCGAATCCAGTCACCGCTACCATAGGTAACACGGTGGCTTCTCAATAGTATGTTGAGAGGCCACTATGGTATAAAGGCAAAGTCCCGTCCGGGGACGACCTGTTAAGAGGAGGGCTTTATGGCCAAAGAGAAGTTTGAGCGCACTAAGCCGCATGTTAACATCGGCACCATTGGTCACGTCGACCACGGCAAGACCACGCTGACCGCTGCCATCACCAAGGTTCTCTCCGAGACCGAGGGCTGCAAGGCTGACTTCACTGCGTTCGAGAACATCGACAAGGCTCCCGAGGAGCGCGAGCGCGGCATTACGATTTCCGTCTCCCACGTTGAGTACGAGACCGCTGCCCGTCACTACGCTCACGTTGACTGCCCGGGCCACGCTGACTACGTCAAGAACATGATCTCCGGCGCTGCTCAGATGGACGGCGCTATCCTGGTCATCGCTGCTACCGACGGCCCCATGGCTCAGACCCGCGAGCACATCCTGCTCGCCCGTCAGGTCGGCGTTCCCTACATCGTCGTCTTCCTGAACAAGTGCGACATGGTCGACGATGACGAGCTCATCGACCTCGTCGAGATGGAGACCCGTGAGCTCCTCTCCGAGTACGATTTCCCCGGCGACGACATCCCCGTCATCCGTGGCTCCGCTCTGGGCGCTCTCGAGGGCGACGCCAAGTGGATGGACGCCATTCGCGAGCTCATGAAGGCCGTCGACGAGTACATCCCGACGCCTGCTCGTAACAACGACCTCCCGTTCCTGATGGCCGTTGAGGACGTTATGACCATCTCCGGCCGTGGTACCGTTGCTACTGGCCGTGTCGAGCGCGGTGAGCTCAAGCTCAACGAGCCCGTCGAGATCGTCGGCATCAAGGATACCCAGAACACCGTCGTTACTGGTATCGAGATGTTCCGTAAGTCCATGGACTTCTGCGAGGCTGGCGACAACGTCGGTCTGCTGCTCCGCGGCATCAAGCGTGAGGACATCGAGCGCGGCCAGGTTCTCTGCAAGCCCGGTTCGGTTACCCCGCACACCAAGTTCACCGGTGAGATCTACGTTCTGACCAAGGAGGAGGGCGGCCGTCACACTCCGTTCTTCGATGGTTATCGTCCTCAGTTCTACTTCCGTACCACCGACGTTACCGGTACGGTCAAGCTCCCCGAGGGCACCGAGATGGCTATGCCTGGTGACCACATCACCATCGAGGGCGACCTCATTCACCCGATCGCCATGGAGGAGGGCCTGCGCTTCGCTATCCGCGAGGGTGGCCACACCGTCGGTTCGGGCATCGTCTCCACGATCATTGAGTAAATTAGCTCTCTGATATAGCTGACTTAGAGAACCCGGCACTTATATGGGTGCCGGGTTCTTTTCTGCAATGGATATTGAGCCGTTGCTGGTGTCGAGAGGATCGATAATGGTCCTGGGTGCACCGTCGATTAGCTCACGATGGCTTCATTGATGTGTTCCAAATATGAATGGATCCACCGAGAACCAATTGACTCGAGGTTTTCATTGACAGCACTTACGTGGAGCTGATAAAGTAACAACTCGTGCCCGTACGGGGCGGAAATGAAAGGTTCAGGATACATGCGTACTCTAGTTACTCTTGCGTGCACTGAGTGCAAGCGCCGCAACTATACGACCACCAAGAACAAGTCGACCATGCCTGATCGTATGGAGATCAAGAAGTATTGCCCCTGGTGCCGTCACCACACGCTGCACAAAGAGACTCGCTAGTCTCTAGTCACATACGCCAGTAGTTCAATTGGTAGAGCATCGGTCTCCAAAACCGAGTGTTGAGGGTTCGAGTCCTTCCTGGCGTGCCAGTCATTATTCCGTAAGCTCCCACTTGGGAGCTTACGGTTTACTCATGTATAAGCGCATTGCGCGGAGGTAACCCAAATGGCCAACAAGAAGAACAAGAAGAAGGCTCAGCAGCCGGCACCTGCCAACAGCGCTGCCGCCAACTCCAAGGTTGAGGCCAAGAAGGCCGTTGCCAAGAAGAACGAGAAGGCTGCGAAGTCCAAGAAGAACGAGAAGCCTGGTTTCTTCGCCCGCACCAAGAAGTATTTCGCCTCGGTCAAGTCCGAGATGAAGCGTGTCACGTGGCCCGATAAGAAGGAGCTCGTGAACTACTCGGTCGTCGTTTGCGCTTCTCTGATCGTCGTCGGCGTCGTCATCGCTCTGCTCGATGCTGGCTTTGGCGAGGCTCTTGCTCTGTTCTCTGGATTGAGGGGCTAAACCATGTCTAAGCGTTGGTACGTCGTTCACACTTACTCTGGATACGAGAACCGCGTTAAGTCCGATCTCGAGCATCGCATCGAGACTATGGGCATGCAGGACCGTATCTTTGATATCGAGATTCCTATGGAGCGCGTCACCGAGATTAAAGAGGGTGGCAAGCGCGAGACCAAGGATTCCAAGATCTTCCCGGGTTATGTCCTGGTCCGCATGGAGATGGATGACGATGCTTGGACGTGTGTTCGTAACACGCCTGGCGTCACCGGTTTCCTGGGCGGCAACGGCAAGCCCGCTCCGCTTTCCCGCGACGAGTACAACAAGATGACTCGTCGTCCCGGTAAGGGCGATTCGCCCAAGCGCACCTCGGTTGATATTCAGGTCGGCACGTCCGTCCGCGTCACCGATGGCCCGCTTACTGACTTTGATGGCAAGGTCTCCGAGGTTAACACTGAGGCTGGCAAGCTCAAGGTCACGCTGATGATCTTTGGCCGTGAGACGCCGGTCGAGCTCGACTTTAACCAGGTCGCTGTCATCGCTTAAGTTTTTGTCCGTTCGCGCGAGCGTGCTTCTTCTGTGACTGCTCATCTCAGGAGTGCTTCTAACACGTGCGTGCTTACGATATAGCAAGTACTTATCACTCGTGATTCGAAAGGAATGACCATGGCTGAGAAGAAGGTTGCCAACGTCATTAAGCTCCAGATTCCTGCTGGTGCCGCTAACCCCGCTCCTCCCGTCGGCCCCGCCCTGGGCGCTGCTGGCGTGAACATCATGCAGTTCTGCCAGGCCTTTAACGCCGAGACGCAGGACAAGAAGGGCGACATCATCCCCGTTGAGATCTCTGTCTACGAGGATAAGTCCTTCTCCTTCATCACCAAGACCCCGCCGGCGGCTCACCTCATCAAGAAGGAGCTGAACCTCAAGTCTGGTTCCGCTAAGCCCCAGGCCGAAAAGGTTGGTCAGCTCTCCCAGGAGCAGCTCACCAAGATCGCCGAGATCAAGATGCCGGACCTCAATGCCAACGACATTGACGCCGCCAAGAAGATCATCGCCGGTACCGCCCGTTCCATGGGCGTCACCATCGCTGAGTAGCGATTTCTTTAGGTAATAACGGGTGCTCCGACCGGGGCGCCCGTTATATGTGTGCAATAGGGCACACGATACGATGTGGGAGGGCATAAGCCCGTTTAACCACAGGAGGTAATGCACATGGCTAAGCATGGTAAGAGCTATAACGCCGCTGCCGAGAAGATCGACCGCGCCACGCTCTACACCCCCCTTCAGGCTGCCAAGCTCATCAAGGAGCTCGACACCGCCAAGTTCGACGAGACCGTCGAGGCCCACTTCCGTCTGGGCATCGATACTCGTAAGGCTGACCAGAACATCCGTGGTTCCATCTCTCTGCCCCACGGCACCGGCAAGACCGTTCGTGTTGCCGTCTTCGCCGAGGGCGAGAAGGCTCGCGAGGCCGAGGCTGCCGGCGCCGACATCATCGGTTCCGACGAGCTCGTCGCCCAGATCCAGAAGGGCGAGATCAACTTCGACGCCGCTATCGCTACGCCGAACATGATGGCCAAGGTTGGCCGCATCGGTAAGATCCTTGGTCCCCGTGGCCTCATGCCGAACCCCAAGCTCGGCACCGTTACCATGGACGTCGCCAAGATGGTCTCCGAGCTCAAGGCCGGCCGCGTTGAGTATCGCGCCGACCGCTACGGCATCTGCCACGTGCCCCTGGGCAAGAAGTCCTTCTCTGAGCAGCAGCTCGTCGAGAACTACGCTGCCCTGTACACCGAGATTCTGCGCGTCAAGCCCTCTTCTGCTAAGGGTAAGTACGTCAAGTCCATCTCTGTGTCTTCCACCATGGGCCCTGGCGTCAAGGTCGATCCCGCTGTCCAGCGTGACTTCCTGGCTGAGTAACTAACAGTTACTGCCTGAGCAAAGCAAGCATTGCTAAAGAAACCCGGTTCTGCCTTGTGCAGGGCCGGGTTTCTTGCTATCGCGTCAAAACCACCTCAAAGGGGACAGTGTCCTCTTTGTGGTGGTTACCAGGGTGTTCTGGCCGTTGAGGACTCGATGGCTTCGTGGCGTTTGAGCTCGCGGCGCATGGTTTGTGAGTTGAGCCAGGCTGCTTGCCAGCCGCGGATGGGGTAGTGCGTCTGGTCGAGCTCAAACTGCGTATAGCCGCAGGCGTTGATGATCGTCGTTCCACACACATGCTGACGCTCGCGCTGAAAATCGCAACCGTAGCTTTGGTGCACATGCCCGTGCACCATGTAGTCGGGATTCCAGGATTCGAGTGCTGTGTTAAAGCATTCGAATCCTCGATGCGGCAGATCGTCCAGATCACCCATACCGGCGGCGGGTGCATGGGTAAGCAGAATGTCGCACCCGCCGACCATCCTAACCTTACGCGACAGCTTACGCATGCGCTTGGACATCTCGCGTTCGGTGTACATGTTGGCGCCGTCGCGATAGCGCATGGACCCGCCAAGGCCCGCAATGCGAATCCCTCGGTACGTGTACACGCTGTCTTCTACGCAGATACATCCGCCCGGTGCATGACGTGCGTAGCGGTCATCGTGATTGCCGCGCACGTAGATGAGCGGTTTGTTGATGACCGTAACCAAAAACTCAAGATAGTCCGGGTCCAGATCGCCGGCGGATAAAATCAGGTCGACTCCCTCAAAGCGTTCCTTGCGAAAGCACTCCCAAAGGCATCGTTCTTCGGTATCGGCTATGGCAAGGATTTTCATAGGGCAGGGACTTTCGGCTCATCGTCGAGCTGCGGAATGGTGCCTACCACGTTATCCGCCAGCCAATTCATCTCGACAATCTGCGTGCTCGGCAGCGGAGGGAAACCTTCGATCTGTACCACGCCGTTCTGGCTGTGGAGCTCGCCGCCAAAGGGGTTGATGGATCCCTCAACAATGCCGTTGCGGAGCAACTGCACGAGTTTGCGCGTCTGGTAGGGTAGGCCCGGAGCGTAACGGATGTCGATAACGCCAGAGCTCATGCCGTACCAGTAGTTGACGGCGCGCACTTGGTTGTCATCGCTGGTCTCGTCCCACGTGCCGTGCAGAAGGCTGCGAACGATGAGCTCGTAGTAACGGCCCCAGTTCCATACCGGCATGGCGATGCCGGAAACCTTGCCATCGACCAGGCGGTGGAGTCCGTAGGCCGTAGGGTCTTCGAGCGACTTTGACATGTCAGCGCCGGTCATGACGCTCACGCCTTCGCGGCACATGGCCTCGGCAAGACCGCCGGCGGGTACATCGCCCCAGGTGAGGATAATTTGCGCGCGGGGGTCGAGCAGCGAGGCACCGATGGCAAAGGCATTGATCTCGCTGAGCGCGCCGGATGCGAAGACCGACGCGTGGTAGCCGATGCGATGGTTGTCCGCCATGCTGGCGGCAAGGGCGCCCAGGAGGAACTTGGCCTCGTACATCTTGCCAAAGTACGAACGGACGCTTTGGTGGGGAAGGCCGATAGAGCAGTTAAGGAACCGAACCTGGGGATACTCAACGGCTGCCCTGAGCGTGTATTCCATCAGGCGGTGCGAGGTCGAGAAGATGACGTTGTCTCCATGTTTGACAGCAGTTTCCACGGCGGCGTAGAACACGTCCGAATCGCGACAGTCCTCGAACGCCTCGGTGCGCACGATGCCGTCAAAGTGCTCATCGAGATACTGACGCCCTTGGTCGTGCAGACTGTCCCAGCTCGACGCCGCACAGGGGAACTCATGGATAAAGGCGATACGCAGGGGGTTGGCCGCCGAATAGACAGTCTTGCCCATAAAGAAGTTGAGCACGCCAGAGGTGGACTTGGCGGGCGACTCCTCCTCATCGACGCTCGGCGCTTCGACAAGATCGACCTTGTCCTCGTCATTTTTGCCGGCAATGACCAGCTCGCGCCAAATCTTGCACAGGCGGTTTACGACGATACCCGTCGGCGTATCCAGCACGCGGTCCTGGTTGTACACATTGAGGTAAACGAGCATGGCGTCGGCAGGCGTAATGTCCAGGTGGTCGCCGCCTGCGCGAAGGTAGGCGCGCTTAAAGAGCAGGAAGGTGTGGCGCAGGTAGTCGACCTTTTTCTGCGGCCATTTTTCGATAAGGTTCTGACCGAGCATCTTGGCGAGCGTCTCGTAGCTTCCCTCACGCGAGAACTCGATCTCGTATAGGGGGCAGACGCGCCAAAACGCGCAGAATTCACCGTACAGGCGGCTTTCGACGGAATCCCATGTGCCGGGGTAGAGACGGGTAACCCTGGCCGAAACCGTTGGAGCGTCCAGGAATTTGAGGACACTGACGCGTTTGTTGCCTTCCTGGACATAGAACCGATGCATGAACTCGGTGACGATGATGGGGTCGCGATAGCCCTCGGTTACCTGGATATCGTAGAGGTTGGACCACTTGCGGGCGAACTCGGTGTTAAACGGCAGCAGGGGCATAAAGTTGCATGAAAAGGCGGACTGACGGCCTTTGGTGACCGTGCCGACGACCATTTCGAGCGGAATATCCCGCAGGCCGACATTCTCTCGCTGACCTAAGGGGAGCTGAGCAACCAAGCTATCGAGGTCCGTAAGGTATGGATGCTCGCTTTGGCTAATGGCGCGTCGACGTCCTTGCTCGCCGCGCTTGCGTGCTTGACGATAGGCCTCTTCCATAATGTTGCTCCCTTAGTCGTTTAAACAACTATATGAACCATGGTACCACGAATGAAAACCACTACAAAGATGCCTGTCCCCTTTGCGGTGGTTTAGGCGATGATGGGGGCGATGGCGCGGATGCAGGCGTCGGCTGCCGTGAAAGTAGTGCTGTCGTCGCTGACGATAAAGACGATCTTTCCTTTGATGCCAAAGTCGCCGATTTCGCTAAAGAGTACGTAGGGCTCCTTGTCAAAGCCCGAGATGGGAAGCACGGCGGCCTTGGTGGCGCTGGTCAGCTCGTCTGCCAGTGCGTCGAGCGAGGCCCACTTGGACGTGTCCTTTACGGCAACGGGCACAGCCACACGCCCAAAGGGCATGAGGTGCACGAGCGTGTTCTTGGAGATGTTGGAGTTGGGCACAATGATGGTCTGTCCACAGGCATCCTCAATCGTTGTATGGCGCCAAGTGATGTCTTGGACCACGCCGGATACGCCGCCGACCTCGATATTGTCGCCGGGTTTGATGATGCCCATAAAGGTCACCTGCATGCCGCCAATAAGGTTTGACAGCGTGTCCTGAAAGCCGAGCGAGATGGCGATGCCGCCGACGCCAAGAGCGGCGACGAGCGCGTTTGCGTTAATGCCAAAGCAGTTGTCGAGGATAAAGCTGCCGCCGATCATCCAGATGACGGCGCGTGCGATGTTGATGAAGATACTCGATGCCGGAAGTGGGTTATCGTCTCGGTTAAGCAGATGGTTCAGGGTCTTGGATACGACCTTGGCGGCGACGGCGGTGCCTATCGCCAAGATGACGGCCCAGATGATGTTGTGGACCCACCGTTGCTCAAAGAAATGAAGAATCGGCTCAAACAATTCCATGTAGGGAAAACCTCCTAATGCTCGTCCAACCATGATACCCACCAAGAAGCCCGTCCGATCAAATTCGGACGGGCTTCTGTGCTCGATATAAGGTTTACGCGGCGGGGCTGCAAGGCCCGGCGGTGTAGCTTAGCGTCGACGCTTCCAGATAATGCCGAGGATGATGACGATGATGCCGCCGATAAGGCACGCGCCAACTACTGCCAGCGTGCGGTCTCCCGTTGCAGCGAGCTTACCGGTCGTCTTCTTGGTGATGACCTTCGTGGTCGTCGTGTCCGTCTTAGGTGAGGGCTTAGGCGTCGGGGCCGGTGTGGGCGTGGGGTCCACGGCAGCGGAGCCAAAGCTGATGGTGCCCGCGAGCGAGGCCATCTTGCTCTCCCAGCTGTTCTGCCCGATCAGCGCCCTTAGCGCTGACTCGCAGGTACCCCACTCGGTGTGCTTGGTGGCGTTTGCGAAGGTGGGGAAGTCGGTCGTGTTGGTGATGATGTAGTTGTTGGTGGCGACGGTATAGGTCTTGGCGGGGTCGAGCGTGCTGCCATCTTTGGTGAGTGTGGCACTCACAATGTGCTTGCCTTCGGGCTGCGTCCAATCAATCGTCACGTTGATGCCGCCAAAGGAGAGAACGCTGCCAGAGTCATCGCGCCACTTGTACTTGTCTTGCGCCTCCTGCTCGGTGTGACCGGCCGCCACATAAGCCTGCTGAAGCTCGTAGCTGTCGTTGCAATCGTCGCTGATTTGTAGCGAGTGCTCGAGCGCTGCGAGGAAGTCCGCGCCGGTCATGGTCCAGGTCTCCACGGTGTTGCCGTAGGGCGAGATGGCGATGACGTTGCCGGCGGTCACGTTGCCCGCCGCGATGCCGCCGCGGATGCCGCCAGCGTTTTCGATAGCGAGGTCCGCGCCCGTCAGGGCAAGATAGGAGCCGCAAATCACGTGGCCGATGGTCTGGGCCTTGGTGGTGTCGCCCTCCTTGCTGGGGCGGAAATCGGTGGTGCGCACCATTTCCCAGCCATGCGTGCCTGCGGCGTCCTCGCCGTAGAAATAGTTGGTAGAGCTCGTGCCGAGCACCTCGCTCGATGCGGCGCTAAAGGCATCGTCGAGCGGCTTGATCTTGTTGTTGTGGACCTCATCAAGGATGCTCTGATAGGCGGAGCCCTTGTTGGGGTCGGTCAAAAGAGCGTTTACGTCCTTGGCGGTGTAGAGCTTCTCGTTGCTGCCGTCTGCAGGGACCGTGACCGTGTCATCGTCGGTCGTCTCGGTGCCATTCGTGTCGTATTTGTACGGAATGGAAAGCAGTCCTACCTCGGCAAAGGCACTGCCCGCCTCGACAACGTGGATTGTCTTGCCGTCGGCTCCCGTCACCTTCTCGTTAAGGTTGATGTGCTCGTGGCCTGCGATAAGGGCATCGACGCCACGGAGTCGCGTGGCAAAGGTCTTGGCGTCGAGCGTGTGCGCGATGCACACAACAACATCGCAGCCCTCCTTGCGCAGCTGCTCTGCCTCGGCATTGATGGCGTTCGCGGCACTCGAGAACGACGTACCCGCGACCAGGTCCGCGCGCAGCGAGGATTCCAGCGACTCATCCATGGCACCCACGACGCCGACCTTGATTTTGTAGTCGAATGTGGATTGATCCTCGCTATCCTCCCAGGTGCGATCGAGCGTCTTCGTGATGCTCGAGCTCCATACGCCGCTCGTAGACTTCGCGTTCGCGCAGAGCATGGCGAAGGGCGTGCCGGTGGGGCTGTGGCCGGTCATGGTGCGGAGCTTGTCCGCGCCGTAGCTCCAGTCGTGGTTGCCCGGCGTGGTCGCGTCGTAGCCGTCGGCGTAGAAGGTGTCCATGAGCTCGGCGATGCTCTTGCCCTCGCTCATGGTGGCAAAGGACTGCCCGTGGAAGGTATCGCCTGCATCGAGCAAAAGATCGGGGGCGCTGCTTTGGGCGCTATAGAGAACCGCCAGTCCATCAAAGCCCACCGTGCCGGTGCCCTTGCTTTCGTTGTAGCTGTACTTGTAGCTGCCGTGGATATCGCTGGTGTGCATGACGGCCACGGAGCCGTCAATAGCGGCGGGCAGGTTCCCCGCGAAAGCGAGGCTTGGGATGCCTGCGAGCGCGCCGGCAAACAACGCGGCGGCTAACGCAAGGCGGGGGAGTCTTTTCATGGCAGTTTCCTTAGTCCTTAGCCAGAATGTCTGGTTGAATATCGGATTATCGACATAATATGCGAAAACCGCCGCAAGGGCGTCTGTCCCTTTGCGGCGGTTTTGACGTTTGCGCAGATAAAACCTGCCAAAATAAACCTGTCCCTTTTTGGCAGGTTTTAGCTCAGCAGCATGCGGTCGTTGGCGAGCTCGCCGCCCGAGACCTCCTCGAACTTCTGCAGCAGGTCGGCCACGGTGAGCGACTTTTTCTCGTCGCCGGCCACGTCGTAGATCACATGGCCCTCGTGCATCATGATCAGACGGTTGCCCAGGCGGATGGCGTCGTTCATGTTGTGCGTGACCATGAGCGTGGTCAGGTGGTTCTCGTCGACGATCTCCTCGGTCAGGTTGAGCACCTTAGAAGCCGTCTTGGGGTCGAGTGCGGCGGTGTGCTCGTCGAGCAGCAGCAGGCGCGGCTTGGTGAGCGTGGCCATCAGCAGGGTGAGCGCCTGGCGCTGGCCGCCCGAAAGCAGACCGACCTTGGCATTGAGGCGTGTGTCCAGGCCAAGGTCCAGGCGTTTGAGCAGCTCAATGTACTCGTCCTTCTCGGCCTTGGTGACGCCCCACGAAAGACCGCGACGCTGGCCGCGGCGCTTGGCGAGGGCCAGGTTCTCGGCAATCTGCATGTCGGCTGCGGTGCCGCGCATGGGGTCCTGGAACACTCGGCCCAGGTACTTGGCGCGCTGCGACTCGCTCAGACGCGAGATATCGTTGCCGTCAAGCTCAATAACGCCCGAATCGAGCGGATACACGCCGGCGATCATGTTGAGCAGCGTGGACTTGCCGGCGCCGTTGCCGCCGATCACGGTTACAAAGTCGCCGTCGTTAAGGGTGAGATCGACGCCGGTGAGTGCGCGCTTCTCGGTGACGGTGCCCTTGTTAAAGGTCTTTTTGACGTGCGAGAGCTTAAGCATCTGCCTCATCCCCCTTCGTGTAGGAGCTGCGGAGCTTATAGCGCTCCCAAACCACGGGCACGCACAGGGCCACGGCAACGATCACGGCGGAGAGCAGCTTCATGTCGTTGGCATCCATACCCAGCTGCAGCACGATGGCGCGGATGAGGAAGTAGACCACGGAGCCAAAGACGGCAGAGGCAAGACGGACGCTAAACTGCGTCAGACCGCCGGGCAGCAGGCGGCCGAGCACCTCGCCGATAACAATGGCGGCAAGACCGATAACGATGGCACCGGTGCCCATGCCAATGTCAGCGTACTTCTGGCTCTGGCAGATGAGCGCGCCGGCAAGGCCGATGAGGGCGTTGGAGAGCACGAGGGCGATCATCTTGGTGGTGTTGGTGTTAACGCCCAGGGCGCGGATCATGTACTCGTTGTTGCCGGTGGCACGCAGCGCCGAGCCGATCTCGGTGCCAAAGAACCAGTACAGGATGGCGACGATGGCCACGGCCAGCGCAATGCCCAGGATAATGGCAACAGTGGACTGCGGCAGGCCCGTCATGTTGCTGACAGACGAGAAGATGGTGCCCTTGGCAAGGATGGGTGTGTTGGATTTGCCCATGATGCGCAGATTGATGGACCACAGACTGATCTGCGTAAGGATTCCGGCGAGGATTGCGGGAATCTCAAAGACGGTGGTCAAGATGCCCGTGACGGCGCCGGCGATGGCGCCGGCGCACATGCCGGCCAGCACGGCGAGCAGGGGGTCGACGTTATTGTTGACGATGAGCACGGCGCAGACGCAGCCGCCGAGGGCAAAGCTGCCGTCGCAGGTCATATCGGGGATGTCGAGCAGGCGGAACGTGATAAACACGCCAAGCACCATAATGCCCCAGAGGACACCCTGGGAAACGGCGCCCTGTAATGCAATGAGCATGCTTCATACCTCCTAGGATAGGGTGGACACGTGATTTTCCATAATAGCGGTAACACTGCATAAAAGAGCTGCTGCCGGATGTTTTGTCTCATCCGTAACAAGCAGGGCGAACGCCGGTCTTTGGCGTCCGCCCCTGTGGCTCAGATATTGAATAGCGCGGCAACGGCGCGAGTATGGGCCCTAGGCACATCGCCGCGCATGCCGCTACGCGTCCAGAGCGGAAAGGTCGATACCCAGAGCCTCGGCCATCTCGTCGTTCTTGACGACGACCAGGTCCTTGCTCGAGAGATGCTTAATCGGCATATCCTCGGGCTTGGCCTCGCCCTTCAGGATCTTGACGGCCATCTCGCCCGCGGCGTAGCCCAGGTCCTCGTAGTTGATGGAGAGGGTGAACACGCCGCCGGCCTTGCACATGCCCTCCTCGCCGGTAACGAAGGGGAGCTTGTTCTCCTTGCAAATCTGGCCGACCTGCGAAGCGCCCGCGGCGATGGTGTTGTCGGTGGGGGAGTACAGCGCGTCGACTTTGCCCACGGCAGACTCGACAACGGACTGGATCTCGTTAGAGCTCGAGACGGTGAAGTCAGTGTACTCGAGGCCCAGCTTGTCGAGCTCCTTCTTGGCGGCCTTGATCTGGACGTCGGAGTTGGACTCGGCGGTGCAGTAGAGCAGGCCGACCTTCTTAACGTCGGGCAGGACCTTCTGCATCATCTCGAGCTGCTCGGCGACTGGGGTGAGGTCGGAAGCGCCCGTGACGTTGGTGCCGGGCTTGTCGTTGTCCTGGACCAGGCCGGAAGCAGCGTAGTCCGTGATGGCGCAGCCAACGATGGGGATATCGGCGGTGGCGCCGGCAGCAGCCTGCGCGGCGGGCGTAGCGATGGCATAGATCAAATTGACGCCGTCGCCTACGAACTTGTCGGCAATGGACTTACACGTGGACTGGTCGTTCTGGGCGTTCTTCTGGTCGATCTTGACTTTGAGACCGCTCTTCTTGATGGCCTTGACGAAGCCGTCGTTGGCGGCATCGAGCGCGGAGTGCTCGGTGAGCTGCAGAACGCCGATGGTGTAGTCGGAACCGGCGGCAGCGGAGCCGGAACCAGAGTCGCCGCCGCATCCGGCGAGCGGAGCGAGCGCGAGCAGGCCAGCGGAGACAAGAAGGCTCCTGCGGCTGATGGTGATGTCCTTCATATCATTACCCCCAGTATAAAAATGGCTGGAAACACTGCACTAGGAAAAAGTGCAAGTGGGACTATAGTAACGCCGATGTCCATTTTTACAATAACCTGGCGGGTTTTTTAATACTGAACTGGATGGGCGGTGCTGAGGAACGACGGACGGTAACGGGGCTTACGCTGCGGGCGCGGGGCTGTCTTCTTCGTCTAGCGCGGCAAAGAGTTTCTTGCCGTCGAGCAAACGCGTGCTGACGTTTCTCATGCGGCTGACCTCAACGGTGCGCAGGGTGTCGTCGGCGCCTCGGGTGTCGTAGACCGTTCCCAGCAGATACGAGACGCCATCGCGCTGCCTGATGGCAAAGGGCCGGACCGTCATCCGCACCACCTCAGTTTCGCCTCGGGTCAGGACGTTTGAGATGTCAAAGCTGACAGTTGTTCCATGGTCGATGGCCTGTTCGACGAGCTCGCACGTGTCGATACGCTTGGCGTGCGAACGCGTTGTCTTGACGGGCGCGTCGTTGGCGGCCGGTGCCGGTTCGGGCATATCGAGATAGTCACGAACATCGGCGCTCGCCATGGCGACCAGGTGCTGCGCCATGCTCTTTCGAATGGCTATGGGCGTCGACCGGTTGCGCATGACCATGCCGTGGAGCCGGATGATCTCTTCATCGGTGAGCGGGCGGGTAAGAAGTTTGTAGCCCACGCCGCGTTTGTACTCAATTTCGTATCCGGCATGGCGAAGCGCGGAGATGGCGGTGTAGATGCTGCGCCGCGCCGCCGAGATGGGCATGCGGGCGGGGTTGTCGGGATGGGCGAGGCGCCGGATCAGCTCATCGGAAAGCATGGCCTTGTCCTCGCCGGTGTTTTCGCTTAATAGTTGCAGGATGCGAACGGCGCGATAGGCTGCCATCGAGGCGGCGCCTCTAGTCGTGGTGTCGTAGGTTTCAACAGCGGCTTCGGTCATGGTGCCCACGTCCTTTCCGTTTTGGGTGGCGACGGTATGGAGCCTAGGACGTGGGGCTTTCCCAGGGGCGCAGGGCGCTCTGGGCGGTCGATAGTCGTCGGCAAACGGCGGGTCGAGTTTTCAACAGCCCTGCTCAACTGACCAAAAACTTGCCAAAAGCTTGACGGATGCTGTTGAAAAAAACGTCTCTCGACCGATGTCGAGAGACGCTTATGCGATGAGCGTTGGCGTGTGGCGACGCGAGCTAGCGTCCGACGATTAGAAGTCGGCGTTGCCCACGGTGCGCGGGTGCGGCAGGACGTCGCGGATGTTGCCCACGCCGGTCAGATACATGACCAAGCGCTCGAAGCCCAGACCGTAGCCGGCGTGCTTGCAGGAACCGTAGCGGCGCAGGTCAAGGTAGTACTTGTACTGCTCGGGATTCATGCCCAGATCCTTGATGCGGGCCTCGAGCAGATCCAGGCGCTCCTCGCGCTGGGAGCCGCCGATAATCTCGCCGATACCGGGAACCAGGCAGTCGGCGGCGGCGACGGTCTTGCCGTCCTCGTTCATGCGCATGTAGAACGCCTTGATCTCGGCCGGGTAGTCGGTCACGAAGGTCGGGCGCTTAAAGTGCTCCTCCGTCAGGAAACGCTCGTGCTCGGTCTGCAGGTCGATGCCCCAGCTGACGGGGTAATCAAACTGGTGGCCAGCAGCGACTGCCTGCTCCAGGATCTCGACGGCCTCGGTGTAGGTAACGCGGGCAAAGTCGGAGTTGGCGACATGGTCCAGGCGCTCGAGCAGACCCTTGTCCACAAACTTGTTGAGCATATTGAGCTCGTCGGGGCAGGTGGCCATAACGTCCTTAAGGACGTACTTGAGCATGGCCTCGGCGTTATCCATGTAGTCGTTAAGGTCGGCAAAGGCCATCTCGGGCTCGATCATCCAAAACTCGGCGGCGTGGCGCGTGGTGTTGGAGTTCTCGGCACGGAAGGTGGGACCAAAGGTGTATACGTCGCCAAAGGCCATGGCAAAGTTCTCGGCATTGAGCTGGCCGGACACGGTGAGGCTCGCATGCTTGCCAAAGAAGTCCTGGCTCCAGTCGACCTCGCCGGACTCGGTGAGGGGCGGATTTTTGGGGTCGAGCGTGGTCACGCGGAACATCTCGCCGGCGCCCTCGCAGTCACTCGTGGTGATGATGGGGGTGTTGACGTAGACAAAGCCCTGCTCCTGGAAGAAGCGGTGGATGGCGGCAGCCGCGACAGAGCGGATGCGGAACACGGCGCGGAACAGGTTGGTGCGCGGGCGCAGGTGCTGCTGGGTGCGCAGGAACTCGACGGTTGCGCGCTTCTTTTGCAGCGGGTAATCCGGGGCGCTCGTGCCCTCGACCTCGATGGAGGTGGCAGAAAGCTCGAAAGGCTGGGGCGCATCGGGGGTCAGCTTGACGGTGCCGGTGCAAATGAGTGCGGCCGAGACGTTTTGATGGGCGATCTCGTCGTAGTTGTCGAGTGCCTCGCGGTTCATGACGACCTGCAGGTCGCGGAAGCAGCTGCCGTCGTTGAGCGTAACAAAGCCAAAGTTCTTCATGTCGCGGACGGACTTGACCCAGCCGGCGACGGTGACGGTCTGGCCGCCGAGCGACTCGGCATCGGCATAGAGCTGCGCGATTTTGGTGCGGTTCACGTATCCTCCCATAACGGTTGAATGATAGTTATCCATACAGTTCGATATTCTAGCAGCTCGGCTCATTTGAGCTATACAGATAAAGCATTGGCGGGATGGTTTTTCAAACGAAAAGCGCCCGCGGCCAAATGGTCGCGGGCGCTTGACGAGGTGCCTTTTGGCTGTGTGGCGTGGGGCCTGGCTACTTGGTCTTGGCAACCAGCAGCGGGTCGCCAAGCTTGACGAGCGGGTTGCCGCCGATAAGCGTTCCAGACTCGCCGACATGGTCGATGCTCTTAAGACGATCTAGCTCGGAGACGATGACGGTCACGATGTCCTCGTGACCAGCGGCCTTAATGGCCTCGCGGTCGAAGCTGATGAGCGGCTGGCCTGCCTTGACCACATCGCCCATCTCGACAAAGCGGGCAAAACCCTTGCCGTTCATTTCCACGGTGCCCAGGCCGACATGGATGAACACGCGAAGACCGTCCTCGGTGATCATGCCAATGGAGTGGTTGGTGACAGTGGTGGCGCCGATGCGGCCGTTGGCGGGCGCATAGATGGTGCCGGTAATGGGCTCGATGCCATAGCCCTGGCCAAGCATGCCCGAGGCGATCGTCTCGTCGGGAACCTCGTTCAGGTTGACGAGCACGCCGTTGACGGGGGCATAGATGACGCCTTCGCGGGTAGCGAAGCTTGCTGCGGGCGGAACGGACGCCTCGCCGGTCGAGGTGAAGGTGGACTTAAGCGAATCGAGCAGACCCATAGTTGCCTCCAACTTAAATAGGCGCATATCGCGCGTTTGGTTTGCCGGAAACGTTTCACATGTGTTTCGCGGCTTGGTCAACGCCCCTATTCTACGCTGCTCAACGATACCTCTGAACTGGGATTATGTGATATATCAGTTGAAGGGAAACTTATTGCCGGAGTGTTTCTGCGCCACGGGTTCAAGTGGGGTACGCTTGAAGGCAAAAAACAAGGGCGCATAATTTGCGCGAAGGGAGCACATATGATTGTCGAGAACCATGCGCTGTGGGGCGAGGAGCCGACCGAGGATTATCCGGCGACCTTTACGTATCTGGGTGCCGAGCCGCTGCCCGACAAGCCCAATGGCCGCCGCCCCGCGGTGATCATCTGCGGCGGAGGCGGGTTTACGCATATCGCTCCGCACGAGCAGGACCCGGTGGCGTTTGCGTTTTTGGACCGCGGCTACCAGGCCTTTGTGCTCAACTATGTCACGAGTTCTACGGGTGACGTGAGCTTTCCGCACCCCCAGGCAGATCTTGCCAAGATGGTCGCCACGGTGCGCGCGAATGCCGACGAGTGGCATGTCGACCCCAAGCGCGTGTGCGTCGTGGGCTTTTCTGCTGGCGGCATGATTTGCGCCTCGCTGGCAACACAGTGGAAGACCGGCCCCTTCGCGGCACTTGCCGGGGCGCGTCCGGACGACATTCGTCCCGATGCCGTGGTGCTGGGCTATCCATTGCTCGACTTTGCCTATGTGCGCGACATGCAGACGCGCGATCCGCGCATTGACTTGCGCGTGCCCAAGACGGGCGGCAAGACGGGGCGCGATTTGCTCAACGACTACCTGTCGATGGTGACGGGCGGCGAGGCAACTGACGAGCATCTGGCCGACATCTGCCCCACCACGCATGTTTCGCGTCAGATGCCACCGACCTTTGTATGGGGCGTGTCCGACGACAAGACGGCGCCGATCGCGCAGGTCTATCCGTTTGCCCAACGCATGGCGGAGGAGGGCGTCGCTTGCGAGATGCACGTCTTTGACCAGGGCGGTCACGGCCTTTCGCTCGGCAACGCCAACACCGCGGTCGACAACGAGGACAAGCAGGTGGCGGTCCGCCCCTGGATTCGCCTAGCCTTCCGCTTTCTGGAGCGCCATCTGTAAGAGGACGGGCATCCCAGCCCTTCAATAACTTGCGGTGAAATAGTTCCTATCTGGGGCATCAACCAGCCCATCCAGGAACTATTCCACCGCAACTTTGTTTTTGATGTCCCGTCCGGAAACTGCATCCCAGTTCCCCCTTCAAGGTGGGACACGGTTTCCCATAGGGCCTCGACTGAGAAAGTGCGTCCCGTTTCGAGTGGGGATTCCGGGATGCATTTTCCGTAAGAGGCCTGTTTGGGAAACCATATCCCGTTTCGAGCCAGAATTCTGGGATGTAGTTTCCCCGAGAGGCCTCATCGGGAAACTATGGCCCTGAACTCTCCTGCCTGTCCCCATTGCGCCAATCTGCTGATTGAACGTCATTGTGTGTTCACGCTATCATGTAAGCTTAAAATTGGTTAGCCATGGCAAACGGTTAGCCATGGTGAACATAAATGCAACGCCCTGTGGGCGCCGGGGGAGGAACACGGACGTGAAGCTCGATACACTCGAGATTGGAAAGGACGCCGTTGTCGCATCGGTGACATCCGACGATCAGGCGCTTCGACAGCATATTTTGGACATGGGTCTAACGCCGGGCACCGAAGTTACCATGATGAAGTACGCCCCCATGGGTGACCCGCTCGAGATCCGCCTGCGTGGCTACGAGTTGACGCTGCGCAAGGACGATGCCGCTCGCATCGAGCTCGTGGGTATTCACGACACCGATACGGGTCCGCGCGCTAACGCCGCAATCGGCACGACGGAGCATCCGGCCCTGGGCGAGGGGACGTATTCGCCCCGTGCGGCAAAGACGGCCGTGCCCGAGGGCGCACCGCTGCACTTTGCCCTCGCCGGCAACCAAAACTGCGGCAAGACCACGTTATTCAACCAGCTGACGGGCTCCAACCAGCACGTCGGTAACTTTCCCGGCGTGACGGTCGACCGCAAAGATGGCACCATCCGCAACCACCCCGAGGCAAGCGTTACCGACCTGCCTGGCATCTATTCGCTGTCGCCGTACACGGGCGAAGAAGTCGTGAGCCGTCAGTTCATCCTCGACGAGCGCCCGGACGCCATCATCGACATCATTGACGCCACCAACATCGAGCGCAACCTGTACCTGACGCTGCAGCTTATGGAGCTCGACCGCCCCATGGTCATCGCGCTCAACATGATGGACGAGGTGACGGCCAACGGCGGCGCCGTGGACGTCAACCTGCTCGAGAGCCTGCTGGGCGTGCCCGTTGTCCCCATTAGCGCTGCCCGCAACGAGGGTATCGGCGAGCTGGTGGATCATGCCTTGCACGTGGCGCGGTTCCGCGAGCGTCCCGGTCGCCTGGACTTTTGCGCACCCGATGGTCCAGACGGCGGTGCGCTGCATCGCTGCATCCACGGCATCGCCAACCTTATCGAGGACCATGCCGCGACGGCGCACATTCCCGTGCGTTTTGCGGCGACCAAGCTGGTTGAGGGCGACGAGCTGGTGACCGAGGCGCTTCACCTGGATCGCAACGAGCTCGACGCTATCGAGCACATCATTACTCAGATGGAGGGCGAGGCCGGCACCGACCGCCTGTCCGCGCTGGCCGATATGCGCTTTAGCTTTATCGGCGACGTGTGTGGGCGCTGCGTCGTCAAACCGCACGAGAGCCGCGAGCACGTGCGCTCCGTCAAGATCGACCGCATCCTGACGGGCCGCTACACGGCCATTCCGGCGTTCCTGGTGATCATGGGCCTCGTCTTTTGGCTGACGTTTGGCGTGATCGGCGCGGCGTTGCAGGGGCTCATGGAGGACGGCATCGCTGTCATCATCGCCTCGGCCGATGCGGGCCTCAAGGCGTTCGGAACCAACGACGTGGTGCGCTCGCTGGCTGTCGACGGCGTGCTTACGGGCGTGGGCAGCGTGCTGACCTTCCTTCCGATTATCGTCGTGCTCTTCTTGTTCCTCTCCATTCTGGAAGACTCCGGATACATGGCACGCGTGGCCTTTGTCATGGATAAGGTGCTGCGTCGCTTTGGCCTGTCGGGCCGCAGCTTCGTGCCTATGCTCGTCGGTTTTGGCTGTACCGTGCCGGCTATCATGTCGACCCGTACGCTCCCATCCGAGCATGACCGCAAGATGACGGTCATGCTCACGCCGTTCATGAGCTGCTCGGCCAAGTTGCCGGTCTATGGTCTGCTGTGCGGGGCGTTTTTCCCACAGGCGACGGTTCCCGCCATGGTCTCGCTCTATCTGATTGGTATTGCGGTCGGTTGCATCGCGGCTTTGGTGCTCAACCGCACGGCATTTAAGGGCGACCCGGTGCCGTTTATCATGGAGCTTCCCAATTACCGTCTGCCGAGCGTCAAGACGACGGTGATGCTGGCATGGGATAAGGCCAAGGACTTTATTACCAAGGCCTTTACCATTATCTTTGCCGCTACCGTGGTCATCTGGTTCCTTCAGACGTTCGATATCCGCTTTAATGTGGTCGCCGATCAGTCGCAGAGTCTGCTTGCCGGTCTGGGTAGCATCATCGCGCCGGTGTTGACCCCGCTCGGTTTTGGCGACTGGCGCGCCTCGACGGCGCTCGTCACGGGACTCATCGCCAAGGAGAGCGTCATCTCGACGCTCACGGTGCTTTTGGGCGCAACCTCGCCTGCGGCACTGTCAGCCATGTTTTCGCCGTTTACCGCTTACGTGTTCCTGGTCTTTACGCTGCTGTACCCGCCCTGCGTGGCGTCCATCGGCGCCGTCAAGAGCGAGCTGGGCGCGCGCTATGCCGTGGCCGTGTTCGCGTTTCAGGTGACGGTCGCTTGGATCGTGGCGTTTGTCGTGCATTCGGCGGGCATATTGCTGGGGTTGGCTTAGTTATTTATTGACGGCACAACCTCTGTGTATTGAGTTGATTGCGGTCCCGCATCTGTACTGACGGATGCGGGACCGTTGCTATATAATCGCCCACCGCCCAAGACAATCGGAGAGGTTTCCTACATGACTCAGGCAAGACAAGATGGCATCTCACTCAAGCAGTGGCTCCCGCTTACCGGGCTCGCCTGTTGCGCGTTCGTATTCAACACGTCGGAGTTCATGCCCATCGGCCTTCTGACTGATATTGCCGCGTCGTTCTCGCTCACCGAGGCCCAGGCCGGCATCATGATCTCGGTCTACGCCTGGGGCGTCATGCTGCTGTCGTTGCCGCTTATGGTGTTCGCCTCGCGCTTCGAGTTCAAGCGTATGCTGCTCGGCGTGCTCGCCGTGTTCTCGCTGGGCCAGTTCCTGTCCGCTGTGGCGCCCACCTATCCTATTTTGGTTTGCGCACGTCTGGTGGTCGCCTGCGCGCATGCCGTGTTCTGGTCGGTCGCCTCGATCATGGCCTCGCGCCTGGTCGACAGTCGCCACGGGGCGCTCGCCATCAGCATGATCGCCACGGGCTCGTCCATCGCGCAGATCTTTGGCCTGCCGATCGGCCGCGCCATCGGGCTGGCCGTGGGCTGGCGCATGACGTTTGCCGTGGTCGGGGCCCTCTCTGCCGCCGCGGTGGTGTACCAGGCAGCGGTGTTCCCGGCCATGCCGGCGGGCGAGCGCTTTACCGTCAAACAGTTGCCCGAGCTGCTCAAAAACCCGTTCCTCATCGCGCTCTACGCGGTCACGGTCTTTATGGCGACCGGCTATTACGCAAGCTACAGCTACATTGAGCCTTTCCTGGCGCAGGTCGCACACGTCGACGCGGGCGCCATCACCATGACGCTGACGGCGTTTGGCTTCTCCGGTCTGGTGGGCAGCTGGCTGTTTGGCCGCCTGTTCGACGGGCACCGCTTCCCGTTCTTGGCTATCACGCTCTCCGGCGTGCCGGTGGCTCTGCTGCTTATGGCCCCCGCAGCCTTGGCGCTCGTGTTGGTGCTTGCCGTCTGCGCATTATGGGGTTGCTGCGCCACGGCCTTTAACGTGGCGTTCCAGGCCGAGCTCATCAAGTACACGCCGGCGGATTCGTCGGCCGTCGCCATGTCGATCTTCTCGGGCCTGTTCAATCTGGGTATCGGCACGGGCACCGCAATCGGCGGCGCCGTGGTTTCGGGTCCCGGTATCGCTTGGATCGGCTTCGTGGGCGGGGCGATTACCGTCGTGGGCGTCATCCTCGCCATCACGGTGATGTTCCCAGCCATCCGCCGCGCCAAGCCCGTCGCCTAACCACGTCCCCTCATCAGTTGCGGTGGAATAGTTCCTGTTTTGGTCCTCCGGGGGCTCAAGTAGGAACTATTTCACCGCAACTTATTTTGGGGAAGAGGATGCAAGCTGGGCATACAATGGATGTCGTTGTGTTGAGCTTACCGGGAGGTTGCTATGTGGGCATACGAGACGACGTTCTATCAGATCTATCCGCTGGGCTTTTGTGGAGCTCCGCGCGAGAACGCCGCACCCGTTGCCGAGGACGAGCTCGCCCAGGTTGCCAACGCTGCGCCCAACCCCGATGCCCCCATCATGAAAATCGCCCAATGGGCCGACTACCTGCAGGAACTCGGCGTTGGCGCCGTGCTCATCAACCCACCGCTCGAGTCTGATAGCCATGGCTACGATACGCGTAGCCTGCGCCATCTCGACCGTCGCCTGGGCGGGGATGCCGATTTTGCCGCCGTGTGCGAGACGCTGCATGCCCACGGCATCCGCGTGGTGCTCGATGCCGTCTTTAACCATGTGGGTCGTGGCTTTTGGGCCTTCCGCGATGTGCAGGAGCGTAAGTGGGACTCGCCCTACAAGGATTGGTTCCACATTAGCTTTGACGGTGACTCCTGCTATGGCGACGGCTTTTGGTACGAGGGCTGGGAAGGCCACTTTGAGCTTGTGAAGCTCAACTTGCAAAATCCCGCCGTGGTCGATTACTTGCTTGAGTCCGTGCGCCGTTGGGCCGACGTCTTTGGCGTCGACGGTCTGCGCCTGGACGTTGCCTATATGCTCGACCGCGACTTCATGCGCCGTCTGCATACTTTTACCCGTGAGCTCAAGCCTGACTTCGTGCTGATCGGCGAGACGCTCCACGGCGACTACAACCAGATCGTCAACGACGAGATGCTCGACTCCTGCACCAACTACGAGTGCTACAAGGGCCTGTACTCTAGCTTTAACTCGGTCAACATGTTCGAGATCGCGCATTCGCTGCACCGTCAGTTTGGCGGCGACCCGTGGTGCATCTACCGCGGCAAACACCTGCTGTCGTTTGCCGACAACCACGATGTGCCGCGCCTGGCGAGCATCCTCACCGACAAGTCCTGTCTGCGCCCCGCTTATGGCATGCTCTTTGGCATGCCGGGCATCCCATGCGTCTACTATGGCAGCGAGTGGGGAATTGCCGGCGAAAAGGGCGGCCCCGATGGCGACTGGGCGCTGCGACCTGCGCTCGATGAGCCTGCGCCCAACGAGCTGACGGCCTTCATCAAGCAGCTCGCGCACCTGCGCTCGGCCGACGACGCGGCGGCCCGTGCTCTCAACTACGGTGCCTATCGCAACGCGGTGATCCAGAACAAGCAGCTGCTGTTCGAGCGCGCCTGCGACGATGCGACGGTGCTCGTGGCGGTGAACGCCGTGGGCGAGCCTTACACCTTTGGCGCCGGCGAGCTCGACGGCTCCTTTGTCGACCTGCTTGCCGACGATGCGCCCACGGTCGAGCTGGCGGGCTCTCTTGAGCTTGCGCCCTACGAGGTGCGCTATCTGTTGAGGGCCTAGGCCATGGCAGCGTCTGACGAGGGCTATCAACATATTGAGCATGGGTTTGAGCCCGTGTTCGACCAGCACTCGCGCGTTTTGGTGCTCGGGTCGTTTCCTTCGGTGCTTTCGCGCGCCAATGCCTTTTATTACGGCAACCCTCAGAATCGCTTTTGGCGTGTGATGGCCGCGTGCCTCGGTGTGCCTGTGCCACCCAACGAGGGCGACCTTTTGGCGGACAGCGAGCCCGCGACGCTCGACGCCTCGATTGCTGCCAAGCGATCCATGCTGCTTAACGGCGGCGTAGCCCTGTGGGATGTGATTGAGAGCTGCGACATTAAGGGCTCGAGTGACGCGAGCATTCGCAACGTTGTGCCGGCACATATCGAGCGCATTACCGGCGCAGCTCCCATTGAGCAGGTGATATGCAACGGTGGTACAGCTGGCCGGCTCTACAAGCGCTATCTACAGGAGCGGACGGGTCTGTCCGCTGTCGTATTGCCGTCAACTAGTCCCGCTAACGCGGCTTGGCGTCTGGAGCGTCTTGTCGAGCGCTGGTGCGAGGCAGTTGACTGGACCGCACGGTAGCCTAGATCCTTGATTGAGCATGGGTGCCGAGGCGTTTCATGATGGCATGCCAGATCGGTGCGGGCAGCGCGGGCTTGGCGCGCACCATGCCGTCGGCATCGACGCCACCGGCATTGCCACCGCCAAGCAGCTGCGCATGCTCAACGGAGCAGCCCATGCGCACGGCGCCCACGAGCTTATCCATCGCTTCCGAAAATGGTCGGCGCAGGAGGCCCATGCGCGGGGAGTGGCGAAGCGCTGCAATGCCGCTGCCGGCACAGATGACAACGCCGCCGCACCACGACAGGTCACGAAGACGGCAGGCCCGACGCAGTCGCACAGCGGTTTCGTGTGCCCGTTCGGCGTCCTCGGACCCAGCAAGAACGACGACATAGACGCGTGTCTCTGTATTCCCAAGGCGATCGAGTATCTGCTCGACAGCGATCATCGCCTCATCATTAAATGCATCATCAACAGCGAGCACCATGCCATCGACTACGCCAGTGTCATTTGTCTTCAAGTCCACCGGGCGGGGGAGCGTGGTGCCAGAAAGTTGAGCATAGGCGGCGATGGCATCCTGCAGGTCCCAAAGCAAAAACTCAAGATCGGCGCTATCGGGAATGCTGATATACGCAATGGTTCGCAACGTTTTTGGTACATCGCCGCGTATGGTCGTCTCCATGCCGCCTCCTTTCCGGTTGGTTTCCGTTTAGGTTACACCGTCTGGCGGCGCCTCGCCGCGCTATCCTAGTGCAACCCTTACGAAAGGAACGCCATGCGTCTGCCCATGAATACCTCGCTTGCCACGCTCAAGTCCTCCGGCATCCGCCGGATCAACGCGCTCGCCGCGCAGCATCCGGGATGCATTGCGCTCGCGCTCGGCGAGCCCGATTTTCCTACGCCCGATGTGATTAGCGCTGAGGTGACTGCCTCGCTCAATCGCGGTGACACGCACTATCCGCCCAACAACGGTCGCCCTGCCCTGCGCGAGGCGCTGTCCGCATATATGGGCGACGCGGGTTTTTCGTTTTCTGCTGACGAGGTCATCCTGACCGATGGTGCGACCGAGGCCCTGTCGGCTACGTTTATGGCTATGCTCAATCCAGGCGACGAGGTCATCATCCCCACGCCGGCCTTTGGCCTGTACGAGAGCATCGTCGTGGCCAATCACGCCAAAGCGGTCTTTTTGGATACGGAGCCTACGCAATTCCAGATTGACGAGGAAGCGCTTCGCGCCTGTGTGACCCCGGCGACCAAGGCCATCGTTATCTGCTCGCCCAACAATCCTACAGGCTGCATTCTCAACGTGGCATCACTCGACGCCGTGGCACACGTAGCGGAGCAGGCTGGCATCTACGTAGTCTGCGACGACGTATACAACCGCCTCGTCTATGTGGACGGCTACGAGCGCTTCGCCCAGCGACACCCGGAGCTGCGCGAGCAGACAGTCGTCATCGAGAGCTTCTCCAAGCCCTGGGCCATGACCGGCTGGCGCTTGGGTTGGCTCGCAGCCGCAGCCCCCGTCATCGCCGAGATCGCAAAGGCCCACCAATACTTAGTATCGAGCGCCGTCTCATTCGAAATGGACGCCGCAGCCCGAGCCCTGACCGTCGACCCAACCCCCATGCTCGAAGTCTACCGAGCCCGCCGCGAACGCGTGCTCGCAGCCTTAGACGCCATGGGCCTCGACGTAGTTGAACCGGCGGGAGCCTTCTACGCCTTCCCCAGCATCAAACAGTACGGCCTAACCAGCGAAGCCTTCTGTATCAAAGCCATCAAAGAAGCAAACGTAGCCCTAGTCCCGGGCGACTGTTTCGGAACCGAAGGCCACATCCGCCTAAGCTACTGCGTTTCCGACAAAAATCTGGACGAAGGCCTCCGCCGCCTGTCCACCTTCATTTCAACCTTGTAGCCCTCAGGGATGCAACACATCAGCCCACCGACATAAGGGTTATGCGTGGGGCGCGCCGCTCACCGGACGCGAGGATTCGCAGCAAAGTTGCCGTAGCTCCGGCCGGGAGGGGCAGGGCGAGTTTTCCGTAGATTCCGCACGAGCCGAAGGCCACTTAATGTGGCCTTCGTGCGAGCCCAGGACTTGACCGAGCGGAAAACTCGCCCTGCCCCTCCCGGCCGGAGCGTATGCAGGGTTTGTGGACGAATCCTCGCGCCCGTTGACCGACGCCGGGGTCCCCGCCATAATACTTTCGGTTCACGCACGAATCCGCTGCCAGAGACAGCCGGTGCAAACGGGCTTTGCCCGCGAGCTTAATGGGATATCCCGCCAGCCGAGGTGGTCGAGTAGATATGTCTTCTCGCCCCCGTCGCTCATGCAGCGCGGGGGCTTTCTTTTTGGACATGCCCCCGTCACGTCCTTGTGGCGGACCGTGCCCGGAAAGAATTCGAGGAGGTGTAATTCATGCCCCAGCAGTACAAAATCGACAAGGTTGCAGAGATCGAGTCCCGTATCGCCGAGAACGCCGGTCTGTTCGTCGTCAATTACAACGGTCTGACGGTTAAGCAGGCTCAGGAGCTGCGTCATCAGCTTCGCGAGTGCGGCGCCGAGATGAAGGTCTACAAGAACAACCTGGTCAAGATCGCACTCAAGAACCAGGAGCAGCCCGAGCTCGACGAGATCCTCGCCGGCCCCGTCGCTTATGTGTTCTACGAGTCCGAGCCGGTCGAGGCCGCTAAGGCCCTTAAGGACTTCTCCGCTAAGTCCAAGGGCGTCCTTGAGATCAAGGGCGGTATCTCCGACGGCAAGGCCGTTTCCGCTGATGATGTTAAGGCTATCGCCGAGCTGCCCACCAAGGATCAGCTTCTCGGCCAGATCGCCGGTCTCATCTCCGGTTTCGCTCGCGACATCGCTGTCTGCGTCAACGGCGTTTCCTCTGGTCTCGCTCGTTCGATCCAGCAGGTCTCCGAGCAGAAGGCAGCCTAGTCGCTGTTTTCACCCGCGGCGGCAACGCCGCACCCCTGGCGCATTCGCGCTGTGTTTTAACTGATCTCCGTGCATTCGCACGGAAACCGAAAGGACTTAGAAATGGCTAAGCTTACCACCGATGAGATCATCGATGCTCTTAAGGAAATGACCCTTCTCGAGGCTTCCGAGCTCGTCAAGGCTATCGAGGACACCTTTGGCGTTTCCGCCGCTGCTCCTGCCGCTGTTGTCGCCGCTCCCGCTGCTGGCGCTGCTGAGGCCGAGGAGAAGACCGAGTTTGACGTCGTGCTCGAGGGCTTCGGCGACAACAAGATCCAGGTCATCAAGGCCGTCCGTGAGCTCACCAACCTTGGCCTGAAGGAGGCCAAGGAGGTCGTCGAGGGCGCTCCCAAGGCTGTTCTCGAGGGTGCCAAGAAGGAGGACGCCGAGGCTGCCAAGGAGAAGCTCGAGGCTGCTGGCGCTGCTGTCACCCTCAAGTAATCAGGCTCTCTCGCCAGATTTCTTTGCAGACGGGGTTCGCGTTGCGAGCCCCGTCTTTTTTGTTATGACCCCTTTATTTTGTGGCTCGGCATGCAAATTGCCGCCGTTTGCGGTGGTTTGGGGTCGCTACCGCTGGGCGATAAAATTGCACCATTCGAGCAATTATTTGCGCTGACCTGCTGAAGAATGGCGCTTGCCTGCATTAACGTTAATTAGCAGCGGTAAGATAATTCGGTATCGCAATTTGGTCTGCGGCCGCCGTGCCGCACGCACAGGGCGCATCCTGCGCCTGCGAAAGGATCCTTGAATAATATGAAGGCAATCATCCCCGCCGCCGGTCTTGGCACGCGTTTTCTGCCTGGCACCAAGTGCACGCCCAAAGAGATGCTGCCGGTTCTCGACAAGCCGGTCATCCAGTATGTCGTCGAGGAGGCGCTCGACCCCGAGGAGGTCGACGACGCCATCATCGTTACCTCGCCCGGCAAGCCCGAGCTGCTGAACTACTTCCAGCCCGACCGTTCGCTCGAGAACCTGCTACGCGAGCGCGGTAAGGACGCCTACGCCGACGCTGTCGCCCATGCGGGCGGTATGCCGGTTGACTTCCGTTATCAGTACGAGCCCAAGGGCCTCGGTCACGCCATTCGCTCTGCTGCCGACGCTGTGGCAGGGGAGAACTTCCTGGTTCTTCTGGGCGACTATGTTGTGCCCAACCGCGACATCTGTGACAAGATGCTCGCTGTCTCCAAGGAGCACGGTGGCGCTTCGGTTATCGCCGTTGCCGCGTGCGCTCCCGAGGAAGTCAGCCGCTATGGCGTCATCGCCGGCGATCGCGTGGGCTCTCTCGAGGGCTTCGAGAATGCCGCCGATGACGAGCCCGGTGCCGTTTGGCGCATCGGTGGTCTGGTCGAGAAACCCGCTCCCGAGGCGGCTCCGTCCAACCTGTACATCGTTGGTCGCTACCTGCTGAGCCCGTTGGTCATGGACCTGCTGGCCGATCAGCAGGCCGGTAAGGGCGGCGAGATCCAGCTGACCGACGCCATGGCCCGCTCGCTCGACCGCGAGGCCATGTACGCTGTCGTTATCGACCCGCTGTCGGGCTACGATACCGGTACCCCGTCTGGTTGGATGGCCACCAACGCCCTCATGGCTGCAAACGATCCTCGCTTTGCCGGCGCCTTCTGGGACGCCATCGACGAGCGCGGCGGTTTGATGCGCAAATAAGCCTTCGGGCATCGACATTTACGGGCGCGGACTTCGGTTTGCGCCCGTTTTTTATGCGAGCTACAGTTCGGCTCCGGAAAGTGCGACCCACAATTCGGTCGAATTCTGGGATGCGCTTTCCGGTTGGGGCCTCTAGCGGAAACTGCGACCCGGAATATCGGTTCAGAACGGGACACGCTTTCCCGAACAGGGCTCAACCGGAAACTGCGTCCCAGTTTGAGGCCTCAAAACGGGACGCAGTTTCCGCCCGGCCAACCCTCGCCGCCATTCCGTCATTCAGCGGTCAGCACGAGCAGTCTCGTTCACAGAAAATATATGAACAGATGTTCGATATACATACATCTACCTGCGTGTTTTCTGTCGAAAAACTTTGCTACTCCAAAAACTCAATCGCGTCAAGGCTTTTCTTGCCCAACGGTCGGTACCTGATAAACTATTAGGTTGCGATAACTGGCGAAGCTATGCCTCGCCAACCCACCGAGCATTTCCGTGAAGGAGGAAAAACCTGGTGACCTACGCATACACTGCCACTGAGCGCAAGCGCGTCAGCTTCGGGAAAATCCCGGAGGCCATGGAGCTCCCCAACCTTATCTCTGTTCAAAGGGAATCCTTTGAGCGTTTTAAGGACGAGGGCCTTCGTGAGGCGTTCAAGGAATCCAGCCCCATCCAGAGCCAGAACCATGTTCTCGAGGTTACCTTCGGCGAGCATCAGTTCGGCGACCCCGCGCACACCGTCGAGGAGTGCCGCGAGAAGGATATGACCTATCAGGCCCCGCTTCTGACCGACGTCCGTCTCACCAACAAGGAGACCGGCGAGATCAAGGAGCAGCTCGTCTTCATGGGCGACTTCCCCATGATGACCGATCAGGGCACCTTCATCATCAACGGTACCGAGCGTATCGTCGTCTCGCAGCTCGTCCGCTCCCCGGGCGTGTACTACAGCTCCGAGATGGATTCGGGCAAGCAGATCTACAAGGCCCAGATCATCCCGTCCCGCGGTGCCTGGCTTGAGTTTGAGGTCGACAAGCGCGACCAGCTCATGGTCTCCATCGACCGTAAGCGTAAGCAGAGCGCCACGATGTTCCTGCGCGCCCTTGGCATCGCCGTCACCAATGACGACATCATCGAGCTGCTCGGCAACTCCGATGTGATCAAGCGCACCCTGGAGCGCGACACCGCCCTCACTCGCGAGGACGCCCTCATCGAGATCTACCGTCGCCTGCGCCCGGGCGAGCCTCCCACCGTGGACGCTTCCCGCAGCCTGCTCGAGGGCCTGCTCTTCAACCCGCAGCGCTACGATCTGGCCCGTGTCGGTCGTTACAAGGTCAACAAGAAGCTCAACCTCACTACCGAGGAAGAGGTCACGGTGCTCACCGACGAGGATATCGTCGCGACGCTGCGCTACCTGCTGTCCCTCGCTGCTGGCGAGCAGGGCTTCAAGGTCGACGACATCGACCACTTCGGCAACCGCCGCATTCGCACCGTCGGCGAGCTCGTCGCCAACCAGTTCCGTATCGGCATGAGCCGTATGGAGCGCGTCGTCCGTGAGCGCATGAGCTCCCAGGACATCGACGAGATCACCCCGCAGTCGCTCATCAACATCCGCCCGATCGTGGCCTCCATCAAGGAGTTCTTCGGTTCCTCGCAGCTCTCGCAGTTCATGGACCAGGCGAACCCCCTGACCGGTCTGACCCACAAGCGTCGTCTGTCCGCACTCGGCCCTGGCGGTCTTGCCGGCCACAAGTCCGGCTCCAGCCGCCGCACCAACGTGCCGACGGCCGTCCGCGACGTTCACAACTCGCACTACAGCCGCATGTGCCCGATCGAGACCCCCGAAGGCCCCAACATCGGCCTGATCGGCTCGCTCGCCCTCTACGCCCGCGTCAACGAGTACGGCTTCATCGAGGCTCCGTTCCGCCGCGTCGAGAACGGCGTTGCCACCGACCAGATCGACTGGATGACCGCTGACGAGGAAGAGAAGCACGTCATCGCGCCGGCCAACACGCCGCTCGATCCCAAGACCAACGAGTTCATCACGACCGATGCCGAGGGCAAACTTGTCCGCCCGCACACCGTGATCGCCCGTACCCGCGACTTCGACGGCTCCTTCGGCGCTCCCGCCGACGTGCCCGTCGAGGACGTCGACTACATGGACGTCTCGCCGCGTCAGATGCTCTCCGTCGCAGCCACGCTGATCCCGTTCCTCGAGCACGACGACGCCAAGCGTACGCTGATGGGCGCCAACATGCAGCGTCAGGCCGTGCCGCTGGTTCACCCTGCCGCTCCCTATGTCGGTACCGGCATGGAGCGTCGCGCCGCCCTGGACTCCGGCGAGGTCACCCTGGCCAAGAACGCCGGCGAGGTCATTTTTGCCGACGCCGCCAAGATCATCGTCAAGCATGCCGGCGGCATGGACGAGTATCACCTGGCCAAGTACCAGCGCTCCAACCAGTCCACCTGCATCAACCACCGTCCGCTTGTGCGCGTTGGTGACACCGTTGAGCAGGGCGAGCCCCTGGCTGACGGTCCTTCGACCGATCATGGCGAGCTCGCACTGGGCCAGAACCTCACCGTGGCCTACATGCCGTGGGAAGGCTTTAACTACGAGGACGGTATCGTCGTGTCCGAGCGCCTGGTGGCCGAGGACCTGCTGACGACCATCAACATCACCCGTCACGAGATCGACGCCCGCGACACCAAGCTCGGCCCCGAGGAGATCACCCGCGAGATCCCGAACCTCTCCGAGGACATGCTTGCCAACCTCGACGAGGACGGCATCATCCGCATCGGCGCCGAGGTCGGCCCTGGCGACATCCTGGTCGGCAAGGTCACGCCTAAGGGCGAGAGCGCTCTGACCGCTGAGGAGCGCCTGCTGCGCGCCATCTTCGGTGCCAAGGCCCACGACGTCCGCGACACCTCCCTTAAGATGCCTCACGGCGCTTACGGTCGCGTCATCGACGTCGTCCGCTTTAGCCGCGAGAACGGCGACGACCTGGCCCCCGGCGTCAACGAGCAGGTGCGCGTCTACGTCGCCCAGCGTCGTAAGATCCAGCAGGGCGATAAGATCGCCGGCCGCCACGGCAACAAGGGCGTTATCTGTAACGTTCTGCCGGTCGAGGACATGCCCTACATGGCTGACGGTACCCCGATCGACGTTATCCTCAACCCGCTGGGCGTTCCTTCGCGTATGAACGTCGGCCAGCTGCTCGAGTGCCACCTTGGCTGGGCTGCTGCCTGCGGTTGGGATACCGAGCAGGCCGACTCCGACAAGTACGTCCCCGGTCCGTTCTTCACCGCCACGCCTGTCTTCGACGGCGCCAAGGAGGACGAGATCGCCGAGGTCATTCGTCGTGCCAACAAGAACATGCTCAACAAGGCTACCGCTGCCTTTGGCGATCACATGCGCCCCGAGTTCGTCACCCAGCTTGACGAGCGCGGCAAGACCCGCCTGTTCGACGGCCGCACCGGCGAGGAGTTCCGCGAGCCCATTACCGTGGGTACGTCCTACATCCTCAAGCTCGGCCACATGGTCGACGACAAGATCCACGCCCGTTCGACCGGCCCTTACAGCCTGGTTACCCAGCAGCCTCTGGGCGGCAAGGCTCAGTTCGGCGGCCAGCGCTTCGGCGAGATGGAAGTTTGGGCACTGTACGCTTACGGTGCTTCCAACGTCCTGCAGGAGATCCTGACCGTCAAGTCCGACGATACCGTGGGCCGTGTCAAGACCTACGAGTCCATCGTCAAGGGCGAGAACGTTCCTGTCCCGGGTATCCCCGAGTCCTTCAAGGTTCTCGTCAAGGAGATTCGCTCCCTCGCACTGGACATCGAGCCCATGCACGATGCCGACGAGGACGCCTCCGCCCCTGTGACCGCCGAGGAGACCTCTGCTCTCGACGACCTGGCTGCGCTCGCCGGCGTTGACGCCGACGTCGAGGCCGAGGATGCCGAGACCGCCGAGGCACCCGAGGCTGTCGCCGCCACGACCACTGATAAGGAGTAGTTGACTGTGGCAGATTTCGAAGCTACTGATTTTGACTCGGTAAAGATCTCCCTTGCCTCCGCCGACCAGATCCGTTCCTGGTCGCACGGTGAGGTCAAGAAGCCGGAGACCATCAATTACCGTACCCTCAAGCCCGAGAAGGACGGCCTGTTCTGCGAGAAGATCTTCGGTCCCGCCAAGGACTGGGAGTGCTCCTGCGGCAAGTACAAGGGCATCCGCTTTAAGGGCATCGTCTGCGAGCGCTGCGGCGTCGAGGTCACCTCGGCCAAGGTGCGTCGCGACCGCATGGGCCACATCGAGCTCGCCGCTCCCGTGTCCCACATCTGGTATTTCAAGAGCCCCACGAGCTTCCCGATGAGCCGTATGCTCGACATCAAGTCCAAGGACCTCGAGAAGGTTCTGTACTTTGCCAGCTACATCATCACCGAGGTCGACTACGAGGCTCGCGAGGCCGACGCCGACGACCTGCGCGAGGAGCTCGCCGCCGATCTGGAAGAGATCGATGCCGAGTGCGCCCGCCAGATTGAGTCCCTCAAGGAGCAAGGCAACCCCGAGAACTTTGACGAGTTCTCCGACGAGGAGCCGCTGACCCCCGAGGAGATCGCCTCTGGCATCGTCGACATCGAGGAAGAGTGCAAGGACGAGAAGCAGCTCCGCACGGACGCCTTCAACGCCTTCATGAAGCTCAGCGAGCGCGACCTCATTTCCGATGAGCCGCTGTTCCGTGAGATGACCCGTTACTACTCCATGTACTTCAAGGGTGGCATGGGTGCCGAGGCCGTCCGCGACCTGCTCGCTGCCATCGACCTCCCTTCCGAGGCCGAGAAGCTCAAGGCCATCATCGCCGACGAGGACTCCCAGAAGCAGAAGCGCGAGAAGGCCGTTAAGCGCCTCGAGGTCGTTGACGCCTTCCTGAAGGGCGGCAACAGCCCCGCGAACATGATCCTGGACGTCATTCCGGTCATTCCGCCCGATTTGCGCCCGATGGTCCAGCTTGACGGCGGCCGCTTCGCCGCGTCCGACCTCAACGACCTGTACCGTCGCGTGATCAGCCGTAACAACCGACTCAAGCGCCTGCTCGACCTGGACGCCCCTGCGATCATCGTGAACAACGAGAAGCGCATGCTCCAGGAGTCCGTGGACGCCCTGTTCGACAACGGCCGTCGTGGTCGCCCGGTCTCTGGCCGTGGCGGTCGCCCGCTCAAGTCGCTCGCCGAGGCCCTCAAGGGCAAGCAGGGTCGTTTCCGTCAGAACCTGCTGGGTAAGCGTGTCGACTACTCCGGCCGTTCGGTAATCGTTACCGACCCCAAGCTGCTGCTGCACCAGTGCGGTCTGCCCAAGACCATGGCGCTGGAGCTCTTCAAGCCCTTCGTCATGAAGCGCCTGGTCGAGCTTGGCAAGGTCGAGAACATCAAGGGCGCCAAGCGCGCTATCGACCGCGGTGCCACCTTTGTGTGGGATATCCTCGAAGAGGTCATCGACGGCCGCGTCGTGCTGCTCAACCGTGCACCGACCCTGCACCGTCTGTCCATCCAGGCCTTTGAGCCGGTGCTGGTCGAGGGCAAGGCTATCCACCTGCATCCGCTGGTCTGCTCGCCCTTCAACGCCGACTTCGACGGCGACCAGATGTCTGTCCACGTGCCGCTGTCCAGCCAGGCTCAGGCCGAGGCCCGCGTGCTCATGCTCTCTGCGAACAACCTGCGCTCGCCGGCATCCGGCAAGCCGGTCAACATCCCTTCGCAGGACATGATCATCGGTGTGTACTACCTCACCCAGGTTCGCGAGGGTCTGCCGGGCGAGAACCACGTGTTCTCGAGCTTCGACGACGCGCTGCACGCCTATGACTGCCGCTCCGAGGTCGACATGCAGGCCAAGATCCAGGTCCGCGTGTCCGCTGCCGATGCCAACGTCATCAACGAGGACGGCACCCGTATCTTCCGCGTCAAGAACGGCAAGAACGAGTTCGTCGACTACGACGTCACCGGCAACAAGACCGCGCGCTTCGAGACCTCTATCGGCCGCATCATCTTCAACCGCCAGTGCCTGCCCGAAGACTATGAGTTCATGAACTACAAGATGGTCAAGGGCGACGTGGCCAAGCTGGTTGCGGACTGCTGCGATCGCTATCCCGAGGCCAAGGTCGGTCCGATCCTCGACGCCATCAAGTACTCCGGCTTCCACTACGCTACCCGCGCCGGCCTCACCATCTCGGTGTGGGACGCTCTCATCCCTGCCGAGAAGCAGGAGCTGCTCGATCGCGCCCAGGCCAACGTCGACCAGATCAACGAGTACTTCGAGGAGGGCTTCATCAACGAGACGGAGCGCCACATCGAAGTCGTTAACGAGTGGACCGCTTGTACCGACAAGGTCGCAGCACTCATGCTCGACATGTTCGACGAGGAGAACCCGCTGTACATGATGGCCGACTCCGGCGCCCGTGGTTCTAAGACCCAGCTGCGTCAGCTCGGCGGCATGCGTGGCCTGATGGCAGACATGTCCGGCGAGACGATCGACCTTCCCATTAAGGCGAACTTCCGCGAGGGCCTGCTGCCGCTCGAGTACTTCATTTCGACCTACGGCGCCCGTAAGGGCCTGGTCGATACCGCATCCCACACCTCGGACTCTGGTTACCTGACCCGTCGTCTGGTCGACGTGGCCCAGGATGTCATCGTCCGCGAGGAGGACTGCGGTACGCACGAGGGCGTCACCTACAACCTCATCATTCCCGGCACCACCGACCTCAACACCGACCTCGTCGGCCGTTGCTTCATCGAGGACGTCGTGGCTCCCGATGGCACCGTGCTCTTTGAGCAGGACGGCTACATCGAGAAGGTCGCCGACATCCAGAAGATGGTCGATGCGGGCCTCAAGAAGGTCAAGCTTCGCGCGCTGCTCACCTGCCGCTCCAAGTACGGCGTGTGCCAGAAGTGCTACGGCTGGGATCTTTCCACCCGTCGTCCGGTCGCCATCGGTACTGCCGTCGGCATTATTGCCGCCCAGTCCATCGGCGAGCCCGGTACGCAGCTTACGATGCGTACCATTCACTCCGGCGGCGTCGCTGGCGTCGACGATATTACGCAGGGTCTGCCTACGGTCAGCCGTATGTTCGATATCGTCGGCAACGTCAACGAGAAGATCCTGGGTCGCGAGGCCGAGCTGGCTCCGTACTCCGGCCACCTCTCGATTAAGCCCGAGAAGTCCGAGTACGTGCTGACGCTCACCGACTCCGAGGATCACACCCGTGTCCTCGACGAGCGCCGCGTCCCCGCTTCGGTGCGCTTTATGCCCGAGATCGAGGACGGCTGCGAGGTTCGCGCCGGCGACCAGATCACCAAGGGCTTCGTCAACTTCCGCAACCTGCGCAAGCTGACCGACATCGAGTCGACGATGCACACCTTCGTCGAGAGCGTCAAGGACGTCTACACCAGCCAGGGCGTCGACCTGAACGACAAGCACATCGAGGTGCTCGCACGTCAGATGCTGCGTCGCGTTCAGATCACCAACCCCGGCGACTCCAAGTACCTGCTTGGTCAGTACGTCGACCGCTACGAGTTTGCCGACGAGGTCGAGCGCGTTGCCCGTCTGGGCGGTCAGGCTCCCGTGGCCGAGCCCGTCATCCTGGGTACGCTCAAGGTCGCGTCCAACATCGACTCCTGGCTGTCGAGCGCTTCGTTCATCCGTACCGCCGGCGTCCTTACCGAGGCTGCCATCGAGGGCAAGGTCGATCACCTGCTCGACCTTAAGTCCAACGTCATCGTCGGTAAGAAGATCCCGGCTGGTACCGGCCTCAAGCCGTACGCCAACGCCAAGCTGACGTATCGCACGGCCGACGGCTACGTGGACATCGACGGCCCGGCTTCGCCCAACGCCAAGTCGCTGCCCGAGTGGGCTCCTGTGGAGCTCAAGGACCTGGACGAGCAGCTCCCGCAGCAGCTCGACTGGGCCGGCTACGACGAGTTCGGTGGTGCTGACGGTTCGTTCACCCGCAACGGCCACACCATCTCCGCCGAGAAGGCTCGCCTGTACCTGTTCGACGACCTGGGCGTGTCGCAGCGCTGGACCAACAAGTTCAGCGAGGTCGGCATCGAGACGGTCGGCGACCTGGTCGGTAAGTCCGAGGAGGATCTGCTGCGCATCGATGGCATCGGTGCCAAGGCAATCGAGGAGCTCCGTGACGGCCTGGAGGCCCACGATCTGCTCTACATCCTCGAGAACAACGACGACGTTGCCGACGAGGAAGACCTCTCGCAGCTGCTGCAGATGGTCTTTAGCCCCGACGGTCCGGACGATATCCTGCTGGGTACCTCCGCTCCGACGCATCACGCCGACGCCGACGAGGAGCTCCTGGGCGCCCCGATCGACGACAAGAAGGCTCCCGCCAACGGTGCCATCAACGAGGACATGGCGTCCCTCGACGAGCTGCTCAACCAGCTCGTGGACACCGACGACGCCGAAGAGGCCAAGGACAACGACGAGGAGTAATTTCCTAGTACGTTAACCGCCCTTATAAAGGCTCGCTTCCCAACAGGGGAGCGGGCCTTTTTTGCTGAAGAAAACCTGCCAAAAAGGGACAGGTTTATTTTGGTAGGTTTTTCCTGCTTGAATTTGAAACATTTCGTCCGGCAAGAGCGTATCTATGGTGAGGGCCTCATCAAGAATCATTAACGTCACCGGGAGGTGATTATGGAAGAACAAGCTTTTAGACAGGCGGTCGAAGATCACAGGGATGTCGTGTTTCGAATCGCATTGACGTATCTGCGCGATCGTGCCGATGCCGACGATGTCGCTCAAGACGTCTTTCTGAAGTTACTCAAAAGCGATGCGCAATTTGAAAGCTGGGAACATCTTCGTCGATGGCTTATCCGGGTCACGATCAATGAATGCAAATCTCTCTTTCGAAAGCCATGGAGGCGTGTGGAGGATATTGAGAACCTGGCCGATTCGCTTTCGACGGCGCAGGAGGAGACCAAGGCGGTCCTGTCAGACGTTATGCGACTTCCGGAACGATTCCGTGTTCCCATCATGCTCTATTACTATCTGGGCTTTTCGACCTCAGAGATTGCCGAGTTATTGCATGTGCCAGCCGCGACTGTTCGAACGCGTTTGGCTCGCGGCAGATCGAAGCTCAAGTTCATCCTAGAGGAGGGCGACCGTGAAATCCAATCAAATCAAGCAGGCCTTCGAGTCCGTCCAAGCCGATAGCGATCTTGCTGACCGTGTTCTTTATGCCGCTGCTGGTGAGCCGCTTCGCCGAAAGGGTCACGCGAAGCCTCTGTATGTTGCCGTGATCGGATGCCTTGCCGGAGTGCTGGCGACCGGAGGGGTCGCCTACGCCGTCGTCAATTCCAGCTATTTTGCCTCTGCCTGGGGAAACCACGGCAACGGGGATTCCATTACCTGGACCAACGGCGGCTCATCGGGAACTAAATATACCTACACCAGAGAGTTTGGCGATGGCATCGCGCCCCAAAGCCTGGAAGGCGCAGTCCAGGAGGTTAATCTGTCCGTCGAGGGCAACGGCTATACGCTTGATATCCATGAGATGGCAATCGACCAAAACGGCTGCGGAGCCGTGACGTTTACGTTGTCCAATCCAAATGGAGTTAACTACTACAAGCCAGCAGCAGAGATTGGCGAACTTGTTCTCTATGGTGAAGAAGAGCAGGGCATCGGCACGCCCGATATGAAGTTCGGCGAGGAATGGCCTGACACGCGCAGCACAATTGATAAGGACACATCAAGCGATACTGTCATTAATGGCACGATGTACTTTGCCGCTATGGATCGCGAGCGAGATTTGCAACATGCTGTCACCTGGAATATCCACTGGACCGAGGGTGAAGGTGAGAGTGCGAGGCGGTTTGAGGCGTCGACACCCGAGTTCAATATTGGAGCGTACGTCGATACAAAGGAACTCCGCTCCGGTGACTCGCCTCTTGAGATTAGCCCGTTTTCCATCCAGACGCACATCGATGATTTGGGCTATGAAGCAGTTGATAATAAGCTGACCGTCAGCTACAAGGATGGATCGGAGCAGATTATCGAAGATGACGACGCAGGGGTGTTCAACTTATATTTTTCTTATGGGCGCAATAGCGGAGAGAACATCTGGGTGCCAACGAAGTTGATTGATGTCGATCAAGTTGTCTCGGTAACCCTTGAAATTGTGAGGTATACATCAACAGGGGAGACCGAAACGAAAGAGCCCTTTACCATCGTCTATTCGTAAGATTTGGGGCCGCTTCCTACTAGGGGAAGCGGCCTATTTTGCGAAACATGGATGGTTGGATCGGGCGCTATTCATCTGGTCATCGGAAGTGCGGTGAAAAACTCAGAACCGTTAAGCACACCTAAAATTTGACCCACTGCTGAGCTGCGGTTTTGTCGTTAAATATGCCGGTCTGCTTGGAGGTTTGCGAATTTTCTCCGCACTTCCGAAAACGTTGTCGATCTAGATGCTGCAAAAAGATGCTGACTACAGTAATCGGCCACGTTTCCCAGATAAAACCGACCAAAATTAACCTGTCCCTTTTTGGCAGGGAACGTTGCCCCGACGAGCACGTCGGATCCCCGGCCCGGGCGGCCCAGGTTTTAAGTTTGTCGCGAGTTCCGCACGCAAAGGAAAGCACTTAATGTGCTTTCCGTCTTGCGCAGGACTGTAGAGCAGCAAACTTAACCCCCGCCCTCAGCCCCGGAAGCCCTCCCGGATGGCCCCAAAAAATTTTTCAAAAAAGTTGTTGCGCGCCGGACAGACTTCTGTGTATACTAATCCCCGCAGCGCACGCGAGCGGAAACAAACGCGAACGTCTGCCTGGGGAGTTAGCTCAGTTTGGTTAGAGCGCCGGCCTGTCACGTCGGAGGTCGCGGGTTCGAGCCCCGTACTTCCCGCCAACGCAATTAAAGCCACGTCTTCGGACGTGGCTTTTTGCGTTTGATGCACTTTGTTTTGATAGAACGATCGCCCTGGTGCATCTTCGCCCAGAACCCCCGCGCCTTCGGGAACGCAAGTAAAATCTAATGAGTATATCTGTCTGAACAACAGCTTTGTTGCGCAACACCTGTTCTACGAGACAGGGGGTTAGGTTATACTAAATTGCACTGTGCGCCGCATCTGATGCATTTCGCTCCAAGCGCGGCACTCAGTGGATATCCGATTTACCATTTGGATGTCCTGGCGGTCATTTAGCGTCTCGACACAAGCTCGGCCCCGGAGCTCGTTCGAGCTGTTCGTATTCCTTGAAAGGGGAAAAATGGACATATCGAGGAAGACTGATTACGCCCTTCGTATGCTGGCGATGCTTGCCGAGGATCCGGAGTGTTTGCTTTCTGTTCGCACCGCTGCCGAAGAGGTCAATGTCCCGTATTCGTTTGCCCGCTCGATTCAGCACGGTTTGGTCCAGGCCGGTATTGTGGAGAGCCTGCGTGGCGTCCACGGTGGCATGCGTCTCAAGGTTAGTCCGGACGACGTCACTATCCGCCAGGTCGTCGAGGCCGTTCAGGGTCCTATGGTTATGAACGATTGCACCGCGCCCGATGGTGACTGTGCGCGCATGGGCGCGTGCTGCTATCATCCCCTGTGGGCCGGAGCTCAGGCGTTGATGCGCGACTACCTCGATTCCGTTTCGCTCGGCGACATCGTCGCTCATCGCCAGTTCCCGGCCGTCGATCCCAAGTTCGCCGACCGCGAAGCGTTTCCCGAGTACGCCACCTGCGCGTGTGCTTACCGGGAGGAATAGCGCCGCATAAGGAGCATAGCCATGATTCAGGACCCCTTTCGTTCGATGATTCGTTCGGAGGGGGTCCTGCGTTATCGCGACCTTCCGTGGCGCCGCACACGCGATCCGTACATCATTTGGCTTTCTGAGGTCATGCTGCAGCAAACGCAGGTGCCGCGTGTGGAGGCGCGCATGCCGGTGTGGCTCGATCGTTTTCCGACTGTGCAGGCGCTTGCCCAGGCCGCGCCTTCCGATGTTTTGGACGCTTGGCAGGGCATGGGCTACAACCGACGCGCTCTGGCGCTTCATGGGGCCGCTCAACGGGTCGTAGAGGATTGGGGCGGGGAGTTTCCGCGCGAGACGCGTGACCTGGTCGCCCTGCCTGGTATTGGCCCGGCAACGGCGCAGGGTATCCGGTCGTTTGCGTTTGATCTTCCAGGTGTGTATCTGGAGACCAACGTGCGCACGGTCTTTTTGCATCATTTCTTTCCCGATGTACCGGCTGTTCCCGATCGCGAGCTGGTGCCGCTGATCCAGGCTGCTTGTCCGGCGGCTCCCGGTGCGTCGGCGGACGAGATTGCGCCCTTTGCCGCGCCTCAAGACGATGCCGACACGCCACGCGCGTGGTATTACGCGTTGCTAGATTACGGTGCATATCTAAAAAAGACGTTGCCCAATCCGTCCAGGCGCTCGGCGGGCTATAGTCGTCAGTCCAAGTTTGAGGGCTCGCGTCGCCAAAAGCGCGCGCATATCGTGCGCATGCTGCTGGCGGCGCGCGATGGGCAGCCGGCGGGGATTACGCTTGCTGATGCCGTGGTGGGCGTTAACGAGATGGAAGCGGCAGCCGGTCGCGGGCCGGTCGAGTGCGACTTGATCGCGGGCATTCTAGCTGACCTGGAGCGCGAGGGCTTTTGCCGAGCCGAGGACGATCGTTGGTTGAGTGTGTAGCCCGCTCAAATCTGAAGAACGGGATTGTAAGGTTTAAATTCGCGGCTTGAGGGCATCCTAAAGACAAGGTCGCTCAAAGCCTATGGGCGGCACGTGTTGAAGGGAAGTACACCTATGGATTTTGAGAATTCCCAAACCAAGAAGAACCTCGAGACCGCTTTTGCCGGTGAGTCCCAGGCACACACCAAGTATCGCTACTACGCATCTAAGGCCAAGAAGGATGGCTACGTTCAGATTTCGAATATCTTTGCCGAGACGGCGGGCAACGAGTCCGAGCACGCCAAGCTGTGGTTTAAGTATCTGCACGACGGCGCCGTTCCGGGCACTCTGGACAACCTGCGCGACGCCGCCGCGGGCGAGAACTACGAGTGGACCACGATGTACGACGAGTTCGCCAAGACCGCCGAGGAGGAGGGCTTTGCCGAGATCGCCGAGAAGTTCCGTGGTGTCGCCGCCGTCGAGAAGGCCCACGAGGAGCGCTACAACAAACTCGTCGAGCGCATCGAGTCGGGCGAGGTGTTTGAGCGTGAGGGCGTGAAGGTGTGGAAGTGCCTGAACTGCGGGCACCTGCACGTTGGTGCCGAGGCGCCTGAGGTGTGCCCGGTGTGTAACCACCCGAAGGCGTACTTTGAGGAGCAGGTGGTGAACTACTAGCGCTTGGCGCTAGCGTGAGCTGGGCCGGGAGGGCCTGACTACCTTCCCTCCTCGCTCACGGCTTCGCAGGGTCGCGTTGAGGGAAGGTAGTCCGGCCCTCCCGGCCCGCTTTGGGTCGTCGCGTGCTCGCTACAGAAAAGCTGATAAAAAAGTTTGTGTGCCGCCCCTTATGGGGCGGCACGTTTTTGTGGGGGCCGGTTGGGGCGGTGACGTTGCTTAGAGGGTACACTGGGTAGCGTTGGCTATTCGTTTCCTCTTGTGAGGTGTTGGTTATGGGTAAGAAGTCTCGGGCTCGGGTTGCTGCGGCGGGGACTCGCAAGGATCCTGGTCGTCGGGTTGCCGAGGGTAAAAAGGCCGATCGTGCTGAGAAGGACAAGAAAGTCGGCGTGCATGCTCATCCTGAGTGGGCGCCCCATTTGAATTCGGCTAGTGAGGATTTGACTGCTAAGTTGTTTACTCTGGTCGAGGTTATCTTGGGCGTGGTGCCCGTGGTGGTCATTGGCCTGTTCCTGGCCTCTAAGGATGCCACGAGCGTGGATAAGCTCACCGAGGTCTTTTCGCAGGAGCCCTCGATGGTGGTTACGTTTATTTCTGCGTGCTTGCAGCCGTTTGTGGCGTACATGCTGTATATGGTCTACCGCAAATACTGCGAGGGCGATGCTGGTTTTGTTGCCGGCAACCTGATCGGTCTTTTGTGCTCCGAGATCCTACTGCTCAATATCCCGGGCGTCATCGGTATGGGCATCTTGCTGTGGCGTGTTTGGCGCAACGTCGCCCCGCACTTTGAGAGCTGGTTGTTTGAGCGTCGCTTTGCGGGCGTGGTGGCCGATATTGCGGGCTCGCTCGTGATTCTAGCCTTGGCGTTTCTGTGCGCCACCGCTGCCCGCGGTCTCGCGGGCATGTAGTCGGTCCTCACCGACCACGGGGCGCAGGGCGGGGAAACCTTTGCCT
>JAXIYC010000001.1:0-5942 GCA_036304725.1 Collinsella sp. | reverse complement strand
GTTTCACGCTACCACTGACACCCGGCGGCCCAAGAGCCTTCGCCCCGCTCGTAGGCCTGGTACCACCCCGTCGGGGATGACCCCTTATCGGGCGAGACGGCGAGCTCGCTGTCGAGGGACAGCCCGAAGCGATCATCCGATGCCGCACAGCAACAGGTCTCCGAGGAGCTCGAATGGACACCTGCCAGCGAGTCCAGCAAGCGGGCAAGAGTTTACGTGGCTGCAGCATACTACAACGTCGTAGGGGCTCAGAGCACCGCCACTACGGCTTTTGGGCAGAATGCGCCTGAGCTGCTCGTGGTTGCGCTCACATGCCGACTACTGGTTGGATCTCATCGCGTCGCAGCAGAACACGCGGCAGCGCCGAGCTCCGCTTTCGAGACACCAGCGCTCCAGGCCCTTCCAATCATCGAACTCGACTCCTCAATCGACTAGCAGGATGCCGAAGATAGCCTCGAAGGCAGCAACAGAGCCTATGAGACTCTCTATATGGTCGAGGCAGGCAACGATGGCTGCCGGAGCTGGCATGACGCTTGCGCAAATAGATTTGGAACGCCCGGGCCACGATGTGTGCGCTCAGGATGTCGTAGGTGTTGCGCTCGTAGCCCTCAACGGAGTCACATTGGACCACGCGCGACCTGTCGGCAAGCGAGAGCGCCTCGAATTCGGCGTAGGTACGGCCAGTGCGGTCAACCCCGTCGCGCCCAGCACCTTCGACATCCCTGCGCTTACGCTTCCTCATACGGTCCTTTCGCGGGAGAAGCAGGTAAGGCGCGCCTGTCCCTCTCCTGATAGGAGCAGGCACTGCGCACGCACACAGGAAGCTCGTCAGCATGTGTGGCCCATATGGTCTCGTAACTCTGCCCCCGCCTAAACAAAGGGACCGCAATCGCGACCATGGCGGCGAGCTCGTCAGCGGTGAGACATAACCCTTCACGGGCCGCGGACAGGCGGGTGCGATAGGCAGCGTCGTAGCGACACTTGGGGTAACCGCACCCACTCCTGTTCCGACAGCCGAGATGACAGGCGTAGGGCCATACCTCTGTGACGGGACAAACTGCGATAGAGCGTACGCGCGCGCAGCGTCTCGAAGGAGTGGCCACGCCCCATCATGTTAGTCTCGTTGATGAGGCGGTTCGCGCATTCCGTGTAACCGTTCGAGATGCGGCTCGGACAATCCCGGTAGTTAAATATGAACTCGCGGTGGTTCTCCACGGCCTTCGCAAGCCCCCGGAAGGGATCGTAGGCCTTGTCATCGGGGATGGATGCCTTCCACGCATCGAATGCATCCTCGGCATCCTCCCGCGAGAGCGGGTGCTCGTCGTAGATGTCGAAGAAGTCCTCTTTGAGGTCGTATGCGGTCATGAGGCTCGAGCAGCCCGCCTCCGATCGAAGCTGGCACAATGCCGATGCCTCGTAGGGGCCGAGGTCCCGGGCGCGCTTCCTCAAGGCGTAAGCCAGCGACCGCGGCGGCCACTACCGGTGGCAGGGCCGGATCGGCTATGCGCCGCCCAGGACCTCGCGCGCTCGATGTCGAGAAAGGGGTGCTCACCCGACAATTCAAGGACGGAGGGCTTCGGCAGGCTGAAGGTGGAGCTCTTCTACGGAAGGGGCTGGGACGATGTTGGCATGGGGGAATTCATGAAGATGCTGTACGCCTATCTGGTCTGGTATCGCGACAAGCGCTGCAAGAGCGACCTGGGCTATATGAGCCCGATGCAGTACCGAAGAAGCCTAGGTCTTGTAGCGTAGGAACACGGTCCAGGATTTCCACCGCGCTCCCAATTGACCGATTTCCCATGAACGGTAACAGGAGGCAGAGGCCGACGCGCTGACCTACCTGGACTTCCCCTACGAGCGCCACGCGAGGCTGCGCACCGACAACGTTCAGTAGCGCGTCAACCTTGAGCCATAGCACAGGCCCTTGAGAGGTTCACGAGCTCCCCCGCGATGCGGCAGATCCTCGGCTGCCCCTCAAAGAGAACGCAGAAGATACGGTCGAGGTCGACCGCGTCGACCAAACCGTAGTGACAGTCCGCATGCAGCGTACAGGCCCTTTCGCGCGGGTCGCCATCCGAGCCCTCGTCCGGTTTATGATGGCGCACCTCGACCCAGAGGCCCTCCGACACGTCGTCGAACTTGAAATCTAGCTCTACTTGAACGCTTTCACCGAATACGTCGCCCAGAGCGAACTCCGGCACCTTCGTCACAAGCCCGTCCATCCACTCAATCTCGATCATCGCGCGCACGTCGCAACCTCCTCCGGTAGGAGGCCGGCACCTTAAGCCGGCCATTATCCATACGGACAGAATGCGACAGCAGGGTGAAGCTCATTCGCACATCAGGGCGACGACCCCTCGCCTACCCCATGCATCGGAACCCCATGTTTCCGTAATCTGATCCGTCGGGCGATTCCCTGCTGGGACAACACGAAACTGGTCATCCTACGCATTAGACCAAGCGAAACCCGTTTTATCCCGAGAAGCCCTCCCCTAGATACCCATTAGCGATAAGGAACGCCGACAGGGACTCCACAGCGTCTTCGTCGCAAATCCGACAACGCCCCTCCCTATCGCACATGGAATCCAAGCCAGCTTCGGGGTCGCCGCAGAACTCATCCAGAGGGGTTATCCGAACGATCGACGACGGGGCACCCCGCCGCCAGCAGGCAGGGAGGCGATAACCTCGCGGGCACCCCGCACGCAGACCCCGAGCGCCTGGTAAACCAGATTATTGAATACGGACTCCTTCAAACCGCCGCCCTGCAAAAACCCATCCCATCGTCCGGCTGGAGTCGACACAGATCGAGCTCCTTCAAAGTCGCGGTGAACTCGACAACATATGGGCGCGCGGCGTCCTTCCATCTCCAAACCGCCTCGTTCCCATGCCCGACGACCTCTTCCAGAGCCCATATGGCCTCGGGATACCGCGAAAGCGTGGAGTACTCCCGGATGCACGACTTGTGGATGAAGGAGTTCACGAGGGAGTCTTCCGCCAGAATGTACAGAAGTCCATCTATCGGCTCCGAGGACTCCCGTCCGAGGAAGGCATCATCGACCAGGTCCAGGCTGAGCCTTCTCCCGTCGACAGACACGGTTCGGCTCGCCTTGTCGAAATGAACCCCGCAGCCCTCGAAAAGACGCGTAAGCGCACTAGGACGCGAGAGCACGTCCCCGATTCCGAGAATCCCGCTCTCGCGAATGGACGCGCAGCCATCCGTGTTGGCCGTGACGTGCCTGAGGTGCAGCAGCAGGTCGTCGGGGGCGAGGGACTCCCCCAGCCTCTCCCGGACATCGGCGTACGTCCCAACCTCGTCGCTGCGAAAACGCAGCTGCATATCTCCGAACTCGCACCCATCGATGCGCAGGGCGTCGAACAAGAACCTCTTCACCCCGTCAATGGTAAAGATGCCGAAATCGATCACGCTTATCCCTCAGTCCGATCGCAATCATTTGTTCTGCTAAATGGTGAATCTTCTCCCCAAAGGTTATAGTCTCAGCGAGCTGATCGTTGAGCTTCTTGATCTGCTTGTTCAACTTTACGCGTTGCGAGATATCAACTTGTGCCACGGCTTCCTCTAGGTGAGCGAGCTGCGTGCGGTACCGTTCTTGCTGTTCATGGACATAATTAGTGCGTACGCGGACCAGCAGGTCTGGCTGGTAGCGATGCATGTAAATAAGGCACTTGAAGCCGTTTTTCTTACCGAAATCAAGCATCCAGTAGATGGGGCGCTTCTGGTAGGTTGAGCAGTGATCCTTGTAGAAATCTTTGAGGAAGTAGTTGCGAATAATCTCACGCGGCGTGCACTTACCGTCCAGGGCATCAGACACAAAACGGAGATTCTCTTCCAGAGCATCCTCAGCACACACGTCGCGCACGAAGTCCACGAAGCGGCCGATCGCGTCGAAAATGTTGGTGTAAGGGTGACGCCCCAGCGGCCGCTTAACGAAGAGCGGCCCTCGTCCTAGAATCTGAAATCACCACAACAACAGGTTCTAGGAAAGGACGAGGACCGCTATGGAAATCTTATCAGACCCGACGCCGGACATGCTCGCCATGCCCCGTTTCGACGACGGCGCCATCGACATGCAGGAGCTGCTCAGGCGCCTCGCCGAGCAGGTCGTGAACGCGGTGATGGACGCCGAGGCCGACCAGCTGTGCGGGGGCGGCATCAGAGCGGGCGAGCCAAATAAATACTAATTTCCAGAAACGCTCAAGCGTTCCCTCACGATGGGATCGAAGTCCCTCAGACGCTCGGATTTGATGACGATGCCGAGATTCAACATGTCCTGAACGCTCACGTGGGCAATCGTGGATACGGTGATGTCTCCGAGAAGAGTTCTGATGGGCACAGCCCGAAGGATGCCAAGTAGATAGAGCCTCTTGCCCATGACCACAGCATCGTTCTCCAAATAAGTACCCTCGTTGTAGAGAAAGACCGGGGAACCGCTCGATCCCGGGTAGCACGCCATGTCAACCAGGAACTCTTTCTGCCCCTGATAGTCGTACCTATAGGGCGTCGCCGTGATACCCCGACGGACGATCGGCAGGTTGTTGGCCTCATCCCAAATGCCGTTGGGGTATCCGACCATGGTCACCTCGTCCATACAGCCCATGTCTTGAATCTGCTTATCCGTCGGCAGAAGCTCCAAGCTGAGCGGTATGGTAAGCAGATGCTTCCCCGCCCGGATAAAACCATTCAGTGCGGGACCGATGGGTAAGACGCACAGGTCAACACTTTCGTCAGGGTGTGCGATCCAGTCGCTCTCGGAGCCCCGCATGGTAAGTTGCTCGTTTATATTGAGCAGGTTTCCGTTCTCGTCAGATCTCGAAAAGATGACGCGATACTCGTACGCGCCCTCGACCACGTGCCTGTTGGTCACGATTGCCGGCACATAGGTCTTTCCGTCGTCGCAGAACTTGAAAAAGAAACCCGTTCCAACTGAGCAACCTCCCGAGGCCAACGAAGCTTCGATGCGAATCGTCGTGTGCAGAAGCTGCTCAGATAGCTGCATGGGTTTCCTTTCATTTGGACAAATAGTATATCGATTGCACCCTGAGATGCCCTTCCGTAATCAATCAGTATTGCCGCTTTGGGCACGTCCTCGCGCGCGGGGGGTGTTCCTATAGTTTTGTCAACTGGGCAATGCTGTTTTCGAGATTGAATCGCGACATGCTAACGCCAGGCCTTTCGGCCGATGGGCTCCAATCTGTTCGGAGCGCTTCGACTAGGCGGCGTAGGGCACCCTGTCCCGCATGGTCGCGTAGATGACCTTCAGCCTCTTTCGTGCCAGCGCCTTGAGCGCCTTGCCGTGCGGCATGCCCCGCTCTCGGCACCTAGCGTAGTAATCGCCCCATCTTCCCTCTGTCCGGGTAAGGCAGTTGCACGAGAATATGAGCAGGTTCTTCAGCCTCTTGTTGCCTTGGCGCGATGCCGTCACCGAGGAGATCGAGGTCCCCGACTGGCGGTTGCGCGGCGCCAGGCCGCAGTACGACGCGAGCCTGTCGTGGCTTGGGAAGTCTTCGATGTCGATGGAGATCGCGAGCTCGGAAGCGGTTTTGGGGCCGATCCCCGGCACCGTCAGGAGGCATCGGTAGGTATCGTCGCCCTCGAGGAGGGCGGATATCTCCGCCGTGATCACATCGATCTCCGCCGAGTTCTCGGAGATCCTGCGCGCGAGCAGCCTCACCGCCCGGTCCTCGGCGGCGACGACCGACGCATCCGGCCTTGTCGAGGAGGCCGTCGAGCGGACGAGGGCCTCGATCTTGCCGCGCGCCGCCCCGCGCGTGAGCGCCGCCGCCCTGCGGGGCCCGGCGTCGGCCACCGACCAGGCCCCGCCGAGGGATGCCATGAGCCTCAGCTGGGGACCGTCGGACAGGTCGACCAACGCCTCGAAGGCGGGGCACGATTCCAGCAGGATGCTGCGCAGCCGGTTCTTGCT